>CACJNE010000005.1 GCA_902594675.1 uncultured Pelagibacteraceae bacterium
CCAAACAATAATTGAAAATTGGATAAAAAAAAATCAAAATTATGAGAAAAAAAGTTGGGAAATAGATATTCTTTCTAAAAGAGTAATAGCTTGGATATCGAATTCGAAGATAACTTATGAAGAGTCAAATGATAACTATAAAAAAAATTTCAACGAAGTTATCAGTAAACAAGTTAATCATCTTATGAATGAAATAGACAGATCCCTTAATTTTAGCGACAAAATGATTGGTTGTACAGCTATAACAATGACTGGCATAGCCTATAAAAACAACAAATACTTAGATTATGGTTTAAATTTGTTAAAAAAAATAATTAATACTTCATTTGATAATAATTACTTTCCAAAATCGAGAAATATAAGACAGATGGTTTTTTACTTAAAATATTTTATTTTAATTAGAGAACTTCTGAAAGATTCTTTAAACGAAATACCAGAATACTTAGATGAAATTATTTTCTATCTTGGAAAGTCATATGATTTTTTTTGGGGGTCATTAAAACACAGCTTATTATTTAATGGGAATAATAACTCTGATAATAAAGATTTTGATAAATATTTAAATCTTTTTAGATATAAATTTAAAAATGATAAATTTGAAATATCTGGATACACAATTCTTAAAAATAAAAATACCATTCTTGCAGTAGATACAGGACGTAATCCTGATAAAAATTTCTCTCAAAATTATCAAAGTGGACCTTTATCATTTGAATTTATTTTTAAAGACGAAAAACTAATAACAAACTCAGGTTATTTTCAAAACCATAACCATCAACTTAATGGAATTTCAAAATCAACTGCAACTCACTCAACCTTGATTTTAGATAATACATCTGTGAGTAGTTATAAAAAAAATAGTAAAGGACCAAGTATTGTTAATAAAGGATTTAAGACTTTTGATAATAGGATAGTTTATGAAAAAAATTATTGGAAACTCCAGAGTTCCCATGATGGATATTTATCAAGATATGGGGTAATTCATCAAAGAAATTTAGAATTTTATTCTGATAAAAATATTCTTATTGGTAAAGAAAAACTTATAAAAAAAAATAATTTTAAAACTACTAATTTTGAAATAAGATTTCACTTATTACCAAATATTAAGCTAACAAAGTTACTTGACAATAAATCAGTTTTAATTGAGTTAGAGAATTCTGGCTGGAGGTTCTTTTCTAAAGATGGATTAATTGATGTTGAAACTGGACTATATTTCGGCAATAAAAACAGATATATAGAAAATCAAAATATTTTTATCTCAGGAGTGACACAAAATGAAGAACAATTAATTGAATGGCAAATAAGCAAAATATGAGTAATAAAATTAAAAAAGCTCTTATATCTCTATCCGATAAATCAGAAATTAAAATAATTTTAAAAGCTCTTAAGAAATACAATATAAAAATTATTAGCTCAGGTGGAACTTCCAAAGAAATTAAAAAGCTTGGGTATAAATGTGAAGAGGTGTCAGAATATACAAATTCAGATGAGATTTTGGATGGTAGAGTAAAAACTCTTCATCCAAAGTTATATGCTGGAATTTTAAGTGAAAGAGATAATAAAAAGCATAAAAAAGATTTGAAAATAAGAAATTATGATGAAATCGATCTAGTTATAGTTAATTTTTATCCTTTTGAAGAGACTTTAACTTTGACAAAAAAACATAAAAAAATAATCGAGAATATTGATATCGGTGGCCCAACTCTTGTTAGAGCAACAGCCAAAAACTACAAAGATACAACTATTTTAATTTCGCCAGATCAATACGATGAATTTATTGCAAATTTAGATAAAAATAAAGGTTCAACAAGCTTAGAATTTAGAAAAAAAATGTCTCAAGAAGCATTCAATCTGACCGCCTATTATGATTCGGTTATTTCAGAATATTTAAATAATGATAATAGTAATTATTTTCCAAAAAAAAAAACTGTGTATGGAAATTTAGTCGAAACATTACGTTATGGTGAGAATCCTCATCAAAAGTCTGCAATTTATAGTAAAAATAAAGAATTAAATATAAAAAAATTGGGTGGCAAAAAATTAAGCTACAATAATTACAACGATATTTACGCAGCTCTAAATATTTCTCATACACTACCAAAGAATACTGGAACCGTAATTGTTAAACATTCAAATCCTTGTGGGGTGTCAATAAATAAAAATAAAATAAATAGTTATAAGGAAGCTTTAGCTTGTGACCCAATAAGTGCATTCGGAGGAATTGTCTCATGTAATTTTAGAGTAACAAAAAAAATGGCTAGAGAATTAAGTAAACAATTTTTAGAAGTAGTAATAGGTATGGGGTTTGAAAATGAGTCTCTTAAAATATTAAAAAAGAAAAAAAATTTAAGGTTAATTGATGCTTCAATAGTAAAAGAGCAAAATTCTAGCAATGTAATAAGTAACTTTGACTCTTTGTTATTTCAAAGCGCAGATAACAAAATTTTTACCAAAAAAGATTTTAAAGTAGTTTCAAAAGCTAAACCAACCAAAAAAATTTTCAATGATTTATTGTTTGCTTTTAATGTCTGTAGAAATGTAAAATCTAATGCAATTGTTTTAACAAAGAATGGTTCAACAATCGGGATTGGGTCAGGTCAACCAAGTAGATTGGATAGCTGTAAAATAGCAATTGATAAAATGAAAAGATTCCAAACTTTAAGTGATAATGATATAATTTTAGGAGCATCAGATGCATTTTTTCCTTTTGTGGATGGTATTGAAACCTTAGTTCAAAACGGAGTGAGTGCTGTTATTCAACCTTCAGGCTCTATACGAGATAATGAAATTATTAAATTTGCCGATAAATTAGGAGTTATATTAGTTTTTTCAAATACTAGGCACTTTAAACATTAATTTTAAACAATCCTGTCGATTTTTGCTGCAAGAACAAAATCACTTTCGTGTAAACCATTAATTGCATGTGTTTGTATTTTTATTTTTGCATATCCCCATCCAAACCATATATCTGGATGATGACCTTCTTGCTCAGATATTTCTCCTACCTTATTCACAAAAGATTGACTTTCTAAAAAATTATTAAATTTGAAACTTTTTATAATATAGTAATCTTTTTTATCTTGTGACTTCACATCCCAACCATCAACTTTCTTTAAATATTTGTGAATTTCGTCTAAATTGAAACTTGGAATTCCACCTTCGCAAGGAATACATTTTTTATCCGCTAGATCATTCATTTATAGCATAACCTAAATCATTTAAATCGTTTTGAAAAGAATTATTTAATTTAAACAAGATTTTTTTGGGTAAAATTTTTTGCCATCTATTATTAAAACCTAAATTAAAAAAAGATTTTTTTTCTCCAGTATTAAGAGTAATACTTTCCTCAAATCCCTCCATTTTTTCCTTATTTTTTAGATTTACAAAATTTGTGGAATTAATTGAATTAATTAATTTTTTTTCATTAATCGGATTTTTAATTGGTTTTAAACTTTCTATAAATGTAACAATTTTTTTGAATGTTTCAAATTTATTATGTTCTAAATCTTCATATTTAATAAAAAGAATTTTAAAATCCTTGCAGCTTTTCCAAGATTTATAATGATTAGACCATGAACCTAAAAAAGTAAAATTACTGTGATCATTACCACTAGATTTTTGTAATAATTCAGCATTCTCATCAACTAATTTTGAATATGCATCATCATAACTTAATGAATAGTGATGTGTTAATGAAGTAATTAGATTTCTTGGGTCTCTAACAATATATATTGCACCTAATGTCTCTTTATTAGTTGTGAAATTATTTCCTTCATATTGTTGTAAAGTATTATGTGTTTTTAAAAAGTGAATTTTGTCTCCAGAAAAAAATTCATTTTGATTAAAAACCCAACTTTGACTTGCTTCTTTTATAGAATGAATATTTTTTTTTGTAAATTTTACTGATGGAAATTGAAGTATTCTTAACAAAAGACTGAAATCAAATTTACCTTTTTTTGAATAATAGTAAGATGCTATGAAAGATCTTAAATATGTGTTTCCGCTTTTTGGGTATGAGGCTATCCATATTATCATAATGATTAGTGTTTCTATTATCTTAGTCTGGAGCGGGCAATGGGACTCGAACCCACGACCTTCTCGTTGGCAACGAGACGCTCTACCACTGAGCTATGCCCGCCTTTCTTAGTTAAACTCTTAATTACCCTATAATTTAGCAATAATAGGACAAATTAGTCTAAATGTAATTAATCATGACTATTGATTTATTTCAAGGAATTTATGGATAAACTACATCCCACATTGCGTCCCACTTGCTTAGAATATTTTATTCATGCAGTACTAAGAGTCTAAAGTTTATCCAATGACTCTCTACGAGTCTCTATGGAATCTTAAACACTATGTTTAAGGGGTATGCAGGGTGCCCTAGGGGGTGTAGGTATACTATAGGTGCTTAAATTTTAAATTAGTAATTCAATCTGTTAACCAGATTATATTCTAACTAAATTCCTAGGTTTATATCAGGAGTGTTAACCATAATAATCTAGTTAACAGTTTTGTTCTGAGTATAGATAGGGGTACCTTATACACCCTATAACATTGCCTGGAGATACTACTTAATTAAAGGTATAGATGTAAACCTAGCTTCCTCAATAGCTTTACTCATAACATTCTTAATAAAGCTCTTATTCTTGTTCTCTACAATAAATGAGTCATGGATACTTAATACAGGTATTAATTCCCTATTACACTTACTAATAATATTGCTCGCTATCTCACTATCCTGAAACTGAAATTTTAGAGCAATCTGTTTGTAAATATAACCAGATATCTTAGGATTCATCTCCTTAAATATATCTAATCTTTTCCGTATCTCTTTTTTGCTTGGTTTCTTACCAGATAACTTTCCTCTCTTATATTCTGAAACTAATGCGTGATTTAAATTTTCAAAATCCCTGCAATTCAAAGCTATTTGTATTATTGCTTTATTAATCTTTCTTTCCGTGTCTTGAATTCCTCTCAATAAATAGGGATCCTCAGAATAGGTATTCTCTTCAAAATAATTTAAACTCTCTGCACTATAAATTTGATGAATGATTAGGGAGGAGTAATCATATTCAACGGTTTTATTCTTATTAATAGTTATAAACTGTCTTAGCTCTGAAGGGATATTTAACCACCAAGGGCCATAAAATCTTCCTCCATGCTTAAAGTCTCCATTGAATATTCTTTGGTAACTTTTATTTTTAAAATCAATAGTTTTATCTTTAAGGTATTCTTCGACCTGTTTATTTTTTAACACGCTTATCTTATTAAAACTTAAAATATTATTATAACTTAAGCATTCTCTTCTAATTTTATTGGTAAATCTATCCTCAGGATAATCTTTAAGTTGTTTATTGGAATTCCTAAGAACTATGACATCAGAATTTTTTTCCAAGACATGCTCTTTTTTTAAATAGTGTTTCTTTAAGAAGTTTAAAAACTTAGGTGTTGGTCTAAATCTTGAACGATAGCTTAAGTTTTTATCATGTCTGACATAACGTCCTTTTCTGTGATCTAAGAATTCATGCTTTATCAATAGCTCTATTATTTTCTTTATCTTTCTATTTGAAATTTTAAGGGGATTATATCTTTCTATACTTTTATAAAGATTGTTATCCCTGGAATAAAAAACAAATTCACCTCTCTTGTTTAAATATAAGAGCATTAAATTAGCTGAAATACAGGCTAAATGATCTGAGTATTTTTTATGTTTATTACCTATTAAACCTAATTCTTCTGACAAATTGTAAAGAAAGCTATTAGGATGAGACTGGCTTGATAATGAAAGGTTAATATCGAACTTAATATCATTATTGTAGTTATAGATTTCAGGAGACACATTGGAGAAATGGTAATTAAAACTAATAGTTCAATAATCTGGAAAAAATATTTTAAAGATACCCACATACCACATACTACATAAAGGGATCCTACTGATTTAGGTGTATAGCAAGTCGAATAAAGACAAGACAATTGAAAATCGACTAGATATCATTCTTATTTGATAGAACTATTTAGGAGGAAAAATGGATAGATATAAAAAATTTATTCTTACAATTATCGCAGTAGGAATAATCGGTATTAATATACAATTATTTAAAAATGATATTGTTTCAAATGCTAATGCTGAAGTTGCTGGAATGAATAGCATTGAGTTGAGGTTGGATTATGATTTTAAGAGCGCTGTAATGAGAATAGTTGAAGACTGTAAAGTTATTGGATCAAAAATAGATTGTTATGCATTTTAAACGACGAGTACAGGACAATTGAAAACTTTTTGGTACCATAAATAATTCAATGGCTTGGTATAATATAAATTCTCAGGATAGCGTAACTGCGGAAACTTTAGAAAAAATCAGAACCGAAAGGTGTGGTTTCTGTGGACAAGAAAAACCAGTCAGAAAGAGAATGAAAATATATTTTTCAGAATTTGAAATAGCAGAAAAACCAGTATGTCGAGATTGCTATGTTCAGAACTCTAAGAAGGCTATAGCTACTTAGTTTTATTGGATATCATGAATAAATAGAGGCAGACTCATGGTTCAGGATTTGTTAATCTTGGATGATGAAAACCGTTTACATCTTAACTAATCAAGCAATGCCAGGAATTATTAAGATTGGTTTTACTGAAAACTCAGTAGAGCAACGAATGAGAGAACTGGATAAGACACCAACACCAATTCCTTTTGAGTGTTATTATGCAAAAAGGATAGATAAAGCTGAGTTTGTTGAAAAGAAAATGCATGAAGCATTTGATGAATTTAGAATAAGGGATAATAGAGAATTTTTTAGAATGTCTCCAGAGCAAGCAAAAGCAGCACTGGATATTGCTGAAGGTGAAGATGTAACTCCAAGAGAGGACGTAGTTGAAACTACAAGTGATAAAACAGCATTAGATAAAGAGAGAAATAGAAATCGATTTAATTTTGCACAAATAGGCATCGAAGTAGGTGAAGAATTAGAATTTAAAAAAGATAAAACAATAAAAGCTAAAGTTTTAGAAAATGATTTAATTGAATTTAAAGGAAGACCTATGTCTCTTTCACAATCGGCTTTAGAAATTGTACAAGAGATGGGCTACACATGGAATAAAATAGCAGGCCCTCAGTTTTGGATGTATAAAGGTAAAACGCTATACGAACTGAACAATCAATGAAAAAAAAACTAACTAAACTTCAAAAGGAATATAAAAATTATAAAGATCCAAAAGATAGGCTATTACAAAAAATGAGAGAAAAGAAAGTTTATGGAACTTCAGATCTTAGGGGTGAGTATGTAAATTTATTTCCTCTAGTAGGAGTAATAGGGTTTGTAGCATTCATAATCTTTGTACTTATGAGTTAATTTAAATTTCTATGAAAAAAATATACTCAATTATCATAATAACTTTATTTTATTTCAGTGCAGTATCAGCTGATGAAGCTGAACAAAAAAGGATTTATGATGAATACAATCAAAAAATTCTTAATGCGGGCTTAGAAAAAAATGAGGAAAAATATAGAGAATTATGTGATCAATATGCCAAGGGTAAACTAGAAAATAAAATCGTTGGATTTCAAATGAAAGTATTTGATGGTATTCGATATAAAATGACGAATAGTAATAACAGATTAGATTATAAATGTTCTGGTGTAGAAGATGGATTTTATTATGGTCCCGCAGTTTATGACCTTGTTACCGAAACCAATGATAAAGTAATTGAACTTAGAGATGACGAAAGTCTTTCTGATGAGGAAAAGAGACAAAAAATAGTAAAAGTTTGCAAAGATTGGGATAATTATAACATCGAATTTTGGAACTATGACGCCACCATGCTAAGAATTGGTGATGGTATAGATAGATTTTGTTTGCGTTATGAAGATTCAAAGTAATAAATAGCCATTTTTAAAGCAAATAGACTCATGGTTCAGGATTTAGTAGTCTTGGATCAATGAAAAAAATATATTCAATTATTATAATATGCTTATCGTGGAGTTTGCCTGTATCAGCATTTGTTATTAATGATAAAGTTTATTTAAATGCATGCGGAAGCAATCCACAAGAATATAAAACAGAACCGTTAAATATACATAATGTAATAATAGAGGTTCCTAATAAAATAATTAGTTTAGAAAAAAGCAAGTATGATAGACCCATTCAAACTTTAGCGACTTCTTCACTAAGGTTTAATGATGAAAATTATCAGATAACTGTTTCCAATTTTAGAGATTTGGTAATTAAAAATGAAAGAAATGAAATTCTGGCTGAGAGAAAAATTACTGGAGCAAGCTCCATTTATGAAATTAAACATAAAGACAAAGTTGTTGCTTGGGGAGTTGGTTGGAATAAATTTTGCGGTGGCGGTTACTATGAGGATCTTATAGATTTTTCAGTTCTAAGAATTTTTACACCTACTTTAAAAAATAAAGAAACTGAAATTCAGCAAAAGGTTCTTGCAATAAATACAAGTAAAACTTATTCCTCACTTAAACCTTCAGAAAATTTTATTATTTCTGCTGCTGAAAAACTTTGGGGTTATAGAAATGCAGGGCTTTATAGAGATATTAATTTTTATGAACTAACTGAGAGTGATGGATTACAGTTTATTTTTCAATATGAAAATTTAATTGAGAAGGTAGATATATTTAAACTAAACCCACATGATACTGCTATTCAATTAGCAAAATATAGGCAACCTATAGCTCTTGAAAAATTTACAAAAGATAATTTTGAAAAAATTCATAACGATATTAATTCAAGTTTAGATCTTATCAATTATGAGGAGAAATTGGAAAAAGTTAGAAAAACTTGTTTTAGTAACAAAGAATTTTCTTCTATAAATGAAATTGCAAAGAATTGTTATATGCTCTCAGATTGGATTGAAAATTCGCCCATATTAGGAGGAATGTTATTATACTATTATGCAAATTTAGAAAATCCTAATAAAATTCTTCTTGGTAAGAGCAAAAGTGATATTGAAGATATTGTTAGTTTTGAGGTTCCCGATGTAAAAATTGATTTATGGGACGAGGGTGAAAAAATATCCCTTAAGGAAGAAGTTTTAGCTTCAATTACTCATCCAGAAAACTTTCAATTAAAGAGAGTGAATAATGATTGGACAACTTCTTTACAAGGATGCATGTATCAATACTGCTCAAATAAAGTCTTCCTCCTATTTGATATTGATGTAATAGGTTTAATTAGAACTAAAGATATTAATGGAAATGAGGATTGGGTATTTTTTTCAAGATATTTTGATTCTTATTCAGATTTACCAAAAAACTTCTTTGATGAAGTTCTTACTTGGCAAAAAAAGGCTAGTGCATTTGAAAACGAAATAAAAACACCAAATAGAATTCGCTTTATAAATGATAACAAGATTGAAGAAATACAAAATTTTAATCCAGATACTCGTGGTAAACCTTGGATAGGAATAAGAATTCAAAATAATGACCAGGGTGTATTCATTCCCGTTGTTAGTAAAGGTAGTCCTGCTGAAAAATCTGGATTAATGAAAAAAGATATTATTATTGCATTTAACAATGAAGAGGTAAAAAATATCGATGATCTAGAAAGAATAAAATCTAATACTAAAATAGGTGATGAAATAACTCTAAAAATTATAAGGGATAAGGAGATAATTGAGAAGAAGTTAATTTTGGGTGATATGCCTAGGTAATAAAAACATCTTCCTAACTATAGAATTTTAAAATGAAAAAATTTTTTTTAATATTAATATTCAGTTTAATTTGCATTGGTTCGGCCTCTTCACAAGAAAGATTATCAGAGTGGGAAGGAAAATGTTTTATCCAATTTGATGGAAAGGTTTTAATTGATGATGAAATTTGCAAAATGAGCTCTGATGATATGCCAATTGATAAGAAAGATGATTTTCTTGTTGTGGTTTCTAAACCTGTTTTATGTGACGATGGAAAAGAAGGTTGTTCATATTTCTTTTATGCCCAACAAGATAAATTTTTAGGCAAATATTTTTGGGTAGTTAATTTTAATGTAAAAAAAGATGTGAAAAAAGCTGTAATGCCTTTTCGACTAGCTGATATTGATTATTATGAACCTAAAGGCGGTGGATTTGGGGTGTGTTTTATAGATGGAGAAGAGCCAATTGCTTATGATAATAAATTTTGTTTTGAGTATTGAAGAAGGATATTTAGAAAATTATTAGTTTTTATGGAAAAAAAAAGACCGTTTCATGACTGGCCAAGTATGCCTGATAATTATATTGATCACCGAAAATTCGTTTACGATTTATGTAAAACAAAAGTGTCAAGACCATTTCATTCAACAGAATTTAATGTAAAAGAAGAAAAGTGGTCAGTAGTTCAATATCGAAATGTAAGACCACCTCGTATAGTTAATGTTTGGAATTTTAATAAAAAAGAAGAAGCAGAGTCTTTCATGAAAAAAAATGAATTTATCTTAACAAAAAAACAAAATTGAATGAAAAAAAATGATTTTAAAATAGGGGGTAAATATTTAATACTCTATTCTCCCAGAATTAGTAGATACATGTGGTTTAGAGATATTGTCGTGACAGGAATAGAAGATAAAATAATTAAAGCTCATGACAGTTATAACAATAACGAAATTAGGTCTTTTGCTAAAAAATACATGACTGTGTTTAAAAAATACTGAGAAAATGAAAAAACTTTTAGGTATCATGGTTCTGGGTTTGTTGTGGTTTATGCCAGTAAATGCACAAAAAGAAGAGTTTGTAGCTCATGATGAGATCAACTGGACTGGGAAATGTTTTATTCAGTATGAGGGTAAAGTCGTAGTTGATAATGAGATGTGTACAATGTCATTACAAGAGTACGGCAAGGAAAAAGATGAATTTACAATTATTGTTTCAAAAGAAGTTGACTGTGATGATGGAACAAAAAATTGCTCTTATTTTTTTTATGCACATAAAAACAAACTTTTAAAAACATATCTTTTTAATGTCTATTATAATGTTTGGAAAGATATGCCACAGGCTGGACAACGAATAAGTCCTGCTCAAATTGATGAATATTTTGTTGGGGGAATTGATGGAGCGTGTTTTCTCAAAGATAATCATAAATTTTGTTATGAGTTTAAAGAATGAAAAATAAAAAGAAAAAAGTAAGAAGAAAAAAAGTAAAAAAAAATAAAAAAGCTGATTTTAAAGAATTTGCTAGAAAAGAAATAAATGATTTAAAATTTAGTGCAATTTTTTTTATTATAATAGCTTTTATTATGAATCCCAGAGAAGATAGGATAGATGGAAGTTTTGAATGGATTACTTTTTCAATTGCATTATTTTTCATTGGTTTATTTTTTTGCCTTGGAGTTTACTATAAATTTAGAAATTGGATAAAATATCTTAAAGATGAAGACTATGAAAACTTAAATATTTGATGACTATTAATATAAAAATTATACTAGCTTTTTAGCAACATCCTCTACCTTTAAATTATTATAAGTCCTGAGTAACATCCTTGGATCTGAATGACCTGCAATCATCATGGTTTCTGCAACAGATAATTTTTTATCTAACATAAAATTAGTTAAAGATTGCTTTCTTAAATCATGGAAGTGTGCATCTTCTATTCCATAATAATTACAAAGCTTTTTAAACTGTTTGCTCAAAGCATCACCTGTAATATTAAATGGTAGTTCAGCATTATTTAATAATGATATTGCCTTCAATGTTAAAGGAATAGTTCTTGATCTGGTTTTTGCAACTGGAATAAATAAAGTATTATTTCTTATATGTTCTCGTTTAACTCTCAATATTTCTCCTTGCCTCATTGCGGTCTCTAAAGCTATTTGAATAATGTCTCTAAGCAGAGGGGATGTTTTATTTCCATTAATGAGTTTTTTTAATTCATCTTTATTAAACCTTCTGTCCCTTGGTTCTGCTTTCTTAGGTCTTCTAATTGAAAGAATTGGATTTTCTATTGGATAGCCCCATTCTTTTTTACATGTTGTAAATATTGTTGAGATTGCATCTAGAGCTCTATTCACACTACTGCCTGAAACTTTAATTAAATACTTATCTCTATATTTGCTGATAACTGCAGGAGTTATTTTGTTAATTGATTCTTCTGACCAACTCTCATTTAGTAATGCTAAGATAATGTATCTCTCTTTAATGTAGGATTTTTTATAAGGAGACACTTCTTTAATATATCTGTGTGCTAGGTCTTTGAACTTGGGATATTTAATTTTTGATATTCCCAAATCATCCCTTCTTATTTTGCTTTCTATAGACAAAGCCCAAAGTTTTGCATCAGTTTTTGATACAAAGGATTTTGCAATTACTGGATGTCCTGTAATTCTAATTATAGATTGCCATTTATTTCTATGTCGTCTTATGTAAGCCATGCGTTTTCCTTTCTATTAAGGACTAACTGCATCCCACATTGCATCCCAGGTAATTGATTGGAGATTTAAACTAGGTTTAGCAAGGCTAAATAACCCACGACCTTCTCGTTGGCAACGAGACGCTCTACCACTGAGCTATGCCCGCTTGTTCTATTATTGTTGAAAGTATTAGCTTTTTGAAAATTAAGCAATAGGCAAAATAATATAAAAATGAATTTTAAATTTATTTAAAATTAAAAATTTATTTTCTCACTGATTAATGTTTCTTGCATTTTTCCAAGATAATCTCCATATTTTTTCCACTCTTGAGATGTATTTTTTTTAATTTTTTCTCTCACTTGTTGGTAAGATGCTGTTGTAACAACTCTTGTATTTTTTTGGTAATTTTTCATTTGTTTCTCCCACTTTAGGCCTAGGTATTCTAATATTTTTTTTGTATTTTTTTCAAAATCCTCTACAAAGCTTTCGTATTTTACATTAAAAATACTTTTACCAAATTTACTTTTCCAAAATAACATTAAATCTGAATATAATTTATAATATTTTGCAACATCTTCTTGAGTTAAATTAAAATCCATACCACTATCAACAAAATTTGTTTTATAATTTGACCAACAAACTGCCATTGGGTTTCTCTCAGTATGAATTATTTTTGCTTCAGGAAAAGCTTTAATCACAAAACCTATCCATTTAAAATTAATAGGTAATTTGTCTATAATCATTTTACTCTCCGAGAGTTTTGATAAGTTTTCAAAATAATATCTTCTTATTTTTGTGAGATAATCTTTATAATCTTTTGGGCTTTCAGGACCCAGTCTTTTTATAGATTTTTGTAAAAAATTTAGTTCTCCAGCGCCATGTATATCTGAATGTGATGATAAAATTTGTTCGATCAAAGAAGTTCCTGATCTAGGCATACCAACTATAAATATAGGCTTACTTTTTAAATTATCTTGAAATTTTATATTTAAATTTTCCATTTCACCAAAAGATTGTTTTATATTCTTAAACTCAGTTTCTTGTTCTCTAATAGAAAATTTTGATTTTTCTTTTTTTAAAAGATTTGATTTATTCAAATACTCAAATCCAAGATCTATATTTTTCATATCAAAATTACCTTTGCTAAGAGCACTTAGTAATAAAATTTTATCCTCATAATTTAAAAGAGCTAAATCAATATTTTCAAATTTTTTAAAGATTTGATTATTTTTATTAATATTTGTTATGGAGACATAATTTCTAAAACTTGAAATATGATTTTCATCTTTATTAATTACTCTCTCGAAGTAGTATCTACCTTTGTTAAAATCACCTAAAAAAAGATATGCTGATCCAAGATTATATAGAGTTTTAATATTATTTTCGTCCAAAGCTAGAATTCTCTCATATATTTTGATCAATTTTTTAAAATTTTTATTTTCTTTAAAAATAATTGATAAATTTATAAGCGCCTCAATATTATCTTCTTTTACATTTATCGCTTTTTCATAATTCTTAATTGCCTCATTTCTTTCACCTATCAATTTTTTTGTATTTCCTAAATTATTATAAGCTTCAGAAAAATTTGGATTTATTTTTATAGCATTTTCAAATGAGATTATTGCATTATTAAATTTTTTTAATTTTTTCTGAATGTTCCCTAAAGTGTAGTGTATGTCTGCGTTCTTTTTAATTAATATCAATTTTTCAAAATATTTTTCTGCTAGTGAAAAATTTTGTGTATTAATTGAGGCTAGACCCAATAAATATATTAATTGTTCATCGTTTGGAATTAATTTGTTTAATTTAGATCCTGTTTTAATGACTTCTGCAAAATTTTTTTGTTTGAAAAATTTTATAATTTTATTTTTTTTATTATGTAAATTATTTGAAATCATTTGATATATGTTATATTTTAAATATTATGAAAAAAGAAGATCTTCCAAGTATATTGCCTGTTTTTCCATTATCTAATTTTATCATTTTTCCAAGGACCACTGTCCCTCTAAATATATTTGAGCCTAGATACCTAAAAATGATAGATCAAAGTATGAAAAGTAATAGAATTATCGGTATGATACAGCCTAAGAAGACTGGAGAATTAAAAAAACCTGATTTACACAAAGTTGGTTGTGCTGGAAAAATAACAAGTTTCAATGAAACAGATGATGGCAGATATTTAATTGTATTAAATGGGATATGTAGATTTAAAATTATTGATGAAATAAATAATGGTAACCTATTTAGAGAATGTAAGGTTAAGTATGATGAATATTCAAGTGATCTAGAGGAAAAACTCAGCGAAATAAAATATACTGATTTAAAGTTAATATTTCAAAATTTAAAAGGACTTTTTAAAAAAGAAGGATACGAAATTAATTGGAAAGAAGTGGAAAAACAAAGTTTAGATCAAACTATAAACACTTTATCAATGGCTTCTCCTTTTTCATTAGAGGAGAAACAAGTATTACTAGAAAGCAGAGATTTGAGTAATAGAAAAGAAAAATTAGAGGAGATTCTAAATACCTACACTTTAGACAACTTTAACAACAAAACCATTCAATAAATATTTAAAATATCCCTTTATTTGAAAGTGTTGTGGCATACTTATTTAAATACTTATTATTTTTCAAAAATTTAGATAATGATCTAGATAATTTGTTATCAATTTTGTTATCAGTTTTAAAAAAAGTATTAATAAGATCTATGCCTACGCTAAAAATAAAATTTAAATGTTGAGTGTTTTTTTGAAATTTTTTAGCAATTAATTCACCATCACTAATTCCTAGTAGAATATTCTCGTCTATAATTTTAGATAAAATTTTTATATCTCTTATTGTCATATTAAATCCCTGACCAGCAAGAGGGTGTATTTTGTGTAATAAATCACCAAAAGATAAAATATTTTTGAAACTGTAGTTTCTTAAAACAGAAAATTTAATACTAAAGTACTCTATTTCACTAATATAATTTATTTTATATTTAAGATTATAGTTTTTAATTATTTCATAAAATTTTTTTTTCTCTATTTTTTTAGTAGAATTATTTGAAAAAACCACAGAGGTTTGATTTTCTGACAACGGTAAAAATGCTAATGGTCCGTTTTTTGTAAAAAT
This sequence comes from uncultured Pelagibacteraceae bacterium, assembly GCA_902594675.1. GTDB lineage: Bacteria > Pseudomonadota > Alphaproteobacteria > Pelagibacterales > Pelagibacteraceae > Pelagibacter. The sequence goes on from CACJNE010000005.1 coordinate 15,444, forward strand.
TTGAGTTGCAGTATTATTTTCAACTTTTTTGTGTTTAATGATCGCGGTGTGGGCTAAACTCTTGTAATCTTTTTGGATTCTTTTTTGAAAATACTTTTTTGAGATAGAATTTTTTTCCACTGAATTTATGATTAAATCGTAATTTTTTTTTTTTAGCATTTGATAATCATAATTTTTAATTTCAATTTTATTAATAAGCTTATTTTTTTTTAATATATTAAAAAATGAACTGTATTTAACTAAGTAAAAGTTATTTTGATTATGATTTTTAAATTCGAATAATTCAGAAGTACTTTCTTTTTCAGAATAGATTTTTATATGTTTTGTTGGCCAGCCTAATGAATTTATACCTTTAATATTTTTTTTTAAAAATTTATAATTTTCGTTTGATATTGCAATTGTTCTTGCTGTATTTAATACAATTGAAGTTGGGCTATAGAAGAGATCAACTTTTATATTTTTCTTAATTAAGATATTTGCTAAAAGAAGGTTTGTTAAATTGTTTCCTAAAAGGCAGATTTTCATAATATTATTTAATTTTATCAATAAAAATTAAATGATACAAAGTGACAAATCACTAATAACAAAATGAAATTTAAAAATTATTTTGAAAAATCTATAAGTTTTCTTCTAAAAAGACTTACTGAGCTGATTGGTCTATTTTTATTAGTTTTGTCAACATTACTGCTAGTATCATTAATTAGTTATTCACCAGAAGACCCTAACTTTATTTTTCCAGATAATGCTGAAATAAAGAATTTACTGGGAGTAAAAGGAAGTTATGTATCTGATATACTTTATCAATCTGTTGGTTTAATTTCATTATTAATTCCTTTTTCATTTTTTTTTGTATCTTTACAAGTGATAATTCATAAAAAAATTTTATATATTGTTGAAAGTTTATTTTTTATTATCTTATATTCTATCACAGGTGCATTTTTCTTTACAATTTTCCATACTGAAACATACTGGCTTATAAATAATGGTAACAATGGTTTTTTAGGTAACTTACTTAGTGAAACTTTTTTAATAAATTTAATTATATTAAACCAACAAATAAGTTATATTATCTTGATTTGTTTAATAATATTGTTTTTTCTATTAAGTATTAAATTTAATTTAAAATTTTTAAAATCTTTAATTACAACTTTTTTAAAACAAAAAAAAGAGGTGTCAAAAAATATTATTGATACGAATGATGCAATTATTAAAAGTGAAAAAGATTACTCAAACAATGAGACAAGAGTTCAAGAAAACTTTTCATTTGATAGAGATTTAATATCTTCAGGTAAAAAAATTTTAAAATATAAATTACCTTCTATAGATTTTTTAAAAATTCCATCCAAAAAAAATAAAAATTTCTCAGAAAATAAAATAGATGAAAAAATATTAGAAAAAATTTTACTTGATTTTGGTGTTGAAGGAGAAGTAAAGAAAGTAAGTCAAGGCCCTGTTGTAACCTTATATGAATTTGAACCTGCGCCTGGAGTAAAAGTATCAAAAATAATAAATCTATCTGAAGATATTGCAAGAAATACTAGTTCGGAATCTGCTAGGATTGCAACTATACCTGGAAGTAACACTATAGGAATTGAATTACCCAAACCACAAAGAGAGAATGTTTTTTTAAGTGAAATAATTTCAGAATCTAGTTTTAAAAAGAAAGATGTAAAACTTCCAATAGCGCTTGGTAAAAGTATATCAGGATTACCAATAACTGGTGATTTAAGTGCAATGCCTCATTTGCTTATTGCTGGTACTACAGGCTCAGGGAAATCAGTTTGCATAAATACAATTATTTTATCGTTGTTATACAAACACTCTCCTGAAAAATGTAAATTTATATTAATAGATCCAAAAATGTTAGAGCTATCAACTTATGAAGGAATTCCACATTTGTTATGCCCAGTAATTACTGAGGCAAAAAAAGCTGCATCAGTCTTAGGTTGGGTAGTAAAAGAAATGGAAAATCGATACAAACTTATGACTAGAGTAGGAGTAAGAAATATAGATGGATACAATAAAAAACATAAGATTTCTATGCCTTATATCGTTGTAATCGTTGATGAAATGTCTGATTTAATGCTTGTTGCTGGAAAAGATATAGAGAATTACATTCAAAAACTTTCTCAAATGGCAAGAGCTGCTGGAATTCATATTATAATGGCAACGCAAAGACCGAGTGTTGATGTAATAACAGGTACAATAAAAGCAAATTTTCCTACGAGAATATCTTTCCAAGTTACTTCAAAAATAGATAGCAGAACTATTCTTGGTGAACAAGGTGCTGAACAACTACTTGGTAAAGGGGATATGCTCTATATGACTTCAGCAAATAGAATAATAAGAATACATGCACCATTTGTATCAGAAGGAGAAATTGAGAAAATAAATAATTTTCTTAGAAACCAAGCTGAACCGGATTACGTTGATGAAATCCTAAATTTTGTTGACGAAAAAGAAGGTTCCAGTGGTACAAGTGATAATGAAAATCTTGATGAATTGTATAATACTGCATTAGAGATTGTTAAATCCGAGAGGAAAGCATCAACATCTTTTTTACAAAGAAAATTACAAATTGGTTATAATAGAGCAGCCAGAATAGTAGATCAAATGGAAGCAAATGGAGAAGTTAGTCCAGCAAATCATGTAGGAAAAAGAGAAGTGCTTAAATGAAAAAATACTTATTTTTTTGTTTAATTTTTTTTTTTAATTTCAATGCACAAAGTTCTTCAACTCAACAAATTATAAATCATTTAGAAAATATATATTCTTTACAATTCAAATTTATTCAAAAAATAGATAATAATAATACTGAAAAAGGAGAGTGTATAATTCTGTACCCGAAGAAAATTTTTTGTGAATATTATGACATATACAATAAGGTATTAGTTTCGAATGGTAAATCTCTAATTATCAATTCAGATAAAATCAAAAACTATTATAGATATCCATTAGAGAATACTCCGTTAAATTTTATTCTTGATAAAAAGTTTTTAATTTCAAAAATGAAGGAGGCACAAGATGATAAAGATTATCCTTTTTATTATACATTTAATTTTGAATATGAAAATAACTTTATAAAAGTTTTTTTTGATAAGGAAAGTTTAGATTTGATTGGTTGGGAAACCAAAGATATATACCAAAACTTAATTCAAACCTTTTTAAGTGATGTTAATATTAATATTAATGTTGAAGAAAAATTATTTTCAATACAAAAATATACTAATTAACCTCAACATTTATTTTTTCAGATTTAAATACTTGCATCCCTCTAGCTAGATAGTTTTTAATTGCATTTTCATGATCTAATGAACAAGTGTGTAACCAAACTCTAGAGTTTCCATCTTCAAATAACTTTTTAATAGCCTCAGACAAAAGATATCCTCCACATTTTTTTCCAAAGTATTCCTCTAATATCCCAAAATATGCTATTTCTGAGCAATCATTATCAATATCACGAATAGTTTCATAAAATCCTGCCAAGTTATTATTATCCTTTAAAACAAAGGTTTTTACCCTATAATTTTCAACGTATTCAATCCATTTTTTATCACCCCATGCTAATCTATCTATCCATCTATGTTTTCTTCCAATTTGCTTATAAAAAAATTTGTTAATTTGAAAATCAGGTGGATTTACTTGTCTAATTTTAAAGTTTGGACCTGGACTTTTAGATATATTAAGTTTTTTTATTGAATTTATTTCTAAGAAACTTCTTTCTACGTTTATTATCACGAGACCATTTTACCAATTTTCTCTCCACCAAACAAATGGAAATGTAAATGAGGAACCTCTTGCCCACCATCTTCACCTATATTTGCTAATGCTCTATACCCTTTACCAGTATTTACAGATATATTTAATTTTTTTGCAACAATATTAATTCCTTTCAGTAGTCCAACCATTTCATCTGGGGAGGCATTTTGGCTAAAATCATCAAGGTCAATATATTTACCTTTTGGAATAACCAATGCGTGAATTTTTTTTTGTGGATTTATATCATAGAAAGCTAAAACAAATTCATCCTCATAAATTTTATTACAAGGTATTTCATTTCTTAAAATTTTAGCAAATATATTATTATCGTCGTAATTCATGACTACATTTTTTCTAAAACTGATTTTACTGTATCTCCCATAACAGACGGATTTTTAGAAATTGTAATTCCACACTCTTTTAAAATTTCAACCTTTTCAATTGCACTTTCTCCGTAAGCTGAAACTATTGCTCCAGCATGACCCATTACTCTTCCTTTAGGAGCAGTTAATCCAGCTATGTATGCTATAATAGGTTTTTTCATATTTTCTTTCGCAAATTCTCCTGCAGCTACTTCTTGAGGACCACCAATCTCACCAATCATTAAAATTGCATCAGTCTCATCGTCTGTCTCAAACTTTTCAATTATGTCTCTAAATGAGCTTCCATTTATAGGGTCTCCACCTATTCCAACACTTGTTGAAATTCCAATATTTAAATTTTTAAGTTGTTGAGCAGCTTCATAGCCTAATGTTCCTGATCTACTTATGATTCCAATTCTTCCTTCTTTATAAATATGTCCTGGCATTATCCCCAACATAGATTTCCCTGGACTTATAATACCTGCACAATTCGGTCCAACTAAAGTCATTTTAGAACTTTTGGTGTATCTCCTCATATACCTTTTTATTCTGATCATGTCATGAGATGGAATTCCATCAACAATAGCTACACAAGTTTTAATACCAGCATCAGCAGCTTCCATTGCCGAGTCTGCCGCAAAAGCTGGTGGTACAAATAAAATTGATGCGTCTGCTCCTGTTGCGCTGACTGCATCCTTAACGGTATTAAACACTGGTAGATTTAGGTGTTTTGAACCTCCTTTTCCCGGAGTAACTCCACCTATAACATTAGAACCGTACTTTATCATCTCATCGGCATGAAAAGTGCCCATTTTACCTGTAAAACCTTGAATAATTATCTTGCTGTTTTTGTCTATCAATACTGTCATGATTTATTTATTTAGAGCTGCAACCGCTTTATTAGCTGCATCCTCAAGCGTGTTTGCCTCTATATAATTTATTTTACTCTCTTTTAAAATTTGATTACCTTTTTCAACGTTTGTACCTGCTAACCTAATTACTAATGGAACATTAACTTCGATTTTTTTTAAGGCTTCTACTATTCCCTCTGCAACCCAATCACATCTGTTTATACCAGCAAAAATATTTACCAAAATTACTTTTACTTTTTCATCCATCGTAACTAATTTAAATGCCTTGACTATTTTTTCAGGTGTTGCTCCACCTCCTACGTCTAAAAAATTTGCAGGACTTCCTCCAGCTAGTTTTATCATGTCCATAGAAGCCATTGCTAAACCAGCACCATTTATAATGTTACCAATGTTTCCATCCAAACTCACATAATTTAATCCTCTATCAGATGCAAAAACTTCTTTTGAGTCCTCTTGTGTCTTATCTCTAAGTTCTGAAACTTGATTTCTTCTAAACATTGCATTGTTATCAAAACTCATTTTACAATCCAAAGCTAAAATTTGTTTTTGTTTAGAAATAACCAATGGATTAACCTCAACCATTGTAGCATCTAGTTCACTAAATGCTTTGTAACATCCAATAATAGTTTCAGAAGCTCTTCTAATTAAATCAGGTTCAATTCCTAAACCGAATGCCAATTCTCTAGCTTGGAAATTTTGCATCCCAACAGCGACTTCAATTTTTGATCTTATAATGGTTTCTGGTTTTTCTTTCGAAATTTCTTCAACACTCATACCACCTTCTGTCGATGCAACAACCATAATACTTTCTGAACTTCTATCAAAAACAAGACCAAGATAAAGTTCTCGCTCAATATCTGTTGCTTCTTCAATATAAATTCTATTTACTATTTTACCTTCGGGGCCTGTTTGATTTGTAACTAATTTTTTTCCTAACAATTTGTCTGTTGCTTGAGCAACTTCCAATGGACTATCACATACTATTATTCCACCAGCTTTTCCTCTCGCACCAGAGTGAATTTGTGCTTTTACTACCCATTTTGATCCACCAATCTCTCTAGCTTTATTCTCAGCATTCTCTGGGCTATAGACAATTCCGCCTCTTGGAATTGTTACACCAAAATCTGAAAGTATTTTTTTTGCTTGGTATTCGTGAATATCCATAATTTTATTTATTTATTATGGATTAACTTATCGATGTTTACAATATTTTCAGCCATTCTAGCTGATGCAGCATCAATCATTCGTCCATCAAGCTGAGCAGCTCCTTTTCCTTCATTTGCAGCCTTTTCTAGTTCTTCTAGGATCCTTTTAGCCTTAGTAACCTCTGCCTCTGGTGGAGAAAACACTTTGTTTGCTAATTCAATTTGAGATGGATGAATTGCCCATTTGCCTTCAATACCAATTGCAGCTCCTCTTTTAGCGGCAGCTGTATAGGCATCTGGATCATTAAAATCTCCAAATGGTCCATCAATTGCTCTTAAGCCATAAGCTCTGCAAGTCATTACTAATTCTGATAAACCATGATGCCACTGGTCTCCTGGATAATTTTCATTAAGCCCACCTATAACTGTAGTTCTTGCTCTTAAACTTGCAGCATAATCCGCAACACCAAAATGTAATGCCTCAAGCCTTTCACTGGAAGTTGCAATTTCTTTGATATTTGACATACCTAATGCAGTTTCAATTAAACACTCAATTCCAATTTTATTTTTTAATTTTTTGTTTGTTTCAATCTGAGTTAATAAACAATCAACCATATAAACATCGCTTGCAGTACCAGCTTTTGGAACTAAAATTGTATCTACATTTTCTCCTGCTTGTTCAACTATTTCAATTAAATCAGAGTACATATAATGTGTATCTAAACTATTTATTCTCACAGAAATAGTTTTGCCACTACCTCTCCAATTCATTTCATTTAATGCTTTAATAACATTTGCTCTAGCAGTTATTTTATCATTAGGAGAAACTGCATCCTCTAGATCTAAAAAAACATAATCTGCTGCCGAACTAAGAGCCTTCTCAAACATTTTAGGAGATGAGCCTGGTACTGCTAATTCACTTCTTTGTAATCTTGATCTTGCTGGTTTATAAAATTTATGGCTCATTTTTTTCTTTTATCTAATTCGCTCATTACATCTTCAATTTTAATATTGTTTGCTTCAAGGTACATAGCTAGATGATAAAATACATCTGCAGCTTCATGAATTTTATTTGTATCTTTTTCTACTGCCTCTATCAATTCATTTATTTCTTCAAGCACTTTAGCTTTGCTTAAAGATTTATCACTTAGGAGTTTGTTAGTGTAAGAACCATCAACTGGTGATGATTTTCTCTCTCGAGCAAGATTAAATAGACTTTCTAGGGTATTTAGCATCTCAAATCCTAACAGGTATACCTTTTGTGTCCAGATATTCTTTAGCTTCTTTCACAGAATATTTTCCGTAGTGAAATATGGATGCTGCTAAAACCGCGCTAGCGTTACCTAATTTGATGCCATCGACTAAATGATCAAGATCCCCAACCCCGCCTGATGCTATTGTGGGTATGTTTACCATAGATGAAATTTTAGACATCAAATCTATGTCATAGCCTACCTGAGTACCATCTCTATCCATTGATGTAACAAGTAACTCACCTGCTCCGCTCTCTTCCATCTTTTTTGCGAACTCTAAAGCATCAATTCCAGTATTATTTCGTCCACCATGAGTAAAAACTTCCCATTTGTCTCCATTTTTCTTAGCATCAATTGCAACAACAATACATTGAGAACCATATTTTTTTGAGCTTTGAACTACAACCTCAGCATTTTGAACTGCAGCTGTATTAATTGAAACCTTGTCAGCCCCGCAGTTTAAAAGTTTGCTAATATCATCCACACTTCTAACTCCACCTCCAACTGTTAAAGGTACAAAACATTTTTTTGAAGTATCTTTCACTACTTCGTAAATAGTATCTCTATTTTCATTTGATGCTGTGATATCTAAAAAACAAATTTCATCAGCACCGCCATCACTATAAATTTTAGCTTGCTCCACTGGGTCACCTGCGTCTTGTAAATCTACAAAATTTATTCCTTTTACGACTCTTCCGTTTTTAACATCTAAACAGGGTATAATTCTATTTTTAAGCATCTATCTCTTTTGCAAGTTCATCTAATTTAATATCACCATCATATATAGCTTTACCAACTATAATACCTTCAATATTTTTATTTCCTATTTCTTTAGCCTTTTTAATATCATTAATTGAGGAAACTCCCCCAGAAATAATCACTGGACAATTTGAATTATTAGCTACATTTTCTGTTTCATCAAAGTTTGGGCTTAGCTTCATGCCATCTCTATTAATATCGGTATAAATTAATCTACTGGCTCCATAATCATTTACATCTTTTAAAAATTCTAATGTTTTTAAATTAGAATTTTCTTTCCATCCAGATACAGATAAATACCCATCTTTAGCATCTAGACCTAAAGCAATCTTGTCTGGAAAATTTTGACAAGCCTCTTTTAGAAAATTTTTATTTTTTATTGCAGCACTTCCTAAAATTACTTTCTCTACTCCAGCATCAGTATATTTTTGAATACTCTCAAAGTTTCTTACACCACCACCTATTTCAATTTTAACATCAAATTTTCCTACAATTTCCTCAATAATATCAATATTTACAGTCTCTCCTGTTAATGCTCCATCTAAATCAACAATGTGTAAGTTTTTAAAACCATGGTCTTTATATTTACCAGCTTGTTCAACTGGCGACATTTCATATTCAGTTTTATTATCAAAGTCTCCTTTAACTAACCTCACACACTTTTTATCTTTAATATCTATTGCAGGAAATATTTTCATTTTTTATAATTTTTTGTGTTTTTCACAAAAATATTTTTCTTTTTTAATATGATCTAAAAAATCATCATCTTCTTTATAATAAATAATATTTTTATCATCTCTATCTCTTGCTATCTCTTCACCATTTACATCAAGTTCAATATTTGATCTTAATAGAATTCCAGCAATTCTATCAAGTTCATATCTATATCTTCTTATTTTTCCTGACATTGCTTCAAAATCAATTATGACCTCAATTTCATTCATATTAAATCTTTTATACACAGCGGATTCCCAAAAATTTTTTGCCTTATTATCATCGTAATAATAATAAAAATCATAGTCATTATTATCTTCAAAACTGTATTTTAATTTTCTTTTATACTCACCATAAGATTTAATTTTTTTAAATTTTTTTTTTTCGTCGTCAATAATAAAATAATCTACCGCATCACTTTCAATAAAGTTTGTTGAAATAGTTGACTTTAAAATTTCATTTCCCTCATTTGCAGAAAAACAATAAATTGTTCCTGCAAATACTTTTGATGAAAAAAAAATTATTGAAATACATAATAAAATATTTTTCTTCATTTTATAAATTTATAAAGTTACTTATTATTGTAAGCCCTAGTTTATCACTCTTTTCAGGGTGAAATTGAGTTCCAAATATATTTTCTTTTTCAACAGCACAAACAACATTGGAAGAGTAATTAGTTGTTGCTGAAATCACAGACTTATTCTCAGGTACAAATTCATAACTGTGAACGAAGTACATATGAGAATTATTTTCTATGCCTTTAAAAATCATACTTTCTTTCTTAATATTAATTTCATTCCAACCAATGTGTGGAAGCTTAAATTTACCGCCTTGGTTATCAATTTTAGAAACTTTACCAGAAATCCATCCTAAACCTTTAGTCTCAACTTCTTCATAACCGATATCTGCAAACATTTGAAGTCCAACACAAATTCCAAGAAGTGGTTTTTTACTTTCTAATGCAAATTCATTAAGAGTATCTATCAAGCCGTTAATACTATTGAGACCATCAATACAGCTCTTGAAAGATCCTTGTCCTGGTAATACAACTTTATCGCTAGTTTTTATTCTTTCAAGATCAGATGTTACTTCAATATTTACTTTATCTTTTGCGACTTCTTTAAATGAATTAATTACAGAACTTATGTTTCCTGAATTGTAGTCAACAATTGTGACATTCATTAAATTTATAAAGAACCTTTTGTAGAAGGTATTGTGGTTTTATTTCTTGGATCCATTTCTAAAGCAGCACGCAATGATCTAGCCAATCCTTTAAAGCAAGATTCGATTATGTGGTGACTGTTATCACCATAGATATTTTCAATGTGTAAAGTAATTCCCGCAGCTTGAGAGAATGCTTGGAACCATTCTTTAAATAATTCCGTGTCCATCTCACCTAATTTTTCTACTTTCAGTTTTACTTTCCAAATTAAATAAGGTCTGTTTGATACATCAATTGCAACTCTAGTTAATGTTTCATCCATTGGTATCATTGCATGGGCGTATCTTTTTATACCAACAAATTTTTTAGATGCTTTTTTTAAACATTCGCCAATTGCAATTCCAGTATCTTCAGTTGTATGGTGAAGATCAATGTGCGTATCACCTTTAGCTTTAATATTCATATCCATTGAAGAGTGTTTTGATAATTGCTCAAGCATGTGATCTAAAAATCCTATACCTGTGTCAACTTTGTACTTACCTTTTCCATCAATATTTAAATCAACACTAATGTTGGTCTCTTTTGTTTTTCGACTTATTTTAGCTTTACGTTTCATAATCTGAAAAAGGTATATATCTATTATTCAATTATGGCAATAATTCTAGCCTTGGTCTTGAACTATTAGATTTAGTATCCATCTATATCTCATGACAACGATAGTATTAGTAAGAAAAAACAATGAAGTAGTAGTTGCTGGTGATGGCCAAGTTAGCATGGGAAATACAGTAATAAAGAAAACTGCTAATAAAGTTCGTAAAATTGAGAAAAGAAACGTGATCGCAGGATTTGCTGGATCTACAGCAGATGCATTAACTTTGTTTGAGAGATTAGAATCTAAGCTTGAAAAACACGCTGGAAATTTGGCAAGAGCAGCAGTTGAATTGGCCAAAGATTGGCGAACTGATAAATATTTAAGGAGATTAGAAGCTCTTATGGCAGTTGGTGATAAAGAAAATAGTTTTATTATATCTGGAACTGGAGATGTTTTAGAACCAGAAGGTGATGTGATTGGAATTGGATCAGGTGGAAATTATGCATTAGCATCAGCAAAAGTGCTAATGGATACAGATTTATCAGCTGAGGAAGTTGCAAAAAAAGCAATTAAAGTTGCATCTGAAATATGTGTATTCACTAATGATAATTTAAATATAGAAAAAATTTAATATGGAAAAATCAAACGTTACAACTCTACCAAATGCTAAAGTAAAAAAAGAAAATAGTAACATCCAGAATTCATTATCTCCAAGAGAAATAGTTTCAGAATTAGATAGATTTGTTGTTGGTCAAAACAATGCAAAAAGAGCTGTTGCAATTGCTTTAAGAAATAGATGGAGAAGACAAGCTTTAGAAGGAGACATGAAAGATGAAGTCCTCCCAAAAAATATTTTAATGATGGGACCAACAGGAGTTGGTAAAACAGAAATTTCCAGAAGGTTATCGAAATTGGCTGAAGCACCATTTGTAAAAGTTGAAGCTACAAGATTTACTGAAGTAGGTTACGTAGGAAGAGACGTTGAACAAATAATTAGAGATCTTTTAGAAATTGCTATTGCAATGGAAAAAGTGAAGAAAAGAAAAGAAGTGCACGCGAAAGCACAGAAGTTAGCAGAAGATAGAGTTCTCGACGCAATTGTTGGAAATAAAGCAAGTGTTGCAACAAGGGAAAGTTTTAGAAAAAGATTGAGAGATGGTGATTTAGACGATAACGAAATTGAAATAGCTGTTACTGAAAGTGGTGGTGGAATGCCATCGTTTGAAATTCCTGGAATGCCTGGTGCAAATGTTGGGATGATTAACATTTCAGATATGCTTGGAAAATCAATTGGTCAAAAACCAAAAAAAAAGAAAATGACTGTTAAAGAGTCCCATGAAATATTGCTTAATGAAGAAGCGGATAAGTTAATTGAACAGGATAAAATTATTAAATCAGCTAAAAATACTACTGAGAATAATGGTATCGTATTTTTAGATGAAATAGATAAAATTTCAGCAAGAACGGACAGGGTTGGTGGTGATGTATCAAGAGAAGGAGTTCAAAGAGACCTACTTCCATTAATAGAAGGAACAACTGTAAGCACCAAATATGGACCGATAAAAACTGACCACATATTATTTATAGCCTCTGGTGCATTCCAATTAGCAAAACCATCAGATCTTTTACCTGAGCTTCAAGGAAGATTACCTATCAGAGTAGAGCTAGATGCGTTGAACAGCGATGATTTTAAACGAATTTTAAAAGAGCCGGACAACAGTTTAATAAAACAATACAAAGCTCTACTTAAAACAGAAAATGTTGATTTAGAATTCACTGAGGATGGGATAGATACCATTGCAACAATAGCAAGTGAGGTAAATACAACTGTTGAAAATATTGGTGCAAGAAGACTACACACTATTATAGAAAGAGTGTTAGACGAAATTAGTTTCACAGCAACAGACAGAGCTGGAGAAAAAATTAGTATAGACTCAAATTATATTAAGAAGAATATTGGTGAGCTTGTAAAAGACGCAGATCTTTCAAAATTTATTTTATAGCTGTTTTTTTTTTTTTAAATAGATATCAAAATTGCCCATAGAGGGATTTTCGACAGCCTCAAAATCGATACTAACAATTTTACTCATTAGTTGAGTATTATTTTTGATAAAATTTGGTACTGAAAATTTTAAAATACTTAAATTACTAGATTGATATGGATCATTTAAATTTTTTGATCTTAAACCTTTTCCAGTAATAACATTGATTTTATTAATTCCATTTGCAAAACATTCTTCTATATAATCAGTCATTTTTTTATTAGCTTCTTCTAAAGTGTAACCATGTAAATCGATTGATTTTTCAACGAATTTCTTATGTAATATAGAAATTTTTTGATCTTTGTTTTCTAATTTCTCAGTACTATTTAAAAAATTTAACCAGTCTTTTTTATCTTTATCTGAAATATTATCAGTCAACTAAGCCTGAGTATCCACAATCAGCCAGTTAGGATTTCTTGAAGTGGTATCTTTTGTAAATTTCCAAGTATCAAGTACTTTTTTGACTTTTTTGGCATCACCAGAAATTACCTTATTGTCCTTATCTTTAATGCAAGATATGATTTCACTTACAAATTCTACACTGACTTCGAGCATATTTTTATTTTGATTATGCTCTTTTATTTCTGCAGAATTTATTCCTATAAATGTAGTCTCTGAAGTAACATTTCTAGATTTTTTGTCTTTAACAGCTTCGTTAAACTGTTCATAAACATCTTCTGCTAAAAGGTTTTTGATAGATTTAAGATCCCCTTTTGAAAAGCTAGTGATAATACTCTCGTAGGCTATTTTAGCCCCATTCAAAAAATCTTTTTTTGCAGCATCATCAAATGTTTCAGCATTCAAAATAGGATGATTTTTTGTTTCTGAGACTTCTTCGTGTTGAAAAGTTGAATTAATATTTTCCTCAAAACCCGTCTTTTTACCTAAAATTCCTCTTAATCTGAGAAAAATAAAACCTGCTATCATTGCTAATAGTATTATATCGATATATTCAAAGCTATAACTCATATACTAATAATATTTACTATGTTGATTAATTTCAACCTGCAATTTACATTATAGACAAATGAACACAGCAATAATACTTATTTTGGCAATACCTCTAATTGAAATCTACTTATTTATAAAAGTTGGAGCAGAATTAGGTGCTTTAAATACCATTTTACTCATATTAACGACAGCTGTGGTTGGTATTTGGTATGCACGATATGAAGGTTTTAATACTTTGAGATCGGGTATGTCACAATTAGTAAAGAATGAGCTTCCTCTATATGAGATAGTTTCTGGAGCTGCAATTGCTTTTGCAGCTTTACTATTAATATTACCAGGATTTGCGACAGACGTGATAGGGATAATGCTAATCTTTCCACCAACAAGAAAATTAATTTTGAGTAAGTATTCAAATAGACACAAGAAAAAAAATAAAAGTAATAACAAAGAAAAAGATTTAATAGAAGGCGAATATGAAGATATAGAAGATAAAGATGGAAGATAAATACAAAATTATTTTAAGTTATATACAAGACTTATCTATTGAAATTCCAAGCCCGGAAAGTTTGCTCACAATTAGAAACACCATTCCAGAATTTCAAATGCAAGTTGGTATAAACTCTAAACCTTTAAAAAGAAAGATGATTGAGGTAGTTACAACTCTAAATTATAGTAATCCAAGCAAAAAAAAAGTTACAGGTTTTTTTGAAATAAAATATGCAACTGTAATTAATGTTTTAGATCTTAAAATAGAAAAAAAAGAATTAGAAAAAATAGTTTTATGTGATCTACAAATAAAAATTTATCCAGAATTAGAACAAAAATTCTTAACTATTCTTAAAAATTCAGGTCTACCAAATTTAAAATTTGGAAAAAAAATTGATTTTGAAGAACTATATAAGGCAAGACTTAATTAGAAATAATTTTTCTTTAAATTTTTTTTTAAAAATTGATTATGATTATACAGCTCTTCTTTAGTCGGAAGAATAATTTTTCTATAATATCCTATTTTGCTATCATTTGTTGTTAACTTAACTTCATTATTCTCAACTAAATTTAATGTAGGTTCTCTTTGATCAATTAAATTTATATATACTTTTGCTAATAACTCACAATCAATTAAAGCGGTATGCTTTTCTCTTCTAGAATTATCAATTCTAAATCTTTTACACAATGCATCTAAGCTGATCCCTGAACCTGGGAACTTATTTCTTGCTAATTCCAATGTATCTATAACATAGGAATTATTTATTTTTTCCTTACCTATTAATGATAATTCATTATTAAGATGTCCAATATCAAACTCGGCATTGTGTATTATAATTTTTTTATCTCTTACAAAATCTAGAAAATCATCAGCAATCTCAAAAAATTTTTTCTTATTTGATAAAAATTCATCGCTATACCCATGTACCTCAAAAGCCTTCTCAGAAACTTTCCTTTCCGGGTTTAAGTAAAAATGAAATATATTTTTTGTAGGTACTAAATCATCAAGTTCTATACATCCAATTTCAACAATTCTGTGCCCTTCTTTTACTGATAATCCTGTTGTTTCTGTATCAAGAACTATTTCTTTCATCTAAAATTTTTTTTTTAATTATTTTAATACTTTTTTTTAAGCTTTGTAGTTTAAAATTATTCTTAATCACATAATTAGAAATTTTCTTTTTATAGTTCAATGACTTCTGTGATTTTCGAAGACTATTTATAATTCTTTTATCATAGAAAGGTCTTTTTTTAAGTCTTTTATCAATTTCATTTTTTTTTGATTGCACAAATATTAAGTAGAAGTTTTTATCGTAAAGTTTATTTTCAACTAATAATGGTATGTCTAACACGACCATCTTTCTTCCGGAATTTTTTTTAAAGAAAACATGCATTCTTTTTCTAACAATAGGATGTACGATATCTGATATTTTCTTTAGATTTCTTTTGTTTGCCTTTATTAAATTACCAAGCTCATCTTTTTTTAAGGATTTTGACTTTATAAATTTTGGAAATTTTTTTTTAATTTTTTTGTAACAATGTTTATCATTATTATAAATATCGCTAACTTCTTCATCTGCATTAAAAATAGGGTAACCAAATTGTTTTGCAACAAAACTTTTGCCTGAACCTATATCACCTAAAATACCAACTTTAATCAATTTAAAAGCTCCATAACTATATCGTCTACTTTCGGTTCTAAATTATTCCAAATTCTAAAAGATGCTTGTGCTTGATAAATAAACATTTTTTTCCCGTTTTCTATTTTATTTCCGTTTTTTTTTGCAGATCTTAAAAAGTTAGTTTCAGAGGGATTGTATATGACGTCATAAAAGAATTTTTCTGAGGTAATTTTTGAAAAATCCAAAATAATATTATCCTCTTTTTTTAAACCTAAACTAGTTGCATTAATAATCATATCAAAATCTGGTGTTGACCCCCAATCAATAATTTCTATTTCATTAAAGGTTTTTTTTAAATGTTCAGCTTTACTTTTTGTTCTGTTGCTTATGAATATTTTTTTGGCACACATATTGTTTAAAGCAACTACTATTGAAGGCGAGACTCCTCCTGCACCTAATATTAATACATTTTTCCCAACAACATCATAATTTATATGTTTAATGGCCAACTCAAAGCCCTCTATATCTGTATTGTGACCTATTACCATTCCATCTCTTAAATAAATAGTATTAACTGATTGTGTTGTTTGGGCCTCTTTGGATAGTTTATCTAAAAAAGGAATTACAGAATTCTTAAAAGGAACTGTAACGTTAACTCCATCAATTTTTTTTTCTCTTAACTCTTTAATTAAAATGTCTAATTCTGATAAGTCTAGTTTTTTTTTATCATAAACTGCTTTTAAATTATTAGATTGTATCCAATAATTATGTAACTTTGGAGATAAAGAATGTTCAATTGGATTCCCTATTACTAAAAATTTCTTCATTTTTGTAGTTCCAAATATTCCTTAATTTTTTTAATAGGTAAGCCCATTATCGTGTCTTCATCGCCATCAATTTTTGAAAATAAAGCTCTTCCTTCTCCTTCAATTTGATAGACATTATAAGCATACAAAGCTTCATCGCTTATTTTATTTAGGTAAGTGATTAATTCATTTTCAGAAAAATACTTCATGGTCAAATAAGCTTTGTCAGTATAGTTCCAAATCATGGATCCATTTTTAGATATGCAAACCGAACTGATCAAAGAGTGTTTTTTTCCATTTAACTTCTTTAAAATATTTAAAGCCTCTTCCCTACTTTCTGGTTTAGATATTAGCTGTCCGGTCAAATCGATAACGCTATCTGCCCCTAAAACTAAAGCATTATTAATTTTTTGACTAACCTTATTTGCTTTCAATTCTGCAAGATTTTTTGAAATGATTTCAGGTGAGGCTCCCTCTTTTAATAAACTTTCTTTTATTGGATCTTCATCAACATTTGATACCTCGACATTACAATTGATATTATGGTTATCCAATATTTCTTTCCTAACCTTGCTTTTTGAAGCTAAAATAATCTCAGGCATTTTTTTTATTTTTTATTTCATAAATTTTAATCACAGATGCTGCTGTTTCCTCAACTGATTTTCTAGTTACATCTATAGTGGGCCAATTATTCTCTTTAAATATTTTTTTAGAACTATCCAATTCATCCCTTATTTTGTCTATATTTACGTATTCACTATTTTGATCTTCTTTAAGAGAGTTAAGTCTGTTCTTCCTTAAATCGTACAATCTTTCTGCTTCTGTTACTAAACCAACCACACAAGGAGAAAAATTTCTTTCTGTAACTTTTGATGGAATTGAATCTTTATTAACCAATGGGATGTTAGACGTTTTAAAGCCTCTATTTGCCAAATAAATTGCAGTTGGAGTCTTACTTGTCCTGCTTACACCTAATAAAATTATATCAGATTTTTCTATGTCATCTGTCTGATTACCATCGTCATGATTCATAGTAAATTGAATTGCCTCAATTCTATCGTAATATTCTTCGTTAAGAATATGTTGACCACTTGGTTGATGAGAAGCTTTCTGATTAAGAACTTTAGAAAAATTTAAAATCAAATCTCCAAGAACTCCAAAGCAGGGCATGTCCCTTTCATAGGCCTTTTCCATAAGGTACTTTGCGAGTTTACTATTAACTATTGTGTACAAAATAATAGAATTTTTATCTTTCTTAGCTTGTTTTAAAATGCTTAAGATTTGACTTTCAGTTCTTGTGAAAGAAAAATGATTAGTTTCATATTCAAAATTAGGGAATTGTGCTTTAAGTGCTAAAAAAATTCTATCTAATGTTTCACCAGTCGAATCCGAAATAAGATAAATTTGGTACAAGTTTTTCATGTATAAGATGTTTATAAACTATTAGTAAAATAAGAAAAATGTAGAATTAGTAATTAGACCTGTCAAAGCTTGTTTTTTTTTCCAAATAATTAACCTAGTAATAAATTGTGATTAATTTTATACATAATGGTAAAAAATGAGAAAAATCTATAATTAAGCTTATAATACCTTATTAATTTAAGATTTTGATTGTTAATAAAAAGTTAATTAAGTGTGGTAATTGACTAATTTACGTTATTCACATTACATAATACTAATAAAGTAAATAATATATATCTATTTATATGAGTCCCTTAACTAATTGTATTAAAAATAAAGATACGAAAACTAATCCTATATGGTTAATGAGACAAGCTGGAAGATATTTACCTGAATTCAGAGAAATTAGAAAACAAAATCAAGACTTTATAAAACTTTGTTTAAATACTGATTTAGCATCTGAAATTACTCTACAACCTATTAAAAGGTTTGGATTTGACGGAGCTGTAATATTCTCAGATATTTTAATGTTACCATATGGACTTGGTCAAAAAGTAGAATTCGAAAAGAATTTTGGACCCAAGTTAGGAGAAATAAATTTAGAAAAGATAAAAAATACTGACGAAATAAGTTTTACAGAAAAAGTTTATAAAGTTTATAAAGCAATCACAAAAACATCAAAAGACCCTTTAATGAAGAATAGAGATATGATTGGATTTGTTGGAGCTCCGTGGACCATTTTAGTTTATATGATCAATCAATCCTCTCCCAAAAAAGGTTTATCAAGTGATTTTTTTAAAGACGATTTTTTAATTAATAGATTATTGGGAATAATAGAGAGATTTTTAAAACTTCATATAAAAAACCAAGTTGAAGCAGGAGCTCAAGTTATTCAAATCTTTGATAGTTGGGCTGGATTATTAGAAGATAAAATTCCAGAATACATATATATACCTACTCTTAATGTTGTCGAATATGTAAAAGAGTTAGGTGTTCCTGTTATTTGTTTTCCTAGAGGTATTAAAGATTATAAAAATTTTTGTGAAATTGTAAAACCTGATGCTATTAATATAGATTATAATGTTGACCCAAAAAAAATAGTCAATGAAATCAAAATACCAATACAAGGTGGTCTTGACCCAAAAATATTATTAACTGACCAAAAAACCCTTAAAAAAGAGGTTGAAAAATATCTTAGTATTTTTAAAGATCATCCATACATTTTTAATTTAGGTCATGGAATACTTCCTGAGACTAAGATTGAAATGGTTGAAGAATTAATAAAGATTGTAAGAAATTTTAAATGACACCAGACCATCCAAAAATTAATTATGGTAAGACAGGTATTATAATTGTTAATCTTGGTACACCTGACTCAACAAGTTGGTTAGATATTAGGAAATATTTAAAAGAATTCTTATCAGACAGACGAGTAATTGAGGTTAATCCCTTAATTTGGCAAGTAATACTTAACTTATTTATACTTACCTTTAGACCTTCTAAAACAGCTAAAGCTTATAAAGAAATATGGATGAAAGATAAAAATATGTCTCCTTTAAGATACTTTACAGAAAGACAAGCAGAAAAATTATCTAATCAAATTGGCAATGAACATTTAATTGTTGATTTCGCTATGAGATATGGAAATCCAAGTATTAAAAGTAAAATTCATGGCCTTCAAAAAAAAGGTTGTGAAAATTTAATTATACTCCCCCTTTATCCCCAGTATGCTGCCGCAACAACTGCAACAGTTTGTGATGAAGTTTATAGAACTTTAATGAAAATGAGGTGGCAACCAAATCTTAAAATAATACCTCATTATGAATCTGAACCATTATATATTGAGGCGATTAAAAATAGTATTTTAAAAAAGATAAGTGAAATTAATTGGAAGCCTGATTTAATAATTGCATCTTATCATGGAATTCCAAAAAAATATTTTGATAAGGGTGATCCTTACCATTGTTATTGCCACAAAACTACGAGATTAATCTCAGAACAATATTCAGATATTGATATCAAGACCACGTTTCAATCTAGATTTGGTCCACAAGAGTGGTTGCAACCATATACAGATAAAACTTTTGAAGTTTTACCTAAAGAAGGTAAAAAAAATATTTTGGTTATTTGCCCTGGATTTTCATCTGATTGTGTAGAAACCTTGGAGGAAATATCTATTCAGGGCAAAGAAAGTTTTATCAATTCAGGCGGTGAAAATTTTGAAATGGTACCATGTCTAAATGATAATGAAGATCACATTTCTTTGTTAAAACATCTAGTTATAAAAAACTTATAAATTATGAGCGGATATCTTCTATTTAAATCTCTGCATTTAATTGCAGTTATATCTTGGATGGCTGGACTGTTATACTTGCCAAGAATATTTGTTTATCACGTTGAGAATTTTGAAAAAGACCAAGCTACAGAAATTTTTGAGACCATGGAAAGAAAATTGTATAACTATATAATGAGACCAGCTATGATCTTATCATGGTTATTTGGTATCATTTTGATTTGGATTAATGGTATTGAGAGTTTTGCTTATTTATGGTTGCAACTTAAAATATTATTTGTAGTGATTTTGACAATTTATCATGAGTATCTTGGAAAATGTATGCGTTTATTAAAATCAAAAGAAAGTACAAAAACTTCCAAATTTTTTAGGATAATTAATGAAATACCTACAGTATTGTTAATTTTCATTGTTTTTGTTGTAGTATTTAAGCCTATCTAGGGTTGAAATTTCTATATCAGTATATATATTTATAATATCTTTAACAAAAACTTCCACACATGAATATTCAAGAATTAAAAGAAAAAAGCTCAGAAAAGTTAATCACAGAGGCTGAAAAGCTTGGTATTGAAAATGCAAGTACCTTGCGTAGGCAAGAAATTTATTTTGCAATTTTAAAAAAACTTGCAGAAAAAGGTGAAGAGATTACTGGTGGTGGAGTATTACAATTACTCCAAGATGGTTTTGGTTTTTTAAGAGCAATGGAGTCAAATTATTTACCTGGAGCTGATGATATTTATGTAAGTCCGAGTCAAATCAGAAGATTTGGTCTTAGAACTGGTGATACTGTAGAGGGACCAATAAGATCTCCAAAGGATGGAGAAAGATATTTCGCGCTTCTTCAAGTAAGTAAAATAAATTTTGAAGAGCCTGATAAATTTAAACATAAAATTGCATTTGATAATTTAACCCCCCTGTATCCAAATAAGCAACTGGCGATGGAGGTTGAGACTAATAAAGTAGAAAAAAAACCTGATCTTACTCCAAGATTAATAGATTTAGTGAGTCCGATTGGGAAAGGTCAGAGATCGCTAATTATATCCCCGCCAAAAGCTGGAAAAACAATGATTTTACAAAGCATAGCCAATTCAATAACTGCTAATCATCCAGAATGTTATTTAATGGTCTTACTAATTGATGAAAGGCCCGAAGAGGTTACTGACATGCAGAGAACTGTAAAAGGCGAGGTTATAAGCTCAACCTTTGATGAACCTGCTCAACGTCATGTAGCAGTAGCAGAAATGGTAATTGAAAAAGCAAAAAGGCTTACTGAACATAAAAAAGATGTAGTAATCTTATTAGACTCAATTACAAGGCTGGGGAGAGCTTATAATGCTGTAATTCCAAGTTCTGGTAAAGTTTTAACTGGCGGTGTTGATGCAAATGCCCTTCAAAGACCAAAAAGATTCTTTGGTGCAGCAAGAAATATCGAAGAAGGTGGATCACTTACAATAATTGCTACAGCTCTAATAGATACAGGGAGTAGAATGGATGAAGTAATTTTTGAAGAATTTAAAGGAACTGGAAATAGTGAAACTATATTAGATAGAAAAATATCTGAAAAAAGAATTTTCCCCGCAATAGATATTACAAAATCAGGAACCAGAAGAGAAGAATTGATTTTCGAAAAAAATGATCTTCAAAAAATGAATGTTTTAAGAAGAATAATTGCTCCAATGGGTTCAATGGATGCAATAGACTTCATTAATTCAAAATTAAAAACAACGAAAAACAATGCTGAATTTTTTAATTCGATGAATAAACCATCATAAAAAAAGGTTTACAGGTATTTTAATTCCTTCATTTCAATCTCAAATTCTCTGTTGATCTCATCAATAATATCCTTATCTAAAATTGTTTCCCAATTATTCCTAGGCCCAAGGTAAAAAAATTTATTTTTACTACCGTCAGTATTGGTAGAGCTTTCAGTAAAACCATATGTCTTTTCCATTTTTTCTAAATTATTAAAAGAACTTAATTTAATAGCATTTAAAATCTGTTCTTCACTAAATTTTAATTTTAAATTCTGACTTATAAATTTTGAGATTTTTGAAAATCCATTTAATGGGTCAGTAATTAAATCTTCGTATTTTACAAGTAGATAATTTTTTTTCATATTTTTCCAAGACAAATAGTGAGTTTTCCATGATCCAATTATCTGAGGAAGAGGATGATTTTTATTAGAATATTTTTCTTTCTCTTGCTTTGATAATGTTAAAATTTGTTTGTTAAAAAACAAAAAATTTTTGGCTTCATTATAATTATTTAAATTATAATGATTTTTTAAAGATGTAATCACATTTCTCGGATCTCTGACAATATGAATTGTTGCTAAAGTATTACTTGCATTTGTAAAAGGATAATTATTGAATCTTCCTAGCATATTGTGAGTTTTAAAAAATCTTATTGAGTTATCTAAATTCATTTTATTTTGGGAAGAAATCCAGTTTTTGGCAATCTCTTCTAAATTCAAAGTATCTGATAATAAACCTTTGAAATGAGATTTGTCAGGATATGAAATTATTGCTTTTAAGTGATTTAAATTTAAGTCAGTTTTCCCCCCCATCAATAATGATAAAATAAAAAATCTTAACCATGTATTTCCACTCTTGGGGTAAGATGCTAACCAAAATATCATTAAAAAAATTATATAATTATGCTTGATATAAAACTATAATAATAATAATGACCATATATGCCCTTTCGTCTGGATCTGGAGTATCAGGTGTTGCTGTTGTTAGAATATCTGGGATTGAAACTGAGAAAGTAATCAATTTACTCACGAATAGCGATCTTCCCGAACCAAGAAAAGCTACACTTAAAAAATTCAATAAATTTAATAGTTCTGAACTAATTGATGAGGGTATTTTGCTCTGGTTTCCTGGTCCTGAGAGCTACACAGGAGAAGATATGGCTGAAATTCATATTCATGGTAGCATAGCTGTAGTCAGAGCAATACTAGATCAATTATCAAAAATAGACGACTGTCGTTTGGCTGAGCCTGGAGAATTTACAAAACTAGCTTTTCAAAATGGAAAAATAAATCTTTTAAAAGCAGAGAGTATTTCAGATTTAATTTCTGCTGAAACTGAAATTCAAAGAAAACAAGCTATTAAAATAATGAGTGGAAAAAGTTCTGAAAAGTTTAATTCATTTAGAGAAAAGCTTTTAAAAATTTTATCAAATGTCGAAGCTAAAATTGATTTTCCTGAAGATGATCTTCCTGATGACATAATTGAAAATATAAAAAATAATTCTCAAAAAGTGAGAAATGAAATTGAAAAAGTTTTAGATGATCAAAGAGTTGGAGAAAGAATTCGTGAAGGCTTTAAAATTGCAATTATTGGACCAGCCAATGCTGGTAAATCATCTTTATTAAATTATCTTTCTAAAAGAGAAGTTGCTATTGTTTCAGAAATTGCAGGCACAACAAGAGATGTTATCGAAGCACATTTAAATTTGAATGGGTATCCAGTTGTGATTTCTGACACTGCTGGAATTAGAGACTCCCAAGATGAAATTGAAAAAAAAGGGATCAAGCTAGCACTTAAAAAGGCTGATGATGCTGACCTCAATATAATTGTAATAGAACCAAAAAGTGTTCAATTTACTGGGTTTTTGAACGATTTGATAAATGAAAAGTCTATAATTGTTATAAATAAAATAGATCTTGGACACAAAAATATTAATCAAAAAATTAAAAAATTTGATCCAATTTTTCTATCAATTAAAAATGAAACAAATTTAGACGAGCTCATAAATAGAATTAAAGATAAATTAAAAAATAAATTCTTCAGTTCAAATGAAATTTTGATTACTAGAGAAAGACATAGACAAAGTTTAGAAGCTTGTATTCATCATTTAAAAAACTTTGAAGAAAAAAACTCTATTGAAGATTTTGATAAGGCTGCAGAAGATTTAAGGTTAGCCACAAGACATCTAGGCATGATAGTAGGTAAAGTAGATGTTGAAGAAATATTAGGGTCAATTTTTAGTGACTTTTGCATAGGGAAATAAGCATTGAATTTACTTACTTTTTTAACATTTTTTACTGTTTTCTTGTAAATTCTAAGATCAATAATAAATTACAACTATGAAAAAAGAGCTTTCTTTTGATGTAGTGGTAATCGGTGGAGGCCATGCTGGCTGTGAAGCTGCAGCAGCATCGGCTAGGTTAGGAGTAAATACTGCATTGTTCACTCATAAATTTGATACTATTGGTGAGATGTCATGTAACCCAGCAATCGGAGGATTGGGGAAAGGTCATCTTGTTCGAGAGATAGACGCACTTGATGGATTAATGGGAGAAGTCGCTGATAAATCAGGAATACAATTTCGATTATTAAATAGAAGCAGAGGCCCTGCAGTGCGTGGGCCAAGAACACAAAGTGATAGATTATTATATAAGAAATATATGCAAGAAAAACTTGTAAATTATTGTAATTTAAGCATTTTTTCTGACCCTGTAATTGAGTTTATTTTTGATAAAAACAATATAATTGGTTTTGTTACTCAAGAAGGTAAAAAAGTACTTTCATCTAAAGTAATCCTGACAACTGGAACTTTTTTAAATGGTTTAATTCACATTGGTGAAGAAAAAACACCTGCAGGAAGATTTAATGAAAAGCCTTCAACAGGTTTAAGTGAACAATTAGAAAGATATGATTTTAAAATTGGAAGATTAAAAACAGGAACACCACCAAGATTAGATGCAACGACAATTAATTTTGAAAAACTTGAAGAGCAGCACGCAGATGAAGATCCATATTTTTTTTCTTTCCTTACAAAAAAAAATATCAATAGACAAATTTCATGTAGGATGACTTATACCAATCAAGCAGTGCATAAGATCATATCTAAAAACATTAAAAGTAGTGCTATGTACTCAGGAAGTATCCAAGGAGTTGGTCCTAGATACTGTCCATCAATAGAAGATAAAATTATAAAGTTTGCAGATAAGCAAAAGCATCAAATATTTTTAGAGCCAGAAGGTCTAAATGATAAAACAATCTACCCTAATGGAATTTCAACCTCTCTTCCTGCTGGAATTCAGCAAGAAATATGTAACAATATCAATGGTTTAGAGAATGTTAAAATTTTAAGGCCTGGATACGCTATAGAATACGATTTTGTGGATCCAAGGGAGCTATTCCTTACTTTAGAGACAAAAAAAATTAAAAATCTTTACCTTGCAGGACAAATAAATGGAACAACAGGCTACGAGGAAGCTGCAGCGCAAGGATTGATAGCTGGCATAAATGCTGCTCTCTCTATTAGGGGTGAAGAACCATTTATACTTGATAGATCTGAAGCATACATAGGTGTTATGATAGATGATTTAGTCACAAAAGGAGTTGCAGAGCCCTATAGAATGTTCACATCAAGGGCAGAATACAGATTATCTTTGAGATCTGATAATGCAGATATTAGACTTACCCAAAAAGGAATTGATATTGGTTTAATATTAGATGAAAGGAAAATTATATTTAAAGAGAAAGCTCTAAAATTGGAAAAAAGTCTAAAAAAGATGGAAAATTCTCTAATTTCCCCATCAAAAGCATCTAAATTTGGAATAAACATTGCAAAAGACGGTGTTAAAAGAAATGCAATAGAAATATTAAGGCAAAAGTCAGTAAATATGAGTAAAATTAGGGATATTTGGCCAGAAATTGAATATGTTTCACGTGAAATTGATGAGCAAATTGAGATAAAGGCTCATTATAAAGGTTATCTAAAGAAACAAAATGCAGATATTTTAGCATTCAAAAGGGATGAGAATCTTAAAATACCGGAAAACCTAGATTATGATCAATTTTCTGGATTATCAAATGAAGTTAAGTCAAAATTTAAGGAAATAAAGCCAAAAACACTTGGTCAGGCACTTAGAATAGATGGAATTACTCCAGCAGCAGTATATATTTTGTTGTCTCATGTCAAAAGAAAGTCTATTAAGCATATAGCTTGATTGATTCGAAAATAATAAAAACTAATAAAATTTATATCCCAAATGTTTCACGTGAAACACTTAAGGAGTTAGTAGAATATTCTGAGTCAATATTGAGCACAAACAAGAGAATAAATTTGATAAGTTCAACTACAGAAAAGTCAATAAATATAAGGCATATTTATGATAGCGCTCAAACCATTGAATTTGTTGATAAAAATGACATCAAAGTATGTACTGATCTCGGCTCAGGTGCAGGGCTTCCTAGTATAGTTTTGGGTATTTTGATGAAATCAAAAAAGCAAGGTTTTAAGCTAATTTTTTATGAGAAGAGCTATCATAAGAGCAATTTTTTAAAGGAGATGGTAGAAAAGTTTAAATTGGAAGCAAAAGTTTACCAAAAAAATATATTTGAAGAGAAAAATTTAGTTACAGATGTAATAATTTGTAGAGCATTCAAACCTTTGCCAGTCATTTTTGATATAGCAACAAAAAATTTTAAAAATTTTAAATACATAGTCATGTATTTAGGAAAGAGTGGAAAAAAAATTTTAAAAGAAGTCTCAACAAAATGGAAATTTGATATTGAGGAAATGAAAAGTCTTACAAGTGATGAGTCATCAGTAGTAAAAATTTCTAATTTAAAAAAAAAATATGAATAAAAAAATTATTTCGGTCATAAACCAAAAAGGTGGAGTAGGAAAGACCACGACTGTCATCAATCTTGCCGCTGGTCTAACCATGAAAGGAAAAAAAATTCTTGTAATAGATCTTGATCCACAAGGTAATGCTACAACGGGACTTGGATTATCTAACGCAACAAGTTCTGATCAATCAATTTACAATGTATTAAATGGAAATAAAAAAATTACTGATGTAATCCAGCCTACAAGCTTTGAAAATTTAGATTTAATATCATCAAATGTTGATTTGTCAGGGCTAGAGGTGGAGACAGCTGGAGACAGCAGGAGAGCCTTTAAATTAAAAGACGAATTAACCCTGATTTTAAATAATTCTGAGCCATCCTATGATTATATCATAATTGATTGCCCACCATCCTTAAGTCTGCTAACAATCATGGCCTTGGTAGCTTCTGATGCCCTCGTCGTACCACTTCAGACAGAATTCTTTGCTTTGGAAGGACTCACACAGCTTATGAAAACAATTGAAAGAATAAAGTCCAACCTAAATCCAAATTTAGACATAAGAGGAATACTTCTAACAATGTATGATAAGAGAAATAAATTATCAGGTGAGGTAGAAACAGAGGCAAGGAACTATTTTAAGGATAAAGTTTATACCACAGCTGTTCCAAGAAACGTCAGACTATCAGAGGCACCCTCACATGGTGTTCCTGTTCTTATATATGACAAGACTTGCCCAGGAAGTAGAGCATATTTTAGTTTTACAGAAGAATTCTTAAACCAAGATAAACTAGTGGAGAGTGCAGCATGATTAATCCGTTTAAATCAAAAAAAGGACTTGGAAGAGGATTATCTTCCTTAATAGGTGATAGTGAAAAAATTGATGATAAAAAAAATGTTTCTATAAGTTCATTAGTAAGAAATAAGTATCAACCAAGAAAAAAATTTGACGAAGTTAGTTTAGAGGAGCTAACTAACTCTATAAGAGAACGAGGCATTATCCAACCTATTATAGTAAGACCATCTTCTGATGCAGAAGATAAATTTGAAATAATAGCTGGAGAAAGAAGATGGCAGGCAGCACAATATGCGGGGCTTCATGAGGTGCCAATCATTGTAATTAATGTGGATAATCTAAAATCATTAGAATTTGCAATCGTTGAAAATGTTCAAAGACAAGATTTAAATCCAATAGAAGAAGCTGAAGGTTATAAAAGATTAATAGATGAATTCAGTTATGATCAGAATAAGGTATCAAAATTCATCGGCAAAAGTAGAGCACATATATCAAATTGTTTGCGACTTCTAACTCTCCCACAAGAAATTATAGAATTAATAATTGAAGAGAAATTATCTCAAGGTCATGCAAAAATTTTAGTTGGTTTAGACAATGCTATTCTTTTAGCAAAGAAAATTATTTCAAAAAAATTATCTGTTAGACAATCTGAGAGTTTAGTCCGTATGTTGAAATCTAGCCCCAAATCCTCTATTAATAATAAAGATCCAAATATCGTAAGTCTTGAGAAGGAGCTAACAGACAAAATTGGGATGAGAGTCTTTGTTAAGAATAAGAGGAATAATTCTGGGATTATAAGTTTAGAGTATAAAGGAGCAGATCAATTAGATAGATTAGTAGAAATTATTAAGCAAAATTACTAATAATTACTTACAAAATTAGATACAAAAAGCATTGAATTTGTTGCATTTTTCTTAACTAAAGCCTCTAAATCATTAATTCTAAATATAATTTCCTTCACTTCGTGTGTAGACCATGACTGAGCTTGTTTTTTTACAATATCTTTTTCTTTCCAAAATATTGGAGGCTTAAAACCAGATATAACTTGATCAATATTTTTATTATTATCAATTTCAGTTCTTATTTTTAAAAGTCTTTTAGATTTATTTAATATTGTTCTTATAATTAGTATGCAGTCATCAGATGAATAATTATTCTCATTAAGAATATTTGCCACTTTTTTTGAATTTTTAGCCAAGTAATTGTCTGATAATTCAAAAACACTAAAGTTTTCAGCTAGATTTGAAAGCTTTAGGACATCATCAGTACTTAATTTACTTTTACTAATTTGCAAATTTTCCAATTTTGAGAGCTCATTTTTTAAATTAATTCTATCACCCTTACATCTTTCAATAAGTATATTTTTAATTTCTTGAGATAAACTCATCTTATTTGTTTTTAGAAAATTTTGGATAACGTTATTTAGTGCTCTATTATCATCCTCATAAACAGGCGTGCAGATTAAGTTATTTCCTTTTTCAAATAAATTTCTCAATTTGGATTTTTTTTCAAGGTTTGAGCTTTTAATTATAATTTTAGCTTCTACTTTCTCTCTTTCTAAAATATCACAAATGATATTATTTAATTTATCTGTAGCTCTCGAAATAACTATTAATTTACTGTTACTAAAGAGAGAATTAGTCAACAAACTAGATAAAAAATTATCTTGGTTGTTTAAAATTTCTTGTTCATCATATTTCAATAACTCACCATCAAATTCTTTAAGATAAACATTATTTATAATATCTTGTTTAATGCCCTCATTGTTTCCGTAAATTAAGTGCAATTTAAATTTAGATGATTTTAATTTTTCTAGTTCAAAACTTTTAATTATCATCGATATTTATTATGGAGGAAATTATTGAACTAGTAATATTTTGTGCTAGATTCTCTATTATAATATTTTCTGTTTCTTCTAACTTAAATTTATCATTATCATTATTGTAAGCATATTTCTCTTCTATTTCTCTATTTATAACTATATCGTTATCACTAAATACTTCATAATTAACAACAAGAACTTTTTCAAATTTTTGGGGATCACCTTTAGAGTCTTTAGAAACAATAACTTTATTTAATTCAGAGAATAGTTTAATTGAATATATTTTTGCTGTATCTAAAGCTTTAGGTTTTGATTTATCTTCATCGTTATTTTCCACACTTCTAAAAAGACTAAGTTGATTTTCTATTATTTTATTAATTTCTTTTTCGCCTGATAAAGTTAAATCCTCAATTTTAATGTTATAATTTTTTTGTGAAAAAATTGGATCATATGAGCATGAGGTTATTAGAAAAACCAAAAATAGAAATATTAATTTAATTTGTAATTTATTCATTTACTAAAATATTAATTAATCTGTTTTTAACAAAAATAATTTTTTTTATTTCCTGATCTTTTAAGTACCTCTCAGCAACTTTATTAGATTTTACCTTTAGTAAAAGACTTTCTTGATCAGTGTTTCTATTTTCATTTAAAATCAACCTTTTTTTTCCATTTATTTGAATAACATAATCTATTTTATCATCTATGAGTAGATCTTTATTGGTTTTAGGCCAAGAAACAAAATCTATATTTCCCAGATCTTCCAAACATTCTGAAGTGTAGTGTGGTATTGCAGGCAAAAATAGGGTTAGTAATTTTATATAATTGTCTTTAAGAACATGGCCAGGAATTTGCTTTTCAATCTCTTTATTTAAATAATTATATATTTCATAAATATTAGCTATGATTACATTATAATTAAAATTTTCTAGGTTATTTGTTATTTTATTAATCATTTGATTTGTAAATTTTTCTAAATCTGTATTTTCTTTAGAATTATCATTTTTTTTATTTATTTTATTTTTAACTTTATTATGAAGTACCCATAATTTTTGTAAAAATTTGTAAGAGGCAATCATTCCTTGATCTGACCACTGAACATCTTTTTCTGGAGGACTATCAGATAATATAAACAATCTTACTGCATCAGCACCATAGCCTTTAACAATATTTTGAGGATCAATTACATTTTTTTTTGATTTAGACATTGATTCTGATGGTCCAACTTTAACCGTGCCACCTGGAATAAGTTTATTTTTGAATTTATCTCCTATTATTTCAACTTCCTCTGGACTTAACCAGTTATTATTCTCGTCCTTATATGTTTCATGACAAACCATACCCTGGGTAAATAAACCTTTGAATGGTTCATTAAATTTAAATTCATTATCTTGATATCCTAATGCTTTAATAAAAAAACGTGAATACAACAAATGTAAAATTGCGTGTTCTACACCACCTATATATTGATCTACAGGCATCCAATAATCTATTTCATCTTTTCGAAATCCATAATTTTTTTCATTTGGTGAGCAAAACCTCAAGTAATACCATGAAGAACAAACAAATGTGTCTAAAGTATCAGTCTCTCTAGTAAATTTTTTTCCATCAATTATGATATTTTTCCAATCATCTATGGAATCCAATGGATTACCTTTAGTATTTAAATTTATTTTTTCGGGAAGTTTTACTGGTAAATCTTTTTTTGGTATTGGAAATACATTTCCACTTTCGTCATAAACCATTGGTATTGGACATCCCCAATACCTTTGTCTGGAAACTCCCCAATCTTTTAATCTAAAATTAATTTGTTTTTGACCAATTTTTTTTTCTTCTAAAATATCAATTGTTTTTGTAATTGATTCCTCTGGCACTTTTAAATCATTTAGAAATTTAGAATTTATTATAACACCTGAACCAGTGTACGCCTCGTTCTTAACTTTGTACTGGTCACTTTCCTCTAAAGGCCTAACAACAGTTTTAATTTTAAGATTATATTTTTTTGCAAAGTCAAAATCTCTTTGGTCATGGGCCGGGCACCCAAAAACTGCTCCAAATCCATAATCCATCAACACAAAATTGGCAAAGAAAACTGGCACTTTTTGACTACTATCTAGAGGATTAATAGCCATTAAATTTGTTTTAAAACCTATCTTTTCACCAATTGCAATCGCTTCTTCAGTAGTCCCTGTTTTAGAACATTCTTTCTTGAACTTTTGAAACTCTTGGTTCTCAGAAAAGTATTTAGAAATTTCATGATCTACAGAAAGAGCTAAAAACGAAAATCCAAATAAAGTATCTGGCCTTGTCGTAAAGCATTTAATTTCCTTGACTGGAAGATCTCCTTCAGTTTGAAAAGAAATTTCACATCCAAAGGATTTACCAATCCAGTTTTTCTGCATTATTTTAACTTTATTTGGCCATTCTTTAAGTTTTTCTAGATCACTTAAAAGCTCTTCAGAAAATTTTGAAATTTTAAAAAACCATTGATTTAGTTTTTTCCTTTCTACAACTGCCCCAGATCTCCATCCTTTACCGTCTATTACCTGTTCATTAGCAAGTACAGTTTGATCTACAGGATCCCAATTAACATAGTTTTCTTTCCTGTAAACTAAACCTTTTTCATAAAGCTCTAAAAAAAATAATTGCTGATGTTTATAATATTCTTCAGAACAAGTAGAAATTTCTCTATCCCAGTCTATAGAGAGACCCAATCCCTTTAGCTGTTCTCTCATTATCGATATGTTTTTATTTGTCCAATCTTTTGGATCTAAATTATTTTCTTTTGCAGCATTTTCTGCCGGCATACCAAATGCATCCCATCCCATTGGATGAAGAACGTTAAAGCCCACTAAAGATTTATATCGAGATAATACATCACCTATTGTATAGTTTCTTACATGTCCCATATGAATTTTACCTGAGGGGTAAGGAAACATTTCTAAACAATAGAATTTCTCTCTATCTTTATCTATTTTGGAAGAAAATATCTTTGATTTCTGCCACTTCTGTTGCCATTTTTCTTCAACTAATTTAAAATTGTATCTATTTGTAGTAGAATTCACTTTTCGAATTATCTTAATTATTTAATTAAATCTGAATTATAAGGCTTGAAATTTTTATCTTTATTCTGCTTTTTATAAATTGTCGCCTTGCTTAAAATTTCTTTTTTCAGCTCTGCTGTAAGTGGGCCTTGTTTTTGTGTTACCTTGCAATTGATCACTTGATTACATTTTTTATAAAAAACCTTTATATCTAATGCATCAGATCTAACTTCATTTGTTAGAAAACGAATTGAAATTTTTACAGATTCATTTTCACTTTGTCCATCAGAGTACCAGTCAGTAATTATAATTCCACCACTATAATTGACTGATGCAAGAGGCATAAAGTCTATTGTATCTAGTGATGCTCTCCAAAGTTCGTTTGAGCTTGCAAAAACAAAATCACCACCTTTATTATTTCCTTTTATTGCATTATCCAATCTAAAACCTCTACCTTCTTCTAGATTTTTCTTAACCCTAGCTTTTGGATCAGGGGGATTTTTTCTTGCATCGCCTCCAGGTATACTCTCAATACTTTTGCATGAGTTTAGAGTAAATAAAGCTACAACTAAAAATGTAGTGATTGGAGATTTTAAAAAATTTGACATAAATGTTATTAAAAACTTAGTATTAGATGAAAAAATCAAATAATTAAAAGAATTTCTTAATAAATGAAAAAAATCAACAAATTCAAGTATTTTTAGTGATGTAAAAATACAACACATTAAAAAAATTAGATATTTTTAAGCATTTTTGAGCATAAATTTAAAAAATTATTGGTAGAGATTACTTGTTTAATATTAAACAATTAACGAAAGGTAATAATATGAACAAACTAAAGACTATAGGTTTGACAGCATTAGGTACTGTATTGATGGCAGGATCTGCAAACGCAGTAGGCGTTTCAGCAACAGCTGCAACTTCAATTACATATAATGGTGCAGACAACGGTGATAATGGTAACGGTTGGACAATGACTGACTCTGTTACTTTTTCAGCTAGTGGTGAAATGGATAATGGTTTCACAGTTTCAACTACAATTGAGATGGACGGTAACGTAGTAGATACTAGAAATATATCAATCGACACTGGTGATATGGGTAAATTAACGTTCTCAGGTGATGGTGCATCTGGACCAATTGGTTCTTGGGATGATATTACTCCAAGTGCTAACGAAGAAGCTCATGGTGTAACAGTTAATGGTACAATTGCAGGAGCTGCTAACGCTGCATCTACAAAAGATATATTTATCTATGACTATACTATCATGGATGGTTTAGCGCTTAAAGCGTCATACACTCCATCTGATGGTGCAACTGCAGTTGATAGTTCAATGGACTACGGTGTATTATACACAGGTGTTGAAGGTCTATCTTTATACGCTGCATTAGGTGAAAATAATAATGCTGCAGCAGGTATTGATAACTCAATGTTTGGTGCAACGTATGCTGCGGGTGCATTTACAATTGGATACCAAGTAAATGACACTGACAGTAGTGCTGCAAATGGTGACGAAGAGTTTACTGCAATGGGTATTTCATACGCAGTAAGTGATGACTTATCAGTATCATTAAACTCATCAACAATTGATTTCGAGTCTGGAACTAATGATCAGGAAGCTACAGGTATAAGTTTCTCTTATACTTCAGGTGGAATGACAATTTCTGCGACTCATTCAACAGTTGATAACGTAGGTGGAACTGGAACAGCAGATAACACTGGATACGAAATTAACTTTGGATTTGCATTCTAATTAGAAGCAAATATTTAATTAAAAGGCCCCTTTTTAGGGGCCTTTTTTTTGTTCCTAAAATAGGAAATACCAGCAAAACCCTCTAAGTTAACTAAATTTAAAAGTAGAAGCATTTTTAAGTTTGTCTTTGAAACTCCACCCAAAGCTATAATTTTTTTTTTGGATAAATTTGATAACAATTTAAATTTATTAATTCCTAAGAAGTTATTATTTTTTTTAAATATTGAGGATAGAAAAACTTTATCCACTTTTTGTTTTTCTTTAATTCTTATATCCTTTAAATTGTGAGCAGATCCTATTAAAATAAAACCTTTCTTTAATTTATAGGTCAAGTGATTAAAATTTTTATTAAATGATGGTATATACGCTCCATCTAAATTTAATTTTATAGCAAGTTTAATATTATTTGATAGGACAAATTTAAGTCCTCTACTTTTGCAATAATGTTTTATATCGAGTATTTTTTTAACATTGAAATCTTCTTTGTAATTTCTATATATTATCCAAGTATTTTTATCTTGCATATCAAGATTACTTTTCTCTAATTTTTCTATAAAGTAGTATCTTAGAAGTATTTTTTTATGCATAAAACAGTACAAAATTTAATCTCTATTCAAAGTTCAATCAAATCAAAAATTTTGGAATTAAATGAAAAGGAAAGAATACCAAGGATAATTGCGGTATCAAAAACTTTTAAGATAGATCATATTATGCCACTGATAGAGTATGGGCACTTAGATTATGGAGAAAATAAAGTTCAAGAGGCAATTGAAAAATGGACGGATATTAAAATGATTAATGACAAAATTAAACTACATTTAATTGGAAAACTTCAAACTAACAAAGTTAAATTTGCTGTAAAAATTTTTGATTATATTCATTCTCTCGATAGTGAAAAGTTAGCTAAGAAATTAGCTGAAGAACAAATAAAACAAAACGTGAAACCTAAAATTTTTATTCAGATAAATGTTGGAGAGGAAAATCAAAAATCTGGAATTAATAAAAAAGATTTAACTGAGTTTTTCAATTTTTGTAAAAATTTGGGTCTCAATATAATTGGAACTATGTGTATTCCACCATTTGGAGAAGACTCGACTAAATTTTTTTCACAAATGAGTGAACTAAATCAAAAAATTGATTTAAAAGAATTAAGTATGGGAATGTCTTCTGATTATCTTGATGCGATAGAATTTAAATCAACATATGTTAGAATTGGTTCGAATATTTTTGGCCAAAGATCTTAATTTATCTTAATTTTAGTTTTTTTATTAACAAGTTTTATCAAGATTAAAAAATCTTTTTTTTGAAGAGTTAGACACCCAAATGTGGGTTCAAAATTTTTTGTAAGATGAATAAATATTGCACTTCCTTTTCCTAATTTTGGATTTTTAGTATTATAGTGAATTGGAATTAAAAAATCGTATTTATAATCATTTCTAAATAATTTTTCATGTCGAATATTTTTTTTTATGTTTATGAGCTTATTATAATATTTTTTATTTTTAATATCATCACACCACCCCATGTTTTTTTTAATTGGGATACACTTTAATTTAGTTAAAGGTTTAGGATGTCTGTC
Organism: uncultured Pelagibacteraceae bacterium; assembly: GCA_902594675.1. Classification (GTDB taxonomy): domain Bacteria; phylum Pseudomonadota; class Alphaproteobacteria; order Pelagibacterales; family Pelagibacteraceae; genus Pelagibacter. Next base: position 51,245 of record CACJNE010000005.1, read on the forward strand.
TTTTCTATAGTATAAATTACCTAACGAAAATATTCCAATAGGAGTTTTCTTATCACCTTCTATCTTACTCTTAGTAAATCCACTTTTTCCAATTGAACACTTAAAATTAAAATCGTCAAATTTAAGAGTTTCTTTATTTTTCAAAATAATTGTCATATCCTCTTTATATATGAATAATCGAACTTTAGTAATTTATGATTTCAATGTCCTATATGATATTCTTGTTGAACTAGAAGATTATCTTGGCTTTAAAATATTTAAAATTAAAAAAATTGAAGATCTAGAAATTTATAATAATGAAAAACACAATACTTTATTAATCTCAAAAGAAAAAATATTTAATGATGAGTATCAATTAAAGATTTTTACATATCCAGTTGAAATATCAAAGTTAGTAGAAAATATAAATATTAAATTTTTAAAAAATAAATATACCCAACAGTCAGATATTAACATTGGTAATTATAAACTAAATTCAAACTCAAGAAAAATTAGTAATGGATCTAATTATTTAGATCTTACTGAGCGTGAGGCAAACATTTTAATTTATTTAAAAAATTCAAAAAAACCTGTAAAAATTTCTCAGATGCAAGCAGAAGTATGGGGGCATAACTCAAAATTAGAAACCCATACTGTAGAGACACATATTTATAGATTAAGAAAAAAAATAAAAGATATATTTAAGGATGATAATTTCATAAAAAGTTCTAAATCTGGTTATTTTATTTAGTGAAACAAAAAGACAATAATATTCAACTTTAACTAAGCTTAGATCTTAAATATCATAATGAAAATAATAATGAAAAATAAAAAAAATTTAGCTATGAAAGATTTATTTACAAATAAATATAAACCTCGAATCGTTAAACCTAAAAAAGGTAAAGGAAGTTTTAAAAGAAAAAAAAAGTAATCTCTAAAGTCTCGCGCCAATCTGTTGAATAACTTTAGATGACATCTCTGTACCTTTATCTAAACTCTCTTTTAGAGACATATTATTTACATGACCATGAAGAAATCCACCTGCAAAAAGATCCCCGGCTCCAGTTAAATCTACAACTTTAAGACCTTCTTTAATTCCACACTCAACAACTTCATCTCCGTTTATAGCGACAGCACCTTTTTCTCCTCTAGTTAGAACAATTATTTTGTTAAGAGATTTAGAAAAACTAATTACCTCATCAAAAGACTTTGCATCTACTAATGACATTATCTCTTGTTCATTAGCAAATGTGATATCTAATTTATTCTTAACTAATTCTAAAAAATGAGGTTTATGTCTATCAACACAAAATTGGTCAGATAATGACATTGCAACTTTATTTGCATTTTGAATTGCTTTTTCGAAAGCTTTTTTGGGTTCTCCTTCGTCCCACAGGTATCCTTCTAAAAGTATTATTTCACTTTGCTTAATTGCGTCTGCACTGACATCCTTTTCATTTATTTTACCTGCAGTTCCTAAAAAAGTACACATTGTTCTTTCAGAGTCAGGCGTAACTAATATTAAACAAGTACCAGTAGGTAGCTCTTCTTTTTTCTTTGAGTAAAAATATTTAACATTCTCTTGCTTAAGACCATCTTCGTATTTACTTCCTAGATCATCATCGTTTACTTTTCCTATAAATCCTACATCATTCCCAAGTTGTGATAATCCTACAATTGAATTTGCAACTGACCCTCCCGAAACAGTTTTTTCAATTTTAAGATTAGAAAACAAGTTTTTGAACTCATTTTCATCAAAGATTAACTTCATCGTACTTTTGGTTAAATCATTTTGCTTAATAAAATCATCCTCTACTTTACAAATCACATCTACTATTGCGTTTCCTATCCCTAATATTTTCATTGTTTATGCTTTCTTAGTTATAAGTGGTTTTTTTCTCCTAGGATAACAAGTGGTACAGATTTTACAAGATAAACCATAACACTCTCTTGCCTTACAGTATTCTCTTCCATAATAAATTATTTGAAGATGTAACTTATTCCAATACTTTTTTGGAAAAAGTCTTTTTAAATCTTTCTCTGTTTGAATAACATTTTTTCCATTAGTTAAACCCCACCTTTGAGCAAGTCTATGTATGTGAGTATCAATGGGGAAAGCAGGAAAGCCAAATCCTTGAGACATCACCACACTAGCTGTTTTGTGTCCAACACCTGGTAGTTCTTCAAGTTGCTCAAATGTTTTAGGAACTTTTCCATTATATTTTTCCACTAAAGTTTTTGATAAATTATAAACGCTCTTAGCCTTAACTCTAAAAATACCAATACTTCTTATTAGCTTTTCAATTTTTTTTCTTCCAAGCTTAACAAAATGTTCTGGCTTATTATATTTTGGATATATATTTTTTGTTACATTATTAACATTTACGTCCGTACATTGTGCGGACAAAAGAACAGAAACCAATAAAGTAAACATATTTCTATGTTTGAGAGGTATTGGTGTTTTTGGATATATTTTATTTAGAATTCTAAGAACAATTTTTGCTCTTTGTTTTTCGCTCATTTAAAATTTAAAACATCACGCATAGAATATAAACCAGGTTTCTTATTCATTAGCCATTTTCCAGCTGTTAAAGCCCCTTCACTATATAAAGCTCTATCAAAAGCCTCATGATTTAGTGTTATAATTTCTTTACCACTAGAAAATTTTACCTCGTGTTCACCAACAGTTTTGCCTTTACGTATTGAGTTAAAATTAATTTTTTTTCCATAAGGAAAACTTTTATTGTTAAGATATTTCTTTCCAATTAAATTATAAAAATCTTTATTTTTACCAATTGCTATACCTTTGCCTAGCATCAATGCTGTTCCAGACGGATGATCAATTTTATGTTTATGATGTACCTCATACACTTTACTTAAAAAATTATTACCTAATGATTTAGAGGCAATTTCAGTTAAATACATCAAAAGATTTATGCCTAAACTCATATTACCAGCTTTTAAAATTGGAATTTTTTTTGAAAACTTTTTAATTTGAAGTTCCTCTTTTTTTGAGAAACCGGTTGTGCCAATAACTACTCTTTTTTTTAGCTTTGATGCTATTTTAAGAATTTCAAAAGTACATTTAGGAATTGTAAAATCGATTATTAAATCAACATTTTTAAAAGAATTTTCTTGATTCAAACTAGGTTTTATTCCTGATATATTTTTTTTGATTAATCTATTTTCCGTAAGTGCTGTCAGTTTAAAACTTTTATCAATTTTAGAAGATTTTACTAATTGTTGGCCCATTCGTCCCATGCAACCAGATATCGCTAATTTTACTTTGCTCATTAAATTATTTTAATATATTTTTTCATTAATATACAACAATTATGGTTATTAAATACCTTTTAAAATTTTTTCTGGTTTTATTTTTTTTTGTGTATCACAATCATTCTAAAGCAGATTTTTTTAAAGATATTACCTTCCAAATTGAAAATAATGATTTTAGATTAAGTTATGGTATTTCCGTTACAGATGTAAATCAAGACAACAAATATGAATTTGTGGTTACTGGATTTGGATTTTCAAATTTAGCGCTTACTTATCAAAATGGTAAAATAGTAAATATTAATAAAAATGAAATATTTGATGATGCTAAAAGAAAAACAATTGGTGTAGCCGCATGTGATATAGATCAAGATGGCTTTGAAGAAATTTATTTTTTAAACACTGATACTTATAGTGGAGAAAAAAAATATTCAGATAGATTAATTGATAATAATAGCGATAGCTTTGTAGATTTATTTGAGAAAGAGATTAATAAAAAGAACTTGAATTTAACCGCTGGTAGATCAGTTGTTTGTGTTGACAGAAATGGTAATGGAAAATATGGAATATATGTTGCTAATTATGGAGGTCCTACTAGATTTTATGAACTTCGAACCGGACAAATTTTAGATTTAGCAGAACAGCTTAAAATCAATAAAATAACTGGTGGAAGAGCAGTGGTTGCAGGAAATATTTTGTCAGGAAAAATGGACATATTTGCTGCAAATGAGAGAGGTAAAAACTTTTTATATTACAACTCCGATGGATATTTTCAGGATATTGCTGAAGATTATAAAGTGGACGATCAATATGAAAATGGAAGAGGTACAACTTTAACTGATATATTTTACAGAGGAAGATTAGATATAGTTACTTCTAATTGGAATGGCTATCATAGGGCCTTTGTTTTAAAAGACAACAAATTTAAAGATATTGCTACTCCAACTTACAATATTCCAACTAGAATTAGAACTGTAATATCAGCAGATTTTGATAATGATGGTTATGATGAGATATTTATGAATAACATTGGTGAACCAAATAAACTATTCAAAATAAAAGAAAATGGATTTTTTGAAGAAATTAATATTAAAAATGCTTATGAAGCAAATGGTCTTGGAACAGGTGCTGCAGTTGCAGATATAGATGATGATGGAATTTTAGAATTGTTAATTGCTCATGGTGAGTCTGGAATGCAACCATTAACAATGTACAAAGCTGATATTAAAAAAGATTTTAAATATTTGAGGATAAAGCCATTAAATAAATTTGGAGCTCCTGCTAGAGGAGCTACTGTAATATTAAAATCAAATTTGAGAAATCATGCTAAAACAATTGATGCTGGATCTGGTTATTTATGTCAAATGGAACCAGTGGCACATTATGGAATAAGAGATGGTGAAAAAAATATTTCTATTAAAATTATTTGGACGAATGGTTTTACTGAGACTTTAAATATTAATGAATTAAATAAAACAATAGAAGTTACCCAAAAATAATAGGACAATAAAACCCAATTAATTAATTATAATTAAAAGTATACTTGAATAAATATGAGTTTATTAAAAAAAATTAAAAAATTTATACTATTTAGTCTTTTTATAAGCTTTAGCATGTCTCAACCTACCCAAGCAACCCAATTTAATTATTATGCTGATCTAGTTGGTGATTGGTCAGAAATTTTTCCTGATCAAAATAGAAATGCAGCAGGACCAAAATTTTTTAAGCATATCTTGGGTAAAAAAATTACTTTTCAAGACTTTTTGGAATATAACAAACTATATTGTGCAGTGTCTGGTTCGTTGATAGACCCGAATAACAAGCCAGAATTTGTGTATCTTAATAGCGTTGAAAATGGAGAGAAAATATGTGGTTTTTATCATAGATGCTGTGTACCATGTTCATGTGATTTGATGAAATATTCAAAAGTTAAAAAAATGAATTACACTTTTACAGATGGTGAAAAAGAATTTTTTGTTTTAACAATAAGTAATCCCTGTGGAAAAGATGACTTTCCAATGGAAGTTAATAAGAATTATTTTTGTAACGGTAAAAAACTTGATGCCAAACAAGTATATGTTCTAGATGATAGGTTAGTTATTGGTTTATTTCACAATGCATCAAAATGTAATGAACAAAGCATAGCAGCAATCGATAAACATGAGATAACTGGCCAATATTGTGCTTTTAGAAATACCGCACCTCTTGAGGAAGTAAAAGGGGGCATGGGAGATATCTTTATTAGGCTAGCAAAAGAAAATTAAATTATTCCAATTCCTTCTTTATAGAAATAGGCACCTAATATTAAAATTGCTAAAATATAAACAATACCAAAAATAATATATTTAATTTTTTTTTTCATTTAATTTTTCCAGAAATTTTTAGCTTTTTGAAAAAATCTTTTAATACTTGGATTTGATCTATCATTTTCGATTTTTCTAAATTTCTCAAGTAATTCTTTTTGTTCTTTGTTTAATGATACTGGTACTTCAGTGTTAACTTGGACGTATAAGTCTCCGTAGTCTCCTCTTCTCATAAATGGCATTCCTTTACCTTTCAATCTAAATTGTTTTCCACTTTGTGTTCCGTCTGGAATCTTTATTTTTGCTTTGCCTCCATCTATTGTAGGTATTTCAATCGTTGTTCCTAATGCTGCATCTGTAAATGAAATAGGAAATTCAAAAAATAAATTTACTTCTGATCTTTTAAAAAGTTCGTGTGATTCAACATTGATAAATAAATAAAGATCACCATTACTTGCTCCTCTTGATCCAGCTTCTCCTTTTCCAGATAATCTAATCCTTGTTCCATCATCTACACCTTTAGGAATAGTTACAGAAAGTCTTTTACTAGCTTGCTTTTTGCCTTGCCCTCCGCAACTTGCACATGGATCAGTAATCTGTTCACCAGAACCAGCACATTGAGGGCATGTTTGCTGAACTGTAAAAAAACCCTGACTTGATCGCACTTGTCCATGACCGCCGCACATTGAGCAAGAACTTGCACTATGACCTGGTTTTGATCCTGAACCGCTGCATGTACCACATCTTTCGGACGTTGAAAATTTAATATCTTGTTTTTTTCCACTATAAGCTTCTTCTAAAGTTATTGAAAGATCATATCTTAAATCAGATCCCCTGTTATTAGATCTTCTTGATCTTCTTCCACCTCCACCAAATCCTTCTCCAAAAAAATCCTCAAAAATGTCTGAAAAGGAGCCTGAAAAGTCAAAGTTTCCAAATCCTCCTCTACCACCTCCGCCATTTTCAAAAGCTGCGTGTCCAAAATTATCGTAATTCTGTTTTCTCTCTGAGTTTGATAAAACATGATATGCTTCTGATGCTTCTTTAAATTTTTCCTCAGCCCCTTTATCACCCTTATTTTTATCAGGATGATATTTTACTGCTTGTTTTCTGTACGCTGCTTTTATTTGTTCGGGACTAGCACTTTTTTCAACACCTAATACGTCGTAATAATCTCTTTTTGCCATAACTAGTTATAGACAAATGGTTGATAATTTAGGCGCTCTTTTCTTTATCTTCTTTTACTTCTTCAAAGTCTGCATCAACAACATTATCGTCTTTTTTCCCTTCATCTTTTGCGTCTTTAGGTGCTTCACCAGGTTTAGTACTTTGTTGTGATTTGTAAATAGCCTCTCCAAGTTTCATAGAAGCTTGAACCAAATCTTGGGTTTTCTTTTTAATCTCCTCTACATCAGTCCCTTTTAATGCATTTCTAACATTTGCAGAAGCATCCTCGATAGCTTTTTTATCTGCATCAGAAACTTTACTACCATGTTCTTTTAGATTCTTTTCTGTAGAATGAAGCAAAGTATCAGCTTGATTTCTAGCATCAACAGCTTCTCTTTTCTTTTTATCAGCCTCTTTATTTGTTTCAGCATCCTTAACCATTTGATTTATTTCATCTTCACTTAATCCTCCTGATGCCTGTATTTGAATTTTCTGTTCTTTACCAGTTCCCTTATCTTTTGCAGATACATTTACAATACCGTTCGCGTCAATATCAAAAGTAACTTCAATTTGAGGAACACCTCTAGGTGCTGGTGCAATACCTACTAGCTCGAAATTACCTAGAACCTTATTATCTGAAGCCATATCTCTTTCACCTTGTAAAACTCTTATCGAGACCGCAGGTTGGTTATCTTCTGCTGTCGAGAAGACTTGGCTTTTTTTAGTTGGTATTGTTGTGTTCTTTTCTATTAGCTTAGTTGAAACTCCGCCTAATGTTTCGATTCCAAGAGAAAGCGGTGTAACATCAAGTAAAAGAACATCTTTAACGTCACCCTGTAAAACTCCTGCTTGAATAGCAGCTCCCATTGCAACAACTTCATCAGGATTTACGGATTTATTTGGTTCCTTACCAAAGAAGTTCTTAACCTCTTCTATTACTTTAGGCATTCTTGTCATTCCACCAACTAGAATCACTTCATCTATTTCACTTGCATTTAAACCAGCATCTTTAAGAGCCGTTTCACATGGTGGGATTGTTCTGGAAATAAGATCTTCAACAAGAGCTTCAAGTTTTGCTCTTGTCATCTTCAAATTTATATGTTTTGGACCAGTTTTATCTGCAGTTATAAATGGTAAATTTATCTCTGTTTGTGCAGCTGAAGATAGTTCGATTTTTGCCTTTTCTGCAGACTCTTTAAGTCTTTGTAAAGCTAATTTGTCAGATTTTAGATCAATACCATTTTCTTTTTTAAATTCAGATAATAAATATTCAACAATTGTGTTATCAAAGTCCTCACCACCTAAGAAAGTGTCACCATTTGTTGATTTTACTTCAAATACTCCATCACCAAGTTCAAGTATAGATACATCAAAGGTACCTCCACCTAGGTCATAAACAGCAATTTTTTTATTTGTTTTTTTATCCAATCCATAGGCAAGGGAAGCCGCAGTTGGCTCATTAATAATTCTTAAAACTTCTAATCCTGCAATTTTACCGGCATCCTTAGTAGCTTGTCTTTGAGCATCATTGAAGTAAGCTGGTACAGTAATTACAGCCTGTGAAACCTCCTGACCTAAATATTTTTCTGCAGTTTCTTTCATTTTTTGAAGTGTGAATGCGGAAATCTGGGATGGAGAATACTTATTTCCTTTAGCCTCGATCCAAGCATCACCTTTGTCTGAATTGACAATTTTAAATGGAGCAGTTTCAACATCTTTTTTGACAGATGGATCATCAAAATTTCTTCCAATCAATCTTTTTACAGCAAAAATTGTATTTTCAGGGTTTGTTACTGCCTGTCTTTTTGCAGGTTGACCTATTAATTTTTCGTCATTATCTGAAAATGCTACAACTGAAGGGGTTGTTCTAGCGCCTTCTGCGTTTTCTAATACCTTAGCTTGTGTACCTTCCATTACAGCGACACAAGAATTTGTAGTTCCAAGATCTATTCCTATAACTTTGCTCATAAATTCAATTCCTTCCGGTCATATAAGTGCTAATTTTTATACTACAACCATATTTAATATTTAAATTTTCGTTGTTTTTATTGGTTTTTTTCATCTTTTTAATTTTCTTTTTCACTTTCTTCTGTTTTTTTCTTTGAAACTCCAACTAAAGATGGTCTCAATAATCTGTCTTTCATCATAAACCCTTTTTGAATTTCCTGAACAATTGTGCCAGGTTCTTTTGTATCATCTTCTACTTCCATCATTGCCTGATGTAGATTTGGATCAAGTTTTTCATTAATTGATTTAATTGGTTCAATATTATTTTTCTTAAATATTGAAAGCATATCATTTTGAATAATATTTAAATGTTCTACAATTATTTTGAGTGCATCAGTATTTTTAAGTTTATCGTCATTTTCTAAAGCAACTTTTGATCTCTCAAGATTGTCTAACAAGTTAAGGGCTTCTTTAGCAAACGAATATCCTCCATATTCATACGCATCGTCTTTTTCTTTCTCAAATCTTCTTCTTTGATTTTCCATTTCTGCAAAAGTTCTTGCAAGTTTATCTTTTAATGCCTCTACCTCTTCTTCTGGTGTTAGTTTTTCCTCTTTTTCTACACCATCTTCTTTTTCTACGCCATCACCACTAACTTTTTGCTCCTCAACAACTTTTTCTGATGACTGCTCATTATTTTCACTTTTTGAAGCTGAAGTGCTATGTTTATTTTCTTCCTTGTCCATATATGTTTATATGGTAAGAAAATATATAATTTCTAGATGTCCAAAAAAAAAATAAAAGAAATATTTATTGGGTCAAATAATAAAGGAAAACTCAAGGAAATTGCAGATCTTCTACCTAAAAAATTAAAATTATATTCTAATTTAGACTACAAAATTCCTAGTCCAATAGAAATAGGAACCTCATTTTATGAAAATTCACTTCTTAAAGCGAAATATTTTTCAAAAAAAACTAAAAAAATTTGCATGTCTGATGATTCTGGAATTGAAATTGATATTTTAGATAAAAAACCAGGAGTGTACTCGGCGGATTGGGCTGGTAAAAAAAGGAATTTTGATTTAGCCATTAAAAAAGTATACAGAGAAATTAAAAAGAAAGATAAAAATTGGAAAAAGAAAAAAATTACAGCTAGATTTATTTGTGTCTTAACAATATTTTGGCCGAACGGAAAATTTGTGAGTAAACTTGGTAAGATTGAAGGTCGTATATCTTACTTTAAAAAAGGAAAAAATGGTTTTGGCTATGATCCAATTTTCATACCAAAAGGAAAAAGATTAACTTTTGGTGAGCTAGAACCTCAAAAAAAATATAAAATAGATCATCGCTTTAATGCATTTAAAAAAATTAAAAAATTTTTTTAAAATCATTATCCTCAATACTAAAAAAATTTAATTGATGAGTTATTATATTTTTATTTATTTCAAAAATACCAATTTTTCCTTTAAATTTATTTTTTTTGTAAAATATGTTTTTTGAAATTTTAAAATCATTTTCATAAATTAAAAAATATACCAAACCTAATAAATCATAACTCAAAAATGAAAGTTGATCTGCCTCTAGGTTGTATGTATCTTTAAAATCTTTTTTAAATAATTCATAATTTTTTTTATTTACAGATGGAAAATATATTGGATGAAGAGAGGTCTCTTTCAAAAGAGAATTATCAAACCATTGGTTTAAGGTAATATATTTAATTCTTTTTGAGGAAACATCTGTATAAAGTAGAGATGTAGCTACACTTTTCAAATTTTCATCAAAATCAGCTATTACTACTGAGTCAAAGTCAATATTTCCTAGAGTGTCCATTTTTTTTAAGTTTTGAATTTTTTTATCTTTATCTTTAAACGATAAACTCTCTATCTTTTTTATTTCATTTTCAAGATTGTTTTTTCTAACTTTATATTTTGTTAAATCCTCAATTTGTTTTGTAAGTTTTGTTGGTTCTCTATCATAATAAAATACTTCTTTATGTTTGATATTTGTTTTATCTATTGCTAACTCTATTTCTCTTTTAAACTCTGACCTTGGAATTAAAAAAATACTTTCTGATAAGTTTTTTTTTTCATTAAATTTTTTTATAGTCTGGATTTGAGAAATTGCATTAACTCCGGCACTAATTACATTCTTCGGATTACCTATTAACTTATTAGTAAACGATATAAAAACAACATCTTTTAGATCATCTAAATATTTAGTGTTTTCATTGAATACTGGTCCAATTATTATTCTGACTCCTTGTTTATGTAATTCTTTTGATACTTTTAGTGTATCTATAGGATTTGATTTTGTATCTTTTAGAATTATCTCAATTCTTTTATCATTAATTTTATTTACAGCCATTCTGATGGATTTGACAATACTTTCACCAACCAGAAAATTATCACCACTTAAAGGAACAATTAAACCAATCTTTATCCTTTCTGATGCATATATATTTTGAGTTAAAATACATGTACTTATAGCAAAAAATATTATCAATTTAATTAAAGTTTTCATTTAACTTTATATAATATATTTAAATATTAAATTCATATGAATTTAAACAATAATAAATTTAAACCTGGGCTATATTGTGTTGCAACACCAATTGGAAATATGGGTGATATTTCCTTAAGAGCTATAAAAATATTAAAAGACTCAGATTTAATTTTGTGTGAAGATACTAGGGTAACAAAAAAAATACTAAAAAAATTTGAAATAAATAAAAAACTTATTTCAAACCATAAATTCAATGAAAATAAAAATTTAGAAAAGGTATTGGATCTTCTCAATAAAGAAAAAATAGTATCTATAGTTTGTGATGCAGGTACTCCTGCTGTTTCAGATCCTGGACGAATACTTATTAAAGAGTGTGTAAAAAATGGGGTAAATATTTTTCCAGTTCCAGGAGCATCTGCAGTAAGTGCAGCAATATCAATAAGTGGTTTTTCTGATAATTTTTATTTTTGTGCTTTTCTACCAGAAAAGGAAAATCAAATTAAAAAATTATTTAAAAGTTTATCATCCCTTAATAGCTCAATTGTATTTTTCATATCGCCAAATAAACTTAATAAAAGAATTGATTATATAAAGGAATTTTTTTTGAATAGAAATATTTTGATTTGTAGAGAAATTACAAAATATCATGAGGAGTATATTAGAACTTCTGTAGAGGAGTTATCTAATGTAAATTTTTCAAGAAGGGGTGAGATAACCGTTGTTATATCAGAAATAAAAAAAGAAAAAATAGGTTTCAAAGAACTTGAAGAATCAGATAAAAAAAAAATTAATAAACTAATTAAAAATATGTCAATCAAAGATATTGTTAAAAAAATTTCAGAAGATAGGAATATTTCAAAAAAACTTATTTATAACTATTGTCTTAATATTAAAAATGAAAATTAGAAAAATTATTATATTATTTAGTTTTTTATTAATTACTGGCTGTGTTGGTTATTCATCAACAGGAGTTTTAGGAACAGGTGTCTCAATAGCATTAGACCCAAGAAGTTTAGGTACACAAATTGACGATTCTCTTATGCAACAAAATTTAAGAACAAAATTATTATCTGCAGACAAAAGTTTTTTTATTTCTGTGAAAGCAAAAGTTCTTGATGGAAGAATTTTTCTAACTGGAAAGGTAAATTCTGTTGAAGATAAACTTAAAATTACAAAATTAGCATGGGAGATAAAAGGTGCAAGATCGGTTAATAATGATCTACAAATCAAAGAAAAGTTCGATTTCAAAAGATCTGCAAAAGATCTGCTTATAACTTCACAACTTAGAGCTGCTTTGATTGCTAATAAAAAAATTAAAGCAGTAAATTATAATATTGATACATACAAAAAGAAAATTTATGTTTACGGAATAGCTCAAGACCAAACTGAAAGAGATGAGGTAATGAGAGAAGCAAAACAAATTCTAGACGTGAAGGATGTAATAACAAGCATTTTTTTAGTCGATGATCTAAGAGTTGTTAAAAAATAATATAGATTTTATTTTTTCTTATAATCAATTACTCCCGCTGAATATGCAGCTACAGAGGCCAAATTTAATATTTCAGAGGTAGATGATCTTAATGGAGCAATTTCAATAGGTTGAGCCAAACCAATTAATAATGGACCTATAACTTTAGCTCCTCCTAAAGTTTTCATTATCTTATATGATATCGCAGCACTATGTTGACCAGGCATAATTAAAATATTTGCATTACCAACTATTTCAGAAAATGGATACAAATCAGAATATTCTTCATTTAATGCAACATCAGGCTGCATATCTCCATCAAATTTAAAATTTACTTTTCTTTTTTTTAATATTTCTACAGCATCTCTAATATGTTTTGTTCTAGTAGTTATTGGCTGACCAAAAGTTGAATGAGATAAAAATGCAACCTTTGGGTCAAATCCAAATAATCTGACAACCCTTGCTGCTGAAATCGCCATATCAGCTAATTCTTCAGATGATGGATATTCATTTACCGATGTATCCCCAATAAATACTGTTTTACCTTTGCTAACTACCATATTCAATCCAAACATTATTTCTCCTTCCCTAGCAGGTATTACTTTTTTTATTTTTTCTAATGATTGAGAATATCTTCTTGTATTACCAGTAACCATTGCATCTGCATCCCCGCACTCAACCATACATGCTGCCCAAATAACTCTGTCGTTTCTTATTATTCTGTCACAATCTCTCTCTAGCAATCCCTGATTTCTATGCATTTTTTTGAAAAGAAATTTTACATATTTATCTCTCATTTTTTTGTCTTTGGAGTTAACAATTTTAATATCAAGATTTTCTATATACCCAATTTCTTTTAATCTTTGTCTTACAACATTTTCTTTTGCAACAATCACAGGGGTACCAAGACCACTATTTTTAAACGCTATTGCAGCTTTAAGAGTATTTTCGTCTTCTCCATCCGCAAACACAACAATTTTCTGGTTTTTTTTAATTTTTGAATTTATACCTTGAAGAATAGTTACTGATGGATCTAATCTTTGTTTTAATTGTTCAGAATATAAATTAAAATCTTCAATCTTTTTTCTAGCAACTCCACTTTTAATTGCTGCTTTTGCTACTGCAACTGGTATCACACTTATAAGTCTTGGATCAAATGTTGATGGAATAATATAATCTCTTCCATATTTTGGTCTATCTCCTCCCATTACAGCAGCAACTTCATCAGGCACTCTTTCTCTAGCTAATTTAGCAATAGAATTCGCAGCTGCGATCTTCATTTCCTCGTTAATAGTTTTTGCTCTTACATCAAGCGCCCCTCTAAATATATAAGGAAAACCAATTAAATTATTTACTTGATTTGCATAATCAGATCTCCCTGTTGCAATAATTGCATCCTTTCTAACTTTGTAGACATCTTCAGGAAGAATTTCTGGATCAGGATTTGCACAAGCAAAAATAATTGGATTTCTTGCCATCCTTTTTACCATTTCTTTCTTAAGGATGCCAGCTGACGATAAACCTAAAAAAACATCCGCATTTTTTATTGCATCATTTAAATTTTTAGCTTTTGTTTTTTTTGCATACTTCAATTTCCATTTATTTAAACCTTTTCTATTAGAATTAATCACCCCTTTACTATCTATCATTATTAAATTTTCTTTATTTACTCCTAACTTTATAAATAAATCTGAGCATGCCATAGCTGATGCTCCTGCTCCGTTAACAACAACCTTAATTTTAGAAATTTTTTTCTTTGTGATATGTATTGAATTTATTAGAGCAGCTGAAGTGATTATTGCTGTTCCATGTTGGTCGTCATGAAATACTGGAATATTAAGTATTTTTTTTAAATTTTCTTCTATAATAAAACATTCTGGAGCAGCAATATCCTCTAGATTGATGCCTCCAAAACTCACAGCAAAATTTTTTATACTTTCAACAATTTCTTTTGGATTATTACTATCAATTTCTAAATCAATAGCATCTATGTCAGCAAATCTCTTAAATAAAATTGCTTTTCCTTCCATCACTGGCTTGGATGCTATTGCTCCTAAATTTCCAAGTCCTAAAATTGCTGAGCCATTACTTATTACAGCAACTAAGTTACCTTTTGTTGTGTAGTCATAAGCTCGTTCTGGATTTTTGTATATTTCTTTTACTGGCGCTGCTACCCCTGGAGAATATGCTAAAGCCAAATCTCTTTTTGATGTCATAGGTTTAGATGAATTAATCTCAATCTTGCCAGATTTATTTAAATTATGAAACTCTAGAGCCTCTTTATCTGAATAATGTTCAATTTTATTTTTTTTCATTATTTAAATTTAATATACTATTAAGATAAATTTAGAACTAATATGATTTATGAACCTAATTAAGTCAACAAGCACATTTAGTCTATTTGTTTTATTGAGCAGAGTTCTTGGTTATATAAGAGATTTCTTTATAGCAATATACCTTGGATCAGGTCCTCTAGCAGATGCATTCTTTGTAGCATTTAGAATCCCAAATACATTTAGGAGATTATTTTCTGAAGGAGCTTTTAATGCAGCTTTTGTACCATCTTATTCTTCAGAACTTCTTAAAGGAAAAAGAAATGCAAATTCTTTCGCTAATACAATTTTTAATTTATTGTTATTAGGATTATTTTTGACAATCCTAATAATAGAAATCTTTATGCCAGCATTTATTAAGATTATTGCTCCTGGATTTTCAAATGAACCAGAAAAATTAAATGTTGCGATAGATCTAACGAGAATTACTTTTCCTTTCCTATTTTTCATAAGTCTTGCATCTTTTTTTTCAGCAATTTTAAATTCACACAACAAATTTGCTGCTGCTGCAGGCGCTCCAATAATTCTAAATATATTATTGATTGTTTGTTTGTTATATGCAGGAAATTTAGATGACCATTTGGTCTACTATTTATCTTATGCAGTAACTCTTGCTGGGGCTCTTCAATTTTTTTTTTTATTAATATTTGTCAAAAAATATTTTTTAATAAAAATTAATTTAAATTTAACGATAAACAGAAAAGTTAAAGACTTTTTTAGCAAACTTTTACCAAGTATTTTTTCATCTGGTGTAACGCAAATAAATATATTAGTTGGAACAATTATTGCATCTTTTCAGGCGAGCGCTGTTTCATATTTATATTACGCTGATAGAATCTATCAGATAAATTTAGCAATAGCCGGTATTGCTATAGGGACTGTAATACTTCCTAACTTAAGTAGACATATTAAAAGTAGTAATTATATCAAAACTATAGAACTTCAAAATAAAGCGTTAGAACTGAGTTTATTTTTAAGTTTACCTGCATCGTTTGCTTTAATGGTCGGTTCACAAGAAATAACATCTGCACTTTTTGGATATGGTTCTTTTGATCAGGTAAGTGTAAACAACTCTGCAAAAGCTTTATTTTATTTTTCCTTTGGTCTACCGGCATTTTCATTAATCAAAATATTTTCAACTTTTTTATTTGCTAGAAATGATACAAAAACCCCATTTGTCTATTCCTTAATTTCTGTAATTTTGAATATATTGATAAGTTTATCTTTTTTTTCTAAGGTTGGTTTTATAATAATTCCAATCGCAACAACCATTTCTTCATGGTTCAATGGAATTATCTTGTTGATTTTTGTAATAAATAAAAATTTTTTTAGATTTAGTTCTAAATTTTTAATCCAGGTAACAAAAATTATTATTGCTAATATTATTGCAATTTTAATATTTTACTTTTTACTAAATTTCTTAGCTAGCTCGTTAAACTATATAAATAACTATAAATTTATTTTTATCAGTTTTATCGTATTATTGACTTTCGTTTCTTACATCGGAGTTTCAATTATTATAAAAGCCTTTAAAATTTCAGATATTAATTTAAAGTATTGATAGATGTCTAAAAAAATATTCTCTGGTGTACAGCCTACAGGCAATCTTCATTTAGGTAATTACCTTGGTGCCATCAAAAACTTTGTTGACTTAAACAATGACAAGGAAAATGAGTGTATATTTTGTGTTGTAGATTTACATGCAATAACTGTAAAGCAAGATAAAGATAAGCTAAGGCAAAATATTCGTGAAACTGCTGCAACATTTATAGCTAGTGGTATTGATCCAGACAAAAGTATTATTTTTAACCAATCAAAAGTTCATGCACATTCTGAGGGATCTTGGATCTTAAGCTGTATGTCTCCAATGGGTTGGTTAAACAGAATGACACAATTTAAAGAAAAAGCAGGTAAAGACAAAGAAAAGGCATCTGTTGGTCTTTATATTTATCCTGTTTTAATGGCTAGTGATATTTTACTTTACGATACTACTCATGTTCCTGTAGGAGAAGACCAGAAACAACATTTAGAGTTAACAAGAGACATAGCTCACAAATTTAATAAAGATTTTAATGCCGAAGATTTTTTTAAAGTACCAGAACCTTTGATAAATAAAAATTTTTCAAGAATAATGAGTTTAAAGGACGGTTTAAAAAAGATGAGCAAATCTGATCCATCAGATCTTAGTAGAATTAATCTAACTGATTCTAAAGATAAAATTATAAATAAAATTAAAAAGGCAAAAACTGACTCATTACCAATTCCAAATGAAGAACAAAAATTAAAAGATAGACCTGAAGCTCAAAATCTTATTGGAATTTATTCAAGTATTTCAAATCAAACTTTAGATAAAACTCTCTATGAATTTGGAGGTAAAAATTTCTCAGATCTAAAAAATCAATTAGCTGAAATTTTATTAAATAAAATTAGTCCAATCTCGGATGAGATAAAAAAATTAATTAATAATCAAGATTACCTAGATAAGATTCTTATAGAGGGAGCAGCTAAAGCCAACGAAATTGCAAGGAAAAAAATAACAGAAATGCAGAAAATAATAGGTTTTTAAAATTGTTTAAATTATATAATTTATGGTTATATAAATAGAATGTTTATACAAACTCAAGAAACACCTAACCCAAATTCTTTAAAATTCTTACCAGGAAGAAGAGTATCAAATGATGGACCTTATGAATTTTTAAATGAAAACCAAACGGAAATTCCAATATTAAAAAATATTCTATTAATAAATGGTGTTACAGGAATTTTTTTGGGTAATGATTTTTTATCAATCAACAAGTCTCAAGAGGAAAAATGGGAAAATATAAAGCATATAGTTATTTCTTATCTAAATGAATATTATGATCAAGGTAATGAATTTATAATAAATAAAAAGACAGAATTAGACGATAATAAAATTTATGGTGAAATTGAAAATAAGATAATTAAAATATTAGAAACTAAAATCAGGCCTGCTGTTGCAAGAGATGGAGGAGATATAACATTCAAAGAATTTAAAGATGGAAGAGTTACGGTTATTTTAAAGGGTAGCTGCTCAGGGTGTCCATCTTCAACTTTAACTTTAAAACAAGGGGTACAAAATTTGCTTTGTCATTATATTCCTGAAGTTAAAGAAGTTTTAGCTGTATAAAATCTTTACTTTCATTTATAAAGAATCATTTAGAATTATGGCAATTAAAAAATTTAAAAAAAAGATTTACAACAATAATATAAATTTTCTAAAAACTTTATTTGCTAGTTTAATCATAATTTTTACATTTTCAGTTCTACCTAGCTTAATAAGCTTTATAAAAGGTAATTTAGTATCAAATGAAGTTGTGTTTAATTCTTCAAAACAAAATTTTGATAAAATGTTTGAAAAACAAAATAATGAAGAGATTAATAATAGAATTAAAGACAGATTTTCCTGGAATATTTTTGAAGATATTGATGTCTTTGGTAAAGATGAAGAGGATGAAGATCCTCAAAGATTAAGTGCTTCAACAATTGAGGAGTTATTTAAAGAAAATGGATATAATCTTGATACAGTTAAAAAAACTAAATTAGTTAATGTTGGTAACCAGTTAACAAGGCTCCCTAAAGAGCTTAAAAATATTGAGAGTACAAAAAAAAGGAAAAAACTATTCATTCAAATAGTCTTACCATTAATTGTTGAAGAAAATTTAAAAATAAGATTTGATCGTAAAAAACTTTTTGAAATTTTAAATAAAAATAATACTACAAAACTTGATAAGGCATGGCTTGATCTAAAATTTAAACAGTATGGAGTAAAACATAATGATTTAACAGAACTTAAAATTAGAATGGATGAAATACCAACATCTCTAGCAATAGCTCAAGCAGCCAAAGAAACGGGTTGGGGAAGCTCAAGGTTTGCACAAGAGGGAAATGCTTTATTTGGCCAATGGACTTGGTCAGGTGATGGGATAAGGCCTTTAGAAGTTGAAAAAGACAAAAAACATAAAGTTGCCAAATTCAAAATTTTGAAAGCATCAGTTAGAGCCTATCAAAGAAATTTAAATACTCATTCTAGCTACAAAGAATTTAGAATTGAACGGGCAATCCAAAGAGATAATAATGAAAAATTAGATAGCTTAAAACTAGTTAAATTTTTGGAAAAATATGCTGAAACAGGAAAAGAATATACCGAAGTTCTCAAAAAAATTATCAATCAGAATTCTTTAACTGATTTTGATGATGTAGATATTCTACCAACAAGTTTGAAAATGAAAAATTTAATTTAAAGTGAATTGAGTTCCAAGCCACCTCCAGCCATCTCTATCCTTCATAGAACAATTAATTCTACCTCTTCTTGGTAAAAATTTTTCAGTAAACGAAATTTCAATTTTATTATCTAAAATATTTAACTTAGAATTTTTCCATTCCCCACCTTCATTTGAAAAACAATTAATTTTATTTATATCTGTTTGATCGTCAAAAAATTCTATTATTAGCGTTGGTGGATTATCAGCATCTACTAAAAGTTTTTCTTCAGGTAACAAAGCTTTGTACTGGATTGGCAAAAGATTTATCAAAAATTTAAATCTTTCTAAATCTCCATATTTTTCATTTATTGGAAATCTAGGTAATTCAAATTTATCTTTATTTAAATCAATTACCCCTGAATGCTGACCAAAAGCATAATCAAAATTTTTAGAAATATATTCTTTTTGTTTATAACTATATTCGCCAAATGGATATGAAAAAAACTTGGAATTATAGCCAAGATTTTTTTCAAAAATTTTTATTGATTTAATAATATCTTTTTTAAACTCTTCAAATTTGTATTTTACTAAATATTCGTGCGAATGTGAGTGATTTCCAATAAATACAAAATCCTCTTTTGATATCTCTTTTATTTCATTCCAACTCATATAACCTTTTTTACCAACGGCCTCTGTCGACACAAATAAAATAAAAGGAATTTTATTCTTCTTTAAGATTGGCCAAGCATTTAGATAAAAAGAGGAAAACGCATCATCAATAGTAAGTAAAATTTTTTTTGTGGAACTTATTTCGTTAAACTCTAATTCAAAGTTTTTAGGATTTAAAAAAGAAAAATTATTTTCCTTTATAATATTTAGATGTTTCTGAAATATATCAATTTTAATATTGGTGGAGGGATATTTATTTTCTTCAAATCTATGGTACATTAAAGCCAAAATTCCCATTTCATTAGGTTCATATTTTTTGTTTACAGTATCAGCATAAGCATTTAAAAAAAAAAAATAAAAAATGATAAATTTAATAATAGATGCGGCTAATGAAAAAATTGTTTTTGTTATCATTATAGATAAACAATCATATACTACGAGTTATATAAACAGTAGAGAAAACTTTGATAATTTTATGAATCTACTACTAAAATTCTTAAAAAAAAAAAAAATAAGTATAAGCAATATTCAAAGAATTTTTGTTAATCTAGGACCTGGCAAATTTACCAGTCTAAGGATTTCTTTATCAGTATCAAAAGCAATTTCTCTATCAAACAAGGCTAAATTGATTGGCTTTAAAACTAAAGATTTAACAAATAACAATTACAAAAATTTAATTAAATTAAACAAAAATAAAAGTTTGATAAAACCTGTGTATTCGAGTTAGAATAAATTATGTCAGAAACTATAGAAGAAATTTGCCAAAAAAAAGGTGTTAAACTTACTGATCAGAGAAAAATTATTGCGAAAGTTCTATCTGAGGCAAAAGAGGTATATGGCGAATCAGATCACCCTGATGTTGATGAATTATACAAGAGAGTCTCCGAATTAGACTCAAGAATTAGTATCGCTACAGTTTATAGAACAGTCAAACTTTTTGAAGAGTCTGGTATTCTCACCAAGCATGATTTTAAAGGTGGAAAAGCTAGATATGAAGCATTAGTAGAAAGTCATCATGATCATCTAATCGATATTAAATCAGGAGAAATAATCGAGTTTGTTGACGAGGAAATTGAAAAGCTACAAAAAAAGGTTGCAGAAAAGTATGGCTATAAACTAGTAGACCATAAATTAGAACTTTATGGAATTAAAAAAAAATAAAAAGTATCTTGAATTGTTTTTGACTAACTAATTATGTTAAACGGAAAAATCTTTATAAAAACTTTTGGTTGTCAAATGAATGAATATGACTCCAACAGAATTTATGACTCAGTTATTAAATTAGGTCTTGTTAAAACAACGGATCAGACAAATGCAGATTGCTATATCCTTAACACTTGTCATATACGTGATAAAGCTAAGGAAAAAGTTTATCATGAAATTGGTAGAGTGAAAAAATTATATAGAAATAAAAAAAAACCAATTATGGTTGTCGCTGGATGTGTTGCACAGGCTGAAAATGAAGAAATGATTAGGCGTGAACCATATATAGACATTGTTCTGGGACCACAATCATACCATAAAGTTAATGACCTATTAAAAAATTATTTTCTAAACTTGAAACAAGAGGAAACAGAATTTGATACTATAGCTAAATTTGGATATTTTGATCAAATTAAAAATAATAATAATAAAATTTCAGCTTTTTTAACAATTCAAGAAGGTTGTGATAAGTTTTGCCACTTTTGTGTAGTTCCATATACTAGGGGACCTGAATACTCTCGACCTTATAATAAAATTATATCTGAGGCAGAGCAATTAATTGAAAATGGTGTAAAAGAAATAACATTACTCGGGCAAAATGTTAATGCATATTCATATACAGAAAATTCTAAAGAATTTAGAATCTCTAATTTAATAAATCATTTAAATCAATATTCAGAATTGAAAAGAATAAGATATACAACATCACACCCAAGAGATATGACTGACGATCTGATTGATTGTTATTCCTCAAGTAAAAAATTAATGCCATTTGTTCATTTGCCAATTCAAAGTGGTTCCAATAAAATATTAGAATTAATGAACAGAAAACATACTGTAGACGATTATTTTAAAATCTATGAAAAGCTTAAAAAAATTAATAAAGATATTGAATTTTCAAGTGATTTTATAATTGGATATCCAGGTGAAACTCATAAAGATTTTGAGGATACATTTCAATTAATTAAAAAAATAAAATTTATTAATTCATTTTCATTTATATTTAGCCCAAGGCCAGGAACAAATGCATCGAAATTAAAAATGATTGATAAAAAAATCAGCCAAGAAAGACTTACATTAATTCAGAAAAAGTTATTTACTAACCAGATAGAAAAAAATAAATCATTAGAAAATACTACAGTTGATGTATTAGTTGAAAATAAAATGGAAAAACAAAAAAAATTTTTTGGAAGAAATAAATATATGTCTCCTGTAATTTTTGATGCGAGTGAGAGAGATATTGGAAAGATCGTAAAAGTTAAAATAGAAAATAGCAACCAAAATACTCTATTTGGTCATCTTAGCAAACAAATGAAAGCAGCTTAAATTGAGTATTTTAAATAAAAAAAATGTTATATCTGATCTGAAATTTGTCTATTCTGAAAATAATTCTTTAAGTATAATTTTTGAGAATAATGATTTGCTACTTGGTGTTGCTGGTGAGTTTAATAACAATCTCAAGGAATTAGAAAAAATTACTAAAACTAACTTGTATTCAAGAGGAAATTCTATTTTAGTAAAAAGTGATCCAGATAAGAATAATATAATTAAAAATGCTATTCAATTTTTAACTGACCAATTTTTAAATAATGGTACAATTGAAAAAAAAGATATAATTTCTTCAATAAATAAATTTATGATTAACGAAAAAAAAAATTCAGAAAAAAAAATAGAATATATAATAAAAACTCCAAAAAAATCTGTAATTCCAAGATCTGAAAGACAGAAAGATTATGTAAGAGCATTAAAAGAGTCAGATATAATTATTTCAGCAGGACCAGCAGGAACTGGTAAAACTTTTTTAGCAGTTGCCATAGCACTTACCATGCTGTTAGAAAAAAAAATAGAAAGAATTATCTTATCAAGACCTGCGGTTGAGGCGGGAGAAAGACTTGGATTTTTACCTGGTGATATGAGAGAGAAGGTAGATCCATATTTAAGACCACTATATGACTCGTTGTATGATTTATTAGATTTTGAAAAAATACAAAAAAAAATTGAAGTTGGAGATATTGAAATAGCTCCTCTTGCTTTTATGAGAGGAAGAACTTTAAAAAATTCATTTGCAATACTTGACGAAGCACAAAATGCAACTGATACACAAATTAAAATGTTTTTAACAAGAATTGGAGAAAATTCTAAGATAGTGATTAATGGAGATCCTTCTCAGATAGACCTACCAAACAAATCACTTTCTGGTCTTCAAAAATCAAAAAAATTGCTAGGCCATTTAAATGAAATCTCAGTAGTTGATTTTGACCATCAAGATGTAGTCAGACATCCTCTTGTATCTAAAATTGTTAAGGCATATTCAGATCAAAGTTCTAGTGGATGATAAAGGCCAATGTAATATCTGGTAATTCTAATTGGAAAACAAATATAAAAAAACCAAATCTATACTTAAAGAAAAGACTTAAAATATTATCTAAAAAACCTACATTTAGAAATAAAAATCAGGAGTTTTCAATACTTCTAGCTAATAACAAACTAATGAAACACCTAAATTATAAATTTAGAAAAAAAAATAAAACCACAGATGTTTTGTCTTTTCCGCTTAAAATTAAAAGTAAAAATAAACTATATATAGGCGATATAGCAATTAGTTATGAAATTATAAAAGAGAGATCAAAAGATACAAATTTTTTTTTAGAGTTCGATAAAATGTGGATTCATGGATATCTTCATTTGGTTGGATATGATCATAAAAAAATGATTGATTTTAAAAAAATGCTTAGAAAAGAAAAATTAATATTGAAATATTTCCATAAAGTAAATTGACTTCAATAATATATAAAAATAAAATTTTATTATATGCATTATTATTTTTAATAGGTTTATTGTCCTCTTTTAGTTTACCACCATACAACCTATTTTATGTAAATTTTTTTTCTTATCCAGTTTTTTTGTTAATCTTATTATCTTATTCAAAAAATAAAATTAATTCGTTTATTATTGGATGGATATTTGGATTTGGATATTTTATTTCTAATTTATATTGGATAACTTATGCACTTAAGTTCGAAGATATTTTTAAATCTCTAATACCATTTACTTTAATTCTAATACCATTATTTTTAGGACTATTTTATGGATTTTCAACTTTGATGTTTTCATTTTTTAATCCAAAAAAAAATATTTTATCAATTTTAATATTAACTACATCTTTATCTTTTTTTGAATATGTTAGAAGCTTTCTTTTTGGTGGTTTCCCGTGGAACTTAATTTCCTCTAGTTTTGTAAATCATTTAGAATTTATTCAATTACTTTCTTTTACAGGTACATATGCCTTTAATTCAATTATTATTCTATTATTTTTATTACCAACTATTTTATTTTTTAATTACAAAAAAATTTTTAAGATAAATATATTAATTGTTTCCTTACTAATTCTTTTAACAAATTATTATTGGGGCAGTTTAAGTATAAAAGAGTATGAGTCAGCTGAGAGCGAAGATTTAGGATTCACAATTAAAATAATTTCTCCAAAAATAAGTATCAATAGATATTTTCAAAACGAAAGTCCCAGAAAATTTATATCAGAATTAATAGGTATTTCTGAGCCAAATCCATCAAATGAAACAATATTTATTTTTCCAGAGGGTATTCTCTCTAGTATATATTTTGAAGATCTTAAAACATTTGAAACTCTTTTCTCAAGTAATTATTCAAAAAAACATAAAATTATTTTAGGTATGAACATTAATGAAAATCAAAAAATTTATAATTCTCTTTTAGTACTCAATAATGAGCTAAATATTTTGGGTATATATTATAAAAATAAGTTGGTACCATTTGGAGAGTATTTACCATTCGAGAAGATCTTGGGTAATTTAGGTTTTAAAAAGATTACACAAGGTTATCAGTCATTTTCCTCACATAATCTTAGAAATCCAATTAAGTTAAACAATTTTAATTTCCTACCCCTTATTTGTTATGAAGTGATTTTTTCTGGAAAGATAAATAAAAGTAAGAAAAATTTTGATTTTATCTTAAATATATCTGAAGATGGTTGGTTCGGAAATTCAATTGGTCCTTTTCAACATTTCTCACATTCAATTTTTAGATCAATTGAGGAGGGTAAATACCTTATCAGATCATCAAATAATGGAATTTCAGGTTTTATTAGTCCTAAAGGCCAGGTAATTGATAAAATTTTAACAACTGACAAGGGATTTGTTGAATTTAATTCTTTTAAAATGTCCAATAAAACTATTTTTAGCTCTCAAGGCAATAAGATCTTCTTTTATTTTCTATCTATTTATATTAGTTTAATTTTTTTTTTTAAAATACGGGAGAAGCAATGAAAAAAAATTTTTTATTTACTAGTGAATCGGTTTCTGAAGGACACCCAGATAAAGTATGTGATAGAATTTCAGACATGGTTGTAGATACTTTTTTAGCATCAGAACCGCAAGCAAGAGTTGCTTGCGAAACTTTAACAACTACAAACAAAGTAGTATTAGCAGGAGAGGTAAGAGGACCAGAACTTAAAGAGGATGAATTAATTTCTAAAGTTAGAGACTGTATAAAAGATATTGGCTATGACCAAGATGGTTTCTCATGGAAGGAACAAACAAAAATTGAAACACATTTACACTCACAATCAGCAGACATTGCTATGGGAGTAGATTCTTCTGGAAATAAAGATGAAGGTGCTGGAGACCAAGGAATAATGTTTGGTTATGCTTGTAATGAAACAGATGTTTTGATGCCTGCACCAATTCATTATTCACATAAAATATTAAGATTAATGGCTGAAGACAGAAAATCAGGGAAGTTAAAAGGAATTGAACCAGACTCAAAAAGTCAAATTACCATTGAGTATAAAGATGGCGTTCCTTCTGCTGTAAAATCAGTAGTCATATCTACACAACATTCAAAAGATATTAAATTGGAACAAGTTAAAGAGCTTTGTATGCCATATATAGAAAGATCTATACCGAAAAATCTTTTAGGAAATCTTGATGATAAAGAGATTTACATAAATCCAACTGGTAATTTTGTAATCGGTGGACCTGATGGAGACAGCGGTTTAACTGGTAGAAAAATTATTGTAGATACATATGGTGGTGCAGCTCCACATGGTGGAGGTGCATTTTCTGGAAAAGACCCAACAAAAGTTGATAGATCAGCTGCATATGCATCAAGGTATTTAGCAAAAAATGTTGTTGCATCAAAAATTGCTAATAAATGTTTAATTCAATTGGCTTATGCAATAGGTGTATCTAAACCATTATCAATTTATGTAGATTTATTTGATAATAATGAGGATAAAAATAATTATGTAGAAAAACTTATTAAAGAAAATTTTGATCTTAGCCCAAGAGGAATTAGAGAAATGCTAGGTTTGAATAGACCAATATACGAAAAAACAGCAGCCTATGGTCACTTTGGGAGAGATCCTGAAAGTAATGGTTCTTTTTCTTGGGAAAAAACAGACAAATCAGACATTTTTGTTAAGTAAAAATTGTTGAAAACCAACTAAAAATAACTATATTTCAATCACATTGATGAAATTTCAAAAATGGGCTTAGGCCCATTTTTTTTTGGTTTAAAAATTATGTTAAATAGAAGAGCAGACAAACTTGAATTGTTAAGAATTGCTGAGGCTGTAGCTTTAGAAAAATCGATTGATAAAGAACTTATTATAGGTTCAATGGAAACTGGTATAGCAAAAGCAGCAAAATCAAAATTTGGATCAGATAACGAAATTAAAGTAGAAATCAATAGAGATAATGGGGATATAGGCATATTTAGAAAATTGTTGATTGTAGAAAAACCAGAAAATTCAAATATAGAAATAACTTTAGATGATGCGATAAAACTGAATCAAACAAATAAGGAAAAAAAAATTGGAGATGAGGTTTTACAACCCTTACCATCATTTGATTTTGGAAGAATTGCTGCTCAAACAGCTAAACAAGTTATAAGTTTTAATGTAAGAGAAGCCGAAAGAGAAAGACAGTTTAATGACTTTATTGATAAGAAAGATACGATTTTAAGTGGAATTGTTAAAAGACTAGAATTTGGAAATATAATTGTTGATCTTGGAAGAACTGAGGCAATAATTCAAAAAAACGAGATGATACCTAGAGAGAATATAAAAGCTGGTGATAGAGTAAAAGCATATTGTTTAGATGTTAGAAGAGAGCCAAGAGGGCAGCAAATATTTCTGTCAAGGGCACATCCTAAATTTATGGAAAAATTATTTGTTCAAGAAGTTCCTGAAATTTATGATGGATTAATAGAAATAAAATCTTCATCTAGGGATCCTGGAAGTAGAGCAAAAATTTGTGTCAAAGCTATAGACACTTCACTAGACCCAGTAGGAGCATGTGTTGGTATGAGGGGCAGCAGAGTCCAAGCGGTTGTAAATGAACTTCAAGGAGAAAAAATAGATATAGTAAATTGGTCTGAAGATCCTGCCATTGTAGTAGCTAATGCTCTTTCACCTGCCGAAGTGCAGAGAGTGAACGTTGATAATGAAACAAAAAAATTAGATGTAATTTTGACAGAGGAAAACCTAAGTAAAGCTATCGGAAGGAGAGGACAAAACGTAAGACTAGCAACTAAACTGTTGAATTATGAAATTAATATAATGACTGAGCAGGAAGACTCTGAAAAAAGACAACTAGAGTTTAAGGAAAAAACTGACAACATAGTCAAAAATCTTGAATTAGATGAAACTTTAGGTCAACTTCTAGTAGCTGAAGGTTTTTCAACCATAGATGATATTAAAGATAGTGAAACAGAGGCGCTTATGAAAATTGAGGGTATCGAAGAAGATACAGCTAAAGAACTTATTGAAAGAGCAAAAGAATTTTATGAAAAAGATCAAGAGGAAATATCGAAAAGGATAAAAGATCTAGGTTTAGAAAATGAATTGATAAATCATGAAGGACTTACACCTGGTATGCTAGTGACTCTAGGTGAACAGAAAATTCTTACTTTAAATGATTTAGCAGACCTAGCCTCTGACGAACTCACAGGAACTTATGATGTTATCAAAGGAGAAAGAGTCAAAATTAAAGGGTATCTGGAAGATTTTGCACTTTCAAAACAAGAGGCTGATAATTTAATTATGTCCGCAAGAGATAAAGTTTATAAAGATTGAGAGATGAATAATGGAAAAGAAAAAATTAAAGCTATCAATATCAGGAAGCTCCAAGAGAACATTTAATAGTATAGAACAAGCTAAGTCAAAATCAAAAAATACTGTTGTTATTGAGAAAAAAAACTCTAAATTTTCTGGAAAGCCTCAATTCTCAAGACAGAATAATAATAATTTTAAATCAATTAATAGTAATCCCTCTAAAACAAATAATTTTAGTAGACCACCCACAGCCCCAACATCTGACTTTGAAAAAAGGAAATTAGCAGAGCAAAGAGCTACAAGAAGAATAAAAGGAGAGCCTATTGTTAAGGAAAATAAATCAAATAAAATTGGTGGAAAAAGACGAGAACTAAAACTAACAATTTCTAGAGCTTTAAGTGAAGACCACTCTGAAACAAAATCAAGAAGTTTGGCGTCGTTAAAAAGAGCAAAACAAAAAGAAAATAGAAACTTAAACCAAAGAGATGACAGCGAAAACTTTAAGCAAGTTAAGAGAGATGTGAATCTCCCAGAAGTAATAACAATTAAAGAACTAGCAAACAGAATGGCAGAGCAATCTAGTAATATTATTAAACATATGCTTGGTATGGGAGTAACAGTAACAATAAACAACACTATTGATGCTGATACTGCAGAATATTTAGTTAAAGAATTTGGTCATAATCCTATACGAGAAAAGAAAGCTGAAGAAATAATTGAAAAAATAAAAGAGGTAAAATCTGAAAATTTAAAAAATAGAGCGCCAATAGTTACTGTGATGGGACATGTCGATCACGGGAAAACTTCAGTTTTAGACGTATTAAGAGAAGCAAATGTAGTTTCGGGAGAATTTGGAGGTATTACCCAACACATTGGTGCATATCAGATCAAGCATCATAATGCCAAGATTACTTTTATAGATACGCCTGGCCATGCAGCTTTTACCGAGATGAGAGCTAGAGGTTCAAGACTAACGGATATAGTTATATTAGTTGTGGCAGCAGATGATGGGGTTAAACCACAAACAATCGAGTCAATTAAACATGCGAAAGCTGCCAATGTTCCAATAGTAGTTGCTATAAATAAATGTGATTTGCCTGAGGCAGACCCACAAAAAGTAAAAAATCAATTATTAGAGTACGAATTAATTGCTGAAGATTTATCTGGAGACACGTTGATGGTCGAAATATCTACAAAAACAAAAAATAACTTAGATAAGTTGATAGAATCAATTTTACTACAAGCTGAACTATTAGATTTAAAAACAGATTTTGAAACAAATGCAAAAGGAATTGTTTTAGAGTCAAAAATAGATATTGGAAGAGGTCCTGTAGCAAATATTATTATTACAGCAGGAACTTTAAAAAAAGGGGATTATTTTGTTAGTGGACTAAAATGGGGAAAAATAAGAGCTATAATTAACGATCATGGAAAATACATTGATAACGCAGAACCTGCAACACCAGTAGAAATAATTGGAATTAATGGTGCTGCTAAATCAGGTGATGATTTTATTGTTTTATCAAATGAGAAGGAGGCAAAACAATTATGTGAGGCAAGAATTCAAGAGTCAAAAGATGAGAGGATACCACTTAATTTTGTTACTCAAGACTCAGCTTTTAAAAACTCAGTTTCACAGGAATTAAATATAATTATCAAATCAGATGTTCATGGTTCATCAGAAGCAATTAAAAATGCAATAGATCAAATCAAGCATGATGAAGTTAAACCAAAAATACTTCTATCTGACATAGGTATGGTAACCGAGACAGATGTGACTTTGGCAAAAGCATCAAATGCCGTAATAATTGCATTTAATGTAAAACCAAGCAAGGAAGCAAAGAAAAGAGCTGAACAAGAAAAAATTTCTATCTCGTCTTATAATATAATCTATGAAGTATTAGATTTTATAAAAATAAAAATGGGAGGGTTGCTATCTCCGGATATAGAGGAAAAAATTATAGGAAGTGCTGAAATACTAGAAATTTTTAAGGTATCTAAAGTTGGAAAAGTTGCAGGTTCTAAGGTTGTTGAGGGAGAAATAATACAAGATTCAAGTGCGAGAGTAATACGAGACGGAGCTATCATTTTTAATGGAAAAATTGGCTCAATTTTCAGAGAAAAAAACCAAACTAAACAAGTATCTGCAGGCTTAGAATGTGGAATTACACTAAAAGATTTCGCAGACTTTCAAAAAAAAGATATTATAGAAGTTTATAATTCAACAATTACTGAAAGAACGATTTAATGAAACATTTAGGTAAACCTATTACTCAGAGACAATTAAGAGTTGGTGAAATGATAAAACAAGCGCTTGGTACACTTTTTATAAGGGATGAAGCTAAAATACCTAATTTATCAACAAGAGAAATTACAGTAACAGAGGTGAGAATGTCACCGGATTTAAAGAATGCAAAAATATTTGTAATGCCTTTAGGAGGAAAAAATGCTGAAGAAATTATAGAAAAATTAAAAATATCATCATTTATAATTAGGAAAGTTTTATCAAAAAAAATTATTATGAAATTTTTACCAAAGCTTTTTTTTGTAAAAGATGATTCTTTTGATTATGCAGAAAAAATAGAAAATTTAATTAAACAAACAAATAAATAAGGAAAAAAATGAGAGAAAAAGTAAAAGAACTTCAAATTCATGATAAAGATACTGGATCTTCTGAAGTTCAAATCGCTCAATTAACTGGAAAAATTGAGAGTTTATCTAAACACATTAAACAATTTAAAAAAGATAAACACTCCTCTGTTGGTCTTTTAAGAGCGGTGAATAGAAGAAAGAAATTATTAGAGTATTTAAAGAAAAATAATATTGAGTCTTATAAAACGGTATTAACAAAATTAAATTTAAGGAAGTAAATGTTCAAAGTAATAAAAAAAGAAATAGAAATAGGTGAAAAAAAAATAAGTCTAGAGACAGGAAAAATTGCTAGACAAGCAGATGGGGCAGTTGTAGCCCAATGTGGAGAAACAGTAGTTCTAGCAACAGTGGTTGGGGCAAAAAAAGTAAATCCAGATATGGATTATTTTCCATTATCTGTAAATTACCAAGAAAAATATTATGCAGCTGGAAAAATACCAGGTGGTTATTTTAAAAGAGAGGCAAGACCAACTGAAAGTGAAACTTTGATATCAAGATTAATTGATAGACCAATCAGACCATTATTTCCTGATGAATTCAAAAATGAGGTACAGTTGTTACCAACTGTAATATCCTATGATAAAGAGAACGAGCCTGATATTTTATCTATCATAGCTTCATCGGCAGCCTTAGCAATCTCAGGAATGCCATTCATGGGCCCTGTAGGGGCGTCTAGAGTTGGATACATTAAAGGTAAGTATGTTCTTAACCCATCTAAGAATGAATTAGAAAATTCTAAGTTAGACTTAGTAGTAGCAGGAACTAAAGATGCAGTTTTAATGGTTGAATCAGAGGCAAATGGCTTAACAGAAGAAGAAATGCTAAATGCTGTAAAATTTGGACATGATGGCTTCGTCCCAGTTATAGAAATGATAGAGAGTCTCGCTAAAGAATGCAGAAAGTCAGAGTGGGCAGTTGAAAAAAAAGATCTGTCAGAAATAAAAAAGAAATTAGAGGAAGAATTTACTGAAGATTTGAAAAAAGCATTTTCTACTAGAGACAAACAAGATAGATCTAATCAAATTTCAGAAATAACTGAAAGAGCAAAAAAGCTTTATGAGGAAAATGAAGATTACACTGATTTAGATGTTAATTCTCAACTTAAGAATTTAGAAAAATCTATTGTAAGAACCGATATTTTAAAAAATAAAAATCGTATTGACGGAAGAGGTCTTGCAGATGTTAGACCAATAATGTGTGAAGTTGGTATTTTACCTAGAGTCCATGGTTCTGCATTATTTACAAGAGGTGAAACTCAGGCAATTGTTACAACTACTTTAGGTACTTCAGATGATGAACAAAGAATTGAAAGTTTAGACGGTCTTCAGAAAGAAAGATTTATGTTGCATTATAATTTCCCTCCATTTTCAGTTGGTGAAACTGGTAGAATTGGAACTGGAAGAAGAGAGATAGGTCATGGAAAATTAGCATGGAGAGCAATTAACTCGTCACTACCATCAAAAGAAAGTTTTCCTTATACATTTAGGATTGTATCAGAAATAACGGAATCAAATGGTTCATCATCAATGGCAACTGTTTGTGGAACTTCTTTAGCTCTTATGGATGCAGGTGTTCCCATAAAAGAGCCAGTTGCTGGAATTGCAATGGGTTTAATTAAAGAAGGTGATGAATTTACAGTGTTATCGGACATTCTTGGTGACGAAGATCATTTAGGTGATATGGATTTTAAAGTTGCTGGTACTAAAGATGGTATTACATCATTACAAATGGATATTAAGATCACTGGAATAACATTTGAAATTATGGAACAGGCATTAAATCAGGCTAAAGATGGAAGAATTCACATCTTAGGTGAGATGAATAAAGCACTTTCTAAATCAAGAGATAATGTTGGAAAACATACACCGAAAATGGAAAAAATTTCAGTTGATAAAAAAGATATTGCTGCTGTAATAGGAAAAGGTGGTGCAACTATTAGAGAAATAGTAGAAAAATCAGGTGCGAAAGTTGATGTTAATGACGAAGGTGAGGTAACCGTAGCAGCACCAGATGAAGAGTCTAGAAACAAAGCAATGCAAATGATTAAAGACATTACTGCTAAAGCTGAGTTAAATAAAATTTACAACGGAAAAGTTATGAAAATTATGGAATTTGGTGCTTTTGTAAATTTTTTAGGAAAACAAGATGGATTAGTTCATATTTCAGAGCTTGCAGATAAAAGAGTTGCCAAAGTTACTGATGTGGTCAAAGAAGGTGACGAAGTGAAAGTTAAAGTTATTGGATTTGATCGAGGAAAAGTAAAACTATCAATTAAACAAGCAACTATATAGTTTTTAGTATAATAATTTTTAACTTTCTGGAATAAATAGTAAACAAAGACCATTGCTACAATATCTTTTGCCACCATCGGGTCCATCATTAAAAACATGTCCATGATGAGCTCCACAATTTGCACAACTATATTCAGTTCTCTTCATGCCAAATGAATAATCAACTTTTGTTACAAATACTCCTGGTAGTGCTTCAGTAAATGAGGGCCAACCTGTTCCGCTGTCGAATTTTGCAGTGGAGTCAAATAATTTCACACCACAGTTAGCACAATGATAAGACCCTTTTCTTTTTTCATAGTTTAATTCACTCGTACCAGCACGCTCAGTACCTTCCTCGAACATTATTATTTTCTGCTCCTCGGTAAGGTCAGGATTTATAATATTGTATTCACTTTCATCTTTTTTCAATTTTTTTTTAAATCCAACTAAGTTGTTAGCTAAAGAGTTTATAGGATAGATTAATAAACCCAATATAGATGTAGTTACAATTTTTAAAAAATTTCTTCTCACAATAAATTGATCTTATTTAACTTTTCTTTTACCTAATTTATTTATTAAGAATAAAGCAATTGCAGTCAATAGGGCAAAAACTTCTAATGCATGACCAGAACCTTCAAGAATTAATTGTACTATAAAAAATATTATACAAACTACAAACCAAACTAATATAAGCATAACAATTAATCTTAAGATATATTTTTAGGATCTGGCATTCCCACTTTGTTATAGCCAGCATCTACATAGTGAATTTCACCGGTAACACCACCTGCCATATCGCTTAAAAGATATAATGCAGAGTTTCCAACATCTAAATTATCTACGTTTCTCTTTAGAAATGAATGGTCTGCATTCCATTTATATAAAAATTTAGCATCTCCAATTGCTGATGCTGCTAAAGTTTTAATTGGACCGGCACTTATTGCGTTAACTCTAATCCCTTTAGCTCCTAGATCACGTGCTAAATATTTTACACTAGACTCCAATGCCGCTTTACAAACACCCATGACATTATAATTTGGTATAGCTTTATTAGCCTCATAACTTAGAGTGATCATACTACCACCCCCCTTCATAACTTTGGAAGCTTCCCTTGCAACTTCTGTGAACGAAAAGCATGAAATAAGCATACTTTTTTGAAAATTTTCTCTAGTAGTATTTAAATATTCTCCAGATAATTCAGATTTATCTGAAAATGCGATTGCATGAACAACAAAGTCTATCTCGTCCCATTGGGATTTAATATCTTCAAATAGTTTTACTACTTCTTCTTTTTTTTCAACGTCACAACTAAAAGTAACATTTGAATTGAGTTTTTTTGCAAGAGGAACTACTCTTTTTTTAAGAGCATCACCTAGATATGTAAAAGCTAATTCAGCACCTGCTTCTGAAAGTTTTTGAGAAATACCCCATGCAATAGATCTCTCGTTAGCAACACCCATTATCAGTCCTTTTTTACCCTTCATTAATGACATTAATTAAACTTTCTCAAAAATTAGTGTTGCGTTGGTTCCACCAAAACCAAAACTATTTGACATAACTGTATTTACAGTTGCCTCTGTTTCTGTTTTAGCGACAATTGGAAATTTTTTAGCTTCCTCATCCATTTCACTTATATTGGCTGATCCAGTAATAAAATTATTTTTCATCATGATTAAACAATATATAGCTTCATGTACTGAAGCAGCTCCTAATGGATGGCCAGATAAGGATTTAGTTGAGCTTATTTTTGGAATTTCATTTCCAAAAGTATCTTTAACTGCATTTAATTCTGTAATATCTCCTACTGGCGTAGATGTTCCATGAGTATTTAAATAATCTATTTTATTTTTTGAAGTTGACAAAGCCATTTGCATACATCTCACTGCTCCTTCTCCAGACGGCGCAACCATATCATAACCATCTGAAGTCGCTCCATAACCTGTTAATTCTGCATATATTTTAGCTCCTCTTGCTTTAGCATGTTCGAGTTCTTCAAGAACAAGAACACCTGCACCTCCTGCAATTACAAAACCATCTCTAGTTTTATCGTAAGCTCTTGACGCTTTTTCAGGCGTATCATTATATTTTGATGAAAGTGCAGTCATTGCATCAAACATAGCTGTCATTGCCCAATGTATTTCCTCACTACCACCTGCAAATACAATATCTTGTTTACCCATTTGAATTAATTCCATTGAATTTCCAATACAATGCCCACTAGTTGCACAAGCAGAGCTCATCGTATAATTTGTGCCTTTTATTTTAAATGGTACAGCAAGTGTAGCAGAAGCAGTACTTGCCATTGTTCTTGGAACTATAAATGGTCCCATTAATTTAGGAGTTTTTGCTCTTGTTTTATCTGCTGCTAAAATAACATTTTCTATTGAAGGTCCACCTGAACCCATAACAATTCCAGTTTTAAAATTACTTACTTCACTTTCTTCTAGTCCAGAATCTTCAATTGCCTCTTTCATTGCAATATAATTATAAGCAGAGCCATTTCCCATAAACCTAATTGTTTTTCTATCTATGTGATCTTCAAGTTTTATATTTGGCTTTCCATGGATATGACTTTTTAGATTATGTTCTTTATATTCATCAGAAAAAGAAATACCTGACTTAGAATTTAACAAAGATTGATGAACTTCTTCCTGATTATTACCTAAACAAGAAACAATTCCTAAACCTGTAACTACTACTCTTCTCATTATTTAAATAATCCTACTTTAAGACCATCAGCTGAGTAAATCTTTTTATCATCTGCCAGAAGAATTCCATTTGCTAAACCTACAGTAGTTTCTCCTTTAATTAATATTCTTTTCATATCAATTATATATGTTGCCATTTTGACATTCTTTAATACTTCTCCAGTAAATTTCACTGTGCTTACCCCTAAAGCTCTTCCTCTTCCTGGGTTTCCAAGCCAACCTAAGTAAAATCCAACTAACTGCCACATTGCATCTAGACCTAAACATCCTGGCATAACTGGATCTTCTTTAAAGTGACAATCAAAAAACCATAAATCATCTTTAATATCAAGTTCAGCTTTCATCAATCCTTTGCCATAAGCTCCCTTATTTTCATCAATTTCAGTAATTCTGTCAAACATAAGCATTGGAGGAGATGGTAATTTTGCATTACCAGGGCCAAAAAGCTCACCATTTGCACAACCTATTAATTCGTCATAATTAAAGGAATTTTTTTTCATAAATTTGTAATCTTATTACTTGATTTACCACCATTATAATATAGATATTCTTTAGAATAATTATAATTAGTAATGGTTTACGCTGAGCAATACATTGAAAAATTAAGAAAATCAGGCCTAAGACCCACAAAACAAAGAATTAAAATTTGTGAGGTTTTGTTTGATGCTGAAAAGACTTTTCACTTTACAATTAAGGAATTGGTTAAAATCATTGAAAATCAGGCAAATATTAAGGTTTCACTGGCAACAGTTTACAATACTGTTCATGCATTTATCAAGAAGGGCTATTTAAAAGAGATTCCACTAAATGCTTCACAAAGTTATTACGATACAAATGTAACCCATCACCACCATTTCTTTGATGAAGAAGAAAATAGATTAATTGATATTCATCAAGATGATGTTGATGAAGTTAATATTAAAAGAACAATCCCAGGAAAAAAAATAAAATCAGTAGAAGTTATCGCTAAAATTGTGAGTGATAATCAATCTCAATAATAATTCAATAATATCAATGGTTTAAATAATACATTATATTTATTCTAAACTGTTGACTTATTGCAATTCCTCTATATATAAACTTTTTTAGAATCATTATTAATAGTAGGAGTAAACATGTCATTAAAAGGTAGTAAAACAGAGGAAAATTTAAAAGAAGCATTTGCTGGAGAAAGCCAAGCAAACAGAAGATATCTTTATTTTGCTCAAAAAGCGGATGTTGAAGGCTTTAACGACGTAGCAGCAGTATTTAGATCAACTGCAGAAGGTGAAACTGGACATGCTCATGGCCACCTAGAATATTTAGAAGAAGTAGGTGATCCAGCAACTGGTAAGCCAATCGGTGAAACAAAAGCAAATCTCGAATCTGCAATTCAAGGTGAAACACATGAGTACACAGATATGTACCCTGGAATGGCTAAAACAGCTAGAGATGAAGGTTTTGATGAAATAGCTGACTGGTTTGAGACTTTAGCAAAAGCAGAAAAATCTCATGCTGGAAAGTTTCAAAAAACTTTAGAAAGCATTTCTTAAAATAAATTTGTGGGCGAACCCCTCTCGTCCACAGACACTACAATTTAATTATATGAACAAAGAAGGTAGTACACAAGCACCTACAAGACATCCATTAAAATTTAGAGATCCAGATTTTATAAACTCTGAGAAAATTGATCAGGAGATGAGAAGGGTCTTTGATATATGCCATGGATGTAGAAGATGTTTTAATTTGTGTGATAGCTTTCCAAAGCTTTTTGATTTTATAGACGAAACAGAAGGCGGTGAAGTATCAGATCTTTCAAGTGATAAGTTTAAACCAGTTGTTGATGCTTGTACTCTATGTGATATGTGTTTCATGACTAAATGTCCTTATGTACCACCGCATGAATTTGATTTAGATTTCCCTCATTTAATGTTGAGATATAGGACTGCTCAAAGAAAAAAAGGTGATATTTCAAAAACTGCAAACCAATTAACCAAAATTGATAGGAATTCAAAAATAGGAATTTTTTTTAACTTTATAATAAATTGGATTACTAATGTAAAAAATAAATTTGCTAGAAAAGTCTTAGAATTTTTTACTGGTATAGATAAAAGAGTTATCTTACCAAGGTATAACAAAGAAACATTTTCTAAGTATTTTGAAAAATTCAAAAAAAATATATTAAAAAAAAATCATAAAAGAAAAGTAGTAATTTACTCAACATGTTTTGTAAATTTTAATAAGAAAAAAACTGGCGAGGCAGCTTTAAAAGTTTTACACCACAATAATGTAGAGGTAGAGCATTCTTATGTTGGTTGTTGTGGTATGCCTTACTTAGAGCAAGCTGATTTGGATCAAGTTACTAAACAAGCCCAACTAGTTTCAAGAGAATTAAATAAATATATTGAAAAAGGTTTTAAAGTAGTAACTTTAACAGCTAGTTGTGGGTTGATGTTAAAATTTGAATGGCCTTTGTTAATGCCTAATGATGGAATAATCGAAAAACTTTCTCAAAACACTCTCGATATTGACGAATATGTTATGGATATTGCTAATAAAGAGGGTTTAGTTGATGGTTTAAAAGAAATTGACGGTGGAGTAACAGTCCATAATGCATGTCATGCTAGAGCTCAAAATATGGGTAATAAAGCAAGAGACATGCTTAAACTAATTCCTAATATTAAATTAGATGTTGTTGAAAGATGCGCAGGGCATGGAGGAACTTTTGGAATAATGAAAGGAACTCATGACATTGCAAACAAGGTGGGCAAAACTACCGCAAGCACTGTTAAAAGAAAAAATAATAAATATATGGCATCTGACTGTCCATTGGCTGGAAAACATATTAAACAGCTAGCTGAAGATACAAATATAGTAAGTGATGAAGCTGTGCATCCAATAGAAATAGTCTCAAAAAGTTATGGATTATAGAATGACAAAGGAACAAAAAATAATTACGAAAGAAGATCTTCTGCCTCTAGATGCTTATACAAAAGTTAGAAGGAAAATGAGAAAAGAATTAGTTGAATTTAAAAAGAATAGAAGAATTCTACTAGGCCCATACGCAACATTTTATTTTGAGTGTTATGAAACAATGATAGCCCAAGTTCAAGAAATGCTATACATTGAAAAAGGTGGAGATGAACAAATAGCTGATGAATTAGCTGCATATAATCCTCTCATACCTAATGGTAAAGAATTAGTTGCAACTTTAATGTTTGAGATTGATAATCCAGTGATAAGAGCAGAGTTTCTTGGGAAATTAGGTGGTGTAGAAAAAAATATTTTCATAAAAATTGATGATGAAAGAATTTATGCTGCCCCAGAGATGGATGTAGATCGAACTTCAGATGATGGAAAGGCTTCATCTGTACAATTTATACATTTCAATTTTTCAAATGATCAGGTAAATAAGTTTAAAGATCAGAATAACATTATAGAAATTGGTATTGATCATAAGGAATATTCACATACAACTAAATTTTCAGAAGATAATATTAAAGCTCTTTCAGTAGACTTCAATTAACTACACCCCAAATATTATTATCTTTTATAATCCAACCCGAATAGTCACCAGTTTTAATGTTACACCATTTTTTTTCACATTTTATTACTTTTAGAAGACGTCCTTGATCTAATTTAGCCAGTGGCCTTGAGTATTTTGTTGAGTTTTTAAAAAGTATCTTTTCATTTGTAGTGATTAATGAGTGAGAAGGTCTTAGTTGAGAAATATGAATCCAACCACTATTTTTTTTATGATCAATTATTCTTCTAAAATTTTCTTTTTTGTCAATTATCTTCACGGGTAAATCAATTTTTCTATAAATATATTTAATAGGATGATCCAAACTCGGACCATATCTTACATTTACTTTTTTATTTTTTAACATGAGAAAATAATTATCTTCTTGAGCTATCGATGAAATTGGTAAAAGAAAAAGAAATGAAAGTACTAAATATTTTCGCATATACATCCTTTTCTTTTCTTAAACAACACTTTTCTAAATTTAAGATTTAATAAATCTATAATTAAAATATGTGAACTTAAATTTTTCCCAACAATTAAAATTGATTTTAAAACTTCATTTGCTTGTAGGCCACCTGTAATAACTGCTGTTGGTCCTAATATACCGTCAGTTTCACAATCTAAAACTCCTTCTGATGGTTCCCCTTGATAAAAACATTTCAAACATGGACTTTTTTCTAAAGTAAAATCAAATGTAAAAATATGCCCCTCAAACTTACTTATTGCTCCAATAATAAGTTTTTTTTTATATTTTATTGAGAATTTATTTAAAAGAAATTTTGCTTCAAAATTATCTGTACCATCAACAATAACATCATATGATTTAAGGGTTTTATCTAAATTTCTATCTTCTGCTTTAACTCTATAAGTTTTTACTTTTACCTTTTTATTTATTTTATTAATTTTTTTTTTTAAAATATTGATTTTATATTTACCAACATCATCAGAATTAAACATAATTTGTCTATGTAAATTTGATATACTCACTTTATCATGATCCATCATACCAATTTCACCAATCCCTGCTCTACAAAGTAAATCAATAACAGGAGTTCCTAAGCCACCACACCCAACAACTAGAACTTTAGCGTTTTGGATTTTCTTTTGACCTAAAACACCAACTTTTTTTAAAATAATCTGTCTTGAATATCGATTGAGGTCTTTGTTACTAAACATTTACTATTTTCCAGTAGATCCAAATCCTCCAGACCCTCTTATTGTCACTGGTAATTCATTTGTTTCTTCAATTTCTACTTTTAAAATAGGCATTAAAACCATTTGAGCAACTCTATCTTCATCATTTACTATGAATTCATCTTTACCATGGTTAAATAAAATAATTTTAAGCTCCCCTCTATAATCACTGTCAATTGTGCCTGGTGTATTTAGTACGCCAATACTTGATTTTGCAGCAAGGCCTGATCTTGGTCTGATTTGAACTTCTGTATCTTCAGGAATTGCAATTGCAATACCTGTTGGTACCAATTTAGACTCATTTGGTTTGATTACAATAGGTTCATCTACACATGCCATCAAATCCATACCTGAGGATCCAACAGTTTTATAACTCGGAAGTTTTGCCTTTCGGTTAAGTCTCTTAAATAAAACTTTTACCATTACTTAATTAAGCTCAGAAATAACTCTATCCACTATCTCAGATGCTATTAAAGATTTTTTCTTTTTTAATAATTTTTCACTTTCTTTATTTTTATAAAATATAGAAACTTCATTGTCATCAGAATC
Source organism: uncultured Pelagibacteraceae bacterium (assembly GCA_902594675.1). Classification (GTDB taxonomy): domain Bacteria; phylum Pseudomonadota; class Alphaproteobacteria; order Pelagibacterales; family Pelagibacteraceae; genus Pelagibacter. The sequence continues at coordinate 92,283 of CACJNE010000005.1, forward strand.
AAAACCTATTGTTTTATCAGAAATATCATTTGCAATAATCCAATCACAGTTTTTTTGGTCTAATTTTTTCTTTGAATTCAATTCAAGATTTTGTGATTCTGCCGCAAATCCAATGGTAATTTTTGGTCTTAGTGAATTATGATTTGATATATTTGATAAAATATCAATATTTTTTTCTAATTTAAGATTTAAATTTTTATTTTTTTTAATTTTTTCACTATAAATCTCTTTAACTTTAAAATCAGCTACTGCTGCATTAAAAATAGCAACATCGGTTGGTAGGTTTTTAATAGTTTCCCTAAACATTTCTTCAGCAGTTTTAACAGAAATAAATTTTACTCCTTCAACTGGATCTAAATTTGTTTCCCCAGAAATAAGTGTTGTCTCAAAACCATTATCTCTTAACGACTTTGCTATTTCATAACCTTGTTTTCCACTTGATTTATTAGTTATAAATCTTACTGGATCTATAAATTCTTTAGTAGGTCCAGCTGTGACTAATGCCTTAAATCTTTTATTTTTTTCAATATTCTTAAAATAATTTTCTATAGTACTTAATATATATGAAGGTTCTGACATTTTTCCTTTACCATACTCTCCACAAGCCATATCTCCAATTTCAGGTCCAATTATCTTATAACCATAGCTTTTTAATTTTGATAAATTATCTTGGGTTGATTTGTGTTCCCACATTCTGACATTCATAGCGGGCACTAAAAATACTTGTTTATCTGATGCTAAAACAACTGTACTAGCTAGATCGTCAGTTAAACCATAACTTAATTTAGAGATTGTATTTGCTGTGGCAGGTACAATTAAAATTAAATCTGCCCATCTAGAAAGTGAAATATGATCCATTTCAGCTTCATTTTCTGCAGTGAATATGTCTTCATATACTTTTTCTTGCGACAGTGATGAAATAGACAGAGGTGTTACAAAGTTTTTACCATTTTTTGTAAGAATTGTTTTAATACTTACATCTCTTTTTTTTAACCCTCTTATCACTTCTAAGCTTTTGTAAGCAGATATTCCACCACATATGATTAAAAGTATTTTTTTATTTTTCATGAAGTGAATTAAAATACCAATAGAGTTAAAATTACAAGAGATAATAAGCCAAAAATACATTGGTTTCTAAATGACTTCATTTCCTCTTTTTTAATGCTTAACTCATTGTACGAGTTTGAATTCTGAGGTATTTGACCACTGGCAAGGTAATTGAGCGCTTGGTTTGCTTTGTCCATTACCTCAGGTAAATTTGGAAGACGTTTTAATACTTCCACAGAGTCTTTTAATGTCTCATTAATTGAATTTATAGGATCTTTAGTTTCTTTTAACCATTTTTCTAGAACAGGTTTTGATGTCTCCCATATATTTGTTTCCGGGTTTAATCTTCTCGCGACTCCTTCAACTACTACCATTGTTTTTTGTAACATAAGCAATTGAGGTTGGGTTTGCATATTAAATTTTTCCGTAACATCAAAAAGTTGTTTTAGCAACTTACCACCAGAAATATTTTTTATAGAGTGTCCAAAAATTGGCTCACCAATAGATCTTAGTGCCTGAGCAAGATCATTTACAGGTACATTGTTTGGAACTAATCCTGCTGCGAGGTGCACCTCTGCAACTTTTTTATAATCTCTTTGTATAAAACCAAATAAGATCTCAGCTAAAAATCTTTTACTAACATTATCTAACCTTCCCATAATACCAAAATCGATAGGAACAATTTGACCACTCTCATTTACAAAAATATTTCCTTGATGCATATCTGCATGAAAAAAACCATCTCTCACAGCATGTCTTAAGAAATGTTGTATTATATCGGTGGCAATTTTTTTTGTATCAATTGATTGTTTTTCTAACTCTTCTGTTTCTCTTATAGATACACCATTAATCCAATCAAGAGTCATTATATTTTCACTTGTATAATCCCAATAAATCTTAGGAACCTCAAAGCCTAAATCATTTTTGGTATTTTCTGCATATTCGTTAGCTGCAGCGGCTTCAAATCTCAAATCCATCTCAAGGCTGGTAATTTCTTTTAATAAAAAAACCACTTCAACAAGCTTTAATCTTTTAGTTTTTTTTATTAACGACTCAATTATAAATGCAAACAGCATTAAAGCATCTACCTCATCATTAAAAATTTTTTTTATATCAGGTCTTAATATTTTTATTGCTACATCTTTAATAACTCCATTATCATCAATTTGTGCTTTGTGTACTTGAGCAATAGATGCAGCTGCAACGGGTTCACTAATATTAATTATTGAATTATAAATTTCATCACCTAAATCATTTCTAATCATTTCTTTTGCTTTTGATTGTGAGAAAGGTGGAAGTTTATCCTGTAAACTTTCTAATTCTTTTGACAGTCCATCTCCTATTATATCAGGCCTTGTTGCTAGGAACTGGCCTAGTTTAATAAATGTTGTACCCATTGATGCTAGTGAATTTGATAATTTTTCACCTTCACTTAAATTATCAAATGACACATCCTTTTTAGCAAAAGATAAAGAAAGTAATTTAAATATTACAGTTACTAATAGAGGTGGTTTGTTAAATTTTGATACAATAGTTAAAGCATCAGATTTTGCGAGCTTTCTTCCAAGTTTAAATAAAGTAATTAATCTTTTGAACATTATATTTTCCAACCAGAATGAATAGCTACTATTCCACCTGACAAATTTCTATATGAACAATTATTAAAACTATTTTCTCTCATTAAATCGATTAATTCCTCCTGATTAACAAATTCTTCTATACTCTTGGTTAAATATTCATAAGGTTCTTTATCGCCAACAACTGCTTTTCCTATGTGAGGAATTAATTTTGAGTAATTTTTGTATAAAAAATCTAAATTAGAATTTTGAATTTTTGAAAATTCTAAACACATATATCTTCCACCGGGTTTAAGGACTCTATATGCTTCCGATAAAGATTTATCTAATTTTTTCGTATTTCGTAAACCAAAACTTATTGTATAATAATCAAAAGTATCATTCTCGAATGGTAACTTTTCTGCCTCTGCCATAACCCATTTTATATTTTTATACTTTCTTAATCTTTTTTTACCTTTTTCGATCATTTTCTTGTTCGAATCTGAAGATGTAATTTCTCCGTTCTTGTCTGTATAGTCTAAAAATAATTTTCCCAGATCACCAGTGCCGCAAGCAACATCTAAGTACTTTTTGTTTTTGGTTGGATTCATCCAATTCATGAGGTTTTTTTTCCAAATTCTATGAATTCCAAATGACATAAAATCATTCATGAAATCATATTTGTCGTAAACTTTATTAAATACGCCCTCGACTAGACCTGCTTTATTTTGAAGATTTTGTTGCATATAAATTATATTAAAACACTAATATAGTATGAAATGCCTGAATTACCAGAAGTAGAAATCGTCAAACAA
>CACJNE010000006.1 GCA_902594675.1 uncultured Pelagibacteraceae bacterium
TCATCAAAAAGACCGGTCAAGTGTGTATTCAAATAAGAGACGTTCAAGGAGTTGATGACAATCCATTCGACTTTGAAACGGTAAAAAAAAATATTGAAAATAAATTAAATCCTGAATTTGAAGGAAGATTTAAAATAATGATGGTGCCAAATATTACAAATATTTGTTACGGGAGAGGAGTTGGTTACAAAATTGAGGAGATAGTATTGTCTGAAGAAATACAAAAAATTTCTGCCACAAAAATTAGAGCTAAAATGCGTGAAGATGGTGAGTTAAAATAATTACAATATGAATGTAAAAACAAAAAAATTAGGAAACGGAATTACAAATGTAATAATTAATGATCCTAAAACTTATAATTCACTTTCATTTAAAACTTTAAGGGATCTTTTGAATACTTTTACTCGATTAGATAAGGATGATAATACAAGAGTAATAATATTAGAGGGATCAGGTAAAGGATTCAGCGCCGGCCATAATCTTAAAGAGGTTGGTGGAATTAAAAATAGATTAAATCACTTAAAATTATTTAATCTTTGCTCAAAATTAATGATGAAAATTGTTGAGGGAAAGAAGCCTGTTATTGCAAAAGTACATGGTGCAGCTTATGCAGCTGGATGTCAGTTAGCTGCAAGTTGTGATCTAGCTTACAGTACAACAAATGCCACCTTTGCAACACCAGGAGTAAATATTGGACTTTTCTGCAGTACTCCAATGGTTGCTGTAAGTAGAAAAGTAACTCGTAAAATTATGATGAAGATGCTTCTGACTGGAGATCCTATAAATGCAAAATACGCTAAGGAAATTGGTTTGATTAATGATTGTTTTTCAAACAAAAAACTAAATGCAGAAGTTTTAAAAATTGCAAAAAAAATTTCTTCAAAATCAAATCTAACAATTAAAATTGGAAAACAAGCTTTTTATAAACAATTAGAGATGCCACTAGGAGATGCTTATAAGTTTACAAGTAAAATGATGACTGTAAATATGGCTTCGCAAGATGCAAAAGAGGGAATATCAGCTTTTTTACAAAAAAGAAAACCTAGTTGGAAAAATAAATAATAGTTATTCAGAAAGAAAATAATGAACGATAATGAAATTAAATCTATTTTGAGAAAATCAAAAACCATAGCAATGATTGGAGTGAGCTCTGAAAAAAAAGGAGAGGATAGAAAAAATCTTAAGAGAAAACCAGCAAATGTTGTTATGAAATATATGCAAAATTTTGGTTATAAAGTTATTCCTATTAACCCTTTTGCAGTTGGTGAGATTGTAAATGGGGAACAAATGATTGAAAGTTTAGATAAGATAAAGGAAGAAATAGACATAGTTGATGTTTTTAGACCCTCAAAAGAGGCTGAAGGAATTGCAAAAGAAGCAATTAAAAAAGGAACAAAAGTTTTATGGTTACAATACGGAATTCACAGTGAGGAGGCAAAAGTTTTAGCAGATAAAGAGAATATCCAATTTATTTCCAATAGATGTATAAAACAGGAGTACCAAAAACTTTTTCAAAAATCTAATCCAGTTTTTCCAGTCCTTAAAGATTAATGAAAAAAGTATTTTTGGTATATGGGCATTACAACGATAAATCTTTTAATTCTGCTATAAAAGATAATTTCATAAAATCTGCTAAAGAAAATGGTCATTTAGTTGAATGTGTAGATTTATATAAAGAAAAATTTGATCCAGTATATGCTGGTGAAAATGCTGATGATATTGTCTTGGATCACAGAAGAAAAATTGACGATTCTGATTTAATTGTTCTAGTTGCTCCTATATGGAATTATAGAATGCCTGCTATTGTAGAAGGTTGGATCGATAAGGTTTTAGCGCCACCTTGGGCTTTTTCATTTAAGAAACTTTTTGGTAATTATGGATATGCTGTTGGGAAGCTAAAAAGCAAAAAGGCTTTGATTTTTTGCACATATGGTTCACCCAGATTCTCAATTTCAGATTTTTTTTTAAATTTACCCCTGAGAAGAATTAAAAAAGGTATTTTTAATAAGTGTGGTATTTATGACATTACCTATAAACGATATTTTGCTGTACCATTTGTATCAAATGAAAAAAGAATTGAGTTTTTGGAAGATGTTAAAAATACAGCCAGACATTTATAGAATTTTTTTTATATTTATATTTTTAATTTTTTCTACAAATGAATTAAAAGCTGAAATAAAAAAACCAAATCCAGATATTGAACCTAGAGAAGTAATTGAAATTCAACTTAATGCTTTGATGAAAAATGATACTCCTAGTAAAGATCATGGGATAATTCAAACATGGTTTTTTGCGCACCCAAATAATCAGAGAGTAACAGGACCTATTGAGAGATTTAAAAATATGATCAAAACAGATTCCTACTCAATGCTTTTAAATCATGAGAACTATGAAATTGTAGAGGTATATAAATCAAAGGGCGTATCGACTTTTGAAGTGACAATTATGGACAAAGACAAAAAGTATTATAAATTTAAATGGCAAGTTGAAAAATATGAGCTCGATGGATTTTTAAAAAATTGTTGGCTTACCACTGCGGTCTCTCAACCTATGCCGATGGGTTCATCTATCTGATGAAAAAACCAAGTTTTCCAGTTAGAATTGCAATATTAATGGCCATTCTTTGTATCCCGCCAATTGGCGCGACCCAAATTGGATGGTACTATTTTGGACAAGAGATGGGGGTAAATTTTGGTATGGTTGCAGGTGTCATTAGTGTAATAACCGCAGCTTATCTGATGTATCAAATGGGATGGAGAGATGACGATGATGACGATTATGACTATTAGAATTATGTTTTGTTTATAAGAAAAATTAGGTAAAAATCGCATGATGAAATCAAAAGCAAAAGTCGTAGTAGTTGGTGGAGGTGTTGTTGGTGTCAGCGCACTTTATCATTTAGCAAAAAAAGGTTGGTCTGATGTTGTATTAGTTGAACGAAAAGAATTAACTTCAGGTTCTACATGGCATGCTGCGGGACTTCTTCCATTATTTAATATGAGTTATTCAGTAGGACAACTTCATAAGTATGCCGTCAATTTATATAAAAGTTTAGAAGAGGAAACTGGAAAGAATGTTGGATTTAGTGTTGTATCAAATATCAGATTAGCAAGCAATCAAGACAGGATGGATGAATACCACCAGTATGCGGGTGTTGCTAAAACAATTGGAGTAGATGTTAAATTTTTAACTCCAGAACAAGTTAAAGAAATTTGGCCATTATGTCATACAGATGATCTAGTTGGAGCAATACAACATCCTGAAGATGGCTACATTCAACCTGCCGATCTAACTCAAGCGTTAGCAACAGGGGCGAGAAATAGAGGAGCTGAGATATATAGAAATACAACAGTTTTAGCGATGAGACAAAATAAGGATGGTTGGATTGTTGAAACAGATAAAGGGTCAATAGAATGCGAACATGTAATCTCTTGCTCTGGAAACTTTGCTAGACAGACTGGAAAAATGGTAGGTTTGGATATTCCGGTAATACCTGTTGAACATCAATATATTGTAACAGAGCCACATCCAGAAATTCAAAAAAGAAAAAAAGATGGATTACCTGAGATGGGAGTATTAAGAGATAGTGATAGTAGATGGTATATGAGAGAAGAGGCTGGTGGTTTAATATTAGGTCCCTATGAAGATGGAGCTCCAGCATGTTATGTTAATGGACCTTCCAAAGAATCTGAATACGAATTATTCCAAGAAGACTTGGATAGACTAGCACCACATATTGAAGGTGCGATACATAGAGTTCCTGCTTTTGGAGAAGTAGGAGTTAAAAAAGTTTACAACGGTGCTATCTGTTATACACCCGATGGAAATCCCATTGTTGGACCAGCATGGGGTTTAAAAAATTTTTGGATAAATGAAGGTCATAGCTTTGGAATTACTGCTGCTGGTGGAGCAGGTTGGCAATTAGCAGAGTGGATTGTAGATGGAGAGCCAACAATAGATATGTTAGGTGTTGAGCCAAGAAGATATGGTGATTATTGCTCAAAATCTTATCTTAAAGAGAAAAATGAGGAAGCTTACAGCCATGTATTTATCACTCACTTTCCAGATGAAGAAAGACCAGCTGCAAGACCATTAAGAACAGCTCCTTGTTATGACAGAATGAAAAATCTTGGTGCAGTTTTTGGTCAAAAGTTTGGATGGGAAAGACCTAATTTTTTTGCAACTGATGGGATGGAGCAAAAGGACGATTGGTCTTTTAGAAGATCAAATTGGTTCAAGGCTATCGAGAAAGAGTGCAAGAATGTAAAGGAAAATGTTGGTCTACTAGATATGACAGCATTTGCAAAATGTAGAATAAAAGGTCCTGGAGCTGAGGAATTTTTAGATAAGTTGGTCGCAAACAAACTTCCAAAAAAAATAGGTAGAATTAATTTATGTCATGCATTGAATACTAAAGGTGGTGTTCATTCAGAATTTACAATAATGAGAGAATCAGAAAGTAGTTTTTATTTGGTTTCTGCAGGAGCGTTTCAAAGGTTAGATCATGACTGGATATTAGGTTGGATGCCAAAAGATGGAACTGTTCAATTTGAAAACTTAACAAACAGCAAAGGTGTTCTAGTTGTATCAGGACCAAAAGCCAGAGAGTTAATGCAAAGAGTATCTAATGATGATTTTTCAAATGAAAATTTTAAATGGTTAAGTGCAAAACAAGTAGATGTAGGATTTGCACCAGTAAATGCAATGAGAGTAAATTTTGTTGGAGAGTTAGGCTGGGAACTACATCATCCTATTGAATATCAAAACCATATTTTTGATAAGTTAATGGATGCAGGACAAGATTTAGGTTTAAAACCATATGGTATAAGAGCTATGAACAGTTTAAGAGTTGAAAAATCTTACAAATTGGTTGGCACCGAATTATCCATTGAATATTCACCATATGAAAGTGGTTTAGATAGATTTGTCCATCCAAATAAAGGAAGTTTTATTGGTTTAGAAGCTTTGAATAAATGGAGAGAGAAAGGTTTTGATAACAAACTTGTTACTTTAGAAGTTCATGAAACAAGTGATGCAGATGTGCTAGGAAATAACCCTATTTATGAAAATGGCAGTGTAGTTGGTAGAGCAACAGGAGGTGACTTTGGTTTTAGACTAGGAAAATCTATCGCACTCGGAATGGTTAAGCCAGAGCTAGCTAATATTGGACAAAAACTAAAGATTGATATACTTGGTAAGATGCATGAGGCAACAATTTTAGAGGAGAGTCCTTATGATGCAGAAAATAAATTATTAAGAGCATAATGAAAATTTTAGTCGCTGTAAAAAGGGTAATTGATTATAACGTCCAAATAAGAGTAAAAGAGGATGGCAGTGGCGTTGTGACAGACAATGTTAAAATGTCAACTAATCCACCAGATGATAATGCAATTGAGGAAGCTGTTAAAATTAAAGAGGCTGGAAAAGCTTCAGAAATAATAGCTGTAACAGTTGGAGAAGAAAAAGCCCAAGAGACTGTTAGAAAAGCACTAGCAGTTGGAGCGGATAGAGGAATTCATATAAAAGTGGATAGTGTATTAGAACCTCTTGCTGTTTCTAAAATTCTTAAAAAAATTGTTGAAAAAGAAAATCCAGATTTAGTTTTCATGGGCAAACAAGCAATTGACGATGATTGCAACCAAACTGGTCAAATGTTGGCTGCACATTTAAACTGGCCTCAAGCTACTTTTGCATCAAAAATTGAAGTTAAAGAAAATTCATTAGAAGTAACTAGAGAAGTCGATGAGGGTTTAGAAACTATTGAAGTTAATACACCTGCAATAGTGACATGTGACTTAAGATTAAATGAACCAAGATATGCATCACTACCAAATATTATGAAAGCAAAGAAAAAACCTATTGAACAAATTAATGCGTCAGATCTAGGAGTTGATACTAACCCTAGAATAGAACATATTAAAATTGAGGAACCGCCTAAAAGAAAAGCAGGTATAAAGGTTGCTAGTGTTGAGGAGTTGGTGCAAAAATTAAAAAATGAGGCTAAGGTAATATAATGTCAGTTTTATTAATAGCAGAGCATAACAATAAAGAAGTCAAATCATTTACTTTAAACGCAATTACAGCTGCATCTCAGATAGATCAAGACTTACATGTTTTATTGATTGGTCATAATGCAGATGACGTTGCAAAATCCTTATCTGAAGTACCTTTGGTAAAAAAAGTACTTCATATGGATAATGAAATTTATGAAAATTATATTGCTGAAAATTATACTTCAGCAATTTTAAAACATGCTGATAAATATTCTCATATAGTCTGTTCAGCAAATACCTTTGGAAAAAATCTAATGCCTAGAATTGCTGCATTATTAGATATTTCTCAAGTGAGTGATATAATAAAAGTAATTGCTCCAGATACATTCCTAAGACCAATTTATGCTGGTAACGCATTTGCTACTGTCAAAAGTAATGACGATAAAAAGTGTATAACAATAAGACCAACATCATTTGAGGCGGCTGAAACCACAGGTGGGTCAGCAGAAATTGAGAAAGTGGATGCAGCAGATAAAACTGAAAATACAAAATTTGTAAACAGAGAGGAAATTAAATCAGATAGACCTGAATTAGGAACAGCTAGAATTGTAATTTCTGGAGGAAGAGGGTTGCAAAGTGGTGAGAATTTCAAATTAATAACTGATGTTGCAGACAAATTAAATGCTGCAATAGGGGCATCAAGAGCAGCAGTTGATGCAGGTTATATTACAAACGAACATCAGGTTGGACAAACAGGTAAAGTAGTAGTTCCAGACTTATATATAGCAGTTGGAATCTCTGGGGCTATCCAGCATTTAGCTGGCATGAAAGAAAGTAAAGTTATCGTGGCTATAAATAAAGACGGTGAGGCACCAATTTTTAGTGTCGCAGACTACGGCTTAGAAGCTGATTTATTCGAAGCACTTCCTCAATTCTTAGAGGAGTTGAATAAATTAAACACTATACAAAAATAACAAATACTGTAAAAAAATAATATGTCCAGAGAAGTGATGGAATACGATGTAGTAATCGTAGGTGGCGGACCATCAGGACTTTCAACTGCAATTAAATTAAAGCAGTTAAATCCAGATATTAATGTCTGCCTGTTAGAAAAAGCATCTGAAATAGGTGCACATATTTTATCAGGGAACGTGTTTGAAACACGAGCTTTAGATGAACTGTTGCCTAATTGGAAGGATCTTAATGCACCAATTAAAACAAAAGTTACTAAAGAAAAATTTTTATTTTTAGGAAAGACTAAAAAAATTAGTTGGCCAACTTGGTTATTACCTAAAGTTCAACAAAATCATAATAACTATATAATTAGTCTTGCTAATTTATGTAGATGGTTAGCAGAGCAAGCTGAAAATTTAGGTGTTGAAATATTTCCAGGGTTTCCTGCAAGTGAGGTTTTATATAACGAAGATGGTTCTGTGAAAGGTATTGCAACTCAAGATATGGGTTTAGATAAAGATGGAAATAAAAAAGATAGTTATGAACCTGGAATGGAGCTCCATGGAAAGGTAACAGTTTTCGCTGAAGGTTGTAGGGGTCATTTAGGAAAAGAATTAATTAAAAAATTTGAATTAGATAAAGGAAAAGATCCACAACAATATGGAATTGGTTTCAAAGAAATTTGGGAATTAAAAGAGGAAAAACATGAAGAAGGTTTAGTAATGCATACAGCAGGCTGGCCTTTAGATAATAATACTTATGGAGGAAGCTTTGTTTATCATGCTGAAAATAAACAGATTTTTTTAGGTTATGTCATAGGGCTTGATTATAAAAATCCTCATCTATCACCTTTTGATGAATTTCAAAGATTTAAAACTCATCCTGCAATCAAGTCAATGTTGGAAGGTGGTAAAAGAATATCCTATGGAGCAAGAGCACTTATAGAGGGTGGTTTTCAAAGTTTGCCTAAAATGTTTATGCCGGGTGCATTATTGGTTGGTTGTGATGCTGGTACTTTAAATATGCCAAAAATAAAAGGTTCTCACACGGCAATGAAGAGCGGGATGATTGCAGCTGAAACTATTGTAGATCATTTAAATTCAAACAAAGAATTATCTGTTTATGAGGAAAAATTTAAAAATAGTTGGGTTTATAAGGAATTATATGAAGCCAGAAATGTTAAGCCAAGTTTTAGTTGGGGTTTAATTTTAGGAATAATATTTACAGGAATTGATCAAATTTTATTTAAAGGAAAATTACCTTTTACTCTTAAACATAAACATGCTGATCACGAAACATTGAAGCCCGCTAATGAAATGCCTAAAATAGAGTATCCAAAAACAGATAATGTGATTACATTTGATAAAACTAGTTCAGTTTACTTAACAGGAACAAACCATACTGATAATCAACCTGTTCATCTTCAACTTAAAGATAAAGATTTGCCAATCAAATATACTTTAGGAAAATATGATGAGCCTGCCCAAAGATATTGCCCTGTTGGTGTTTATGAAATACAGAAAGAAAATGAAGTTGAAAAGTTTGTTATAAATTCTCAAAACTGTATTCATTGCAAAACTTGCGATATAAAAGAGCCATCACAAAATATTACATGGGTTACTCCAGAAGGTGGCGGCGGACCAAAGTATGGAAATATGTGATTAGGAAAGATCTATTGCAAACTTTTTTAAAGTTTCAATTGGTACAAGCTTTAAAGTGTTCATATGAGTTTTTTTTAGATAAATAGAACATCCAATTCCTGCTTCTAAGGCTCTAGCAACCCAACCTGCACATACACACCAGTTATCACCATCTTTAAGTCCGGGAAAACCAAACTCAGGGTGAGGCGTGATTAAATCATTACCAGCTTCTTTACACCATTGTAAAAATTCATCGTTAACTTTTACACATACTGTATGTAACCCATGATCATTTTCATCTGTATTGCAACAACCATCTCTAAACCAACCAGTTAAAGGATTTTTTGAACATTCTTCTAGATCTTCTCCAAGAACATTTTTTTGAATTTCACTCATTAAATTTTGGTAGGATTTGGTTGTCCTTTATAAACAACTTCTGGATCAAATTTTTTATTTTCTTCTTCAAATTTCATTTCGACTTTTCGACCATTCTCAATTTTTCCCATTGGAACCGATCTATAAAAGCAAGATCTATAACCAACATGGCAACTAGCTCCGTCACCAATATCAACAGTAATCCATACCGCATCTTGATCGTCATCAATTCTTATTTCTTTTACTTTTTGAGTAAATCCACTTGTTTTTCCTTTATGCCAAATCGCTTTTCTAGATCTACTCCAGTAATGAGCTTCTTTTGTTTCAATAGTCATTTTTAATGCTTCAACATTCATATACCCATGCATTAGAATTTCTTTAGTTTTACTGCATGTAGTAATCACAGGAATTAAACCATCATTATCAAATTTTGGCGATAATAGGTTACCTTCCTCTATATCAGCGACATTTTCTCTTTTTTTAAACATATATAATCCGCATTATCTAGCATATTAATGAATATATTAAATATTTTAAATTTGACGATTTATATATATAAAAACCCTTCATGAAATTAGTAAAAAATGAAAATAACAAAAAGCCCGAAAGCGTTTCCGATGAGGAGGCTAGAGAGGCATTTATTAAAATTTTAAGATGGATAGGAGAGGACCCTACTAGAGAGGGTTTACTAGAAACTCCTAAAAGAGTAACAAAAGCGTTTAAAGAATATTTTAAAGGCTACCAAGAAGATCCAAAAGAAATCTTAAGTAAAACCTTTGGAGATGTAGAAGGATATAGTGATATGGTAGTTCAAAAAAACATATCTGTTCAAAGTCATTGTGAACATCATATGGCTCCGATTATTGGTATTGCTCACGTTGCTTATATTCCAAATGAGAGAGTTGTAGGTTTGAGTAAAATTGCACGAGTTGTTGAAGTATTTTCTAAAAGACTTCAAACTCAAGAAAGGTTAACAGTACAAATTGCAAATACATTGATGGAGTCGTTAGATGCAAAAGGTGTTGCTGTAACAATAGATTCAACTCACCAGTGTATGACTATGAGAGGTATAAAAAAAGAACAAGCTACAACAGTTACTAACTTTTATCTGGGTCAATTTAAAGATGATCTTAGCTATCAAAATAGATATTTGAGATTTATAGCAAAATAGAGTTTAATTAAAAAATGCCTGATACTTTTAAAGCCTTGGTTATCAACCAAGAGGGAGAAAAGTTCACTAGAGCAGTTAGTGATTTAAATTTAGATTTTCTAAAAGACGGTGATGTCTTAGTAAAGGTAGATTACTCTGATTTAAATTATAAAGATGCTTTAATTTTAAAAAATGGTGCAAAGTTAGTTAAAGAGTTTCCTAGAATTCCTGGGATTGATTTTTCTGGATCAGTTAGCGAGAGTAAATCAGATGAATTTGAAGTTGGAGATGAAGTAATTCTTACTGGTTGTAGAGTTGGTGAATTATTTCACGGTGGATTTTCACAATACGCAAGAGTTAAAGCAGAACATCTAATAAAAAGACCAACAAATCTAAATAGCAAACATGCAATGATGATGGGAACTGCTGGCTTAACAGCAATGTTATGTGCCTTTGCCGTAAAAGCTAAGGAGGAGTTATTTTTACAAAGCAAAGTTAACGATGTACTTGTAACCGGATCTACCGGAGGTGTTGGAATGGTTGCAGTAATGGTATTATCTAAAATGGGTTGCAATGTAACTGCATTGACAGGAAAACCAGATAAAGCAGAATATTTGAGAGAATTAGGCGCAAAAAACGTTATAGATCGTAAAGAATTTGAGGGTGAAGCCAGTTTAATTGGAAAAGGTACTTGGGATGGCGTTGTAGATACCGTTGGTGGAAATATTTTAGCAAATGCAATTTCTCAAACTAGATTAAAAGGAATAGTAGCAATTTGTGGTAACGCAAGTAGCAATAAATTAAATACCTCTGTTGTGCCTTTTTTTCTAAGAGCAGTAAAATTATGGGGCATCGACTCAGTAAATATTAGTAATAAAAGAAAAGAGTTTGTTTGGGGCGAAGTTCCTAAATATATAGATTTCAATATTTTGGAAAAATCAATCAAAACTGTGGATTTGAATGAACTTTTAGATGTTTTTCCTGAAATGTTAGAAGGAAAATTAAAAAATAGAATATTAGTTGATGTAAATAAATAATGGATTGGGATAAATTAAAAATTTTTCATGCAGTAGCTGAAGCAGGTAGTTTCACCAGTGCTACAGTTATACTTAATCTAAGTCAGTCTGCTATAAGCAGACAAATTCAGTCACTAGAAGAAGATTTGAAAGTAAAATTATTTGAGAGACATGCTAGAGGCTTAACTTTAACTGAAAATGGAGAATACGTTTACAAAACAGCTCATGAGGTAATAAGTAAACTTAAAGAGGTTGAAACAACATTAGGGGACCAAAAACATAAACCAACAGGAAAATTGACTATTACTACTGTAAGAAGTTTTGGCACTCACTGGTTAACACCAAGGATTCAAGAATTTATGCAATTAAATCCAGAAATTGAAATAGAATTAATTTTTGACGATAAAGAATTAGATCTAAGTACTAGACAAGCTGATATTGGCATTTTTATGAGAAGACCTAAACAATTAAATTATATTCAAAGAAAATTGATGGATATTAATTACCATATTTATGGGTCTACTAAATATTTAGAAAAATATGGAATACCAAAAACAATAAATGATTTAAGCAAACACAAATTTATATCTTTTGGAAGAGGTGCACCGTCTCCTGTTTTTAACCCTGATTGGGCATTAAAATTAGGAGTGAAGGACAATAAAAAAAGAAAAACTATTATGAAGGTAAATAGTGTGATGGGATTATTGCTAGCAGTTGAAAGTGGAGTAGGTCTTGCTGCTTTGCCTGATTATTTGGTATCATTATCAAGAAATGTAATTAAAGTTTTACCTAACGTCGAAGGCCCAATTACGGAAGCACATTTCGTTTTTCCAGAATCTCTTAAAAACGTGGCTAGAGTTACAACCTTCAGAAATTTTCTTTATAGTAAAATTTCTGAGTTTAAGTCTTAAAAACCCTAAAAACCACATAAATTATATCTGCGACACTATTGAGATTGATAATCATTATCATTGCGAATAGTTCTCAAAATCATTATAAATACATTAACAATTAACATAGAGAGATAAATGAAAAAAATATCAATTTCAGCATTAATTCTATCATTATTTGTTTCAACTTTTGCGAAAGCAAATGAGGTGAATATATTCAATGCTAGACACTATAAAGCTGACGCAGAACTTTATAGCAAATTTACTGCAGCAACTGGAATTAAAGTAAATTTAATTAATGGTAAAGCTGGAGCTTTAGAGAAAAGAATGATCGAGGAAGGTGCAGACTCAGCTGCCGATCTTTACATCACAGCAGATGCAGGAAGATGTGGTGCTTTTAAAGCAAAAGGTATGACGCAAGCAGGACTTGTTTCACCAACTATCAAATCTTCAGTTCCAAAAAACTTTAGAACAACTCACTGGGTTGGCGTAGCTAAGAGAGCTAGAATAGTCTATTACGCTCCAGAAAGAGTAAGTGGAGCAGAATTATCTGGACTAACTTATGAAAGTCTGGCTGATCCTAAATGGAAAGGTAGAATTGCAATAAGAGCATCTAGCAATATTTACAATAAATCTTTAGTAGCATCATTAGTAAAAAATAATGGAAAAAAAGCTGCTAGAGAGTGGGCAAAAGGTGTTGTTGCCAATATGGCAAGAGATCCTAAAGGAAATGACAGAGCTCAGATTATGGCAGTTGCCGCAGGAGAAGCAGACATAGCAGTTGCAAACACATACTATTTAGCTTTGATGTTATCCGGGAACAAAGGTGCAGAACAACAAGCAGCAGCTAGAAAAGTAAAGGCATTTTTCCCTAATCAAAATGATAGAGGAACACATATGAATATTAGTTGTGCTGCTCTAGTTAAAGGTGCTCCAAATAAAGCTAATGCAATTACACTTGTAGATTATTTGTTATCACCAGAAGCACAAGAACATTTCACTAATAATACTTTTGAGTTTCCGATGATTGCAGGTGTTTCACCAAACCCATTAGTAGTAAACAACTTAGGTTTAGATTTTAAACAAGATTTAACCACAAGCGTTGCTAGTTATGGAGCTAAGCAAGCGGATGCATTAGAAGTAATGACAGCTGCAGGTTGGAAATAACATTGAGGACTAAAAAAAAATTTATGTCTGATGTTAATTACAATAAATCAGTCAAGCCATGTATCCCATGTGCTGAGGAGTGTAAAAAAATTAACAAAAGAATAAATAAAAGAAAGTTATCAGAGATAAATACTAAAGATTTTCCGCACATTCTAAAAGTATTCAATATCTGACCTTTTTTAATAAAAGTGCCTATGTATCTTTCGTAGGCACTTTTAAATTATTAAATTGAGACTATATTTAAAATATAATTAAATTACTCTTATGAATTCAAACAAACTTAATATATGGTTTCTAAGCTCTTTATTAGTTTCATTACTTGTTATTATTCCAATTATAACCGTTTCAATTAGTTTTTTTGAAGAAACCTCTCGATATTTTGAAATTTTAAAATCCACTTTTCTATTTGAGTATATTCTTAATTCTTTATTGCTTTTGATTGGTGTTTTAATTTTAACTTTTATCTTGGGAGTAGGAGCATCATATTTAGTATCGTTTTATGAATTTCTTGGAGTTAATTTTTTTAAATGGGCTTTAATTTTATCTTTTGCAATTCCACCTTATATATATGCATATTCGTTATTTGCCTTCTTTGATAATTACGGAACAGCATTTACTATATTAAAGACCTTATTTGGTGAAGGCGAATTTAATCAACATATACCAAAATTTGACGGTATGTTTGGATTAATTTTATCAATTTCATTTTCACTTTACGCTTATGTTTACATATTAGGAAGATCTTCATTTTTATATCAATCACAAAACTTAATTGAACTTGGAAAAAACTTAGGTTTTTCCAAATTTAAATCTTTTTTTTTTATTATATTACCTGCTTCACGACCTGCAATTGTTGCAGGTCTATCTTTAGTTGCAATGGAAACATTGGCAGAATTTGGAGCTGTTGACTTTTTTTCAGTTAATACTCTTACAACAGGTATTTATAACGCATGGATAACATTTGATGATTTAGCTTTTGCAAATAGAATATCTTTCTTTCTACTATTATTCATATTTATTTTATTTTTAACAGAAAAACTATCTAGAAAAAAAGCAAAATATCATTTGGACTCTAGAGGTGGATTTAAACAAAAAGAAAAAATAAAACTCTCAGGTATAAATTCTTTTTTTGCTTTCTTATTTTGTTTTCTATTATTTTTTTTTAGTTTTTTATTTCCATTAAGTCAAATGGTCTATTGGACAATTAAATTTCCAGAAAACTTTTTTGATGTAAATGTAATGAACCTTTTATTAAATACTTTATATTTAGTGACACTATCCAGTATTGTTTTAATATTTTTTGCATTGCTTTCAAATTATGGTAACCGTGTTTCAAAAAATAAAACTCTTAATTTTTTATCGACACTATCAATATCAGGATATGCAATACCAGGTGTAATATTAGCTGTAGCCTTTATAACTTTTATTGCATGGTTTGATAATAATATAATTAAATCTCTTGGTTTTTTATCTATTAAAAAAATATTTATTGGGTCAATCTTAGGATTAATAATTGTTTATTTCATTCGTTTTTATTCATTAGCATTTAATGGGATTAAATCTGGTTATGAAAAAATAAATTTTTCAGTTGATGAAAGTGCCTATCTACTTGGTTATTCAAAAAGAAAGACTTTTTTTAATATCCACATTCCATATTTAAGAAATTCACTTTTATTTGTAATTATACTAATTTCGCTAGAGATAATTAGAGAATTACCAATTACCTTAGTTTTAAGACCTTTTAATTTTGAAACATTTGCAACAACAGCATATATTTCTGCATCCGAGGACATGCTTGAGGCAGCAGCAGTACCATCATTATTTTTAATTTTAATTGCAGCTTTTTTTATTACAATATCTTCTAAATATATTTTAAAAGATAATAATGAGTAAAAATTTTTTAGAAATTAAAAATGTTGACTTTATAGTTAGTGGTCAAACCAAAGTAAAAAACGTCTCTTTTTCAATTCAAAATGAAGGCGATATAATTTGTCTATTAGGGCCATCTGGAATAGGAAAAACAACAATTTTAAGAACTATTGCTGGCTTAGAGAAGATCGTTAATGGATCAATAACAATAAATAATAAGTTAATGTCCTCAAAAAACAAACATGTTGAACCAGAGGACCGAAATATATCACTTGCTTTTCAAGAAAATAGTTTATTTCCTCACTATAATGTAGAAAAAAATATTTTAATTGGTACTGAAAAAAAAAGTAAAAAGAAAAAAAAAATAAATCCAAAAGAAATAATTAGTTTTTTAAACCTAAAAAAAATATTAAATAAATATCCTCATGAAATAAGTGCTGGAGAAGCTCAGAGAGCATCGTTAGCAAGATCATTAGTTTCTAATCCAGATTTACTTCTTCTAGATGAACCACTTTCAAATGTTGATCAAAGTTTTAAAGAAGAAATTCAAGTTGAGTTAAAACAATTATTAAGCAAATCTAAAATAACAACTATTATTGTAACACATGACTCATATGAAGCTTTTTATTTGGGAAGCAAGTGCGGAATTATTTTAAATAAACAACTTAAACAATTTGACGACCCATACAATGTTTATCATTTTCCAAATTCAATTGAGGTTGTAAATTTTTTAAATAGAGGAATTTTAATTCCAGCAAAAGTAACAAGTGAGAATAGTTTAGAAAATAAAGATCTAGGAACAATCCAAGGCAATTTTGTAAAACATTACCCTAATGGATCTGATGTTAAACTTTTATTGCAACCTGAAGATCTAGAGCATGATGACAAAAGTAATTTAAAGTTGGAAGTAGTTGATCGAAAATTCAGAGGAACAAATTTTATCTACACCCTTAAAACTGAGAGTAATTTACAAATTCCTGTATTTGTTCATTCTCATCATATTCATCAACATGAGATAGATGAAAAATTTGGTATTAAAAGACCAATTCATATTGACCACATTGTCTGTTTTTAATTATTATTGTACGTTAATAAATCCATGGATAAAGAATTACCAAAAAGCTCAAAAGTTGTAGTAATTGGAGGTGGTGTTGCAGGCACATCATGCGCATACCATCTTGCTAAATTTGGCTGGAAAGATGTCGTTTTATTAGAAAGAGATCAATTGACATCAGGAACAACTTGGCACGCTGCCGGTCTTATGGGCCAATTAGGAGCATCATCAACTATAACAAAACTTAGAAAATATACTTTAGATCTTTACCAAGATTTAGAAAAAAAGACTGGTTTATCAATTGGATTAAAACAAAATGGTGCAATTACAGTTGCAACAACAAATGATAGAATGCAAGAGTTACTAAGACAAGCAACGACAGCTCAATTATCAGATGTTGAAGTGCAAGTTTTAGATAAAAAACAAACAAAAGATTTATACCCAGTAGTAAATAACGAGGATATTATTGGAAGTGTTTTTATGCCTAAAGATGGACAAGCTGATCCAGTAGGTGTCACTAACGTTTTAGCAAAAGCGGCTAGGATGGAAGGTACAAAAATTTTTGAAAAAACACCTGTTACAAAAATTTTAGTCAAAAATAAATCTATAGTTGGAGTAGAGACTGAAAAAGGAAAAATAGATTGTGAATATGTTGTTCTAGCTACCGGTATGTGGTCAAGGCAAATTGGTGAAAAAATGAATGTGAGTATTCCATTATATCCTAATGAACATTTTTATGTGATCACGGAGCCGATGAAAGATCTACCTACAAATTTACCAGTTTTGAGAGATTATAATAATTGTCTTTATCTAAAAGAAGATGCTGGAAAAATGTTAGTTGGAATTTTTGAACCAAATGCCAAACCTGCTTTTAAAGATACTGGTATTGTACCAGAAAATTTTTCTTTTGGAGAATTGCCAGATGACTTTGATCATTTTGAACCTTATTTAAAAAAATCTTTTCATAGATTGCCAATGTTAGAAAATGCTGGAATTAGAAAATTTTTCTCTGGCCCAGAATCTTTTACACCTGATACACAATATTTATTAGGAGAGACTCCAGAGATAAAAAACTTTTTTACCTGTTGTGGTTTTAATAGCATTGGTATAGCAAGTTCAGGTGGCGCAGGTCGAGTTACTGCTGAATGGATGATCAATGGACATATTAATGAGGATTTATTCTCTGTAGATATAAAAAGATTTCAACAATTCCATTCTTCAAAAAAATTTATTATGGAAAGAGTTACAGAGACTCTTGGTGATTTATATGGAATGCATTGGCCATATAAACAACATAAAACTTCAAGAAACCAAATTACTTTACCATACCATGAAGAACTAAAAAAATTAGGTGCTTGTTTTGGATCTTCAGGCGGTTTTGAGAGACCTATGTGGTATTCTTTGAATGGTGCAAAAGCTGAATATGAATACAGTTTTGGTTATCAAAATTGGTATCCATCTGCTGAATATGAGACCAAAAATACAAGAAAAAATGTCGGTTTATTCGAATTAACACCTTTTTCTAAATTTGATGTTGCTGGAGAAAATGTCCATGATGAATTACAAAAATTGTGTACAGCTAACATAAAAGATGTTGAAGGTAGATCAACTTACACCCAGATGCTAAATGAAGATGGCGGTATAGAGACAGATGTAACTATAACTTGCCTGACTAAAAATCATTTTAGAATAATAGGTCCAGCTGCAACAAGAGAACACGATAAATTTCATATAAAAAAATACCTCTCAGAAAAAATAAACTTTAAAGATGTAACAGAGGATTTTGCATGCTTAGGATTGTATGGACCAAATACTAGAAAACTATTATCAAATATAAGTGATGATGATTTTTCAAATGAAGGAATAAAATTTAGTCATGGTAAAAAGGTGAATATAGATGGAATTGATGTTTGGGCTCAAAGATTGTCATATGTGGGTGAAATTGGATTTGAATTATATGTAAAAATAGATGATAGCAAAAAACTTTTCTTAACCATAGTCAATGAAGGTAAAAATCATAATTTATCTCTATGTGGGGCGCACGCAATGGATATAATGAGAATGGAAAGTGGGTTTTTACATTGGGGGCATGATATATCCCCCGAGGAGAATCAATACCAAGCAGGACTTCAATTTGCTATCAGTTATAAAAAAAATATTAATTTCATTGGAAAAGAAGCTTTACTAAAAATTAAAGATCAAAAACAAAAAAAATTGTTGGCAATGATGGTTCTTAAAGATAATAAACCAGGACAACCTCTACTGCTTCATGAAGAACCGATTTACTTAGATGATAAAATAATTGGTAGAACAACTTCAGGTAATTATTCATTCAATTTTGAAAAAAATATATCTTTTGGTTATGTAAATTCTGGAAATACAATTGAAAATTTACTTGATAAAAATTTGTCTATTGAAATAGAAAAGAAAAAATATCCTGTTTCATTAATTCAAAAGCCACTTAATCAAAAAAATATTAAAAATGCCTAATGTTTAAAATTATCCCCAAAAAAAATAAGGCAGCAGAGATTATTTGTAATCTTAATAAAATTAATAAAAATGAATTGAAACAAATAAAATCTACACTTGATAAATATGGTATGATTTATTTTCCAAAACAAAAGCTAAATTCTAGAAATTATCTAAATTTTGCACAAAAATTTGGGAAACCTGCGAACTATCCAAGGTTGAGAGGATTAAATAAAAAATACCCACAAATCACTGTTGTACAAAGAAAATCTTCAGACAAGGGACCAAGCTTTGGTGAACAATTTCATACAGACTCTTCATATACAAAAAAACCTCCACGATACACTATGTTGCTATCAAAACTGGTGCCTAAAAAAGGTGTTGCAAATACTGAGTTTTCCTCACAGTATTTAGCATATGAAAATCTGACTAAAAATCACAAAATTAGACTTAATAAATTAAAAGGTATTTACTCATCGCATGGACCTATATCAATTACTACAGTTGAAAGAGAGAAAGAAAAAGGAAAAATTTCTAAAGAATTAATTGCCAGTCACAAGATTATTAAAACTATTAATAATAAAAAAACTATATACTGTAGCCCTGGACACTTTATAAAATTTAACACAAATATGACTAAACAAAAAAACAAATTAAAGAATTTTTTATTCAGTCACCAGACTAAAAAAAAATTTCAATATGCTTTAGAATGGGAAAAAGACCAACTTGCTATTTGGGATAACAGAGCAATGCTTCATCAAGCTACTCCTTTTAAAGGAAATAGAATTCTTCACAGAATAACAATATTATAATCAAATGTATTCGATCTTTCTTGGGTTAACACCTTTTATTTTTATAACTTTGCTTGGATTTATATTTGGAAGACTGAAAATATTTGATCTAAGCCATGCAAAAGTTTTAAACTTATTTTTATTCTACGTTGCAGTACCTGCACTAATTATAAAATTTGTTGCACAGAGTGAAATTGCCCAGGTAGACATTAAGCAAATAATTTCATATTTTTTAATGCAAGCTAGTCTAGGTTTACTTACTTTTTTTGTAACAAGTAAACTTTTTAAAAGACCCATACCTGAGTCAATTATATGGTCACTTATGGTTTCCTTGTCTAACCACGTAACTTTATTATTACCAATTACAAAAATTTATTTTGGAACAGAAGTTATAACGCAAGTTACCAGTATAATATTAATGGATGGAGTTATATTACTATCTGTGATTACTTTTTTCTTAGAATTAACTACAAAAAAAAATATTAAATTACTGTTTTTTCTAAGGAATGTGACTTTTAATCCAATGATATTTTCAATTTTAATTGGACTTTTGCTTTTTATATTTAACTACAAAATAGATAATACGCCGATTGATTACGTGCTATCTGTTTTAGCGGCCTGTGTTTCTCCTGTTGGTTTGTTTGCAATTGGTATTACTCTTTCTTTTTATACTCACAAAGTTATTAATAAATTAACTTCAACCATCTCTATTTTAAAGTTGGTAATATCTCCTCTAATTTTATTAATTATAGCATTTATATTTTTTGATGCTGGATTACCTGAAAAAATACCAGGTGCATTTTTTGTAAGTGTAGCACCTTGTGGACACACTGCGGTAGTATTATGTTCAGCTTACAATGTTAGTCCTGAAAATATTATTAAAGCTCTATTTATTTCTACTTTTGCCTCTATAGGCACAATTTTTTTTGCAATTCAATATCTACAAGTTGCTTAGAACTTTACTAGCACATTCTGTGGTATTGCTATCACCATCTAAATCTTTTGTTCTATTATTTTTTTCTAATAAAGTCTTTTCGATTGATTTTACTATTCTTGATGCAGCTTCTTTTTCTCCCAAGTAATCTAACATCATGGCACCAGACCATATTTGTCCCACGGGATTAGCAATACCTTTTCCTGCTATATCTGGGGCTGAACCATGTACCGGTTCAAATAATGATGGATATTTGTTTGTAGGGTTAATATTTCCAGACGGTGCAATGCCTATAGTTCCAGTACATGCTGGACCTAGATCTGATAAAATATCTCCAAATAAGTTTGAAGCCACGACAACATCAAACCATTCAGGAGTTAAAACAAATCTAGCAGTTAATATATCAATATGAAATTGATCAGTTTCAATTTCAGGATAGCTTTTCTTATTTTCATTAAATCTTTCATCCCAGTAAGGCATAGTTATTGATATACCATTAGATTTTGTAGCATTGGTTAATTTTTTTCTTTTACGTTTTTTTGCTAATTCAAATGCAAACTTTTGCACTCTGTCTATCCCATGTTTTGACATAATAGTTTCTTGAATTACAATTTCTCTTTCAGTATTTTGATACATCTTTCCACCAACTGAAGAATACTCTCCCTCTGTATTTTCTCGAACTATCATCATGTCAATATCGCCGGGTTTCTTATTAGCTAATGGGGCATTAACACCTTCAAATAATTTTACTGGTCTTAGATTTATAAATTGATCAAATTCTCTTCTAAACTGAAGTAGTGATCCCCATAATGTAACATGATCTGGGTATCGATCTGGCATTCCAACAGCGCCAAAAAATATAGCATCATGGCTACCAATTTTATCCTTCCAATCATCAGGCAACATTTTTCCGTGTTTTTCATAATAATCACACGATGAAAAATCAAATTCATCAATTTGTAATTTGAATTGATGTTGATTGGCAACCTCTTTTAAAATTTTTTGAGCTTCTGGAACTACTTCTTTACCAATTCCATCTCCTGCAATGGATGCAATTTTATACTCTTTCATTTTTATTTTGTGAAAGTATCGTTAAATTGTTTTGCAACTCTTACAAAAGTAGTACATTTACTTAATTGTTTTAATGAAGGAGCACCTACATAAGTGCAACTACTTCTAACGCCACCTAGAATATCTTGAATTGTATCTTTTATTTTTCCTCTATATTTAATTCTTACAGTTCTTCCTTCACTACTTCTGTAATTTGATAATCCTCCATAATGCTTTTTATTTGCTGTTTCAGAGCTTGAACCATAAAATTCAATATATTTTGAGCCGTTTGATTTAACTATTTTACCCTTGCCTTCGTCGTGACCTGCAAACATTCCACCTAACATTACAAAATCTGCACCACCCCCAAAACCTTTTGCAACATCTCCAGGACATGTACATCCACCATCTGCAATTATATGAGCACCTAAACCATGTGCTGCATCAGCACATTCAATTACAGCACTTAATTGAGGGTAGCCAACTCCTGTTTGAATTCTTGTTGTACAAACACTTCCTGGACCAATCCCAACTTTTACAATATCTGCACCAGATAAAATAAGTTCTTGTGTCATGTCTGCAGTAACTACATTTCCAGCTATAATAGTTTTTGTAGGATATTTATCTCTTACAGATTTAAGAAATTTACTAAAGTATTCAGAATAACCATTAGCAACATCAATACAAATGAACTTTATAAATCCAAATTCTCTTAAAACTTTGTTTAAATTTTCAAAATCTTCTTTTTTAGTACCAATGCTAATAGCTATATTTTTATAAATAGATTTAATTTTTTTAAATTGTTTTATTTTTTTTATATCATGTTGTTTAGTTAAACATGTAATCATGCCATATTCAGATAATTTCTCAGCTACTCCAAGCTCTCCGACCCCATCCATATTTGCAGCCATTATAGGAATACCCGACCACTCATTTTTACTATATTTAAATCTGTATGTTCTTAGAAGATTTACATCTTTACGACTTTGTAGCGTACTTCTTTTAGGTCTAAAAAGGACGTCTGAATAATCTAGTTTTAATTCTTCTTCAATTCTCACAAATCCGAATTTATACAGGTGCACAAAGTAAATTCAAATTAAATATTATTAATATTGATACTAAGCTTTCATTAGTTATACTTTCAAAAATTCATATTATTAAGCATGTTTAAAGGATTTAAGTCAAAATACATAAAAGTTAGAAAAGGTAAAATTTTCTGTAGAGTAGGAGGTAAGGGTCCACCGTTACTTTTACTTCATGGTTATCCACAAACACATTTAATGTGGCACAAGACTGCACTAGAATTATCGAAAAAATTTACGGTTATTGCTGCAGACCTAAGGGGATATGGTAATAGTTTAGCTCCACCCTCAGATAAAAATCATTTTAATTATTCCAAAAGAGAAATGGCAAGTGACATGAAACAAATAATGGAAAAATTAGGTTATTCTAAATTCTTTGTAGCTGGACATGATAGAGGAGGAAGAGTGGCTCACAGATTAGCAAGGGACCATAGAAAAAATATATTAGCTTTGAGTGTTTTAGATATTTGCCCCACACTAGATATGTATGAATTAACAACTAAAGACTTTGCTAAAGCATACTTTCATTGGTTTTTTTTAATTCAACCTAAGTGGCTACCTGAAAGAATGATTATGAGTGATCCAAGAAAATGGATGAAATACTGCTTAGATAAATGGTCTGGAAATCATAAATTTGGAAAAGTTGAAGAAGGTTATTTAAAATGTTTTAAGCAACCAAAAAGAATTCATGGATCATGTGAAGATTATAGAGCTTCTGCAACAATTGACTTGGATCATGATAAAAAAGACAGAAAGAAAAAACTAAATATTCCTATTCAAGTATTGTGGGGAAAAAAGGGTGTAATTGGTAGACAGTTCAAACCAGTAAAAATTTGGCAGAAATATACAACTAAAAAAATTGAAGGACATGCAATAAATTCAGGTCATTTCATTCCAGAACAAAACCCAAAAGCAACTGTAAAATATTTAACCAATTTTTTTTTAGATAAAATTAGCTAATTTATGTGTTTTGATGTGATCAATGATCGCGCATATCATTCTTGATTATAAATAATTCGCCCTTAAATATGATCTATGACCTCTTTACTGAAAAATTCAGAATTATCTATAGAAAAAGCTGATAAAATTGTTTCAGAGACTTTAAATAGTTGTGATGATGGTGAACTTTACGTCGAAGATACAAAATCAGAAACCATTGTTTTAGATGATAATAAAATCAAAAGTTCAAACTATACCTCTGATTTAGGCTATGGTTTTAGAGCGGTCACAGGTGATACCGTGGCTTACTCACATTCAAATGAAATTTCAGAAAAATCGTTAAAAAATTCAAGTGATAATCTTAAATCAACCTTAAAAAACAATAGTGGCACTTACAATTCAGAAATAAAAAAAACTAATCAAAAACTTTACAAAGACATTGATCCCATTGAAAGCAAATCAATGAAATCAAAAATAGAGTTACTAAATAATATGAATGAGTATGCCAGATCTAAAGATAGTAGTGTAAAGCAAGTTACAGCTAGTCTTTTAGCTGAGAAGAAAAATATTGAAATTATTAGATCTGGTGGAGAGCTATTATCAGATAATCGACCATTGGTAAGAATTAACATGTCAGTGATGGTTGAAAAAAATGGAAGAAAAGAAACTGGTGTTTATGGAATTGGCGGAAGACAAGATTATGATGAATATTTAAAGAACGATAACTGGAAAAAAGTTTGCGATGAAGCTTTTAGGATTGCAAACACAAACATAGAAAGTAAACCCTCACCAGCTGGAGAGATGAAAGTTGTACTCGGACCAGGCTGGCCTGCTATTTTAATTCATGAAGCTGTTGGCCATGGTTTAGAGGGAGACTTTAATAGAAAAAAAACTTCTGCGTTTCATGATTTGGTAGGAAAAAAAGTTGCAAGCAAAGGAGTTACAATAATAGATGATGGCACAATAGATAATAGAAGAGGTAGTTTAAATATTGATGATGAAGGAACTCCAACCGAAAGAACTATTTTAATAGAGGACGGAATTCTAAAAAATTTTATGCAAGATAGATTAAACGCTAGATTAATGAATACAAAATCCACAGGAAATGGAAGAAGAGAAAGTTATAAACATGTCGTAATGCCAAGGATGAGAAATACAATCATGTTAGGCGGCACAAATACTCAAGAGGAAATGATTAAATCAGTCGATAAGGGTATATTTGCGGTAAGTTTTGGTGGTGGTCAAGTAGATATAACATCAGGAAAATTTGTTTTCAATTGTACAGAGGCATATGAAATAATTAATGGCAAAGTAGGAGCTCCAATTAAAGGCGCAACTCTAATAGGTGACGGACCATCATCATTAAAAGAAATTTTAATGGTTGGAGATGATATGATGTTAGACCCAGGAATTGGTACCTGTGGAAAAGCAGGACAAGGCGTTCCAGTTGGTGTTGGACAACCATCTTTGTTGATAAACAATATGACAGTTGGTGGAACTCAATTGTAATCTCAATGATTAAAGATCAAGATTATCTAAAAAAAATTGCTGATATTTGTCTTAGCAGATCAAAAAAACTTGGCTCAACTGACGCAAGTATTTTGGTACAGAGCTCTGTATCTGAAAATATTAATGTTAGGAATAAAAAATTAGATGGTTCTGAAAGATCAGAAAATCTTGGAGTTGTCCTTACTACATATTTAGGAAAAAAAAAATCCTCAATTGCATCATCAAACCTTAAAGAGAGTAACTTAAATGAATTAGTTGATAGATGTATTGAAACAATGAAGATAACGCCCGAAGATGAATATAATTCACTGCCAGATAAAGATCTTCATTTTAGCGGTTTGAAAGATTTAGATTTATACGATGAAACTCATTTGAGTAATGAAGATAAAATTAATTATATAAAAGAGGCAGAAGATGAGGCTTTTTCAAATAATAAAATTGTAAATACCAATGGTTCAGGATTTGGGGAAAATAAATCAAATTTTTTATTAGCTAATTCAAATGGATTTGCTGATGGATATAAAACTTCTCAATTTACAGCTTATTGTGAAGTTGTTTCTAAAAGCAATGGAAGTATGGAAAGAGATTATGAATATACTAGTAAAAGATTTTATAATGACATTTTAAAACCAAAAGACCTTGGATCTATCGCAGCGGATCATGCTGTAAAAAAATTAAATCCAAAAAAGATTAAAAGTGAAAAAATTAGCCTTATATTTGACAAAAGAATATCAAAAAACTTTCTTTCAATTTTTGCTAGCGCCATTTCATCAAGTGCTATTGCAAAAGGTACTACTTTTTTAAAGGACAAATTAAACCAAAAAGTATTCAACACCGAAATAAATATTAATGATCGTGGTGATATCAAAAAAGCTAATGGGTCTCGTTATTTTGACAGTGAAGGTATAGGTATAATTAATTTAGATTTAATTAAAAATGGAATACTTCAAGATTATTTGATTGACACTTACAATGGAAAAAAAATAAACAGAAAGTCTAATGGTAGAGCAAGCGGTACAACAAATCTGTATTTTGAAAACGGATCTAAAACTTTTAATGAGTTGATAAAATCAGAAAAAAAACTTCTTTACATAAAAGAAACTATCGGTCACGGCACAAATATTATTAATGGAGATTATTCCGTAGGTGCAAGTGGTATAATGATTGAAAATGGTGAATTTTCATATCCGGTAAGCGAAATAACAATCGCTGGAAATTTAAATAATATTTTTCAAAATATAACTCTAGCTGACGATCTAGAATTTAATTATTCTACCAATTCACCAACAATGCATGTTGAAGGTATGATAGTTGGGGGAAAATAAGAATTAATGAAAATTATTTTAAAAAGTTTAATAGTCTTAACTTTATTTTTTAATCCGGTCTATTCAGCAGATAATAATCAATTAGATAAACTTTTTGAAAAACTTTTAGAAGATGGCGAAATCTCAGCAAGGGAAACTGAAATGAAAATTTGGGGTATTTGGACAACTCATCCAAAAGATCAAAACTTAACCAGTTTATTATCTAGAGGAACATCATTTATGAACAGTCAAGAATACCAAAAAGCTGAAAATATATTTACAACTGTTATCGAACTGGATCCAAAATGGGCTGAAGCGTGGAATAAGCGAGCTACAGTTCTTTATTTGATGGGTAAGTATCAAGCGTCACAAGATGACATTGATGAAGTTTTAAAATTAGAAAAAAGACATTTTGGAGCTTTATCAGGTCAAGGCCTAGTGCAAATGAAATTAAAAAACTATGAAAAAGCTTTAAGCAGCTACGAAAGAGTAAAAAAAATTTATCCATCAATGAGGTCACCAAAAATAATGATACCTCAAATAAAGGAACTAATTAAAGATCAATCTGTTTAAGATGAAAAAATTAATTTTAATTTTTTCAGTTTTATTATTTCAATTAAATTATTCTTTTGCCAATGACAAAGTTATTGAATCTTTAAAAGAGGGAGGTAAACTTATATTTATAAGACATGCACTTGCTCCAGGTAATGGTGATCCAGAAAATTTTGAATTGCAAGACTGTTATACTCAAAGAAATTTAAATGAAATAGGAATTCAGCAATCAAAAAAAATTGGATTAATTTTTAAAAAAAATGAGATTAAAATTGATAATATTTATTCTAGCGAGTGGTGCAGATGTAAAGATACTGCAAAATATGCTTTTGATGACTTTGAGACATTTGATGCTCTAAATTCATTCTACGATACAAGATTTGCAGCTAATGAGGATAAACAGATAAAAGACTTTTATGAATTTATAGACAGCATAGATAGTAAAAATAATATTGTATTTGTTACGCACTACGTGGTTATTGGGGCAATTTTAAATATTGGAACATCTTCTGGTGAAATTGTTGTGACAGATAAAAACTTGAATATTATTGGATCAATCGATACTTTATAATATATAGAAATTATGAAAACGATCTTTGTTATAGGCTCGAAAAAACATACACTTAAGTACACAAGAAAGATGCCTGAGGGAGAAGTAAAAAAAATGAAATCATTTGTGACAAACAAAGGTCAAAAATTAGAGAAAACGTCTAAATTCAAAATTCTTAAAATTTCCGAAGAAAAATCTGCAAGAACTTTTAAAATTAATTTATAAATTTTTTTAAAATCAAATTAAAAATGAAAAATTCAAAAAGAAGCAATGTTGATCCGTTTATTGTAATGGATGTAATGGAGTCTGCTAGAATAGCTGAAAAAAATGGCAAACATATTATACATATGGAAGTAGGGCAGCCAGGTACCCCAGCTCCAAAATTAGCAAAAAAATTTATCACTAAAGAAATATCCAATAATAACTTAGGCTATACGGTTACTCTTGGACTTCCTGCTTTGAGAGAACGTATCTCTCAGTTATACGGAGATTGGTACAACATTGATTTAAATCCAAATAGAGTTGTAATAACCGTAGGTTCATCTGGAGCTTTTATTTTATCTTTTACATCTTTGTTTAATATTGGTGATAGAGTGGGTATAGCATCACCTGGCTATCCTAGTTACCGACAAATTTTAAAATCTCAAGATTTAATTCCAGTAGATATTCAAACTGAAATACAAAATAAATTTCAGCCAGTACCTGAAGATATTAAAAAAAATAATTTAAATGGTATTCTTGTTGCATCTCCTGCAAATCCTACTGGATCGATGGTTGATAAGGAGACTCTAAAAAATTTAATAAACACTGCACAGGAAAATAATGTTAGCTTTATAAGTGATGAAATATACCACGGTATTCAATATGAAAATAATCCCACAACTGCGTTAGAAATTACAGACAAATGTTATGTTATAAATTCTTTTTCTAAATATTTTTCAATGACAGGTTGGCGAATAGGTTGGATGATTGTTCCAGAAGATCATGTAAGACAAGTAGAAAGATTATCACAAAATTTATTTATATGTCCACCACATGTAAGCCAATTAACAGCGTTATCTGCAATGGACGCTAACATTGAATTAAATGAAAATGTAAATGTTTATAAAAAAAATAGAGAAATACTTTTAGAAGAATTACCTAAAGCTGGATTAGGAAAATTTTCTCCTCCTGATGGTGCATTTTATATTTATGTTGATATTTCTAAATACTCCAATGATAGCCTTAATTTCTGTAAGGAAGTTTTAAATAAAGCAGGAGTTGCCATAACGCCTGGATTAGATTTTGATCAAAAAAGAGGTAATTCAACAATAAGATTTTCTTACGCTAGAAGTACCGATGATATTGTTGAGGGCATGAAAAGAATTAACTTATTCATGAATGAAAATTACTTGTAAGTAATATGAGAAAAATAATTATATTTTTTTTAATTTGTTTATCTTTTTATTTCCAATATTCTTCATCAATGGCATATGAAGAAGCTCCATATAATGTAGTTCATTCAACTGATACTTATGAGATAAGACACTATGAAGATAGGTTGGTAGTAGAAGTTGTTAATAAAAATGACGATAACAGTTTTAGAAAACTCTTTAGATACATTTCAGGACAAAACAATAAATCTGAGGAAATTAAAATGACAGTTCCAGTAACTCAAGGTGAAAAAGATGAAGGTTATTATATGCAATTCTATTTACCATCTAAATTTACTAAAGATAATACTCCTCTTCCGAATAACCCAGATATAAAAATTTCAACAATTAAAGAAGGTCATTTTGCAGTTATTCAGTATTCAGGTAGAGCATCTGATAATAATTTTTTAAAACACAGAGATATTCTGAATCAAAAGCTTCTTGAAGATAATATAAATATTAACGGACCTGCAATAAGAGCTACGTATAATGGTCCCTTTACATTACCTATGATGAGAAGAAATGAAGTAATGTTTAAAGTCTCTTGGAATAAATAATTTCTAAAAACCTTTTTGTCATATCGTATAAAAACAATATTTATGTTTTATCGTCTCTTAATCAGAAAGGTAATGTATGAAAAAAATAATAATCACTATATTTGCAATATTTGTTATAAATAATTCAGTTTTAGCTGATGGACATGTAAAGAGAATTATATCTACAAGTCAAACTGGAATGGGTAACGATATAGTATATCCTTCAGGCAAAGCAAAGATAACTGCTTTTGAGTTTAATGTTCCCGTTGGAGGTCCAGTTGTTCCTCATACCCACTCTTTTCCGGTATTAATAATGATTCAGCAAGGAGAGATTGAACTTACCCAAGGTGGTAAAAGTTATATCTATAAAGCTGGAGATGCATTCGTAGAGGATGTAGGTGTAGTCCATGAATCAAAAAATATTGGAGATGTTCCTGTTAAAGCGATTGTTGTTGCGATGGGAGTTGAAGGTCAAAAAATTATGACACCAGTAAAATAGGAAGGAAAAAATATGGGGCATATAAATATGATTGCCCCATATCTCATTCTTTAAGCTAAAACTTTTTAGCCTCTTTTTTTAAGTGACCTAATGTTTCTCCTGAATTTTTTCCAGATTTGATAACGTATCCACTTGTGCCATTTGCATTAGTTTCTACAGTTTTCAAGTTTCGAAACATAAGTTGATTTAGCCTAGCGTTCTTTGAG
Organism: uncultured Pelagibacteraceae bacterium; assembly: GCA_902594675.1. GTDB lineage: Bacteria > Pseudomonadota > Alphaproteobacteria > Pelagibacterales > Pelagibacteraceae > Pelagibacter. Next base: position 29,942 of record CACJNE010000006.1, read on the forward strand.
CCTCGGCTAAACGAACTTAACACTCTGTGCATTCTTTTCATACACTCTCCTTGTTTGTTTTTCCAAAACTCGCTTTTAACCGATGCGATATCGGTCTCTTTTTTACCATGAGATATGGTAAACATAATTTATCATTCTAGAAAATTGATTTCAAATTATTAAAAAAAATAAAAGATCAAAATGGGTTTTATTAATTATATTTATCAACAAAATTTAATTAGAATTAAATTGGATCCATTTACTATTATTCTTACTTGACTTAATAACGTTTTCTATAAACTTCATTCCATCAATTCCATCATCAATTGTAGGATAACAATTATTTGACTTATCATATTCTTGTCTATCAATATTAGCTGATAACTCTTTGTAAACATCACTATAAATATTAGCAAAACCTTCTAAATAACCTTCTGGATGACCTTGGGGAATTCTTGTTACATTTTTAGCTTCATCACTAGTAATATTGCTTCCTCTTGTAATGTTTTGAGCAGGGCTACCAAATTTAGTATAACTCAAGTAATTTGGATCTTCTTGTCTCCACTCAATTCCAGCATTTTCTCCATATATTCTAATTTTAAGATTATTTTCATTTCCAACTGCTACTTGGCTTGACCATATTGATCCTTTTGCACCCCCTTTAAATCTTAGCATTATTTGGGCATTGTCATCTACTTTTCTCCCTTCAACAAATGTATGAATATCAGCTGAAATTTCATCTACCTCCAATCCAGTTATAAACCTAATCAAATTATAAGCATGAGTTCCAATATCTCCTATACAACCACCAGCGCCAGATCTATTGGGATCAGTTCTCCATTCGGCTTGCTTTAATCCACTATCCTCTGCTTTTTTTGTTAACCAATCTTGTGGATATTCAGCTTGAATAACTCTTAAGGAACCCAAGTCCCCTTTTTGAACTAAAGATCTTGCATGTCGAACCATAGGATATCCAGTGTAATTATGTGTCAAAGCAAATATTAATTTTTTGCTTTCAATTACCTTTTTAAGATCTATTGCTTCCTTACTAGACATACCAATTGGCTTATCGCAAATAATATGTATTCCATTTTCTGCAAAAATTTTTGCAATAGGTACATGTAAATGATTTGGAGTTACTATTGAAACTACATCAATACCATCTGCTCTAGTTGACTCTTTTTCAGCCATCTCTTGATAGGTTTTATAGATTCTATCATTTTTTAAACCAAGATTTTTTCCAGTTTCTTTTGAATTTTCAAAGACAGATGAAAATGATCCAGCAACTAATTCATAATACCCATCAAGTCTTAAAGCTATTCTGTGGACACTTCCAATAAAAGCATCTTTACCACCACCAACCATGCCGATGCGTATTTTTCTATTCATTAATTAATGCCAAGCATTTTTTTGTTTGCTTCATGGTCAGCTCCGCTACCTGCAAAATCATCAAAAGCTTTTTCTGTTGTATTAATTATATGATTTTTAATAAATTCTGCTCCCTCTCTTGCTCCATCTTCTGGATGTTTAAGGCAGCATTCCCATTCAAGAACTGCCCAACCATCATAATCATATGAAGTTAGTTTTGAAAATATAGATTTAAAATCAACTTGTCCATCACCAAGCGATCTAAATCTACCAGCTCTATTTACCCATGATTGAAATCCACCGTACACTCCTTGTTTTCCAGATGGATTTAACTCAGCATCTTTAACGTGAAACATTTTTATCTTCTCATGATAAATGTCAATATGAGCTAAATAATCCAGATGCTGTAGAACATAATGACTTGGATCAAAAAGCATATTACATCTTTTGTGATTACCAACTCTTTCTAAGAACATTTCAAAAGTTACACCATCATGAAGATCTTCACCTGGATGTATTTCATAACATAAATCAACCCCATTATTATCAAAGTGATCAAGAATGGGCTTCCATCTTTTTGATAGTTCATCAAATGCATTTTCAATTAACCCTTCAGGTCTTTGAGGCCAAGGGTAAACATAAGGCCAAGCAAGTGCTCCTGAAAAAGTTACATGTTTATCTATTCCTAGACTGTTTGATGCTTTTCCAGCCATCATTAATTGATTTACAGCCCATTCTTGTCTTGCTTTGGGATTTCCTCTTACTTCAGGTGCAGCAAAACCATCAAAGGCAGTGTCATAAGCAGGATGTACTGCAACAAGTTGACCTTGTAGGTGAGTTGATAATTCTGTAATTTCTAAATTGTGTGATTTAGCAATTCCTTTAATCTCATCACAATAATCTTTACTTTCAGATGCTTTTTTTAAATCAATTAATCTACCGTCCCAACTTGGAATTTGTATACCTTTGTAACCAAGAGATGATGCCCATTTACAAATATTATCTAAAGAATTAAACGGTGCATCTTCGCCTACAAATTGTGCTAGGAAAATTGCAGGACCTTTTATTTTGTTCATAATTCCCCTTTCTCTTTAATTTTTTACTCAACTATTTTTTACAAAAAAAATACTAGCAGGCACAAGTCTTCTTGGATAGACTATTATTAAGAATAATTAAATTAATAGGAGATAAAATGAAAAAAATAATGATTTTATTGTTTGTTTCTCTATTTACTTTTTCTGCAAATTCAAATGCTAAGTCAATAACATTAGGATGGGCCGCTTGGGACCCTGCTAATGCATTACAAGAACTTACAAAAGAGTTTACAGCAGAGACAGGAATAGATGTTAACTTCGAATTCGTACCATGGCCTAATTTTGCTGATCGTATGTTGAACGAACTTAATAACAAAGGTAAAACTTTTGACTTGTTAATTGGTGACTCACAATGGATCGGTGCTGGTGCAGTGTATGGACACTACGTAAAATTGAATGACTTTTTTGATAAAGAAGGAATTTCAATGAACGATTTCTCACCTGCAACAGTTTATGCTTATTCAACATGGCCAAAAGGAAGTGAAAACTATTATGCGCTACCAGCTATGGGAGATGCATTAGCATGGGCTTATAGAAAAGACTGGTTTGATAGACCTGAGCTTAAATCCGAATTCAAAAAGAAACATGGTTATGATTTAGGTGTACCTGCTAGTTGGGATCAGCTATATGACATGTGTACTTTTTTCCAAGGAAGAGAAATTGATGGTCAAAAAAGATACGGTGCTGCTATAAATACAGAGCGTGGATCTGAAGGTATTACAATGGGTGTAACTGCTGCTATGTATGCATGGGGTATGGAGTATGAAAATCCAAACAAACCGTACGATATGGAAGGCTATTTCAATTCTCCGCAAGCAGTAGAAGCTGTAGAGTTCTATAGAAAATTATATGAGGACTGTGCTCCTCCAGGACACTCTGATGCTTATATGGTAGCAAACTTAGATGCATATAAATCAGGACAAGTAGCATTCCAAATGAACTGGTATGCTTTTTGGCCAGGTGTTTCTAAAGAAGATAGCGACGGAAGAGTTAGTGGTTTCTTTGCAAATCCAAAACAAAACGTAGCTGCTGCAACATTAGGTGGACAAGGTATATCTGTTGTTAAATATTCAGATAAACAAGATCTTGCATTAGAATATATTAAATGGTTTGCAAGACCAGATGTACAGCAAAAATGGTGGGATTTAGGCGGATATTCATGTCATAATGATGTATTAAATTCACCATCGTTCCCTACATCTACAGTTTATGCACAAGGTTTCTTGGACTCAATGGGAATTGTCAAAGATTTTTGGCAAGAACCAACATTTGTTGAGTTAATGTTACCTATGCAGGAAGCTATTCATGATTACGTTGTTAATGGAAAAGGAACTGCTAAGGGCGCTCTAGATAAAATTATTGAAGAGTGGGTTGAAGTATTTGAAGCAGACGGAAAACTTTAACATTAATATTTAAAAATATACAAAAAAAAGGGGGGTAATATCTCCCCTTTTTTTTAAAAAAATCATATGAGCGTTAAAAAAAAATTTAAAGGACTTTCTGATAAGGCTGTAGCATGGCTTTTCATTGGACCATCTGTCTTTCTTTTATTGGCGATAAATATTTATCCTTTGATTTATGCAATCAGAATGTCTTTTACAAATTTTTACGCAAATAAAATTGGGAGAGAACCACAGTTTGTCGGTTTAAAAAATTATATAAAAGTTCTCAATAAAGAGGCCATATGGGAAAAAATGCAGGTTACTGCAAACTTTATGTTTTGGACTTTGTTACTTCAGGCAGTAATTGGATTAGGTTTGGCTTTATTATTAAACAGGAAATTTAAAGGTAATGAATTATTAACCACACTAATAGTATTACCAATGATGTTGTCGCCTGCTGTTGTGGGTGTTTTTTGGACTTATCTTTATAATCCTCAGGTAGGTTTATTTAATTATGTAGTAAACTTTTTTTACGATTTTGGAAGTTTTGATATGATTGGTTCAAGTGAACTCGCACCTTGGTCGATAGTTATAGTTGATACTTGGATGTGGACACCTTTTACAATGTTGATTTGTTTAGCTGGTCTAAGATCAGTTCCAAATTATTTATATGAGGCTGCTGAAGTTGATAGAGCTAGTAAATGGCAACAATTTATATACATCACACTACCATCTGTATTACCATTTTTATTATTGGCTTTGTTATTTAGAGGGATCGAGAATTTCAAAATGTTCGATATGGTCGTTGAACTTACATCTGGTGGCCCTGGTTCAGCTACAGAGCTCGCCTCAATCAATTTAAAAAGAGAAGCATTTGAAAAATGGAAAACCGGTTATAGTTCAGCTTTTGCTGTCATTTTATTTGTAACTATTTTTGGTTTTGGAAATGTTTATGTAAAAGTAATGAATAAAATAAAGGAACGCTGATGGATACATCCAGATCATATTTAGAACCTTCATCGTTTTCAAAGAAACTTGCTGCAACAATTATTATTGTTTACACAGTAATAACATTGATACCTATTTCCTGGATGGTAATGACAAGTTTTAAGAATGTTAATAGTGCAATTTCTTATCCACCTGAAGTACTGTTCGAACCATCTTTAGAGGGATATGTTAACTTGTTCACTAATAGATCAAGGCAATCTCAGGAATATCTTGACTCTTTGCCTGCTCCAGAAACTTGGTATGAAGAATTAGTTAGAAGTAGAGAAATGGTCATAACAGGGCCATCAAAATTTTTAGGTAGATACTCAAATTCAATGATAATTGGCTTTGGGTCAACTTTCGCATCTGTATTTTTGGGTGCATTAGCGGCGTATGCTTTCTCGAGATTTAGAGTTCCATTGAAAGATGATTTATTATTTTTTATTCTTTCTACCAGGATGTTTCCACCAATAGCGGTGGCTGTTCCAATATTCATTATGTATAGAAAATTAGGATTAGGGGATACTCACCTTGGAATGATCATATTATATACAGTCGTAAATTTAAGTTTAGCAGTATGGCTATTAAAAGGATTTATGGATGAAATTCCTAAAGAATACGAAGAAGCAGCTATGATTGATGGATATTCTAGACTTCAAGCGTTCTTTAAAGTTGTTCTTCCACAAGCGATGACCGGTATTGCTGCAACAGCAATTTTTTGCATGATTTTTTCATGGAACGAATATGCATTTGCTGTTCTCCTCACTCAATTTAACGCACAAACAGCTCCACCATTCATCCCGACAATTATAGGAGAAGGAGGTTTGGATTGGCCTGCTATTGGGGCTGGTACAACTTTATTTTTATTACCAGTGATGATTTTTACAATTATTTTAAGAAAACACCTTTTGAGAGGTATTACTTTTGGAGCAGTGAGAAAATAATGCAAGAAGAAAAATCATTAATGAGAAAAATATTTAGAAGAGTTTACTGGGAAAATTTATCTACAGTATTAATTTTATTAGGAGTTTTCATGTTGTTGCAACCATTTGCAATGTGGATGTATACTTACTCATTTATTGTAATTTTAGTTGGAACTATAGGTTTCGTAATCACAAGTCACTTTCCGGATTAATATGTCTAAAATTAAAATAGTAAATTTACAAAAATCATTTGGAGATTTCACTGCAGTTAAAAATTCTAATTTAACAATTAATGATAAAGAGTTTTTTGTTTTGCTTGGCCCATCTGGATGTGGAAAAACAACAACTCTAAGAATGATTGCTGGATTAGAATTACCAACATCAGGAGAAATTTATTTAGGAGATGAAGAAGTTGGAATGTTAAGAGCATCTGAGAGAGATATTGCCTTCGTTTTTCAATTGTTTGCCCTCTATCCACATATGAATGTAAAAAATAACCTATCTTTTCCACTTAAAATGCAAGGTTACAGTAGAAGTGAAATTAAAACTAGAGTTGAAGAAGCAGCAAAACTTTTAAGAATTGATCATATTTTAAACTCCAACATTTCTTCTTTATCGGGTGGAGATAGACAACGTGTAGCTCTTGGTAGAGCTTTAGTGAGAAGACCAAAAGCATTTTTAATGGATGAGCCTTTAGGTACTTTGGATGCAGAATTTAGAGAATTAATGTGTTTAGAACTTAAGAAATTACACATCGATATTGGCGCTACCACTGTTTATGTAACACACGATCAATTAGAGGCAATGTCATTAGCTGATCGTATTGCCGTAATGGATGGTGGTGAAATTTTACAAGCTGATGAACCTTCAGTAATCTATAATAAACCTGCTACCAAATTTGTAGCATCATTTATTGGCTCCCCTGGAATGAATTTTATAAGTATTGATCAAGGGATTTCCAATGAACAGTCGACTTTAAATATAGAAGGGACAAATTTTAATATACCTAAACAGTATGAGATATCAAAAGGCAAAAAAAACTCATTTGGTATTCGTCCTGAAAATTTATCTCTTACTAACGAAGGTGGTCTTAAAGGTTCAGTATTTGGAGTTGAATATTTAGGCTCAAGAAAAATTGTAACTGTTAAAACTAATTTTGGAGAAATCAAAGTAAAAACTGATATTTCAACAAGTGTTAAAATCAATGAAAACGTTCAAGTAAAACCCTCAAATGATAACATAATTATTTTTGATGGTGAGACTGATAAATCTCTTAAAAGTGAGTTTGTGAATTAATGGCAAAAATAGAATTAAAAAATTTATCTAAAACCTATAATAAAAAAATTGAGGCCTTACATGATATAAATTTTACCATTGAGGATGGTCAGTTTTTTGTTTTATTAGGCCCCTCAGGTGCTGGAAAAACTACTACATTAAGATGTATTGCTGGATTAGAGAAAATAGATAATGGAAGTATTCTGTTTAACGATGAGTCCGTAACCGAAGATCAACCAGCATCAAGAGATGTTTGTTTTGTGTTTCAACAATACTCTTTATATCCTCACTATAGTGTATATGAAAATTTAGCATTCCCTTTAAGATCTCCAATGAGAAAATTACCTGAGGATGAAATTAAAACTAAGGTTGAGAATATTGCAAGTATGTTAAAGATTTCAAATAAGCTAAATAATAAAGCTACACAATTATCTGGTGGTGAGATGCAAAGAGTTGCAATTGGACGTGCGCTAGTTCGTGAGCCAAATTTATACTTGATGGATGAACCGTTATCCTCTTTAGATGCTAAATTAAGAGAGAGTTTAAGGGTTGAATTAAAAAACATTCAAACCAATCTAAATGCAACAATACTTTATGTTACACATGATCAAGCAGAAGCCACTACTTTAGCAGATAAAATTGGAGTTTTAAAAGAAGGCCATTTGGTGCAAATAGGTACTCCTGAAGAGATATATGAAAATCCAAATTCTATATATGTTTCGCAAAGATTGGGTTCGCCAAAAATCAATATTCTGCCTGGAACTTTACTTGGAATGAATGATGTACCTACTTTTGGTATAAGACCTGAGAATATTACAATAGGAAATGGTAACCACTCAGCCAAAATTATCTCAATTGAAAATCTAGGCTCTGAAACAGTAGTTGCTTTAAATTTTAAAGACCAAGAAATACTTGTGTCAATTCAAGGTAATTATAAATCATCAATAAATGAGACAATTAATTTTGACATCAACAATAAAAAAGTTTTAAAATTTGATCAAGAAGGAAACAGAATTTATGAGCGTTAGTTTTTTAATTTCTCAAGCAAAAAGTGTCCAAAAAGTTATAGATGAAAATTCTGCTGAAATAGAGGTTCTTGATCAAAAAATTGGAGACGGAGACCATATTTTTAACATTCAAAGAGGTTTAAAGTTAGTTGTTGAACTTGAAGATTCAATCAAAGATTTACCATTAGCCAAAGCTTTAAATATGATAGCAATGAAAGTTCTGTCAGGTATCGGTGGATCATCAGGCGCATTATTTGGAACTTTTTTTATGACCATGGCTAAATCTTCTGATCTAGATAAAGATGTTGATTTTAATAAAGCATGTGAAATGATTATTAGTGGAATTAAAGCCATGAAAGAAAGAGGAAAAGCCGATGTTGGAGAAAAGACCATGATGGATGTTTTAATACCAGTTTCAGAAAAACTTAACGAATTAAAAAATGAAAGTGAATTTAAATCAGGTTTAAATGAAGTAATAAAAATTGCTGAAGAAAGAATGTTATCCACAAAAGATATGTTAGCCACAAAAGGTAGAGCTTCTTTTTTAGGTGAACGTGCAAAAGGACATATAGATCCTGGAGCCCGTTCTTCACAGCTTATAATTGATACAATTTGTAAATCAGTAATTAATAATTAGGAGGGAAAATGAAAAAATTTATTAACAATAACGATGATTTTTTAAAAGAAAGCCTTTCAGGTTTTGGTAAGGCACATAGCGACATTATAAATGTCAATCTAGACCCAAGTTTTGTTTCAAGAAAAAATAAAACCAAAAATGGAAAAGTCTCCCTAATTTCAGGTGGCGGAAGTGGTCATGAACCAATGCATGGAGGATTTGTTGGTCATGGAATGTTAGATGCTGCATGCCCAGGTTTTGTATTTTCAGCACCAACGCCTGATCAAATGCAAGCAGCAGCAGAACATGTTGATAGTGGTGCAGGGGTTTTATTTATTGTTAAAAATTATTCTGGAGACATAATGAACTTTCAAATGGGAGCTGAAATGTACTCTGGCAAAAATGATAGTATTGTTACTAACGATGATGTTGCTGTTGAAGACTCTACATTTACAACTGGAAGAAGAGGTGTTGCAGCAACAGTATTAGTAGAAAAAATAGTTGGATCTTTAGCTGAAAACGGCGGATCACTCGAAGAATGTAAAAAACTTGGTGAAAAAGTAAATAAAAACGCTGGTACGATGGGAGTTGCATTTACAAGTTGCACAGTTCCTGCTGCAGGAAAACCTACTTTTGATATAGGCGATGATGAAATGGAGTTTGGTGTAGGGATACACGGTGAGCCAGGGAGAAAAAGAGAAAAAATTCAAGCCTCAAAAACGATTGTAGGAAATATTCTTGAAGCTATTTTAGATAATTTAAAACCAGAAAAAAATGAGAAGAATTTACTTTTCGTAAATGGAATGGGAGGCACTCCTTTAACAGAATTATATTTAGTTTATGAGGATGCATGTCAAATTTTACAATCAAAGGGTGTTCAAGTAACAAAAAGTTTAGTTGGAAATTATTGTACATCGCTTGAAATGCAAGGTGCTTCAATTACTCTTCTCAAATGTGATGATGAAATCTTAAAGCATTGGGACTCACCAGTTCATACAGCGGCAATGAGATGGGGAATGTAAAACTTTTTTTGATCAAATAACGACTAAATCAAGTTTTTGATTTCCAAGTCTTTCGTTACCACTTTCTGTAACTAGGTAAGTTTCACCTAAGTTCATTGCTAAATTATTTTCAGAATCCATTAATATCATATGCATAAAAAATACATTTCCTGGTTTAATTATATATGGATTTCCAGTGTATAACATTGGCCAATCCATCCAATTAGGTGAAAAGGTTGCTCCTAAAGAATAACCACAAGCATTCATTCTAGAATTTTTATAACCTAAATCATCAAAAGTCTTGGCATGAATATCATATACTTCACCAACTTTGTTCCCTGGTTTCAATTTATTTTCACAATTATTTAAAGCCTCAATACAAGCTTCATGCATTTTATAATGTTTTGGATCAGCTTTTCCAATTGGAATAGTCCGAAACATTGCAGAGTGATAATGTCTGAATGTACCAGCCCATTCTATAGTCAGCTGATCTTGTGAATTTAATATTTGTTTTTCAGCTTGGTATCGACAAAGAAGTGCATTTTTACCAGATCCAATTATAAATTCATTTGCAGGATAATCACCACCTCCCTCAAATATGACTTTATTCATTTCAGCTAAAATTTTTGACTCACTTACACCTGCTTTTGCATGTTTCCAAACCTCACTTAAAGCTTTGTCAGCTAAATTTGCTGCCTTTTTTACATAATTAATTTCTTCATTGGATTTTATGACTCTTAATTTAGTAACTAATTCAGAAGTATCCTCTATTGAGCAGTAATTTTCTAAAGATTTATTTAGCCTTAAAGCATTTCGACCAGTTAATCCGTATGCTTCATATTCAATTCCAATTTTTTTACCCTTTAAATTTAATTCATCTAAAATAACTTTAAGATCTTCAGTAGGGTTTGATCCATTTTTATCAACCCATATTCTTATATCACTTATATTAGATGTGTTTTGTGCTTGTCTTAAATCTGGAGCTCTTGTTAATAAAATTATATCACCTTTTTGATCCAAAACTAATGTTTGAAAAAAAACATACCCAAATGTGTCATATCCAGTGAGCCAATACATCGACTCCTGTCTAAACATCAGGAGAGCATCCAATTTTTCCTCTTTTAAAAGTTTAATTATTTTATCTTTTCTACTTTTGAATTCTTCTACAGAAAAATGAAGACCCATTAACTGATAGTTGTTCTAACAGTACCAAGTTTCTCTACTTTGCCTATATATTCACCTTTACTTTTAATTGGCACAACACCAACTGTAGAGCCAGTAAATACATAAAAATCTTTATCTAAAGAAACTTTCTCTTTTCTTATTTTGTTAAGAACAAATTTTAAAGAATTTAGTGGGTTTACATAAACAGTATTTGTATTACCGTTTACGTTTAATCCTTTTTTATTTTTTAAATTTGTTTTTAAATTGCTGAAATTTATTTTTTTAAATTTTTTCTTAGCTCCAACAATAAATTTAATATTCACACCAAAATCACTACATAAGTCACCTAAATATTTAATACCTTTTTTTTTCTGTCTAAATCCAACAACTTCAATGCAAGGACCCATATGAGTAATAAACTTTGTTATATTATTTGAATTTAATTTTCCTTTAAAGTCAAAAAATTTTTTTTTAATTATATAGTAAACCTCCACTTCAGTACCTAAAGCATATTTATTTATTTTTACTCTTCCTCCAGATTTGATTAAATTTTTTCCAAATACAGTCGAATGAAATGGCTCTTTTTCTTTTAATTTTTTTAAGAGAGCAATTATTGTACCCCCCGCTTTAAAACCAACTTTTATATCCTTAATTTTACTTTCACATAATAATCTAAGTTTATGTGCTAATTTTATATTCTTACAGAATTTTTCAGGAATTGGATTGATAAGTTTATTACTATTATAAGCCTTTACTAATTTTTTTGACACTGATTGAATATCATTTTTCATATCTATAGCCTATTGAAGAACTGTCATTGGATCAAGCCTTGTTTGAAACCAATTTATTCTAAAATCTAAGTGAGGACCAGTTGATCTACCTGTGGAGCCAACAGTTCCTATTATATCTCCTTTTTTAATTAAATCTCCTACTTCAACCATTACATTTTCTAAATGAGAATAAATTGTCGATATACCATGACCATGATCCATAATTATTGTACCTCCGGTGTAATAAAGGTCATTTTCAGCCATCGTGACCACCCCAGTACCAGAAGATTTAATCTCAGTTCCTTTTTTTGCTGCTATATCAATACCGTAATGAGGCCATCTTGGTTTCCCATTGAGAATTCTTTGGCTTCCATAAACCCCACTAATTATACCTTCAACCGGCATAATAAATTTTTCAGAAAAAAAAGTTAAATTGGAGTTAATTGCTCTAGCTTCTCCAATTTTTCCATTTTCTTTTTTAATTCTTTTATAAACAGATTCAGGTGGTGTTACTTTGTTTTCAGGCAATCCATCAATTCTTTGAATGTTATACTTGCGTTTAAAAACTTTTTTTATTATTTTTTCTGATTTTCCATTAGTAATTTTTGTTATCAAAACATCAAACTTCCTATCTCGATCAATTCCAAAAACAAAATAACCATGATCTGATACTTTTACATCTTTCTTATCAATTATTATTTTTGAATTAGGATCTGTTTTTCCTAAAATAAAATGACCTTGAATAAATTTACCATCAAATTCAATTGCAAAAATATTTGTTGGAAAAAAAATTGCTAGTATTAGCAACAGTTTTTTCATTATTTTGCTGTCCATCCTCCATCTATCAGAATAGATGATCCAGTTATCATTGCAGCAGCATCTGATGCTAAAAAACATACAGCTGTAGCTACATCACTCTCTTTAGCTGCTTTGCCCATAGGAATATTACCTAAAGCCAAATTTTTGAACTTTTTATTTTTAAAAAATTTTTTTACCATAGGAGTTTCAACAAATGTCGGAGCAACTGTATTTACTCTAATATTTTTTGTTGCTAACTCTACGCCCATGCCCTTTGTTAAACCCTCAATTCCAAATTTAGTCATATTATAAATATTTCTACCAGACATACCTACATGGCCAAGTTGAGATGACATATTTATAATTGATCCAGCTCTTTTTTTATTTTTAATCATTTTCTTTACAACTAACTGCGCAACATTAAAGGCAGCTTTTAAGTTTAAATCTACCAAATAATTCATACTTTGCTGTTTTATTTTCTCAAATGGTTCTGGAATATTAGTCCCTGCATTATTTACAAGAATATCAATAATTTTTATTTTTTTTAATTTTTCCTGTAATTCGCTATAGTTCATTACATCACAATTTATTTTGATTAATTTACTTTTAACTTTTTTTATATCTTTTTCTAATTTATCAAGATCAGATGATGTTCTGCTCAAACCAATAATTGTTGCCCCTGCTTCAGCTAGAGCGATTGAACAAGCGCGTCCTAAGCCTTTACCAGCTCCTGTTACAAGAGCATATTTTCCTTTAAGATTAATTTTTTTTAAATACATTTAAATAAATAACTTGATGTCTGTATAAATTAAATCAATTGCAACAAATAATATAGCAAATAAACCAATCCAAGCTATCCATTTGTACTCTTTAATCCATCGAGAAATTAATGTTGCGGCAGTTGCCATTAATATAATTGACAAAACAAGACCAAAAATTAATAAAAAGTAATGATCTTTGGCAGCACCTGCTACACCTAATACATTATCCAAACTCATAGTAAAATCAGCTAACAAAACAGTCCAAATTGCTTTAAGCATTGATGAACTATCTACTTTGATGTTTTCCTCATCATTTTGTGAATTTCTAATTACATCAACATAAAGTTTGTAAACTATGTATAACAATAATAAACCACCTAAGAGTCTTAGCCCTGTTATTTGTAAAAGATAAGCAGTTATGAGCGTTAATAAAATTCTTAATATTACTGCTCCACCAATTCCCCAGAAAATTATTTTTTTTCTTTGATCTGGAGGAAATTTCGATGCAACCATTCCTATAATAATTGCGTTATCTCCAGCAAGAATTAAATCAATAAATATTATTTGAAAAAAAATTGTAATTTCTTCTGTCATCTAGCATCTTCTATTATCATATCTGCTGCTTTTTCAGCAATCATAATAGTAGGTGCATTAGTATTTCCTGAGGTTATCGATGGCATAACAGATGCATCAACAATTCTTAAATTTTTCAAGCCATGAGCCACTAATCTATCGGATACGACTGCATTTTCATCCGAACCCATCCTACAAGTACTTACAGGGTGAAAAATAGTACTGCAAAATTTTCCTGCCTCTTTAGCTAATTCCTCATTATCTGTGATATGAATACCAGGCCTATATTCCTCTGGTTCATATTTTTTGTATGCTTTAGAATTCATTACAATGTTTCTTGTAATTTTTAATGCTTTGCCTGCAATTTCTCTGTCTTCATCTGTAGACAAATAATTCATTTTAATTTTTGGAGACACTCTTGTATCTGAAGACTTTAGTTCAATAGAACCTCTGCTAGTGGGTCTTACATTCGTTATACTAGGAGTAAATGCTGTAAATTTATGCAGAGATCCCTTGCCTAATACATCTGTACTAGCAGGAGAAACGTGAAACTGTAAATTAGGAGTTGCCAAGTGTGGATCACTTTTGACAAAGCCACATAAATAACTAGCCCCAACAGTAAGCGGTCCTTTTCTAAATAAAAGATATTTAAGTCCTGTCATAAATTTTTTAGTCATACTGTAATAAATATCATTTAAACTTTCTAAATTTTTGACTTTGTAAACTGGTCTGAGCATTAAATGGTCAGTTAAATTCATTCCTACTCCAGGGTGATCTTTAACAACATTTACGTTATTTTTTTTTAACAATTCACCTGGACCAATACCTGAGGCTTGAAGAATATGAGGAGAACCAATTGTTCCAGAACTTAAAATCACTTCCTTATTTGCTTTTACAGATATTACATTGTTACCAATCCAGTAATTTACTTTGTCTGCTTTTTTATTATCGAACTCAATATTCTTAACATGAGCATTTGTTACAACTTTTAAATTCTTTCTTTTTTTTACAGGATTTAGATATCCAACTGCTGTGCTACATCTCAGTCCATTTCTAACTGTAAAAGGAAAATAACCCAAGCCCTCGTTATCTCCATTATTAAAATCATCAGTTCTTTTATGGCCGAACTCCTCTGCTGCATCCATAAAAAGATCACAAACTTTAAATGTTCCTCTTATTTCTTGAACAGCTAAAGGGCCTCCAGATCCATGAAATTCATTTTCACCAAATTGGAAATCTTCAGATTTTTTAAAATATGGAAGAACATCTTCCCAAGACCAACCAACATTACCAAGTTGTCTCCAGTAATTAAAATCATTAGACTGACCTCTTATATAAAGCATTCCATTGATAGATGAACTTCCACCTAATGTTTTACCTCTTGGATAAACCATTTCTCTATTATCACAATATTTCTCTCTCTCTGTTTGAAAACACCAATCTGTTTTAGGGTTCAACATTGTCTTAAAATATCCACCTGGGATATGTATCCATGGATTAGTATCTTTGCTTCCTGCTTCGATTAATAATACCTTGTGATTAGGGTTAGCACTCAATCTGTTAGCTAAGACACAGCCTGCCGATCCTGCACCTAAAATAATATAATCAAAGTTTTCCATATTAATTAAAAATAATTAAATTTTTTTAAAAATCTTTTAACATATACTTTATAAATTAAATAATAAGATTAGGTAGTTTAATATGAAATATTTAGACGCATTAATTATTGGTGCTGGATTTTCAGGTTTATATCAGCTTCACTGTTTGAGAGATAAATTAAAATTAAACACTTTAGTTGTCGAGGAGGGTAAAGATATTGGGGGCACATGGTATTGGAATACATATCCAGGAGCTCGTTGTGACTCTGAAAGTTTTACCTATGGTTTTACTTTTTCTGAAAAAATTTTTAAAAATTGGACGTGGAAAGAAAGATATCCAAAGCAAAATGTAATTTTAAAATATTTAAAATATTTTTCAAATGAACTAAAATTAAAAAAAAATATAGTTTTTAACGAAAAAGTAATTTCAGCAAAATATATAGAAAAAAATAATTTGTGGAAAGTTCAAACAAATAATAAAAAAAAATATTACACCAAATATTTAATATGTGCTGTTGGATCATTGTCATCTATAAATCTTCCAAAAATAAAAGGAATTAATCAGTTTAAAGGTCAATTACATCATAGCGGAAGATGGCCAAGAAAAAAAATAAACTTTAAAAACAAAATTGTAGGACAAGTAGGAACTGGTTCTACTGGAATCCAGATAGCACCTGAAATTGCAAAGAAAGCCAAAAAATTAATTTTATTTCAAAGATCACCAAACTTTAGTATTCCTGCAAGAAATAGAAAACTAACTAAAAAAAATATTCAAAATTATAAACAAAATTTCAAAAAACTCAGAAATTTTTTAAAAAGAACACCAGGAGGACATCCCTTTGAGTTTCCTAAAAAATCTGCTTTTGATTTTAACGAGACTAAAAGAAATTTACTTTATGAAAAATCTTGGCAGTATGGAACTCTATCTTTTAGGGCAACATTTAATGATATAGTAAAAAATATCAAAGCAAATCAAACAGCAGTTAACTTTATAAAGAGTAAAATATATTCAACAGTAAAAAATAAAAAATATGCTGATATATTAACTAATTTTGACCATCCTTTTACTGCTAAAAGACCTACTTTAAATACAAATTATTATGAGATGTTTAATAAAAAAAATGTCGAATTAGTTGACTTAAAGCAAAGTCCAATAATTAAAATAACTAAAAGAGGCATTAAAACTAATAAAGGTGAATACATTTTGGATAAAATTATTTTTGCAACAGGTTTTGATGCATTAACTGGATCAATTTTAAAACTAAATATAACTGGTAAAAAAGGTATAAATTTATCTAAATTTTGGAGCAAAGGTCCCAAAAGTTTCTTAGGCCTTCTTGTTCCAAATTTTCCAAATTTATTTATTGTGAGTGGGCCTGGTAGCCCATCAGTTTTAACAAATGTTCCAGTACAAATAGAGCAACATGTTAATTGGATTACAAATTGCATTAAATATTTAGAAAAAAATAGAAAAAAAAGTATTGAAACTACCAATCTTGCAGCAAAAAAATGGCAAAAAGAAATTATGAATTCAGTTAAAAAAACATTATTCATGAAAGCTAAAAGTTCTTGGTATAAAGGCGACAATATACCTGGTAAACCAAAGACTTTTTTACCTTATCCTGGTGGAATGCCAAAATATAAAAGAGAATGCATAAAAGTTGAAAAGAATAAGTATAAAGAATTAAAGATATCTTAAAATGAGAATTATAAAATTTTTAATAGTATATTTATTTCTAACAACTAATTTAATTTCATCAGAGATAGAAATTTTAGTTGATAAACCAGGTGAAGGAAAAAAAATTATTAATCATTCCTGGGTACAAATTGAATATACTGGTTCATTTATTGATGGAAAGGTTTTTGATACTAACGTTGGAAAAGATAGACCTTTGGTAGTTCAAATAGGAATGAGAGAAGTTATACCTGGTTTTGAAATGGGTATAGTTGGTACAAATAAAGGTACAATCAGAAAAATAAAAATTCCTTCAGAATTAGCATATGGTTCCTCTGGAGCAGGAGATGTAATACCACCAAATTCAGATCTTATTTTTGAATTTAAGATTATTGATGTTTTAGATCCAAATTATAATTTAATTTCATCTGATGAATTAAAAAATTTGTTAGATAATAATGCAGTTGTATTAGATATTAGAACGGACGATCAATGGAAAAAAACTGGAGTAATTAAAGGATCATTTCAAGAAACTGCGTTTGATAAAAATGGAAAATTTAATGTTTATTTGATGGATAGAGTTAGAGCTTTAGCTGGCGCCGAGTCTCAAAATATTGAAATTATTTTTGTTAGCAATGATGGAGAGACCGCATCAATTTTAGGCAATGCCTTTGCAGAAGACTTAGGTTTTAAAAATGTATACGTTTTAAAAGGTGGAATTAAAGCTTGGATTAATGAGAAAAAAGCATTAGTTTCTTTCTTAAAATAACGTCAAATCATTTAAAAAATGAAGCTTAAAGATAGAGTAGCAATAGTTACAGGTGGAGGTAAGGGTATCGGTGAAGAAATTTGCTTAGGCCTTGCAAAAGAGGGCGCTAAGATTGTTATAGCGGAAATAGATATTGCAAATTCAGAAAAAACTAAAAAAAAAATTTTAGATGCAGGTAGTGAAGCAATAATTGTAAAAACTGACGTTTCAAAAAAAGACAGTATTAATGAAATGGTAGACAAAGCCATTCAAACATTTGGAAAAATTGATATCCTTATAAACAACGCAGGCATAAGACATGTAAAAAAATTGTTAGATCATACTAAACAGGACTGGGACGATATGATTTCAGTTAATCTTACAGCACCATTTCTTGCAAGTCAGGCTGTAATTCCTCACATGATTAAAAATGGTAAGGGAAAAATTATAAACTTTGGTTCTATAGCTAGTTTTATGGGTAGACCTGATAGAGTAGGTTATGTTGCAGCTAAGAGTGGTGTACTAGGCTTAACGAGAGCATTGTCAGTTGATCTTACTGGAAAAAATATAAACGTTAACACTATTTGTCCTGGATTAATATCAACACCTTTCAACCAAAAATATGCTGAAGATCCAAAACATGGCGAAGCCTGGGGAAAAGAAACAGTTGTAGGAAGATGGGGGCAACCAAAAGATATTGTTGGAGCAGCAGTATTTTTATCAAGTGATGAATCAGACTTTATAAACGGATCTGAGATTAAAATTGATGGTGGATGGCTTTCCTCTAAGGTTAGAGTGGGAGAATTAGATAATGAGTAATTTTAAAAAAAATTATGAATTAGCTCTTAATAATGCAAAAAGATTATCAGATAAAATTTTGATAGATGGTAAATTAATTTCTGCTCAAACCGATAAAAAAATACCAGTTTTAAATCCTAGTACTGGAGAGAATATTGGTTCAGCACCACAATGTGATAAGAATGATGTTAATATTGCAGTCGAATCTGCTTTTAAAGCATTTCAAAAATGGAAAAAAATACCAGCACGTGAAAGGGGAAAGATGGTTGCTGCAGGTGCAAAGAGATTAGAGGAAAGAAAATCTGAGATTGAGACTTTGCTTTCCTTAGATACTGGTAATGCTTTAAGAACTCAAGCTGCGCCAGAAACCGCTGCATCTATTGAGCTAACAAATATGTTTGCAGGACTATCAGGAGAGTTAAAGGGTGAGAATTATCCACCCAATATCCCAAATACTATTCATTATACAACAAGAGATCCAATTGGTGTCGTTTGTGCAATTGTACCATGGAATGCTCCTTTATTTTTAACAGTTGCTAAAATTGCTCCAGCAATAGTTGCTGGTAACAGCGTTGTGTTAAAAACAGCTGAACAAGCACCTTTTTGCGCTTTACTCTTATCTGAAATATTTCAAAAAGAACTACCACCAGGAGTTTTAAATGTTATTTCAGGGCTCGGAGAAGAGTGTGGTGAACCTCTGGTAACTCATGAAAAGGTGAGAAAAGTAACTTTTACGGGATCTTTTTCTGTTGGAAAAATCATTGCTGAAAAAGCTGCTCCGAAATTATGTCCTGTTACTTTAGAACTTGGTGGGAAAAATCCAAATATAATAATGAGTGACGCTGATTTAGATATTGCAATTCAAGGAGTAATTGATGGTATGAGGTATACCCGTCAAGGACAAGCATGTACTGCTGGGTCTAGAGTTTATATTCAGGAAAAAATTTATGATAAAGTTCTCAATGGTGTAGTTGAAAAACTGAGTAAACTAAAAATGGGAAATGCTTTAGATGAAGGATCGGATATTGGAGCGATTATCTCAGAGGAGCAACTAAAAAAAACTTTGCATTATATGGATATAGCAAAGCAAACTTCTTCAGCTAAAGTTGTACATGGTGGCAATCAACCAACAGGTGGTGATTATAAAAATGGTTTCTTTTATGAACCTACACTTATGTCAGGAGTACCGGTAGACTCTCCTGTTTGTCAGGAAGAGATTTTTGGGCCAGTAGCTTGCGCTATTCCATTTAAAACATTTGAAGAAGTAATGCAAAGTGCGAACGATACACCGTTTGGATTATCAGCTGTGCTTTGGACTCAAAATTTGTCTAGAGCTCTAGAGTTTGTTGAAGATATTGAAGCAGGGTTTGTTCAAGTAAACCAATGCGTTGCTCCAAGAGCAAATGTATCTTATGGTGGTTTAAAAATGAGTGGTCTAGGTAAAGAATATGCGTTTGATAGTATGATAAATCATTTTACTCAAAGCAAAACAGTTTTGATAAATCGAGGAAAATCAAATATAGATAGTTAAATATGACAGATCAAATTGCTTTCATAGGAGTTGGAAATATGGGTAATCCAATGGCTGACCAGTTAGTTAAAGCTGGGAAAAAAGTTAAAGCTTATGATGTTTCTCCTGAAATGATACAAAAAGCAAAAGAGGCAAATTTAAACGTAGTAGAAACTTTAGATGAAGTACTCGATGGTGCAAATTTTATAATTTCAATGTTACCTGAGGGAAAACATGTTAAGTCACTTTTTTTAGGCGAAAAAGGAATAATCGATAAAATATCAAAAGATGCATTAATTATTGATTGTTCAACAATCGATATTGAAACTTCGTTACTACTCGGCAAAGAAGCTAAAAGTAGAGGCATTAAAATGATTGATGCACCTGTTACCGGGGGTGTTATGGGTGCAAGAGTAGGCAAACTTAATTTTTTAGTTGGTGGAGATGACGAGTCTGTAAACTTAGCAAGACCATTAATGGACATTATGGGTCAAAAAATTTTGCACGCTGGACCCCAAGGTAGTGGTGTTGGAGTTAAAATCTGTAATAATATGTCCTTAGGTATTTCAATGATAGCCGCATCAGAGGCATTAATGTTAGCAAAAAGACTAAAGATGGATTTAAAAAAAGTCCATGAAATAATGAAAAACGCATCAGGAAATAATTGGGCCTTGTCGACTTACACTCCCTTGCCGAATTTAACAGATGGCGTTCCTTCAAACAATAAATATAGACCTGGTTTTTCTGCTGCAATGATGACAAAAGATTTAAAATTAGCAAATGATGCTGCAAAATCAGTAAGCGCATCAACCCCTTTAGGAAAACATGCTTTAGAAATTTTTTCAGAATTTTGCAACGAGGGAGATTCTGAGACTGATTATTCAGGTATATCAAAAAAAATTGGTGGCGATGCGTGGGATTATCCTTTTGATCCAAAAGGCAAAGATTAGCTATTAAACCTCAAGTTGCATATTAAATTTATGTAACAATTTAACGTTTTACATTTCTCAGCCAATAATATTAACTTAGGTTATTATTAAGTCTTAATAACAATAAAGAGAGGGATATATAATGAAAAAAATCACATCAATGATTTTAGCTTTAGTATTTGCAGTTTCAGTAATTGGTTCTGCATCTGCTAAAACATTAAAAATCCAACTTACTTTTCCTAAAACATCTTACGATGGACAAATCGTAAAAATGTGGACTGATAGAGTAACAAAATTAACTCGAGGTGAGTTAAAATTTGAACTTTTATCAAAAGGTGAAGTTGTTGGAATGAAAGAAACATTAGAAGCCGTTGACAAAGGTCTAGTAGACGGTGGTGCAGCATGGACTCACTACTGGTCAAACTATCACCCAGCTGCGATGTTATTTGGTTCACCAGTTGCTGGTGGAGGAATTGGGTTAAGTACTAAATCTTGGTTAGCATGGTACTTCGACAATGGTGGTAAAGAGTTATACGACCAATTGTGGAGCGAAATGGGAATGAATGTTAAAGGTTTTGTGATGGCATCATCTGGACCAGAAGCATTAGGTTGGTTTAAAGAGCCAATCAAAAATATGGATGATTTCAGAAAATACAGATTTAGAACTCCTCCAGGAATTCCAGGACAAACATACAAAGATATCGGAATTGCATCAGTATCTTTATCAGGTGGTGATATTTTACCAGCGCTTGAAAAAGGAACAATTGATGCTGCAGAGTGGTGTTGTCCAAAACCAGACTCAGTATTTGGTTTCCAAAAAGTTCTTAAAAACTATTATCTACAAGGTCTTCACCAAAATGTTGTAAATGGAGACATTTACATAAATGGTGATGTTTATAATTCTTTAACTGATCATCAAAAATATGCAATGGAAGTTGCATCTGAAGCTATGATCACAAGAAATATTACAAACAGAGCTGTAGAAAATGGAAAAGCGTTAATTGATCTTACTCAAAATCATGGTGTAAAACTATGGGATACACCAGCTGATTATTTCACTGAGTACATGAACGCTGCTCAAGCTACTCTTAAAAAGAATGCAGCAGAGAATGCTTTCTTTAAACAAGTTTATGAGCACATGACTGAGCACGCAAAAGTTGTAGTACCTTTTATTGCACAAATGGAAACATCTGATGCATCAATTGGATCTGCATTTGCAGCACAACAATAAGCAACTTTATAAAAAACGGGGATTTTACTAATCCCCGTTTTTTTAATAATTTAATTTTAAATAATATACTTGTTCAATGGTTGATAAAGATTCAGAACCTAAAGTTAAAGAAAATTTAGATATCACTGACGAATTAATTGCTGAAAGAAGAACAAGTACAAAAATGCCTGAGGACATGATTCCTTGGATGGCAAAAACAATAGAATTTATTGACTCAAAAATGCTTTTATCAGGCAAAATAATAATGTGGATCACAATTCCACTTATTTATGCAATGATACATGAAGTAATTGGAAGACATTTTTTTAATAGACCTACACTTTGGTCTTTTGATATTAGCAGAATGTTAGCAGGAGCTTTGTTCATGCTTGGTGCAGCATATACGTTATCAAAAGGTATCCATATAAGAGCTGACTTTCTCTATAGAAATTGGACAGTTAAAAATCAAGCTAGAGTAGATTTATTTTTATATCTTTTATTTTTTATACCAGGTTTCTTGGTATTTTTTTATGTAAGTTTTGATTATGCTTACACATCAATTTGTGGAAGATCAAATCTTGAAGAATGTTTAGGTGGAAAAGTAAGAATTCAAAGAGCGATGGATACCACGTGGATGCCAATTATGTGGCCATTAAAAAGTTGTATGCCAATTGGAGCCTTTCTACTTTTAGTTCAAGGTTTTTCTGAAATACTTAAGACATATTATGCTTTTGTGAAAGGAAGATGGCCTTAATGGAATTCTTTTCACCAGAAATAATAGGCGCAATAATGATTGGTTGCATGTTGTTTGCAATTTTTGTTGGATTTCCTATTTCATTTACATTGATTTTTTTAGGTCTTGTTTTTGGTTATTGGGGATTTGGAAAGTTAGTTTTCTATTTAATGACCTTGCAATTCAATATGATAATGACCGAGAATACTCTGGCCGCCGTTCCACTCTTTATATTTATGGGAATTTTGATGGAGCAAGCTGGATTAATGGAAAGATTGTTTAACGCGGTACAACTAATGCTATCGAAAACTAGAGGAGCATTGTTTTATGCTGTTATGTTTGTTTCAACTATCTTTGCTGCAGCAACTGGAATTGTTGGAGCTTCAGTCACAATTTTAGGAATTATGGCTGGAAAAACTATGATAAGGACAGGATATGATACTAGACTTTCTGCAGGTCTAATTTGTGCTGGGGGTACTTTAGGAATTTTAATTCCTCCAAGCATTATGTTAGTTGTTATGGGTCCTGTATTAGAAATACCAGTTACAGATTTATTCGCAGCAGCAATTATCCCAGGAATTCTTTTAGCATTTTTGTATGCCGCTTACACAACGTTAAGATGTTTATTAAATCCTAAACTCGGTCCTGTATTACCAGCTTCAGAACGACCAAAAAATATGGCTAAGGTTTGGTATGAGTTTTTAATGGGTTTAATTCCTCCTGCAGGTTTAGTTTTCTTTGCCTTAGGAAGTATTTTATTTGGTCTTGCAACTCCAACAGAAGGTGCCGGAATGGGAGCTTTTGGAGCAATACTTTTAGCACTGGCATATAAAAAACTTACTTACCATGGTCTAAAAGAAGCTCTATTGAAAACTTTAGAGATAACAGCATTAATTATGTTTTTAGTTGCGGCCTCGAATTTCTTTGGAGCGGTATTTTCAAAATTAGGAACTCCATCTCTATTAACAGACTTCTTATTAAATCTTGATGTAAATAAATACGTGATTTTAGCGATTATAATGGCTGCAATATTTCTACTAGGTTGGCCTTTAGAATGGGTTCCAATAGTATTAATAGTTTTACCAATAGTTCTACCTTTAATTTTAGAATTAGGTTTTAACTTAACTTGGTTTGCTATTCTTGTAGCTGTCAATTTACAAACCGCCTGGCTATCTCCACCTGTAGCTTTATCAGCTTATTTCTTAAAAGGTGTGGTACCTCAATGGGATTTAAAAGATATATATTTAGGTATGATGCAATTTATGGTTATCCAATTAATTGGCTTAATATTAA
Organism: uncultured Pelagibacteraceae bacterium; assembly: GCA_902594675.1. Classification (GTDB taxonomy): domain Bacteria; phylum Pseudomonadota; class Alphaproteobacteria; order Pelagibacterales; family Pelagibacteraceae; genus Pelagibacter. The sequence continues at coordinate 54,134 of CACJNE010000006.1, forward strand.
TAATTATATTCCCCCAAATAGCATTATGGTTGCCAAGTGTAATGTATCCTAGTCCTTAGTTTTTTTGTTAATTTGAGGAATAATTGTTCCTACTAAAATAATTATTAAGGATATAAATATATTAATGGATATTGTAGAACCCAAAACTATCCATGACATTGTAGCTCCAATAGGACCAGTTAAAGGATACATCAAACTAATTCTTCCAATTGGTGCTCTTCTTAAAGCAAAGTTATAAAATAAATAAGCTCCAAAAGTTATAAAAGATAATGTTATGGCTGCAAGAACTGGAGGACTTAAATTTAAATAATTATTATATTTAAAACTACTATCAGGCCACAATATAAAAAGTATTAGAACAGATAAGATTGCTCCAATCATGTATTGAAAAGTATTAACACCCAATTGATTTACTTTGGTTTGCATAAAACGTCTTCCAAGTACTTCATTAATAGAAACACACATCATTCCTAAAAATATAATAAAATCCCCTAAATAATTTCCACCTCCAATTTTCTTTTGGGTTGATAATAAAATTAAAGTTCCAATAATTGTAATAAATGCTCCAATTATTACTTTGATTTCAATTTTTTCTTTTAAAAAAATTCTTGCTACAAAAGGCTGCCAAATAGGAAGTGTACTTATTAAAGCAACACCACTTACCGGAGAGGTTAGCAACAGCCCTATATGAAAACTAAGAGTTACCAAAAAAGGATTTAGTAGACCCATTAAAAAAGGAGTTAATCCAATTTTTTTAACTGATAAATCTACTCTCATTAAAAGTGCAAATATTAACATTAAAATAAATGCTAAAGAGAATCGAACTGCCATTAAATCCATTACATAAAACTCTTGTAGTGCTAATTTTACAAATGGAGGACCAGAGCCAAAGCCTATAACAGCAATGAACATTGAAATGTAACCAATATTACTTTTTAGAAAAATCATGTATTAATATCTTACTGTTATCACTTTTATAGACATATAAAAATATTAGTTTAGAATCTTTAAAGTGAGTCAAAATATAGAATTAAAAAATTTTGAATTAGCTACAGTTAATCCAAGTAACAAAACATGGACTTCAGCAGATTTATTCTGTTTTTGGGCAAATAGTATTCAAACTATTGCTGGATTTGCTCTTATATCTTCTTTGTATTTAATCTATAATTTAAGTTCTTATTTAGTTTTATCTTCCTCAATAGCTGCATCAATTCTTGTGTATTTTTTTATTTCTTTAATTGGTCACCCATCCCAAAAACACGGATTACCTTTTCCAGTTTTGATGAGAATGTCCATGGGTCTAAACGGTGCTAGATATTTAAGCTTATTAAGATCAATTGTTGGAATTTTTATGTTTGGAATACAAACATACTTTATATCCAAATCTATAACCTACCTAACAAGAATTATTATTTATTACATATTCGACCCACAAATTTTAGAAAATGAATTTGTTTTACAATTTTTTCTAGGCTTAAATGTTATAGATTGGTTTTCATTAACAGTGACATTTTTCATTCAATTTTTTTTATTTACAAATGGTCAAAGATATAATCAAGGGTTTTTAAAATTCTCCGCAATATTTGTATACTTTGGCTTAATATTCTTTTTTGTTATGCTTATTGCTGAAAATAGCACTCAAATATTTCAATCTCTAAAATCTAATACAACTAGTACAGATTTGATTTCTAAATCAAATGTAATGCCCTTTTTTATTCTTACAGGGACAATTTTTTCATATTTTTCCATTGTGCTTTTGAATTATGGAGATTTTTCAAGATATGTAAAAACCAGCAGAGATCTTAAAATAGGAAATTTATTTTTATTTTTGAATATGATTGTCTTTTCCTTTCTTGCGACTACTATTGTAATAGGTGTTGATATTTTATTGAATCAAAAGCTAATCGTTGTTGATCAAATAATTACAAAGCCGATGGATATAATAGGAAAGATTGATAATGTCTATCTAACAGTCTACGCATTAATTTTTATAATATTCTCTTCACTTTCGACAAATTTAATAACTAATTATGTTCCAACGCAAAATAGTATAATTAATTTTTTACCTAAAAACTTGGACCTTAAAAGTGCTGGAATACTAATTTTAATATTTGGACTGATAACAGGCAGTTTGTGGCCATCAATACTAAGCCAAATAGAAATAATAAAATTAATTGATAGTTTAGCGGCATTTTTTGGACCAATTTTTGGAGTTATCATTGCAGACTACTATCTTGTTAAGAGAGAAAAAGTTAATCACAAAGATCTTTTTTTTATGAGACTAGAAAACGAGTACATTTATTCAGGTGGATGGAATTATAAAGCCGTATACGCTGTATTAATTGGTTTTATTTTTTCATTTTCAATTATTTGGAATACTAATTTCGAAGATTTTAAAACATATTCATGGATTATAGGATTTGTCGTTTCATATATTATGTATTATCTTCTTAATGAAAAATAATTATGAAAGCTTTAGTTTATACTGGTGTAGAAGAACTTACTTATAGAGACGAAAAAGAACCAATAGAGGTAAGTGGAGAAAGTATTCTTAAAGTTCACGCTTCAGGAATTTGTGGATCTGATATGCATGCTTATCACGGAAAAGATGAAAGAAGAATCCCGCCCTTAATACTAGGTCATGAGGTAAGTGGAAAAATACAAAATGGTAAATTCAAAGATAAAAATGTTGTATTAAACCCATTAATAACTTGTGGAAAATGTGAATATTGCATGAATGGACGCGAGCATTTATGTCCTAACAGAGTTTTATTAGGCATGAATAGACCTTATGAAAGAAGTGGAGTTTTTGCTGAATATGTCTCTACTCCAAATCAAAATATTTATGAAATACCTGATCGTCTAGATTTAAGTGAAGCTACAATTGCTGAACCTACAGCTGTATCTTTACATGCTGTATTGATGGGCGAGACATCATTAAAAAAACCGCTTAAAGAGTGTCGAACATTAGTTCAAGGCGCTGGAGCTATTGGATTATTGTGTTCATTAATTTTATCTAAAATAAAGGGAAATAAAAATATTATAATGTCTGATCCAAACAAATTAAGGCTAGATGTTTGTTCAAAATACTTCGATGGCAAATTTGTTAGCCCAAATGATAAAGAAGTAAAAGAAAATAGTTTCGATATTGTTTTTGATACAGTTGGATTAGAGGTATCTAGACAACAAGCTATTTCTGTGATTAAGCCTGGTGGTAGCATTATCCATATTGGTTTAACACAACCTTCTGGTCAATTTAATTTTAGAAAAGCCACACTTCAGGAAGTAACATTTATAGGCACTTATTGTTATACTAATAAAGATTTTGAAAAAACAATTAAAATTTTGGCTGATAAAGAAATAGGAGATCTATCTTGGATTGAATATCGGGAATTAAAAAAAGGAGCTGAAGCTTTCAAACAAATTCATGATGGCAGTTGTTCTGCTCCAAAAATAGTCTTATTGCCAGAGTAAATACGTAATATTGAAAAAATAATGAAATTGTCTATAGAAGTTTTAGTGAAAAATATTTTATCATCAATAATATTCTCGATTTTTCTTTTTTCATTATCTAATGCTAATGAAAAAGTAATATTTGATTTTACTGAAAATGAACTTTCTACTTTAGAAGTGAGGAAAGTAAGAGGCGCTGATGCAAAAACTATTTATACAATTGGAAAAAACAAGAATGGAAATTATCTAAAAGCAGTAGCAGATAATGCAGCCTCCGGTCTTGGTAAAGAAATAAAAATAGATTTAGATGTCACCCCTTATATTAATATTACATGGAAAGTTGAAAAAGACTTAAAAGGAATTAAAGAAAATACAAAAAAAGGACATGATTTTGCTGCAAGAGTTTTTGTAATTAAAAAAACAGGTGCTACGCCACTATCAAATAGAGCTATTAATTATGTTTATTCTAGCAACTTAAATATTGATGATTATAAACGAAGCCCTTATACAAAAAAGTCAATAGATTATGTTTTATCTACCACAAAAAATAATTTTGATGAGTGGATTACAGTCAAAGCAAATGTAAAAGAAGATTTTAAAAAACTCCATAAATTAGACGTTAAAGAGTTGGACGGTGTTGCTATTATGGCTGACACTGATAATTCAAAGATGAAAGCTATAAGTTATTATCAAAATATTTATTTTTCCTCTGAGTAATTTATTTTATATATTTTTTAAGCACTAAACTTAAAACCGAGAGCAGAATTGCAGCAATTACATCAAGAGGCGGTGTTGCTTGAGGATATCCAAAGTTCCACAATACAACCCCTATAAGCCAAATTATATATATTTTCATAAACAAATAATCATTAGTATATATATTCCTCGTCTTTGATAATATATTTTTAATATGGAATTTAAATCAAACTTTAAAGTTTACTATGAAGACACTGATAGTGGAGGTGTAGTTTACTATGCCAATTATTTGAAATTTTTGGAACGAGCAAGAACAGATGCAATTACTTCTTTAGATTTTAGTAATAACAAACTTATTAACAAATTTGGGATTTATATAATTGTAAAATCCTGTAACTTAAATTTTCTTAAACCTGCAAAACTTGAAGATAATATAAATATAATTTCAAAAGTATTAGAAGTAAAAAATGCATCAATCAGAATGAAACAAAATATTTTTGTTAATGATAAGATGATACTCGAAGCAGAAATAGTGTTGGCATCAGTTAATAAAGAAGGTAAGCCAACAAAACTTCCAGATGAATTTAAAAATCAATTTATTAAATAGATTTTTTGACCTTAACAAATAAATTTGTCATTTTATTAACATCAATTCTTCCAGTATTAACATTTCTTGGACTGGGATGATAAGAACCAACTAATAAAATATTATTAGGAAGCTTAAAAAATTTACTGTGACCAAATTTAATATTACTCTCTATTTTGAATTGTTTTTTATAAAACTCTATACAAGCATCAAAGGCTATTTTTCCAAGTGCAACAATAATCCTTAAATTTTTTAAATTTTCTATTTCATTCTTAAAATATTTAAAACAATTATTAAGTTCATCTTTAGTTGGCTTATCCCCAGGTGGAACACATTTTAAAGCAGTAGTTATAAAACTTTTTTTTAACATCAATCCATCATTTTTGTGTACTGAATTTGGTTGATTTGATAATTTGGCTTTATGAAGGCATTTGTATAAAAACTCAGATGATTTATCACCAGTAAAAACTCGTCCGGTTCTATTTCCCCCATGTGCTGCTGGTGCCAAGCCTACTAATAATATTCTTGCATTTCGATCACCAAAACCTGTTATTGGTTTTCCCCAATACTTCTCATGAATATATTGTTTTCTTTTGTCTTTTGCTATCTGGGTTCTAAAGTTTACGAGTCTAGGGCATTTTGTACATCTTATTATTGAGTTTTCAAGTTTTTCAAAACTTTTATTCATAAATATTAATTTTTTAATCTCTGAGAATTATACTATAATTAATTTGATTTATGAATGTAGGTTTTATCGGAGTTGGCTATATGGGTTATGGAATAGCCAAAAATATTTTAAAAAAAGGAAATAACTTATTTGTTATTGCAAACAAAAAAAGAGAACCAATAGATAAAATTGTAAGTGATGGTGCGATTGAGTTAAAGTCCTACAATGATCTGTGTAAAAAAAAACTAGATGCTCTTTTTCTTTGTGTAACTAATACACCAATAGCCATTAGTATTGCTGAAAAAGTATCTAATTTATTAAAAGACAACACATTAATAATTGATGTTACAACACACAATCAAAATGGATCAATTCAAATGGAACAGATTTTTTCAAAAAATCAAATTAATTATATTGAATGCCCTGTAATGGGAGGTCCCGTTCAAGCTGAGGAGGGTGTTTGTGGAGGAATAGTTGGTGCTTCAGAGGAAAACTTCAAAAAGGCTGAAATTTATTTAAAGACTTTTTGTAAAGATTATTTTCATTTTGGTGAAGTAGGTAAAGGAGCAAAGTCAAAGTTATTAAATAATTTTTTGTCACTTGGTACTGCAACAAATGTTATAGAATTTATCAAGAGTGCAAAGAAATTAGATATTGATTTAGAAAAACTTTTTGCAGTAGCAAAATTAGGATCTGGAAACTCAACAGCTTTAAATAGAATTTTTAATAATGTACTTAAGGACGATTATACTGGATTTAAATTTTCAACCTCTAATACTTTAAAAGATCTTACTTATATACATGAAATGCTTAAAGATTTAGGTAATGCAGAAAAATTAGCTGACTTAAAAAAGTCATTTTACAAAAAAGCAGTAGAGGATGGCAACGGAGATCTGTTCATAAGTGAACTAATACGAAAAGATTAATTAATCTTTTTTTTTATCAGCAAATACAATAGCTATAAGTAATAATGCTGTCCAAAACATTGCAGCTAAACTTTTGATTGCACTTGTTTCAGCAGCCCACAAATCAAAAAAAAATGCTCCAATAAGAATTCCAATTATATAAATTATTACTACTAATCTAGTCTGTGTCATTTAGTTGTTTCTTTTTAAATAGTGAAATTCCATTATTTTTTTTATGTTCATAAGATTCTTTAAAACTTTCTAACTGCCAACCATGCATTCTTTTCTGAATATCTTCTAAATTTTGCTTTTTCCACTCATCCTTAGTATTTTGGTCTTTCCATATCTTTTTTTCGTCATTATTTCTTGCACAACCATAGCAGTATCCGGTGACTGGATCCATTTTGCAAATACTAATACAGGGCGAAATTATCATTTTTTATATATTTATATCCTTTTACACTATTATTCTGATTGGACAAATTAGATCTATACTATATAAAACAGCATAAATTTGGGCGAGTGGCGGAATTGGTAGACGCGTTGGTCTTAGGAACCAATAGTGTAAGCTGTGAAGGTTCGAGTCCTTTCTCGCCTACCAATAAAAAAATATGAAAGTAACAATAGAAAACAAAAAAGGTTTAGATAAAGATCTTAAAGTATTCATAGATAAAAAAACCATCTCAGGATTTATGGATGAAAAATATGAGGAAATAAGAAAAGATGTTGTAATAAAAGGTTTCAGACCTGGTAAAGTTCCTACTGAAATACTTAAAAGACAATTTGGTAAAGCAGTTTATGGTGAAGTAATAGACAAGTTATTAAAAGATACTACAACTAAAGCACTACAAGAAAATAAAATTAAGCCTGCAGGACAACCAAAAATAGACTTAAAATCTTTTGGTGAAGGGAAAGATTTAGAATATATTATTTCAGTCACAGAGTTACCAGAAGTTTCTGCCAAAGGTTTAAACTCCATTAAAGTAGTCGAGTACGTTGTAAAGATTGACCCTAAAGAAACTGATAAAAGAATTAATGAAATCGCAAAAAGTCAAAATAATTTTAAAGATGCAGAAGCAGGTTATAATGCAAAGATTAATGATCTGGTAATTTTTGATTACAAGGGAACCATTGATGGAAATGAATTTAAAGGTAATGAAGGTAAAAATACTCAACTAGTACTTGGTAAAGACCTATTTATAAAAGGTTTTGATAAACAATTAGAGGGAGTTAAATCGGGTGATCTAAAGAAGGTAAAAGTTAATTTGCCAGAAAACTTTCCCGAAAAAGATCTTATCAATAAAATTGCTGTTTTTGAATGTAAAGTAACAGCTGTTAAAGTTCCCGAAGAGGTAAAAGTAGATGACAATTTTGCTAAAAACATGGGAGCAAAAGATTTATTAAATCTTAAAGAGCTAATTTCAAAGCAAATAAATGATGAATATAAAAATTCATTAGCCATAATTACAAAGAAAAAAATTTTAGAGCAAATAGAGAAAGAAAAATTAGATCAATTACCAGCTAATTTAATTGAGCAAGAAATTAAAATATTATCACAAGGTATGAAAGATGATGAAATTAAAAAGAATGAAAAATCGTTACAAGATCAAGCTAAGAAAAGAATTAAAACTGGATTAATATTAAATGCATTTGGTGAAGAAAATAAAATAAATGTCTCACAAGAGGAAATAAATGTAGAAATACAAAAACAGTTTAGAATGATGCCTGGACAAGAGAAGATTGTTAAGGATTATTATGAAAAAAATCCAGCAGCAATAGATAGTTTAAGAGGACAAATCTATGAGGCAAAAATAATTGAAGAAATTAAGAAAAAAGCAAAAACTACTAGAAAAGAAATTTCTAAAGAAGAGGCAGAAAAAATTTTAAAAGAAGAAAATGAAAATAATTTAAAAGAGCAGGCTAAGATTTCAAAAAAAAATGAAGATGAAAAAAATAAGAATAAAAAGGAGCCCAAAAAGAAAGAAGTAAAAACAAAATCAAAAGATACAAAAAGTACTAAAACTTCTAAGTCCAAAACTAAAAAAGCAGAAAAGATTAGCAAAAAGTAATCACAAGTTGTATAAGGTTAATCGAATCAATTATGTCTATTAAAATTCCAGAGCAATTGAATACCCTTATACCTATGGTTGTAGAACAGTCTAGTAGAGGTGAGAGGGCTTACGATATTTATTCAAGATTGCTAAAAGAAAGAATTGTATTTGTAGTCGGCCCTATAAATGATGCTGTAGCATCTCTTGTTACTGCACAATTGTTATTTTTAGAGTCTGAAGATCCTAAAAAAGAAATTTCATTATATATTAATAGCCCAGGAGGACTCGTAACTGCTGGACTAGGAATTTATGATACGATGCAATATATAAAACCAGAAATTAGTACACTGTGCATTGGTCAGGCTGCGAGCATGGGTTCATTTTTACTGGCTGCTGGATCAAAAGGAAAAAGATTTTCATTGCCAAATTCTAGAATTATGGTGCATCAGCCTTCAGCTGGTTTTCAAGGGCAGGCAACAGATATTGAAATTCACGCTAACGAAGTTTTATCTTTAAAAAAAAGATTAAATGAAATCTATTCAAAACATACAGGAAAATCTGTTGATGAAATTAAATCAGCATTAGAGAGAGATAATTTTATGACTCCAGATAACGCAAAAAGTTTTGGTTTGATAGACAAAGTGGTAGATAAAAGAGAATAAGTTACTATATATAGTTTCTTCACAACCTGCACTTGATTACCTTGTATCATATGTATTAAAGTAATTATATTGATTCGAATTAAAAATTTATGAGCAACAACAAAAATATTCTTTACTGTTCTTTTTGTGGCAAAAGCCAACATGAAGTAAGAAAATTAATTGCAGGACCAACCGTATTCATTTGTGACGAATGTGTTGAACTTTGCATGGATATAATAAAAGAAGAAAGCAAAGATAATTTTGTAAAACACCAAGATGGTTTGCCACTACCAAAAGAAATATGTAAAGTGCTTGATGATTATGTAATTGGTCAATCTCATGCTAAAAAAGTTTTGTCTGTTGCTGTTCACAACCATTATAAAAGATTAAATTATGAAAACAAAACAAGCAAAACAGTTGAACTTTCTAAATCAAATATATTATTAGTTGGTCCCACTGGCTGTGGAAAAACACTGTTAGCCCAAACCCTTGCAAGGATACTAGATGTGCCTTTTACTATGGCTGATGCCACTACTTTAACTGAGGCTGGTTATGTAGGTGAAGACGTAGAGAATATAATTTTAAAATTATTACAAGCAGCAGACTATAATGTTGAAAAAGCCCAAAGGGGAATTGTTTATATAGACGAAGTTGATAAAATAAGTAGAAAGTCGGAGAATCCATCTATTACTAGAGATGTATCTGGTGAAGGTGTGCAACAAGCTTTATTAAAAATTATGGAAGGAACGGTCGCAAGTGTTCCACCTCAAGGAGGTAGAAAGCACCCACAACAGGAATTTTTACAAGTTGATACAACAAATATATTGTTTATATGTGGAGGAGCTTTTGCTGGATTAGACAAAATAATATCTCAAAGAGACAAAGGGTCCTCAATTGGATTTGGCGCAGAAGTAAAAACACTAGAAGACAAGAAAACTGGAGAATGGATGAAAAATTTAGAACCAGAGGATTTATTAAGATATGGACTTATTCCAGAATTTATTGGTCGTTTACCAATTACAGCTACTCTTGAAGATTTAGATGAAAAATCCTTGGTCAAGATATTATTAGAACCAAAAAATTCTTTAATAAAACAGTATCAAGAACTATTTCGCCTAGAAGGAGTTAAATTAACTTTTAAAGATCAAGCAGTTAAAGATATAGCAAATAAAGCTATAAGTAAAAAAACAGGGGCTAGAGGATTGCGATCAATTTTAGAAAACCTCTTGCTAAAAACAATGTTTGACCTACCTGGACAGGATAATATTGAGGAAGTAATAGTAGATGCTGGTACTACCAAAGGAACATCGCAACCAATAATCGTTCATACGAAGAACAAATCAAAAACAGAAAAGACTTCTGCGGCTTAATTAAGAGTTAATAAACAAAAGTTTCCTATTGCATTATAAAATATAATATCCATATTTAAGATTATGGAAGTAAAATTATCACAACCCCTATTGCCTTTAAGAGACATAGTTGTCTTTCCAAGTATGGTAATTCCATTATTTGTTGGTAGAGATAAATCAATAACTGCATTAAATGAGGTAATGAAAAGTGACAAAAAGATAATTTTAGTAACACAAAAAAATTCTGAGGTTGATGACCCAAAGAAAAATGATGTTTTTTCATATGGATGTGAGAGTAATATTTTACAACTTTTAAAACTGCCAGATGGTACAGTCAAAGTTTTAGTTGAGGGCATTAGAAGAGTCAAAATCTTAGATTTTAAGGATGACGAAAAATTTATTACATGTACATATGAACAACAAAAAGATGTTCTCAATAAAGATGAAGATTTATTGCCTCTTGCACATACAGCTGTAAGAAGATTAGAAAAATTAACTTCAGTAAATAAAAAAGTATCATCGGAAACTATTAACAACATTAAACAATTAAAAGATCCCTCAAAAATTGTGGATAATATTGTTTCTAATTTGAATGCATCAATATCAGAGAAACAACAAATATTTGAAACATTGGACGTGAAGAAAAGATTAAATGCAGCTATTAAAATGATGGAAAGCGAAACAAGCATTATTGGTGTAGAAAAAAGAATTAGAGGAAGAGTGAAAACTCAAATGGAAAAAACACAAAGAGAATATTATTTAAATGAACAATTAAAAGCTATTCAAAAAGAATTAGGAGAAATTGAAGACGGTAAAGATGAAACTACAAATTTAAAAAAATCAATTCAAAAAGCCAAGATGCCAAAAGAGGTTGAGAAGAAATGTATGGCAGAACTAAAGAAACTTAAAAATATGAGCCCTATGTCTGCAGAAGCAACTGTTGTTAGAAATTATCTAGATTGGATGATAGATCTTCCTTGGTTTAAAAAAGACAATGTTGATATTGATTTAAACAAAGGTCTGAAAATTTTAGATGAAGATCATTTTGGTTTGGAGAAAGTAAAAGAGAGAATAATTGAATTTTTAGCAGTTCAAAAAAGAATGGAAAAAATTAAAGGACCAATTTTATGTTTAGTTGGACCGCCAGGAGTTGGAAAAACATCACTTGGAAAATCTATAGCTAAAGCTACAAATAGACAGTTTATAAGAATGTCATTAGGAGGCGTTCGAGACGAGGCTGAGATTAGAGGTCATAGAAGAACATATATTGGGTCTTTGCCAGGAAAAATTATTCAAATGATGAAAAAGGCTGGTACTAAAAACCCTTTATTTTTGCTGGACGAAGTTGACAAAATTGGAAATGATTACAGAGGAGATCCATCTTCAGCTTTGTTAGAAGCATTAGACCCTGAACAAAATACTGCATTTAACGATCATTATTTAGAAGTTGATTATGATTTGTCTGATGTAATGTTTGTAACAACTGCAAATACATTAAATATTTTACCACCGCTTCTTGATAGAATGGAGGTAATAAGAATTCCGGGATATACTGAAGATGAAAAAATAAATATTGCTAATAAATATCTATTGCCCAAACAAATAAAAGAAAATGGTGTAAAAGAAGGTGAGATGAAACTAGAGGATGGAACAATTAAAGAGATAATAAGAAGTTACACAAGAGAGTCAGGTGTAAGAAATCTAGAAAGAGAAATTTCTAAAGTAACAAGAAAAGTTGTCAAAAAAGTTGTGAGTGGTGAAGTAGAAAAAGTGCAAGTAAATGAAAAAAATATTCCAGATTTTTTAGGAATCAAAAAATTCAAATTTGGTGAGGTAGAAGATAAAGATAAAACTGGAGTAGTGATCGGTTTAGCTTGGACAGAGGTAGGAGGTGAAATTCTCAAAATTGAAACTGTTAATATGCCGGGAAAAGGTAGAATGCAAATAACAGGAAAACTTGGTGATGTTATGCAAGAATCTGTGAAGGCTGCAAAATCATATGTAAGATCTAAAAGTTTAGAATACGGAATAATTCCGCCTCTTTTTGAAAAAAAAGATTTTCATATTCATGTACCAGAAGGGGCAACTCCAAAGGATGGACCATCAGCTGGTATTGCTATGGTGACTTCTATAGTTTCATCTATCACAAATATTCCTGTAAAAAGAGAAATTGCTATGACAGGTGAGGTAACAATAACAGGTCAAGTTTTACAAATAGGGGGTTTAAAAGAAAAATTACTAGCTGCTCATAGAGCAGGGGTAAAAAAAGTATTAATTCCAAAAGAAAATGAAAAGGATTTGATTGATATTCCAAAAAAAGTAAGAGAGGATATTAAAATTATACCAGTCGAAACTGCAGATGAGGTATTAAAAATTGCCCTTTCAAAGGAGTTAAAACCCGTGGAATGGACTGAAGTAGATAAAATCTCAGACGGCAAAAAAGACGATAAATCTCAAGCTAGTATTCAGTAATAAACAATTTACTTTATTATTATGTTGATGTATGAGTACCATGATTTTGGGTGGTTAGCTCAGTTGGTAGAGCATCTCGTTTACACCGAGGGGGTCAAAGGTTCGAGTCCTTTACTACCCACCATTTACACCTGTGGGGGTGTAGCTCAGTTGGTTAGAGCACCTGCCTGTCACGCAGGGGGCCGAGGGTTCGAGTCCCTTCACTCCCGCCATTATTAAGCAAAACTGGGCTTAAAAATGTGACATATCTCCACTTTTAGTTGTTATAATAGTTGTTACATAGGAATCAAATGCTTGCGGAATTTTTAAAAGATTATCTACCGATAATACTATTTTTGATTATAGCTCTTGGTGTGAGTTTAGCTTTTGTTGCAATTAATTATATTGCAGCTCCAAAAAACCCAGATCCAGAAAAGCTTTCAGCATATGAATGTGGATTTGAGCCTTTCAATGATTCTAGGATGGAGTTTGATGTAAGATTTTATCTAGTAGCTATATTATTTATAATTTTTGATTTAGAAATTGCATTCTTATTTCCATGGGCAATTTCACTTGGACAAATAGGTTTGTTTGGTTTCTACTCTATGATGTTATTTTTATTTATTTTAACTGTTGGATTTATTTATGAGTGGAAAAAAGGAGCCTTAGATTGGGAATAAAATGAATTTAGAAGATAGAAAAAAAGACATTCCTGAAGAGTTTAAACAATTAGCTCAAGATTTTAGTGATAACGGTTTTATAACAACATCATTAGATAATCTCATTAATTGGGCAAGAACTGGTTCATTGCATTGGATGACTTTTGGATTAGCATGTTGTGCTGTTGAAATGATGCAAACATCAATGCCAAGGTATGATCTTGAAAGGTTTGGTGCAGCACCAAGAGCATCACCACGTCAATCAGACGTTATGATAGTTGCCGGAACCTTAACAAACAAAATGGCGCCAGCTCTAAGAAAAGTTTATGATCAAATGCCTGAGCCTAGATATGTAATATCTATGGGAAGTTGTGCTAATGGTGGAGGTTATTATCATTATTCATATTCTGTAGTAAGAGGATGCGATCGTGTGGTACCTGTTGATGTATATGTTCCAGGATGCCCACCTTCAGCTGAAGCACTGCTCTATGGAATTCTACAATTACAAAAAAAAATTAGAAATAAAGGTTCTTTAGAAAGATAAAATGAAAAGTCTTGAGGACGTAGAAAAATTTATAAATTCTGAGTTAGCTTCTAAAATAAATAATTCATTTATTAAGCATAATAGTATTTATTTAAATATTGATCATGATGAATTAATTGATGTAATTTCTTTTTTAAAAACTAACAAGGAAACTAAATTTAGGCAATTAATTGAAATTACAGCTGTGGATTATCCAGAGAATGAAAAAAGATTTAAGATGGTCTATCTATTATTAAGTCATGAATATAACCACAGAATCATAATTGATTATGCAATCAAAGAAAATGATGTAATTTCGTCATTAACCTCAATATTTCCATCTGCAAATTGGATGGAAAGAGAAGTTTTTGACATGTATGGGTTAAATTTTAAAAATCATCCTGATTTAAGAAGAATTTTAACTGATTATGGTTTTCAGGGTCATCCTTTAAGAAAAGATTTTCCTCTTACCGGTCACAATGAAGTTAGATATAGCGAGGAAGAAAAAAAAGTGATTTATGAACCTGTTAAATTAGAGCAAAATTATAGAAATTTTGATTATGAAAGTCCATGGGAAGGTACAAAGTATATTAAAGAAATAAAAAAAAACTAATGGCAAAAGAAAAAAAAACATTAAATTTAAATTTTGGTCCTCAACATCCTGCTGCTCATGGAGTTTTAAGATTAATACTTCAATTAGATGGAGAAGTTGTTGAAAAAGCTGATCCTCATATAGGATTATTACATAGGGGTACAGAGAAATTAATAGAAAACAAAACATATATGCAGGCCGTTCCATATTTTGACCGTCTTGATTATGTGGCTCCAATGAATCAAGAACACGCATTCGCTTTAGCAATAGAAAAAATTCTTAAAATTGAGGTTCCTGCTAGAGCGAAATACATAAGAGTAATGTTCTGTGAAATAGGACGGATATTAAGCCATATATTAAATGTAACTACCCAGGCAATGGATGTTGGAGCGTTAACTCCAACATTATGGGGGTTTGAGGAAAGAGAAAAATTAATGGGATTTTATGAAAGGGTATCTGGATCAAGATTGCATGCAAATTATTTTAGAGCCGGCGGAGTACATAAAGATTTTCCTAGTGGACTTGATAGTGATATAGGTGAATTTTGCGAAAAATTCCCAAAAATTATTGATGATTTAGAAACTTTATTAACTGATAATAGAATATTTAAACAAAGAAATGTAGATATTGGAATAGTATCAAAGCAGGATGCGCTCGATTATTCTTTTTCTGGAGTTATGTTAAGAGGCTCGGGTGTAGCATGGGATCTAAGAAGAAGCCAACCTTATGATTGTTATGACGATTTAGAATTTAAAATTCCTATTGGAAAAAACGGAGATTGTTATGACAGATATCTTTGCAGAATTGAAGAAATGAGAGAAAGCGTAAAAATTATTAAACAGTGTTTAAAAAATATTCCAAAAGGACCAATTAAAACAGAAGATGGAAAAATATCTCCACCACCTAAGAAAGAAATTAAACAGTCTATGGAAGCTTTAATCCATCATTTTAAGTTATTTACAGAGGGATATAGGGTTGAAAAAGATGAAATATATACAGCAGTTGAGGCACCAAAAGGAGAATTTGGGGTTTATCTAATTTCAGATGGTTCAAGCAAACCATACAAATGTAAAATCAGAGCACCTGGATTTACCCACCTTCAAGCTATGGATTATTTAATAAAAGGCCACATGCTTGCTGATGTACCTGCAGTTTTAGGTTCAATGGATATTGTTTTTGGAGAGGTAGATAGATGAGCGTAAAAAAAATTCATAAAGAACAGCCTGAAACCTTTGAATTTAGTGTTAAAAACATGGAGGCAGCAAATAAAATTGTTTCTAATTATCCAAATGGGAGACAACAGAGTGCTGTAATGGCTTTGTTATATATAGCTCAAAGACAAAATGACAATTGGATACCGTTACAAGCAATGAAATACATAGCTAAATTTTTAGACATGCCTTATATAAAAGTTTATGAAGTTGCAACTTTTTATTCAATGTATAATTTATCGCCAGTTGGTAAATATTTCTTTCAAATTTGTACTACAACACCCTGTATGCTTAGAGGAGCGTATGATTTAGTAAAAGTTTGTAAAAATAAAATATCTGAAAAAGAAAATGTATTATCTGAAGATGGAAAAATTTCTTGGATGGAAGTTGAATGTTTGGGTGCATGTGTTAACGCTCCAATGATGCAAGTTAATGAGGATTATTATGAAGACTTGAATGATAAAAAACTTGAAGAAATAATTGAGACGATATACCAAAATAAAATCCCAAAACCAGGATCTTATTCTGGAAGAATAAATGCAGAACCAGTGAACAATAGAAAAACTTTATTAGGTAACAAAAATGCTTAAAGACGAAGATAGAATTTTTCAAAATTTGTACAATGATAGTGGTGCTGATATTGAATCTGCTAAATTAAGAAATGATTGGAATGGAACAAAAGAAATTTTAGAAAAAGGAAGAGAGTGGATAATCAATGAAGTTAAATCATCAGAGCTTAGAGGACGTGGTGGAGCTGGTTTTCCAACTGGTCTAAAATGGTCATTTGCACCTAAAGAAGTAGGGTCTAGACCACATTACCTAGTTATCAATGCTGATGAATCAGAACCTGGAACGTGTAAAGATAGAGATATATTAAGATTTGAACCTCACAAATTAATAGAGGGATGTTTAATTGCTTCTTACGCAGTTAATGCCCATAAATGCTATATTTATATTAGAGGTGAATATTTTAATGAAGGTAGAAAACTTCAAACTGCAATCGATGAGGCTTACAAAAATAATTTAATTGGTAAAAATGCCTTAAATTCAGGATGGGATTTAGATATTTATATTCATTATGGTGCAGGTGCCTATATTTGCGGTGAAGAAACTGCACTACTTGAGAGTTTGGAAGGAAAAAAGGGTCAACCAAGATTAAAGCCACCATTTCCAGCATTAATTGGACTATATGGATGCCCTACTATCATAAATAATGTTGAGACTGTTGCAGCCGTTCCTACAATTCTAAGAAGAGGTGCAAAATGGTTTAGTTCACTTGGAAGAGCTAAAAACACTGGAACAAAAATTTATTGTATTTCTGGAAACGTCAATAACCCATGTAACGTTGAGGAAGAAATGGGAGTTCCACTTAAGGAATTAATTGAAACCCATGCAGGTGGTGTAGTTGGTGGATGGGAGAATCTAAAAGCAGTAATACCCGGTGGTTCTTCAATGCCAATGCTACCTAAAGAAATATGTGACAACATGAAAATGGATTTTGATGCATGTGTTGAAAATAAAACAGGACTAGGAACAGCAGGTATCGTTGTGATTAATAATGACCAAGATATTATCAAGTGTATGGCAAGAATAGCTAGATTTTATAAACATGAAAGTTGTGGTCAGTGTACTCCATGTAGGGAGGGATCTGGATGGATGTGGAGAATGTTGGAAAGAATGGCAGCAGGCGAGGCGACACCAGATGAAGTAAATATGCTTTTTGATGTAACAAAACAAATAGAAGGTCATACTATTTGTGCATTTGGCGAAGGTTCCTCTTGGCCGGTTCAAGGATTAATCAGACATTTTAAAGATGAAATACTTGAAAGAAATAAATTTGACCCTGTTGTGAAAAAAAACAAAAATATTCCATACCTTGTTGATCAACATTTGTTAGAAAAGGAAAATGCCTAAATTAAAAGTAAACGATATTGATATTGAAGTTGACGATGGTCTAACAGTACTGCAGGCTTGTGAACAAGCAGGTGCTGAGATACCAAGATTTTGTTATCATGAAAAACTCTCCATAGCTGGGAATTGTCGTATGTGTTTGGTTGAAATGGAAAAGTCGCCAAAACCTATAGCTTCATGTGCAATGCCTGCAGCTGAGGGTATGGTTATAAAAACAAATACAGAAAAAGTTGAAAAAGCAAGAAAAGGCGTGATGGAGTTTTTGCTGGCCAACCATCCTTTGGATTGTCCTGTTTGTGATCAGGGTGGTGAGTGTGATTTACAGGATCAATCGATGTTTTATGGAATTGATAAATCACGATTTAAAGAGAATAAAAGATATGTATCTGAAAAATACATGGGTCCATTAATAAAAACTCAAATGACTAGATGTATTCATTGTACTAGATGCATTAGATTCGCTACTGAAGTAGCGGGAGTACCAGAATTAGGAGCGATCGGTCGTGGAGAAAATATGGAAATTACTACATATTTAGAGAAATCTATGGAGTCTGAAATGTCAGCTAATGTAATTGATTTATGTCCAGTTGGTGCATTAACTTCAAAACCTTATGTATTCGAAGCACGACCTTGGGAACTTAAAAAGACTGAAACAATTGATGTTATGGATGCTGTTGGGTCAAACATTAGAGTGGATACGTACGATTGGGAAGTAAAAAGGGTTTTGCCAAGAATTAATGAGGAAATTAATGAGGAGTGGATTTCTGATAAAACAAGATATGCATGTGATGGATTAAAAAATCAACGATTAGACATGCCATATATTAAAAATAATGGAAATTTCGAAGAAATAGGTTGGCAAGATGCATACAAAAAAATAAAAGAAAAAATTTTAAAAACATCACCAGACAAAATAGTTGGTTTAACCGGCGACATGACAAATATGGAAACAATGTTTGCTGTTAAAAACTTGTTTCAAAAAACTTTAAATTCTAGTTATTTAGACTCTAGAGCTAAACATACTTACATAAATTTTGAAAATAGAAATAATTACCTATTTAACTCTAGCATAGAAGGGATTGAAGAAAGTGATCTTATATTATTAATAGGCACAAACCCAAGATTTGAGGCAACAATATTAAACTCAAGAATAAGAAAAACTTATTTAAAAAATAAAACTGAAATATTTTCTTTAGAGGATGTAGGTGATTTAACTTATCCTTATAAAGTTTTAGAAAACAATTCAAAAGTAATTAATAAAATAATTGAAAATAAACATGATCTTTCAGACAAAATTACCAGTTCAAAAAAACCTATAATTATCTTAGGACAATCAATATTAAATAGTAACAATGGCGCATATATATTTGAAGAGTTGAAAAAATATTTAACTAGTATAAATAAAATCAATTATAATTGGAATGCATTAAATATTTTATCAACTGATGCATCAGCTGTTGGTTCTTATGATTTAGGTATTTTTTCCTCAAATGATGGAAGCAATAAAACTCTTAAAAAAATTGAGGATGGTGATGTAGAAGTTATTTTTTTATTAGGTCAAGATAACCTCAAAATAAAAAAAAGTAATGAATTTATAATCTATATTGGAAGTCATGGCGATAATGGTGCAGATATGGCAGATCTTATATTGCCTGGTGCTGCATATACTGAACAAGATGGTTATTTCACTAACTTAGAAGGAAAGCTTCAAAAAGCTTATAAAGCTTCATATCCTCCAGGAGAAGCAAAAGAAGATTGGCAAATAATTAATGAATTATCTTCTACTATCCTTGGAAATCCCCTATTTAAAAATAAAGATGAACTACTAAAATCTATGCAAAACCATTTAAATAATCAAAGTATTAAAAATTTTGAAGTTCCTGAATATAATTTGAATGATGAAAAGATATTGGTTGAAGATATTGATTATTACTATTCAAATACGATTGCCCGTGCATCCAAAACAATGTCAGAGTGTAGATACGCAAGAGCTAATTTGAAAAAAACTGGAACTGAGGGTTAATGGACTCTTATTTTTTAATATTATTTACTGAAATTTATAAAATTTTATTTTTATTAGTACCTGTTTTAGTTTCTGTAGCAATGATAGTTTGGCTTGATAGAAGAGTTTGGGCATTTGTACAAAAACGTAGAGGACCCAATGTTGTTGGTCCATTTGGTTTATTTCAATCATTAGCTGATGCATTAAAATATATCTTTAAAGAAGTAATAATACCTGCAAGCTCAAACAAGCTTGTATTTGTATTAGCTCCAGTCGTAACTATGACATTAGCATTAATATCATGGGCTGTAATACCATTTAGCGAAGATTTTGTACTAGCTGACATCAATGTTGGTATTTTATATCTTTTCGCAGTTTCATCATTAGGTGTATATGGAATAATTATGGGAGGATGGGCCTCCAATTCTAAATACCCTTTTTTAGGTGCAATCAGATCCGCTGCACAAATGGTATCATATGAGGTTTCAATAGGAGTTATAATTATCAATGTTCTATTATGTGTTGGATCTTTAAACTTAAGTGACATCGTTATGGCACAACAAAATTTATGGTTTGTAATTCCTTTGTTTCCTATGTTTGTAATTTTTTTTATTTCTGCACTAGCAGAAACAAATCGTCCTCCATTTGATTTACCAGAAGCAGAGGCAGAATTAGTGGCAGGATATCAAACTGAATATTCAGGAATGATGTATGCTATGTTTTGGTTAGGAGAGTACGCAAATATTTTGTTAATGTGTGCAATGGGAGCTGTTTTATTTCTGGGAGGCTGGTTATCTCCAATAGATATCTTCCCATTTAATGCTATTCCAGGTCCATTTTGGTTAATATTTAAAATATTATTTTTATTTATTCTATTTGCGTTAGTTAAAGCAACTGTTCCAAGATACAGATATGACCAATTAATGAAGCTTGGTTGGAAGATATTTCTACCATTTTCACTGTTTTATGTTGTTTTAACTTCAAGTTTTTTACTATATTTTGATTTACTACCAGGAAAATAAATGAAAATTTCACGATTATTAAAAACTATATTTATGATTGACTTTGTGACTGGTTTATTAATTGCAATAAAAGAGACTTTTAAAACAAAAAAGACAATCAATTATCCTTTTGAAAAGGGATCCTTAGGAATAAGGTCCAGAGGGGAACATGCTCTCAGAAGATATCCTAATGGTGAAGAAAGATGCATAGCGTGTAAGCTTTGTGAGGCTGTATGTCCAGCCCAAGCTATTACAATTGAGTCGAAGGAAAGAGATGATGGTAGTAGAAAAACTATAAGATATGACATTGATATGCTTAAGTGTATATACTGTGGACTTTGTGAGGAATCTTGTCCTGTAGATGCAATTGTTCAAGGTCCTAATTTTGAATTTGCAACAGAGACGAGAGAAGAGCTTTATTATACAAAGGAAAGACTCCTGGAAAATGGAGACAGGTGGGAAAATATTTTAGCTGCCAATATAAAGGCTGATAGTTCTCACAGGTAATCTTATGATTGCACACTCAGTTTTCTTCTATATTTTCTCCTTGATAGCTATTGTTTCTGCAGTCATGGTAACAGTCTCAAAAAATACAGTTCACTCCGTATTTTTTTTAATCCTCGATTTTATTAGCATATCATGTTTATTTATTATGATAGGTGCAGAATTTTTAGGCATGATAATGCTTATAGTTTATGTGGGAGCGGTTGCGGTTTTATTTTTATTTGTTGTAATGATGTTAAACGTTGCTGAACAAAAAGGTCAGTGGTTTAGCTCGAGGTGGGATGGTGGAACCCATATACCAGTTGGATTATTAGTCAGCTTAATTATTTTTTTTGAACTTATAATTGTAATTGGAGGATGGAAATATAAACCTGATTTATTAAATAGCCTTTCTATAAATATATCTACTGAAGTCACCAATACCAGATCTATTGGAAATGTTTTATATACGGATTATATATTTCTATTTCAAATTTCAGGAATGATTTTGTTAGTTGCAATGATAGGGGCAATTGTTTTAACCTATAGAGAAAGAGCTGGAGTTAAAAGACAAAGTTATGTTAAGCAAATTTCTAGAGAAAGAGATGATGGTGTTGATTTAGTTGAGGCTGAGAGAAATAAAGGAGTTAAAATAGATGCTTAGCATAGGTTTAGGACATTATTTAACATTAGCTGCAATAATATTTACTATTGGTGTAGTAGGTATTTTTCTTAATAGAAAAAATGTAATAGTTATTTTAATGAGTATTGAGCTAATTTTACTTGCAGTAAATATAAACCTTGTTGCGTTTTCTATATTTATTAATGATTTAAGTGGGCAAATATTTACACTATTTATTTTAACAGTTGCAGCAGCCGAAGCTGCTATTGGGTTAGCAATAATTGTAGTTTATTTTAGAAATTCAGACACAATAAGAGTTGAAGAGATTAAAAATTTAAAAGGATAAAATGGAATACCTAATTTTATTTCTACCTCTAATAGGATCTGTAATTAGTGGTTTTTTTGGAAAGAAAATAGGAGACAGAAATTCTCAAGTTATAACAAGTTCGTTTGTGAGTATTTCAGCAATACTCTCTTTGCTTGTTTTGTATAAAGTCATTAGTTCAGATTACTCAAACAATCTTGTAATAGCTACCTGGATTAACTCTGGAACTTTAAATGTTAATTGGTCGATAAAAATTGACTCCTTATCAGCAGTTATGTTTGTTGTGGTAAATTTTGTTTCAGCTTTAGTTCATATTTACTCAATTGGTTACATGTCACACGATCCTCATAAAACTAGATTCATGTCATATTTATCATTGTTTACTTTTGCAATGTTAACTTTAGTAAGTTCAGACAACTTTATTCAACTATTTTTTGGTTGGGAAGGTGTAGGCTTATGTTCATATTTTTTAATTGGATTTTGGTTTAAAAAAGAGAGTGCAAACAAAGCTGCAATAAAAGCCTTTGTTGTTAATAGAGTTGGTGACTTTGGATTAGCTCTTGGAATTTTTCTGATTTTTTATATTTTTGGTACAGTCAATTATGATGAGGTTTTTCAACAAATCCCAAATATTTTAGATAAAGAAATTAATTTTATTGGAATTAATATAGAAATTATTGATTTGATTTGTTTGCTTCTATTAATTGGAGCAATGGGTAAATCAGCTCAATTTTTATTACATACCTGGTTGCCTGATGCTATGGAGGGCCCAACGCCAGTATCTGCGTTAATTCATGCAGCAACAATGGTAACAGCAGGGGTGTTTCTGATTGTTAGATGCTCACCTATATATGAATACTCTCCATTAGCTCTCACAGTTATAACAATAATTGGAATGACTACTGCTTTCTTTGCAGCAACAGTTGCCCTTGTTCAAAATGATATAAAAAAAATTATTGCTTATTCTACTTGTAGTCAATTGGGCTATATGTTTTTTGCTGCTGGAGTAGGTGCTTATAATGTTGCGATGTTTCATCTATTTACACATGCCTTCTTTAAAGCTTTGCTATTTTTAGGAGCTGGTGCTGTAATTCATTCATTCCATGAGGAACAAGATATAAATAAAATGGGCGGAGTTATAAAGAAACTCCCATACACATATGTATTAATGCTTATTGGGACTCTTGCTTTAACAGGTTTTCCTTTTTTATCAGGTTTTTATTCTAAAGATGCAATAATAGAATTTGCGTACCTAAGGGGAAATGGAGTTGGAATGCTTGCAGCTTTTGTTGGTATTGTTACAGCTTTATTAACATCAATTTATTCTTGGAGACTTATTTTTAAAACATTCCATGGTGATTTTAATAATAAAGAACTTAGCGTTGATAAAATTCACGAGTCCTCTTTGGTTATGATTGCCCCGTTAGTAATCTTGGCAATAGGAGCTATTTTTGCAGGTATCGCGTTTAAAGATTTATTTATAGGGCATGAAATAGCATATGAATTTTGGGGTAAATCTATAAAATTTTTAGAACCACTCAGCAAAGATCATCCACCAACATGGTTTTTATTTTTAACACCTACACTTGTTACTGCCGCAATTCCATTTTCTTATTATTTATATCTAAAAAATAAAAACATAGTTGTAGGATTGAAAGAAATGAATGAACCAATTTATCAATTTTTAGTTAAGAAATGGTACTTTGATGAAATATATGATTACTTATTTGTTAATCCTTCAAAAAGAACAGGAAAGTTTTTATGGAAAAAAGTTGATGGATCAATAATAGATAAATTTGGTCCTGATGGGATTTCAAGTATTATTAAAAATTTATCAATTAAAGCAGTCAAATTTCAATCTGGATTTATTTATCAATATGCATTTGTTATGTTGATTGGGTTTTCAGTTTTACTAACAATACTGATATTAAACTGATGAACTTTCCAATTTTATCTTCCTTAATTTTACTACCAACAATAGGCGCTTTATTTATATTATTCACAAAATCATCAAGTGGAAAATATCAAAGTTCCAAATATGTAGCTTTATTTATCTCTGTAGCGAATTTTTTATTATCCTTGTATCTTTGGTATGTTTTTGATAAAAATTCAGTAGACTTTCAGTTTGTAGAAAACAGAGAATGGTTATCAGGATTTATAAATTATAAAGTTGGAATAGATGGTATTTCAATTTTATTTGTAATATTAACAACTTTCATAACTCCTATTTGCATTATTTCAGTTAATGCTACAATTACAAATAGACTTAAGGATTTCTTAATTGCTATATTAATAATGGAAACATTTATGATTGGTGTTTTCTGCTCTCTTGATCTAGTAGTATTTTATTTATTTTTTGAGGCAGGTCTTATACCAATGTTTTTAATAATTGGTATTTGGGGTGGAGAAAGAAGAGTCTACTCGGCTTTTAAATTTTTTTTATACACTTTATTAGGATCAGTTCTTATGTTGGTTGCTATTATTTCAATTTATTGGATAACGGGAACCACTGATGTTGAAAAACTTTATGAACTTGGCATAAATGCTGAATATCAAAATTTATTATGGTTAGCATTTTTCAGTTCTTTTGCAGTAAAAACTCCTATGTGGCCAGTACATACTTGGTTGCCTGATGCTCATGTAGAAGCTCCAACCGTTGGATCTGTATTGCTAGCAGCAATATTGCTTAAAATGGCTGGATATGGATTTATTAGATTTTCGTTAGGTTTATTTCCTATTGCTTCTGAAAATTTCACAATGTTAGTTTATATCTTAAGTTTAATTGCAATTATTTACACATCTCTGGTTGCTTTGATGCAGGAAGATATGAAAAAACTCATAGCATACTCCTCTGTTGCACATATGGGATTTGTAACTCTAGGTATTTTCACAATGACCCAACAAGGTATTGAGGGGAGTATTTTCCAAATGATTAGTCATGGACTTGTATCTGCTGCACTTTTCTTAAGTGTTGGAGTTGTTTATGAAAGGCATCATACACGACTAATAAATAAATATGGCGGTTTAGTCTCCATAATGCCAAGATATGCAATTGTTTTTATGGTTTTCACTCTAGGATCTCTAGGTCTGCCTGGAACAACAGGTTTTATTGGAGAATTTTTAATTTTATTGGGTGCATTTGAAAAAAATATTCTAGTGGCGATGATTGCAAGTTTGGGTGTAATTTTAGGAGCAGCATATATGTTGTGGCTATTTAAAAGAGTTGTTTTCGGAGAAATGAATAATCAAGAGCTTAAAAGCATGAAAGATTTAAAACCTTTTGAAATTATTACTTTATCAGCTTTAGTAATTCCAATTTTATTTTTTGGTTTTTATCCAGAGCCTTTAATGAATTCAATTGAAGCATCAGTAGAGAATACTTTAAACATGTACAACTTTGATTTAATTAACAACCTTGCATCAAAAGACTAATGGAAAATTTTCAATATATATTACCTGAAATCTTCATATCGGTATCTATAATGCTATTTCTGCTAGTTGGGGTTTTCAAAAAAAATAGTGCAAGTTTAATTTATAATTTATCTAACATATCGTTAGTTATTTTATTGGCACTAATAATAAATCTCAGCTCATTAAATACAATTTACTTATTCAATGAATCATATTTAATAGATAATTTATCTAATTATATGAAGATTATACTTGTTGGATCTGGAATTTTTGTAATGCTAACTGGATCCAAATATATCCAAGTTATTAATTTAAATAAAATTGAATACCCGATCCTCATTCTAAGCAGTATTTTGGGAATGATGATAATGATAAGTTCAAATGATTTAATTGTTTTTTACATGGGCCTTGAACTACAATCATTAGCTCTATATGTTCTAGCATCTTTTAATAGAGACAATTTACTTTCTACAGAATCTGGACTAAAATATTTTGTTCTTAGCGCATTATCATCTGGTTTGCTATTATATGGGTGTTCATTAACTTATGGATTTTCTGAAAGTACAAATTTTGATAAAATACTTATTAACTCTAATGAATTTAATTATGGTACCACGTTTGGGATAGTCTTTATTTTAGTTGGTCTTGCTTTTAAGATATCGGCTGTACCTTTCCATATGTGGGCTCCAGATGTTTATCAAGGCTCCCCAACATCTGTAACACTATTTTTTGCTATACTTCCAAAAATAGCTGCACTCTCTGTATTTATTAAGTTTTTGTACACACCTTTTGCTAATATGAATGATCAGTGGCAAACTATAATTGTATTTATTTCAATAGCTTCAATGATATTTGGCGCTGTGGCAGCCATAGGTCAAAAAAACTTAAAAAGATTAATTGCTTATAGTTCAATCAGCCATATGGGCTATGCTTTGGCTGGATTAGCAACAGTTAGCAACCAAGGAATACAAAGTTCTATTACTTATATATCTATTTATTTGGTAATGAATTTAGCCTTTTTTAGCTGCTTATTTATGCTTAAGAGAAATGATAAATATTATGAAAATATAGATGACTTATCTGGACTTTCTAAAAAACATCCAATTTTGTCTTTCTCATTGTTGATAGTTTTATTTTCTTTAGCAGGAATACCACCGCTTGCAGGTTTTTTTGCAAAATTTTATGTATTCTTAGCTGTTATAGAGCAATCAATGTATTTTTTAGCAATTGTAGGATTATTAGCAACCGTTGTAGCAGCTTTTTATTATCTGAGAATTATAAAAATTATATATTTTGATCCAGAAAAAGAAGAATACGAAACAT
>CACJNE010000007.1 GCA_902594675.1 uncultured Pelagibacteraceae bacterium
TTTTCCAATCCTAAAAAAATATTATTACAACCAATCTGATAAAGTTGCATATGTGGTTGAAAATAATAAAAGAAAAAAAATTAATACAAATAAAAAAGTAAAATATAAAGATTTGAAATTAGCAGCAGGATTACATGGAGCAATTTCATTAAATAAACAAAAAAAAATTACTAAATTTTTAAATTTAATGCAATTTCCTTGTTCCGATGCCCTGTCCTATGCACAGGTTTGTGAAGGTAAGCTTGATGTTGTATTTCAATGCAGTAATAAAATTTGGGATATTCATCCCTTAATACCTATTATCAAAGCATCAGGTGGAATTGTTTCTACAATTGATAATAGAGATGCAAAATATGCAGGTAATATTCTTGCATCGTCAAATAAAAATATTCATATTAAAATTCAGAGTTTATTAAAACCAATAGCCTAAAGATGGAAATTATTGTTCTTCAACACATTAAAATTGAAGATCCTGGTTATATAAAAGATTTGATGATTAAAGATGGGGTAAACTTAACCACGATCGAGCTAGATGAAGGAGAGAAAATACCAAATGATCTAAAAAAATTTGATGCAATGTTTTGTATGGGAGGCCCAATGGATACATGGATGGAGGAAGAATATCCATGGTTAGTTGAAGAAAAAAATAAAATTAAAGAATTTGTTGTTAATTTAGAAAAACCTTATTTAGGGTTTTGTCTTGGGTGTCAATTACTCGGAGAAGTGATAGGCGGAAGTGTTGTTAGAACAAAAAATCCCGAAATAGGAATGTTGGATATAAGTTTCTCTGAAAAAAAAGAAAATGATACTCTATTTTCAGGATTTCCAGAAAAGTTAACATCATTACAATGGCATTCTTATGAGGTTCAAAATTTAGAAAATAACAAGGATGTTACACATATTGCATCATCGGAAGAAACGAAATACCAAATATTTAGGTATAAAAATCATGCTTATGGTATCCAATTTCATATTGAAATAAAGGATACAACTGTAAATGATTGGGGGTGTGTACCAGAGTATAAAATGGCTTTGGAAAAGCAATTAGGTGAAGGAGCGCTCGAAAAGTTTGATTATGAGGCAAAAAAAAATATGCAAAAAATGAATAATTATTCAAAAATTTTGTATACCAAGTTCAAAAATGAGATCATTCCTAACAACTAAAGCAATTATTTTGCACTTGTAGTTATCCCATTAATCAGGTTTAATTTATTTGTAATAATTAGGAGGAAAAATGAAATTTAAAAATTTTATTAAAATTTTCTTTGCAATTTTATTTGTTTTTGTATCAACAAATTCATACGCGAAAACAATTAAATGGTCTATGCAGGGTGACAGTTTAACTTTGGATCCTCATGCACAAAATGAAGGTCCTACCACTCAAGTTTCAAGACAAGTTTATGAGGCGCTTGTAACAAGAGGTTTAGATATGAGTATTGAACCTCAACTTGCTACTGATTGGAAAACAACAGATCCAAATACATGGATATTTAATTTAAGAAAAGACGTAAAATTTTCTGATGGTAGTAATATGACAGCGAAAGATGTTGTATTTAGTATATTAAGAGCAAAACAGCCTACATCAGATTTTAAAGAGTACATTAGTACAATTTCAGATGTTAAAGAAATTGATAATTATACCGTGCAGATTAGTACCAGCAAACCAAATCCAATTCTTTTAAACCAGTTATCAAATATATTTATAATGTCTAAAAAATGGTCTATTGATTTTGGAGCTACAGTTTCACAAAACTGGGATGGTGGAGAAGAAACATTCTCAGCGACTAATGCAATGGGAACTGGACCATTTAAAATTACTTTAAGAGAGCCAAATACTAAGACAGTATTTGAGAGAAATAGTAATTGGTGGGGTTCGATGAAAGATAATAGTGTTACTGAAATACACTTATTACCAATTAAAAACTCAGCTACAAGAGTTGCAGCATTATTATCTGGTGAAGTTGATTTAGTTACTGATGCACCAGTTCAAGACTTGGCTAGAATTGGAAATTCTTCAGATCATGAAGTAGTTAGTACTGCTCAAATGCGTACAATCTTTTTAGGTATGGACCAAGCAGCAGATAAACTAAGATCTGGAAATACTGGAGACAATCCATTTAAGAAAAAAGAAGTAAGACAAGCTCTATATCAAGCAATAGATATTGAGGCGATAAAGAAAAAAGTAATGAGAGGCCTTAGTGAACCTGCAGGAATTATAACTTTTCCAGGTGTAAATGGATATACAAAAGAGTTAGATAAAAGATTACCTTATGATGTTGATGCAGCTAAAAAATTATTAGCAGATGCAGGATATCCTAAAGGTTTTGATGTTGAGTTAAGATGCCCTAACGATAGATATGTTAATGACGAAGCAATTTGTACAGCTGTTGTTGGTATGTTAGGCAAAATCGGCGTCAATGTTAATTTATTTGCTCAAACAAAAAGTAAGCACTTTAAGGAATTAAAAGAAGATAAAGGTGATTTCTATATGTTAGGTTGGGGAGTTCCAACTTTGGATAGTCACTACGTATTCCATTACTTATACGAGTCTGGTGCTAGCTGGAATAAAGTAAACTTTAGTAACAGCGAAGTTGATGCTGCAATTAGAGTTATGGAAGGCGAAGTTGATTTGGATAAAAGAAATGCTGCTATTGCAAATGCTTGGAAAATTGTAAAAGACGATATCTCGTATCTTCCTCTACATCACCAAGTAATTTCTTGGGCAACTAAAAAAAATGTAGATGTTCCAATTAGACCGAATAATGAACCATTATTCCGTTTTGCAAGTTTTAAATAAATAACTTTCTTTACAAGCCCTTTAATTAAATAAAGGGCTTGTAATTGTAAAAATTTCTTAAATTGATTAATTATTTTTTCAAACGTCTGATTCAATCTGTAATAGTGATGCTCGTCGTATCATTTGTTTCATTTTCCTTATTTAATTTTGTGGGAGATCCAATTAACAACATGGTTGGTGAAGAAACTTCAGATGAAGAAAGAGCTGAATTAAGAGAAACACTTGGATTAACCGACCCTATACATATTCAATTTTCAAGATTCGTAGTTAACGCTTCTAAGGGAGAGTTTGGAATTTCATACCAACTTAGAAGACCGGTTTCAGAATTAATAATTGAAAGACTGCCAGCAACTATTGAGCTAGTTCTAATTTCTGCATTAATTGCATTAGTTTCTGGTACTTTATTAGGGGTTTATACGGGTATTAACAGAAAAGGTTTTTTGAGTGACTTTATATTAGCAGTGTCTCTTCTAGGGGTATCTCTTCCAACATTTGTGATTGGAATACTATTCATTTATCTTTTTGCAGTGATACTAGGAGTACTTCCATCTTTTGGAAGAGGAGAAGTGATAGATCTAGGTTTTTGGTCAACAGGACTTCTAACAATTTCAGGATTGAAAGCAATCATACTCCCATCTGTAACATTAAGCCTTTTTCAAATGACTTATATAATTAGATTGGTAAGAGCAGAGATGATGGAAATCTTACAAACTGATTATATAAAGTTTGCAAGAGCAAGGGGAATAAGTGAAAAAAGTATAAATTATAAACATGCATTAAAAAATGGATTAATTCCCGTAATTACTATTGCTGGAATAAATATTGGAACTTTGGTAGCTTTTTCAATTATTACTGAAACAGTATTTCAATGGCCTGGTATGGGTTTTCTTTTTATTCAAGCAGTCCAATTTGTAGATATTCCAATAATGTCAGCTTATTTGGTTTTTATAGCTTTTGTTTTTGTAATGATAAATTTTATAGTAGATATTTTGTATTATTTTATTGATCCAAGAATAAGAGTTAAAGGAGATGTTACTAGTGGATAATAGAACATTAAATTCTTGGGAAAAATTCAAGGATAGTGATATTTACTTTAGTTTTATAAAATCCCCAACTGCAATTGTATCTTCGATAATACTATTTATAATTTTCTTCTGCTCTTTTTTTGTTGAATTTGTTACCCCACATAATCCATTTGATCCAGCATCACTATCATTAATGGAAGCATTCACACCTCCATCATGGACAGATGAAGGTATGGCAAAGTTTATTTTAGGTACAGATGGACAAGGAAGAGATATGCTCTCCACTATACTTTATGGTTCACGAATTTCATTAATAGTTGGATTTTCAGCAATTATTTTCAGTCTAATTCTAGGTGTTTCACTAGGTCTAACTGCAGGATACTTTGGTGGAAAATATGAAATGATAGTTATGAGATTAACCGATGTTCAGTTGACTGTACCTAGTATATTGATGGCTTTATTAGTAGATGGAATTGCAAGAGGTATCATTTCAAGAGAAATGCACGATGAGATGGCAATTTATGTTTTAATTTTTGCTATAGGAATTTCAGAGTGGCCTCAATTTGCAAGAGTTTCTCGTGCAGCAACCTTAGTAGAAAAAAATAAAGATTATGTTTCAGCTTCATCCATTATAGGAGTTTCAAATTTACTGATAATGTTTAAACATATTTTACCAAATATTATGAGACCTGTTCTAGTTATAGGAACTATTGGTCTGGCACTTGCAATAATAGCCGAGTCAACATTGAGTTTTTTAGGAGTAGGAGTTCCTCCAACAACACCATCTTTAGGTACATTAATTAGATTAGGAAATGACTTTTTATTTTCAGGTGAGTGGTGGATAACTTTTTTTCCAGCAATATTTTTAGTTATTCTTGCATTCTCAATTAATTTATTAGGAGATTGGATGAGAGACACACTTAATCCAAAGCTTAAAAAATGACCTTTTTAAAAATAAATAACTTAAGCATTGACTACAAAATGAGGAAAGAAACGGTTAATGCAGCTAAAAATATAAATATAGAAATTAATAAAGGTGAAATAGTTGGATTAGTTGGGGAGTCTGGGTCGGGTAAAAGCACTGTTGCTAACGCTATAGTAAATTTGATTGATGAACCAGGTAAAATTTCAAATGGATCAATATTTATGGGTGACACTAATATAAGTGAAAATCAAGAAACTATCGTTCAATACAGAGGAAAAAAAATAGGATTAATATTCCAAGATCCACAAACTTCTTTAAATCCAATTCTTACTGTTGGAGAACAGCTCATTGAAACAATACAAACTCATTTAAATATAAATACAGATGAGGCAAAAAATAGAGCAATCAATTTATTAAAAGAGGTGGGTATAAAAGATGCAGAGAAAAGATTTAGCAATTATCCTCATCAATTTTCTGGAGGTATGAGACAAAGAGTTGTTATTTCTCTAGCTTTGTGTTGTGAACCAGAATTATTAATTGCAGACGAACCAACCACAGCACTGGATGTTTCTATACAATCTCAAATTCTTGAATTAATAAAAAGGTTAACAAAGGAGAGAAATTTAGCAGTCATACTTATAACTCATGATATGGGCGTAATTGCAGAAACTACAGATAGAGTTGCTGTAATGAAAAATGGAGATTTGGTAGAGATTGGTCCAACAAAGCAAGTTTTAGTAGAACCAAAAAAAAAATATACAAAAAGTCTAGTTAGCTCAGTACCACCAACAAATAAAAAAATATTAAGGTTTACAATTATTGAAAAAGAGAATTTAAATAATCAAAATAATAATATCAAAATATTAAACAGATGGTCTAAAAAAAGTATTGTAGATCAAAACTTAGTTAAAATTCAAAATTTGAGTAAATCTTTCGATGATAGTTTTTTTACAGAAAATACAAAAAATTCAGTAATGGCAGTAGATGATGTTTCTTTTGATATTAAGGAAGGTAAATCATTTGGTCTAGTTGGTGAGAGTGGTAGTGGTAAAACTACTATAGCAAAAATGGTAGTGAATTTATTTAAACCAAGTTCTGGGGATATATTTTTTGACAATGTAAATGTTACTAAGATCAAAAAAAATAAAGATTTATTAAAATTTAGAAGACAAATTCAAATGATATTTCAGGATCCATTTTCTTCATTAAATGGAAGACTAAAAGTAAATGAAATTATTGCAGAACCTATTAAACTTCATAATCCAGATATAAAATCTAGTGATTTAGATAGTTATATTCATGATTTATTAGAGTCTGTTGAATTAACTCAACAGTCTGCAATCAGATATCCCCATGAATTTTCAGGGGGTCAAAGACAAAGAATATCAATAGCAAGGGCACTAGCAACCCAACCAAGACTTCTTGTGTGCGATGAACCTACATCAGCATTAGACGTGAGTATTCAAGCTCAAATATTAAACTTACTAAAAGATCTTCAAGAACAGTTAAATCTCACAATTTTATTTATAAGCCATGATTTACCAGTTGTAAGACAAATGTGTGATAAAATAGCTGTGCTTAAAGATGGGAAATTATGTGAAGTGTCAGAAACAGAAGAGTTGTTTAAAAATCCTAAACATAATTATACTAAAGAACTACTAAAATTAATGCCAAAAATTGAGTCAATTTATAACTAAAAGGAGAAAACCATGACAATATTTAAAAAAATTTCTGAAAACGAAGCTACTGGAAAAGTAAAAGAAATTTTTGAAGAAATAAAAGAAGCAAGACAAATAACTGAAATTCCGAATTTTTGGAAAACAATGGCTAATAGTCCAGATACATTAGAAAGAACTTGGAGATCATTACAACAAGTAATGGGAAAAGGTGAATTAGACCCTGCTGTAAAGGAACTTATTTATGTTGCAGTTTCAATTACTAACAATTGTGAATATTGTATTAAATCTCATTCTCTAGCTGCCAGAAAAAAAGGTGCGACAGATGGAATGATTAACGAAATGATCGCAATTGTAGGAATGGCTAACGAAACAAATCGTTTAGTTGAAGGTTATCAAGTAGAAGTAGACGACTTTTTAAAATAAAATGAATTTTGATTTTATTTACAAGATATGTACAAAATCTGAGTGGAGTGAGGCAAAACAAAATAATGTTTTTAAAGGCACTGCATTAGATTTAAAAGATGGTTATATCCATTTTTCAGATAAAGATCAGGTCAAGCAAACACTAAATAAGTTTTATATTAATCAAACTAATTTAATAATTCTTAAAGTTGATGCTCTAAAATTAAAAAATCTAGTTTGGGAGCAATCGACGGATGGCAACATGTTTCCACATTTATACTCAGATCTAGATTTAGATTTTGTAGTTAAAGAATATATTATTGATTTAAAAGATGATGGTAAGCATAATCTGCCAGATGAACTTTAATAGTTAATTTGATTTTCCAACTAAATTAACAATTAAAACTCCAGATATAATTAATATTAGACCTATAATTGTAAAAAAGTCCGGAATTTGGTTAAATTTATAAATACCAACAACTGAAGTAGCTATTATACATAAGCCTGCAAATGAAGCATAAGTTACGCCAACAGGAATAGTTTTCATAACTAAAGAAAGCGTATACATGCAAGCAACTATTGTTATTGCTGTAAAGACACTTGGTAAAAATATTGTAAAACCATTTGCAGCTTTGGCAAAACCATTTGATGCTGTACCAAGGGCAACTGCAATAATTAAAATTATATAAGCAGTAAAATTACTCATAATTAAAGAATAATATATCCTTAATTAATATCTACAAACTTTTCTAATTTATTTAATTGTTATAGGACCGACCATTCCACTTTCGTAGTGACCAGGAATGTTACATGCCATTTCTAAAGAAATATCTTTTGAAAACTTCCAAATAATTTCTCCTGATTTATTTGGTTCTAACATTACACTATTTGCGTGTTTGTGGCCCAATGAATGATCTTTTTTAGACATTTCTTTCATCTTTTTATGATCAATTCGGTCGCCTAAAAGAATATCGTGTTCAATTAATCTTGCCATTTCGGGTTGGTGATCTATATGCATCTTTTTAGTTCCAATATTATATTCATGCACCAGTTCACCTAGATTTTTAACAATTATTTTTACTGTTTCACCTTTTTTAACTTGAATTGAACTTGGCTCATAATAATTGTCATACATCTTTACTTCTATTACTCTTGTAACATCATTTGGATCACCCTTAGACCCAATCATCTTCATTGAAGCTGCATTTGAATTAAAGGCGATAAAAATAAATAAAAGTATTAGTTTTTTCATTATTTAGGCATTGGTGTTGCGCCAGTCTCTAAACTCATGATTTTTCCATTATCATATTTATAGACTGCCATTACTGCTTCTGTATTTCCGTCATCAAATGTTACAAATGCGTGGTGTACACCAACTTCATCATTTTCATATACAACTCGTGTATCTCTTTGATTAATATCACCACTCATCGCCCATTTGATCACTTCAGCTTTACCTAAAGTATTTCCTGATTTATGCATTGTGAATTTAAAGTCATCATGCAAAAGCTCATTCATAGCTGCTTCATCTTTATTTTTTAATGCAGCACTGTATTTTTCTAATATTGACATTTTATCTCCTTTATACTCCTTCAACTATTATTCCATTAGTATCTGCGTTATCTAATCGAATTTGTTTTATTGGTTTATATTCTTCAGAATTATACCATTCTTTCGCTTTCTCGTAACTTGGAAATTTTATCACAACTGTCCTTGGATGCTGCCATGACCCTTCAATAGTCTCGCTGCTACCACCTCTTACAAGATACTCCCCACCAAATTTTTCTGCAGTGGGTTTAACTTTGTCTATGTATTCCTTATAATTTTCAGGATTGTTAACATTAAGGTTAAAGATCGCATAACCACTCATAATTATTCTCCTGGTTTAATAACAGACTTTGTGGCATCTGCAGCATTTTGAAAAGCTTTATTGTAGTCAATAACTTCATGTACCATCAAATCATCCATTAGTCCTGAATTTTTAAAAGCAATCTTCAAGGCTAGTGCTTGTTCATAATCTCCTTCTACACATGAGATAACATCAAATCTACCTCTTACCCATTCATAGCTGATCAATTTTAAACCAGCAGCCTCGGTAACTTTCTTAGTCGATGCATATCTATCCGCAGAAGGATCATTTTGCATTCTTTTCATTAATTCTGCACTTATTTTGCCAATCAAATAAAATCTTGCCATATTACATTTCAACTTTCGTTAAATCCCAAGCAGTCATTTTGATAACACATTCATCGTAAATTTCTTTTCCAACTGGATGTGTACCAGATATTAGTTCTTTCATTTTTTCCATATTATGAACAAATACCTTAAACATTACGCCACTTTTATCTGGCTTTACTGCTCCTATAGTTTTTTCTGGATGAGCTGCAGATTTTCTCACACTCATACCTTCATCTGATTGCATCCATCCCATAAATTTTTCAAGCTTTCCTTCTTTCAAATCTACGATTACTAACACTTCTTTTTCCATATTTTTCTCCTTTTTTTGTATGATATTTTAATTCAATTAAATGATTATTCAATTGTTTCAATGGTTGTTCCAGGAAAAGCATATCCAACTTGATATGTGAATAACATCGTCTGAAATTCTTGTATTTCAGACCATTTTGAACCAAGTTGTTGATGATTTGCAAATCCAGCAGGATTTTCATAAAATTCATTTAATACATAGAAAATATTACCAGTTGTCCCTTGTGATGGGTCACCAGCATTTTTCCACTCAGGACCTTTCATGATTGAATATGAGTTTAGTTTTTTTTCACCTGTTAATGGATGTGTTTCTTTCATCCATTTTGCATGTTTCATAAGCATTTCCTCAACTTTTGCTGCATCAGCCATAGGCACTTTAAGAGTTATTGAAAAACCGTTTGCATTTGCATGACCATCGGCAAAAGAGTTTGTTGTGAACAGACTTAATATTAAAATTAAAAAAATTTTTTTCATTTATTTACATCCTTTTTTTTTATTTATCTAATCTGAGCAAACACTCATTACTGTTGTCTCTTGTTTATGTCCAGATTCCGCAATTACTTTAGCATTCTCTGGGCTCTGCATAAATTTTTGCATAGTGTCTGCTGCTGGTGTTTCCATAACAATATGTACCTTATTTGGATTTTCTAATTCATTACCAACATAAATCGTTTTGATACCTGCCGCTTCTCTTGGGCCAGAATGTTCATCAAACATTTTTTTCCAGTGAGCCCAGTCTTTTACTTCAAAGTTACCAACCATTTTTACCATTTTATTCCCCCCAAACCCCAGCAAATTCATATACTTTATCAAAAGCTTTAAACTCAATGCTGGCCATATTAACTCCTTTGTAAGTTTATAGTTATTTTGGTATTTTTGTTGCTCCAGTTTCTAATTCAATGATTTTACCGTCTTTAAACTTCCAACAGCACATCAAAGCTTCTGTATTTCCATCTTGATAAGTAACATATGAATGATCAAAACCAATTTCATCATTTTCAAAAAGGATCCTGTATTTTGCAGGACTCATCATACCTTTACTTACGGCTTCAACCATACCTGCCTTACCCATATGCACATATTCTCCTTTAAGATGGGAAAACATTTTGTAGTCATCGTGCACCAGCTCACCAGCTGCTGCACCATCTTTTTCCATGATTGCTTTATTAAGTTTTTCTAAAATTGACATATTGTTCCTTACTTCTTCATTGCATTGAACATGCTAAGCGTATCATCAAAAGTCATCATAACTTTAGTTTTTCCCTCATCACTTACTTCAAAATAGTGACCAAACATAGTATCCATGTTATCCGCAGTTGCATGAACTCTTGCAAAAACTTTATTTCCTTCACTTATCATATCTAAAACTTTTAAATGGAAATTTGGCCAAGTAGCTGGGATTTTAGACATTGCAGCCATCATAGCTTGTTTTCCTTTGTGAACTCCAGAAAGTGGATGTACACCTTCTTTACCTGGAAAAGTCCAAACGATTTCATCATCGATCATATCGTTAAAAAATGTTTCCATATCTCCAGAACCAAAAAGTTCATATGCTTTTTTAGTTTGTTCTTTTACGTCCATAGTTTCTCCTTTAAATTAATTGACATATTAGAGTTTATTATAAGATAGAAATGTAATGAATTTATTACAGTACTGCTATGCGTGATTATATCCAGTGAGGATAGGGAAGACCTTTTTCTTGTAAAAAAGATTTATTAAACATCTTTGAGTTGTATTTATCAGATTTATCACAGAGAATTGTCACAATTGTTTTACCTGGACCTAAAAGTTTACCCAATCTTATTGCTCCAGCAATGTTTACTCCACAACTTGTCCCTAAACTTAAACCTTCCTTTTCAATTAAATCAAATAAAACAGGCAAAGACTCATGATCACTTATTGAAAATGCTCCATCAATTTTTGCTTTAGCAAAATTTGCAGTAACTCTACTAGATCCAATACCTTCAGTTATTGAACCACCTTCACTCTTTAATTCACCATTTTCAATGTAACTATAAAGAGAGGAACCTGTTGGATCCGATAAATATATTTTAATATCTTTATTTTTTTCTTTTAAAAAACTACTTACTCCAGCGATAGTCCCTCCAGTTCCAGAGGAACAAACAAATCCATCAACCTTTCCATCAGTTTGTTCCCATATTTCGGGTCCAGTGGTTTCGTAATGTCCCTTCATGTTTGCGGTATTGTCAAATTGATTAGCCCATACTACGCCATGATTATTACTACTTTTTAATTCATCAGCTAAACGACCAGCATACTTAACAAAATTATTTTCATCTTTGTATGGTTTTGGTGGTACCAATCTTAAATCGGCTCCAATATTTCTTAATAAATCTTTTTTTTCTTGTGTTTGATTGTCATTCATTACAATAATTGTTTTATATCCAATAGAATTTCCTAATAAACACAAACCAATACCCGTATTTCCAGCAGTTCCTTCAACAATTATTCCACCTTTTGTAATTAATTTTTTTTCCTCAGCATCTCTAATTAATGCTAAAGCTGCTCTGTCTTTTACTGATCCACCTGGATTTTGATATTCTGCTTTTCCATAAATGTTACATCCAGTAATCTCAGATGCCATTTTCAATTTTATTAGTTGAGTATTCCCAATACTTTCTAAAAAATTATTTTTAATCATTAAATTATCTTTTTTCTGTTTTAGTCTCTTCAGTTACTGCGTAAGGTTTAAATTCTTCACTAGAAGTTCCAATATTTCTTGCAGGTATGCCAACCATTACCGCATTATCTGGAACATTATTAGTAACAACAGCATTAGCTCCGATCTTTGCATTTTTTCCAACCACAACTGGCCCAAGTATCTGAGCACCCGAACCAACAACTACATTTTCTTTTAATGTAGGATGTCTTTTAATATTTCTTTGATCATCTGAATTAATACTCGGTGATATACCTCCTAATGTTGCCATATGGTAAATAGTTACATTATCACCTATATCTGAAGTTTCGCCAATTACCACTCCCATACCATGATCAATAAAAAGATTTTTGCCAATCTTTGCGTTTGGATGAATTTCAATACCAGTTAAAAATCTTGAAAATTGAGAAATTATTCTTGCAACGAGATGAAATTTTGCTACTGCAAAAAAGTTTGCAATTCTATGGAAGAATACTGCTTTTACTCCAGGATAAGTAAGTATTAAACTTATCTTTGAATTAGCTGCTGGATCTCTTTTAATTATAGACTCTAAAAAATCATTCATAAATGTTTAAGATAAATTTTAAATTAAACTACTTATTACAACAGCAGTTTTCTGATGATGGTTTGCAATCACAATTTTTACAAACACATCTATCACAAGAACAGTTCTTACATTTGCAGTGTGAATTATTGCATGACATAAGTCTTATATAATTATTAATTTTTTAAAAACAACACTTTTATAAAGCTTGATTTTAAAGTTCTTTGAGCGTCAAACCCTTTAAATTAGCTGGAACTGCAACATCCATCATTTTTGGATTTGCAAGATTAAGATTGTCCATTATTTCTGCATATTCCTCTTTCGAGCTTACTTGAAGTCTTGGATTGTTATTCTTTTCGTTACCTATTGTTGAATTTTTTTTTCCATTATAATCGTGGGCAGGGTACACAAGTGTTTCTTCAGGAAGTTTTAACAATTTACCAAATAATGACTCATAAGCCTGAT
The DNA here is from genome assembly GCA_902594675.1 of uncultured Pelagibacteraceae bacterium. GTDB lineage: Bacteria > Pseudomonadota > Alphaproteobacteria > Pelagibacterales > Pelagibacteraceae > Pelagibacter. The sequence continues at coordinate 13,005 of CACJNE010000007.1, forward strand.
GAGCACTGCCATTTTGAAAGTCAGTTCTACCTGTTCCATTAATTAAAAGAGTATCCCCTGTAAAAACTCTATCTTTCATAAGATAGCTATAAGAACAGTCAGTATGACCAGGGGTGTAAATAGCTTTAAGGTTAATATTTTCAATACTCACATTTTCTTCATCTTTTAATTTAATATCAATAACTTCAGATTTAGAATTCTCACCCATTATACGAGTACAATTTGTTCTTTTGTTTAATTCGTTTAATCCAGTTACATGATCTGCATGAATATGTGTATCTATTACCTTAACCAATTTTAGATCTAAATTTTCTAAATATTTAATATATTCATCAGAATGTTCAATCACAGGGTCAATGATTAATGCTTCTCTCCCTTTACCACTCGATATAATATAAGTATAGGTTGATGATTTTTGATCAAATAGTTGATTAAATATCATTCTTTAAGATTATTAAAATTTGCATACCAAATCAATCTTGATTATAATTATTCTAAATAATAATTAAGGAGAGACTATATGCTTAAAATAAACAGTATGTGTCCAGATTTTCAATGCAAAACTACTGAGGGAGATATTTCTTTTCATGAGTGGCTTGGAGATAGTTGGGGCGTTTTATTTTCTCACCCAAAAGATTTTACACCAGTTTGTACAACAGAATTAGGTTCATTAGGACAGATGAAAGCTGAGTTTGATGCAAGAAATGTAAAAGTTATTGGATTAAGTGTTGATGGGGTAGAGGATCATAAAAAATGGTTGAATGATATTAAAGATGTATCTGGAACAATGCCAGATTATCCTATAATCGCTGACGAAGATTTAAAAGTTGCAAAACTTTTTAATATGTTAGAAGCCGATGCAGGGACAACATCAATGGGTCGAACTGCAGTTGATAATGAGACTGTAAGAACTATTTTTGTGGTAAGACCTGATAAAAGAATTGGTCTTTATTTAACTTATCCTATGGCAACAGGTAGAAATTTCCATGAAATTTTAAGAGCCATAGATTCAATGCAACTGACCGCTAAACATAAAGTTGCAACTCCAGCTAATTGGAAAAAAGGTGAAGATGTAGTTATTCTTCCAGAAGTTAAAGATGAAGAGGCTAAGAAAATTTATCCAGATGGTTGGGAAACAGTTAAACCATATTTAAGAAAAGTACCTGACCCTTCTAAATAAAGGGTTGAAAAAGATACAATAATCTCAGTTTTAGTTAATAAATACTGAAACTGGGTTATTGTTTTTTTAACTTTTTATATTTTTTCATTGAGACATTTGCTACGAGAAGATTTGGATCTACAAACACTTTAGATTGTTTAATTTTTTTAAAAGATTTATAAGCAAATATTGCAATAGGCAACTCTGTACAACCTAAAATAATTTTCTTACATTTGATTTTCATAAGATAATTTACTGCTGGCCTAATTGCTTTCTCAGCTTCTTTTATTTTACCCATTTTGACAAATTTAATTGATTTATTTACTGATGATTTTTGAAGACTGGAAGTTGGACTTACTAAATAAAAACTTTTGTCAAAATATTTATTATAAACTTTAGTATTCAATGTAGCTTCGGTGGATAATATACCTATTTTGGAGTTTTTTTTACAACTTTTTAGGGTATCTAAGTATACTTCTTTAGGCATACTAAGAATTGGAATTTTAATTTTTTTACTTAGATCATCATACCAGTAGTGAGCAGTATTGCATGGTATTACAATAAATTTGCAACCATTTTTTTGTAATTTCTTACAACCTTCAACCAAAGCATTTAAAACATTGTAATATTTTTTTATGTTTTCTGGTCGTTTAGGTGTATTAGATTTATTGTATAAAACAAACATTGGGTAGTCTTGATCTAGTTTACCTCTATTTATTTTAGCAAGTTTATTGCAAAAATCTAAACCAGCTTGTGTCCCCATTCCTCCAAGAATACCAATCATAATATTTTTTGAATTTTGTTTTAAAAGTTACATTATACAACTATATTTTAAAAATAATTATGCAAGAAATTTATACAGATGATATTGGATCAGGATTTCCACTGATTTTAGTACATGGATACCTTGGGTCTTCAGAAATGTGGAAATTTCAAAAAAATTATTTATGTAAAAATTTTAGAGTTATTTCTCCAGCTTTACCAGGCTTTGGCGAAAGTCATAAAGCAAAATCTTTAAACAGTATAAATTTAATGGCAAAATTCATTATTGAGGAAATTGATAAAAAGAAAATAGAAAAATTTAATTTAATGGGTCACTCAATGGGAGGGATGATAGTCCAAGAAATTGCCAAAATATGTGGTGAAAGAATAAATAAATTAATTTGTTTTGCAACTGGACCTATTGGTGACATTCCAGGTAGATTTGAACCTATAAATACCTCTATTAAAAAACTAAGAGAAGAGGGGATAAAACAACAAGTAAAAAGAATACCACCAAAATGGTTTGTCGACGGAGATAAAGCAAAAAATTATTATTTGTGTAAAAATGCAATAGAACATATATCTGAAGAAACAGCTCACAATGCATTAGTTGCAATGAGAGACTGGAATGGACTAGAAAATTTAAAAGATATTAAAAATGAAACTCTAGTAATATGGGGTGATCAAGATAGATCCTATAATTTTGATCAGGTTTCTTTGCTGACCAATAATATTCCAAATTGCGAAATTGAAATATTTAAAAATTGCTGTCATAACGTACATCTTGAGGAGCCAGAAAAGTTTAATAAAACTGTGCAGAATTTTTTGAATAAAACTTGATCATTTTAGGTTTTTGCATATCTGGATTAACATTTTTCAATACTGTAATCATTGACTCTAAAATTAAAAAAAAGTTTAATTCAGTTTATAAATTAAATAAACCTGAGGAAAATATGAATATAATTAAAAAGATACTTGTTGCCGGGATAATTTCACTATTTTTACCAGCTTCAAGTTTTGCTGAAAAAGTAAAAATTGGTGATCCAGGATGGACTGGCGCTACTGCAATTGCAAATTTACTTGCAGCAGTTGTTATAGATAAAATGGGTGGTGAAGCAGAATTAGTGCCAGGAAATAACACTGCTATCTATGGAGCAATTGATAGAAGTAAAGGTGAGATTGAAGTACATCCTGATATATGGCTTCCAAACCAAGAAGCATACACAAATGATCTAGTACCAAAAGGAACTTTAAAATTAAGTAAAAATCCTTACGAGGGTAACCAAGGATATTGTGTATCTCAACAATTTGCAAAAAAAATGAATATCACTGCAATAGAAGATTTGGGTAGACCAGAAGTTGTCAAAGCAATGGATAGTGATGGAAATGGCAAAGGTGAATTTTGGATTGGTGCAGATGGATGGGCTTCAGCTAATGTTAACCAAGTAAAATTAAGAGATTATAAATTATATGATGCTGGAATTGAACCTATCAGAGCAGCAGAAGCAGTTAAAAATGCTAGAGTTCTCGACTCTATTAAAAAAGGTGAGGGTTATGCATTTTATTGCTACAAACCGCATGCAATTTGGGGTATGGCAGACGTTGTTATGCTTGAAGAACCAGCATATGATCCAGCAAAATATAAAATGATCCAACCTAAAGCTGATGCTGACTGGTATCAAAAATCATATGTTGCTTCAAAGGATGCTTTGAAACAAATTCAAATTGGATGGGGTACATCTCTTGAGAGTAAATCTCCAGCAATTGTAGAATTTTTCAAAAATTTCCAAATAACAGCAGATGATGTTTCTTGGATGGCATACGAAGTTTCTGTGCAAAAAAGAGATCCAGGAGAAGTTGCTAGAGATTGGATGTCTAAAAATAAATCAACAGTTGACGGCTGGTTAGGTTTATAATTTAGTAATAAAAATTAAATTACCTGGCGACCGTTGGTTGCCAGGTATCATTTTCATTCATTTTAAGTTAAAATATTTTCATGGAAGCAGCTATACAAATTCAAAATGTCTGGAAAATATTTGGTAATACATCACAAGATGCATTAGATGCAATCCAAAATAAAAAAATTTCAAAACAAGAAGCATTAGAGAAATATAATTCTGTAATTGGTGTTTCGGATGTTTCGTTTGATGTCAATAAGGGTGAAATATTTTGTGTAATGGGTTTGTCTGGAAGTGGAAAATCAACACTAGTTAGACACATTAATAGATTATTAGAACCAACATCTGGAAAAATATTAATAAATAATCAGGACGTAATGCAATTTAATAAGGAAAACCTTCAAGAATTAAGAAACAAAAAAATTGGTATGGTTTTTCAAAATTTTGCATTAATGCCTCACAGATCAGTTTTAGATAATATAGCTATGCCTTTGGAAATTAGAGGTGTTAGCAAAAATGATAGATTAGATGCTGCAAATAACATTTTAAACATTGTCGAATTACAAGGATGGGGAAATAAATATGCTCATGAATTATCTGGAGGAATGCAGCAAAGAGTAGGTCTGGCTAGAGCATTAGCAGCAGATCCAGAATTTCTTTTGATGGATGAACCTTTCAGTGCTTTAGATCCGTTAATTAGACGACAACTTCAAAGTGAATTTATAAAACTTTCAAAGCAAATGAAAAAAACAACTGTATTTATAACTCACGATTTAGATGAGGCGGTAAGAGTAGGTCACAGAATAGCTATAATGAGAGATGGAGAAGTAGTACAAATTGGAACACCAGAGGAAATAGTAGTAAATCCATCTGATGAGTATGTTGCAGATTTTGTAAAAGGAATTTCAAGATTAAAAGTCGTTCAGGCTAAGACAATTATGCAATCTATTGAAGAATATAAGAAAAATTTTGGAGATAATTTAAGCAATAATGAGAAAGTTAATGAAAACGACATATTAAGCAAACTTATTGAAACTTCAGTAACAGAAGATAAACCAATAATAGTTACAAATAATGACAACTTAGAAGTTGGTATAATTACACAATCAGATTTGCTGAAAGCAGTTGTTGAGGGGAATGACAGTGAGTAAAGAAATTAAAAATTTATCTAGATCTGAATTAATTAAAAATTTTGTGATTTCTAATCCAGATTACTACATTGATGAATTTAAAAAAATTGGAAGCAAACCCTCTTATTCTTTTTCTTTTAATTTATTTGCCGCATTATTTGGACCAATGTGGTTTGGATTAAGAAATATTTGGAATTATGCGCTAGCATTTTTAATAATCGAAACATTTGCTGTTGTTCAAATAATTAGAGGCTTATTTGGAAACATTACTAAAGACGCCTTAGAAAAAATTGATAAAATTCAATCAACTATTGATTTTAGATACAAACAATTAGAGGCTGCAAAAGAAAACAATCCAGATAAAGTCGAAGTCTACGAGAGGGCAATTAAATCACTTGAAGACGCAATGAAGGAATATGTAGTTGATGTTCAGCAAATCGAAGCTTCAGCAATATGGATTACTATTTCAGGAATTGTATTATTAATTTTTGTAAAATTTATTCAAGGAATATTAGCAAATACAGTTTTAGAAAAAAGATACTCTGAATGGTTATCAAATAAATCGATTAGTCCTGGAATGAAAACAAAAAATTATTTTTTAAGTATTGGTTTTACTATAATTATTATGTTTTTTTCAGTAATTCATTATAGCTTTCCAGGTTTCTTCTCAATAATGAATGATTTTCCTACACATCCAGAAATAAGACTCACCTCTATTAAATGGGTTGAAACAATTTTTGATTACGCAGTAATAAAAGGAGATGCAGTATTTACCGCAATAACAATTGGAATTAGATCTGTTCTTGATTTTTTAGAACTTTTATTTGTCAAAACACCTTGGATTGTGATTATAACTACCATTGTAGTTTTAACTGCTTTATCAGCAGGCATTAGGACTGCAATATACTCTGCAGGATTTTTAGCTTACATGGGTTTTTTGGGATTTTGGGTTAAAGCAATGACAACACTTGCCTTACTGGGAACTGCTGCAATTTTAAGTATTGTTATTGGAATACCTCTAGGAATTTATTGTGCAAGACGTCAAAGATTTTATTCAATGATCAGACCAATAATGGATTTTATGCAAACAATGCCTGCATTTGTATTTATGATTCCCGTCATTGCATTTTTTGGAACAGGGAAGGTCGCAGCAGTAATCATTACAATGATTTTTGGAGGAACACCTGTCGTGAGACTTACAGTATTAGGCTTAAGAGGAGTTCCTGAAACTATTAGAGAGGCAGCAATAGCTTACGGTGCATCTAAATGGTATCTTCTTAGAAAAGTAGATTTACCGCTTGCAACACCATCAATACTTGCTGGTGTAAATCAAACTGTAATGTTAAGTTTAGCAATGGTTGTTGTGGCTTCACTTATTGGAGCAAAAGGTTTAGGACAGGACGTACTCGAGGCACTTCAATATGCAAATGTTGGACAGGGAATTTTAGCTGGTGTTGCAATATTATTTGTTGCATTAATATTAGATAGAGTAGTTCAAGGTAAGAAAAGAGTATAATACCTTAATGAACAAAAATGTATGGTTGTTATTTGCTAGCAATGCATTTGCATTCTCTGTTGCACCTGTAACTGTTTTTTTAAGTGGAATTATTGGAACTAGTATCAGTCCAATAAAATCTCTTTCAACATTACCTATGTCATTATCAATTGTTGGTACAGCTATTTTTATTATAGCTGCCTCTAAAATTATGAGTATTACAGGAAGAAAAAAAGGTTTTATATTTTCATCTATAACAACTTCATTATTTGCACTATTAGCAGCATATTCTGTATTAAAGCAAAATTTTATTCTGTATTCATTTTCTTGTTTTTGTCTTGGATTTGGAATGGCTTTTGCTCATCAGTATCGTTTTGCTGCAGCGGAAAGTGTTGACAAAAAACAAGCACCAAAAGCTATTTCACTATTACTTTTTGCGGGGATTTTGTCAGCTTTACTGGGTCCAAATTTAGCAAATTTTGGAAAAAATATTATTTCAGAGGGATTGTATGTCGGCTCTTATCTTTGTTTATCTTTATTAACTTTATCATCTATTATTTTTTTAATTTTTTATAAAGAAAACAAAATAATTAATAATAAGAAAAATTTAAAAGGAAGATCAGTTTTAGAATTGATGTCTCAACCAAGATTTTTACAGGCATTAGTCTCGTCATCATTCGCTTACGCAGTTATGTCTTTTTTAATGACTGCTACTCCTATTAGTATGCATATTCATGATAATATGTCTTTAAATAATACAAGTTTTGTAATTCAATTACATATCATAAGCATGTTTTTGCCAGCATTAATTACTGGGAATTTAATTAAAAAATATGGGCATAGTAAAATTATGTATTTTGGTGTCTTATTTTTTATATTTACAATTATACTTAGTTACTTCGATCAAACAGTGATCAACTATCTTTTTTCATTAGTTTTTTTAGGCCTTGGGTGGAATTTTCTATTTATATCTGGAACAAGTTTATTAGTTTTAAATTATAAAGAAGAAGAAAGATTTAGAGCACAAGGATTTAATGATTTTATCGTCTTTTCAATTCAAGCTACAGCAAGTTTAACAGCGGGAATTGTTTTAAGTTTTACAAGTTGGAAAATAATGAACATATTGTGTATCCCATTTTTAATAATTATAATTTTTACCACCTTTAGAGCTGACAGATTGTTAAATAAAAACAACTAAAGACGTGTCAACTTGTTACACCACATAGTTATTGTTTATTGACTTTAAAAGAATATATCACCGCTATGACTAGATATAATAAATTAATAAGTTCATTTATAATATTAATCAGTATATTTTTTACGAATATAGCTTTAGGTGCGGATGTTACAGTGGAAATGCTTAACAGGCTTGATAAAGAATCAAATGTTTTTGAGCCTAAAATAGTAAGAGTTAACCCTGGAGATACAGTCCTTTGGAAGGCAACAGATAAAGGACATAATGTTGAATTCATAAAAAAAGGTGTGCCAGAAGGCGTTGGTAAGTTTAAATCAAAGTTCAATAAAGATGTCGAATATAAATTCGAGGTCCCAGGTATTTATGCTTACTGGTGTACACCACACAAAAATATGGGAATGATTGGTTTTGTGGTTGTTGGAGACGATAAATCAAACCTTGATGCTATTAAAAAACTTAGATTTTCATCTAAATCTAAAAAATTAGCACCAGGTTTAATAGACCAACTATAAATCAGCAAATATTTTTGAGTTAAGCCGTCTAACTTTTATAAATGAATCCTTGTACTTCCCGGAGCGGTGAAAATCGCCCGGGAATGCAATACATTTGAGTTTAGCTTTTTTAGCATATTTTAAACTGATCTCTGTGTCTTCAATTGCTAAACAATTTTTATTTGAAAGTTTTAATTTTTTTAGACAATGTAAGTAAATATCTGTCTTGTTGTTAAAGTTTTTTATAATTTTGTCATGTCCGATGTAATCAAAATCTCTTTTTTTTATATATTTATTTAATGATATAAATACTGCATCAACATTATTTTTTGTAGTAGAGGTTACAAAGCCAATTTTTAATTTATTTTTTTTACAATATTTGATAACATCAATTACTCCAGCACGTGGCTTTAATTTATTCTTTTTTAAAAAATTATTAAAAATTAAAGTTTTTAAATTCCTAATTTTTTTTGCATTAACTAACGTTTTTTTCTCTAGACTAAATTTTTTTACTCTTTTTTCTCCGCCAGATTTTTTTAACATAGATTGATACAATACTTTACTCCAATGCCATTTTAATCCTGAGATTTTAAAAGCTAAATTAAAGCAATTTCTTTGAATATTGGATGTTTCAACTATTGTACCAATAGAACCAAATAATAAGGCTTTAATTGCCATTATCCTTTAACAGCACCAGTAGTTAAGCCACTTATTACTTGTCTTTGAAAAAACATGACTAACATAAATAATGGTGCGGTTGCTGACACAACTGCTGAAACAGCCCACATTAAATTACCTTCGTGTTGATTTGTACCAAGATAACTTTGAATTTTTGGGACCATTGTGTGGTTTTCTTGATTTAATAATAATGCAGTAACTGTAAAGTCATTATAAGCCAACATTAGACTAAACAAACCAGCTGTAATAACTCCAGGCCACATTACGGGCATGATTATATACCTAAATGCTTGAAAATATGAGCAACCATCAATTAAAGCACTTTCATCTAATTCTTTAGGTACGGTTTTAAAAAAAGAATAAAGTAGCCATAAAGTAAAAGGTTGATTTATTGCAACTAAAACCACAATTGTGGTTGGTAAAATTCCCCAAATCTGTAATTCAAAAAATGGAAAAAGATATCCTGATACTAATGTTATATGTGGCATTGCTCTAAAAATTAATGCTGCGATTAATATCCAAAAAGCATATCTTTCAGTAGATCTAGATAAAGCATAAGCACCTAAAGTTCCTAAAAAAAGTGATATAGAGACAACAAATACTGTTACTATTATCGTATTTCTCGATGCTTTCCAAAATTCACCTTCAGTCCAGGCTTCAGAATATGCTTTTGAAGTAAATTGACCTCCTGTTTCTAATAACGTATTAAATGCTGAGATCGCATACCACCAATCAGCTCTAGAAAAAAAATCTGCTCTTACTTTAAATGATCCCCAAAAAGTCCAAATGAATGGAAAGCATGCAATTAATAACCATATTATTATAAAAGTCGTGTTAAATGTTCTAAGGGCATTTGATCTTTTGTCTAAACCATATTCCATTATCTTGCCGTCCTAAATTCTTTCCAAGTCCTAATTAATACTGGTGCTAACAATATAGCTATACCGATAATAGTCATCATAGAAGTTGCTGCTGCAGAACCAAATAAGATTACTTCTTCATTGACTAAATTATCATATATTAACCATGATAAAGATTGAGCACTTCCTTCAGCGCTAAAACCAATTATTGGCTCAAAGACTCTAAAATTGTCCATTAATGATATTAAAGCTACAAAAGTAACAACCGGATAAATATGTGGTAACACAATATGTCTAATTCTTTGGTATCTTGACGCTCCATCGATAATTGCTGCCTCAACAGGTTCTTGAGGTACTGTTTGTAATGCAGCATAAAAAACTACAAAAGCAAAAGGAGAATGATGCCAAATTCCATAGATAATTATCGTTATCCATGTAAGCGTTCTAGATGATTTTAAAGATAGATATGGATCTTCCATCATTAATTGTAAATTTGCACCAATAATACCTTCTGCATCAATCATCCAAAATAAAACAAGAGATCCTACTAATGGAGTAACTATCATTGGTAATATTGTACCAAATATTAATGGGCCTCTTATTTTTCTAGATATTGCATTTAAACTTAACGCTATTATGAAACCTAGTAATAAAACATTGGGAGTTACAAACAAACAATATGTTAAAGTAAATAAAAGGGCTTTATAAAAAGGTAAATTTGTAACTTGATTGATAAATTCTCCAAAGGTGTCAGTTTCTTTCCAAAAATCTGATATTTGCTCAATAGCTAAGTGATTTCTATCTATATAAGTACCAAATCCGTTAAATTTACCCAAAGGTTTTTCATCTCTTAATATGGATGTTGCTTCTTGATCAACAACTATCGAAACTGTACAGCCAAAAGGATCGCATTTCTTAACTTCTTTTACTACTTGATCATGTTGGGCATAAAAAGATTGGATACCAGTAGATATTATTGGCAAACCAATAAACAAAATCATTGCCAAACCAGTTGGCAAGAAAAACCAGAAAAAAGTTTTATTTGGCATTTAAAATTAAGTGGGGATTAAATCCCCACTTAAATATTTATTTTATAGAAAGCCTTGTTCTTTAGCTTTACTTATGTAAGCAGCTTCAACATCTTTCAATGCTTGTTCTGCAGACTCTTTACCTTGTAAGAACTCAACTATTTCACTTCCTAATGCACCATGCATTAAACCCATTTGTGGTAACATCGGGTAAGGTTTTGCTCCCATTTTTACAGCTTCAATCACACCAATAGATTTTGGTCCTGGCACAAAACCTTCAACTAACCAAACAGCTTGGTCAGCTGCATCTGCAACCATTTTTTTATTTGAAGCAGCATGAGCTAGAGCTATAAAAGTTGCTTCTGCATCACTGTCAGATCTATTTTTTGCTAAAGTAAATCCATCCCACCATAATGTAGCTGCTGGAATATTTCCTCCACCAACAGTTGCCGGTCCAGTTAATTTAGTTGCTGCAGTAATTTTTGCATCACCTTCGTCATCTAATAAAGTTCCAGATCTTGATGCCCATAATGTCATCAGAGCAACTTTACCAGATTCCCACTCAACTTTAATTGCTTCACTATCGTGAGTAAGATAATCCGGGTTACTTAAACTTGCTAACTTTTTAAGCATATTCAGTGTAGCCACACCTTTTGCATTATTGATATTTGGTTCAGCAGTTCCAGCTTTAAAGAATTCACCACCATGACCAATGAACATGTTTACAAATTCTTCAGCTAAATTCCATCCAGCTTTATACGCAGCTGCATACGGATGTTGCATTTTACCTGATGCTCTTATTTTTTCAGATGCAGCAACAACTTCTTCGTAAGTTTTAGGTACAGGTATACCTAATTCTTTTAAAACATCTTCTCTGTAATACAAATGTTGAGTGTTTGCCATAAAAGCAACAGCCATTACTTTTCCATCAATTGTTATTAATTGGGAGTCTTGTATTCCTTTTCCATATTTTTTAACTAGATCATCCATAGGTCTAATTAAATCTTGATTCATTAAAGGAACAATCGAACTATTAGCTGCAATTCTTGCTGAAAATTCAGAAGGGTTTGCAGTTAAAGCTGGAACAGCAATTTTGTTGTGTTCTGATGAGTGAGTAACTTTAAAATCTGCACTTCCTTTACATCCTTTAGCTGTTTCTACAAATGTTCTTAATGCTGGAAAATCATTTGCTAAAATATTTATTGAACCACTTGGTTTACTGCAATGCCCATCAGCATATGCTGTTGTTCCAAAAAGCACGAACAATAAGGTTAATAGTATTTTTCTCATATTTTCTCTCTTTTTTGGTTGTTTATAATTATTCTAATAAAACTATATATTTAAGAATTATTTAATAAAAGAGATTTTTAAATCACTTTTGACGCAAGTCCTGATCCAATCACAAGTGACTCAAGTTTTTTATAAACTATATTCTCATCAACATTTCCAAATCCGGCAAATGTGCTAAATCCACAATCAGTACCGGCCATTAATTGGTTAGGATCTATTACTTTAGAAAAGGCTAAAATTCTATGTTTTACGACATCTGGATGTTCAATAAAATTGCTCGTTGACTCTATTACTCCTGGAATAATAATTTTATCTTTTGGTAGTTTTATATTTTCAAATACTTCCCATTCATGAGCATGCCTAGGGTTAGCAGACTCTATCAAATACATATTTATGTTGGCTTTAAAAGCTATCTCAATAATTTTATTTAACTCAATATCGTGAATGTGAGGTCCCTCATAATTTCCCCAACAAATATGCATTCTTACTTTAGTTGGATCAATATTTTCTAATGACTTATTTAAAACCTCGACATGTTTGTTTGCTCTTTCTAAAAAATTTTCCTCTGAAATGTCTTTATAAATCATATGCCTTGATAAAGCGAGGTCAGGGCAATCGATCTGAAGAGAAAGACCACTATCAATAATTTTTTCATATTCAAATTTCATAATATCTGAAAGCTTTTCTAAATATTCATTATCATTTTTATAAAATTTATTAGGTAGAAAATTACAAATAACTCCTGGTGATGGAGAATTCATAAACCCGTCACTATGAGAATTTTTATTTAATGCATCTTTAAAATTAATAATATCTTTATTAATTGAAACATTATCTTTTAATTTTAATTCACTTGTGCAACATGGCCTTTTATATGTCGGGGTTCCACCAGATTGTACAAGTTTTTTTTTAAAAGATGGAAAATCATCCAAGTCTTTTGGAGCTTTTCTTTCACTTTCTCCTGAAAAACCTTCAACTCTATCTTTAATATATGTTGCATAACTAATTTTTGACATTTCTCCATCACTTATTATATCAATTCCTGTATCAATCTGTTTTTTTACAACTTCTAAAACATTATTTCTTACAACTTCGTCAAATTTTTTTATGCTTATTTCTTCTTTATTATCTTTCGAGGCTAAAAGACTTGATAGTTCATTTGATCTGGGTAGGCTTCCGACATGTGTGGTTTTTATTTTAACCATGATTTAATAAAATTTGTTTCCATATAGCAACTTCATCAAACAATACCCACTCCCTTATAATAGAGTTGGAGTAAAATTCCGCATGATTAATTCCCATTATAAATATTTTTTTATTTGAAGCTTTATCATAATCCATGCTGTCGTTACTGTGAGTACCTTCTAAAAACCATCTAACTGATATTCTTGGGTTTTGACCTGCTTCCTCTAAAAAACCTACATGTTCTATAGTAAATTTTATGTTTGAAAATATTGCTTTTAGAGAATTCCATTTTTCTTTAATATCGTCTCTTCCATGGCCAATTTTATTTCCAGGCCAAAAAATATTAGCAGCTCTATCATATCCTTCAAATTTATGGTCATAATTAAAAATATTTTTAAGTATCTTTGTATATTTTTCTGCTTTTGATCCTTTTTTATAAGTCTCAGCTTCATAATTTGAACTTTTATCAGTTTCATGATCGAATAACTTGGATGCAGTTGAAATTCCCCCTTCACTTTCAATTATTTTCTTTGCAAATTCTTTTGGAGAGTAACCAATCTGTCTTACCATCGCTCCTTGATCTCTAACAATCCACTCGTCATAAACTTGATTTTCTTTACATGCACAATCAGCAATTACTCTGTAATAAATATCTTTTCCACTAGGCTTCCCATAAAAACCATCACCAAGGTGTGTTCCTTTACTTAATATTCTATGTGAAGAGTGATATCCAATTTCGTCATTACCATTCCAAATAACATCCTCACCTAACAATTGTCTGTTAGGAAATTCTTTTAAAGTTGCATATGTTGCGTCTATAACTGGTTTATTGCCATAAGTAACTCCAAATGGTGATCTTACTGATATATCTTTTGTATAAAATTTACCAATAGACTCAACATCTTTACTTTCCCAAATCTGCTCAGTTATTTTTAATATATAGTCAGGAAAGTCTTTGTATTTCTTATCAAAACCTTTCATTATATTTGTGATACACAATTAAGAAGTGACTCATTTTTTTCGTCAATTTTAATATTAATGTTAGATCCAACTGGAACTGAAAATGTATCTTTATAATCTAATTCAATGGAAGAATTATCCGTTTCAATGTTCCATTTACCTTTTTGTGAAAAAAAAATTGTAGGTTTATCAAATTTTAAATTTTCTACTCTTCCTATTGTAGATTTAAAAGTGCTTAAGCTAAATCCAGTATCTTGTTTTATAATTGGCGTTATTGATTTGTTTTGAAAGTTGTTACCTAAAATATGTGAAATTTTAACATTATTTCCAATACTGCTTTCATTTTCAAGTCTCTTGTAAGTTTCGCATATATTTTTTTGTAATTGTTCTAGCTTATAATTATCAAATTTTATAATTTCATCCTTTGATATTGGGTCAAGTAATTTTCTACCATTTGGAATTTCTTGACTGTTTAAATCAATCAAAGAATTATCATCTAATAGTGCCATACCAGTTTGTTTTGCTCTTTTAAGAACCTCAGGTATCCATGTTACAATTCCAGGATCATCTCCACCAAGAACAACAAAAATAAAACCCTCCTGTTCTCCTACATTTTCAAATGCTCTAAACATATTTGTTGGCATAGATATAATATCGCCTGGATTTAATATTGTCTCATCTTCACCTTTAGAACCCCAATAAAACCTCCATTTACCTGAATAAATTATGAATACTTCGGCAGTCAAATGGCTATGAAGTCCAGAACCATTTAAGGGTTTTGCAGAAACAGCACCCAAGTTAAATCCATGTGGTTCTGATATTTTTATTGATTGATTTGTATCTTCAGCAACACCTGGTCCTAAAATAGAATAATTTTTTCTCTCTTTATGACCTTTCAATTTACCTTCAACAAAGGGTAAAGTACTAGGAGTTAAGTCCTCAAATTTAGCAAGTCTAATATTCATATTTTTTTAATTATAATATTGTGATACACGAATATTTCCAATAAATAAATATATGCAAATAGAGCAATTTGATACAGGACTTAAAACCAAAACAAATATTAAAGATATTGTTCTTTCACCAGAACAAAATTTTCGAAATAAAAATTTAATTAGAAGATATTTAAATCAAATTGTAAATTTAGGATTAAAAGAAATAGATCAAAGTTTAGATAAGGCTTTTATAAACGACGTAAAGGTCAATTGTTTTCATCCATTAAATGAATTTACTGGAATAAAAAATTTAAAAGACAAACTATGGATACCATTGTTAGAAGCCTTCCCAGATTTAGAAAGAAGAGAAAATATAGTAGTAGGGGGAGCTTTTAGGGATAAAATTTTAGTAGGATCATATTCAACCCTATCTGGATACTTTAAAAAGACATGGTTAGGAATTAAACCAAATTTTAATATGATAAATCTCAGATGTTGTGAAATACATGAACTTAAAGAAGATAAGATAGTAGAAAGCCATATTTTAATTGATGTAATAGATTTCTTAAGACAATGTGGTATTTTTCAAATCAATCCATCAAGAGGATCTGAAGGAGCCTGGTTACCTCCAATAAACACTGATGGTGTAAATTTTTTTGAAAAAGATATTAAAATTTCAAATTCGAGTTTGAAACAAGCCCTGGAAATGAATAGAAGTCTTAATTTAAAACCTGAAATAGAGAACCTATCTGATGAAGAATTAAAAAAAAGATTAATAGATCATCCTCAAAGAGATTATTGGCATGATAAAATGATATGGTATGGACCATGTGGGATTGGCACCTCAAGATCTTTAGAGGGTTTTATTGATATGCACCAGCTACCATTTAGAAAATCATTCACTGAAAGAGATTATTTCAAACTTGGTCATTATTGTGAAATAGGAGATGGTAAATTTTCTTTATGTGCTGGTTGGAATAGTTTAGAGGCTTATTATGGTTCAAATGATTGGTTAGGATTTACAGCAAATAATCAAAAACTAACAATGAGAGTTATGGATTTTTATCACCATGATGAAGGAAAAATTCGTGAAAATTGGGTACCAATTGATATACTTCATATTTTAAAACAAATAGGCATAGAAATTTTGGAAAAAGTTAAAAGTTGAAATGGCAAATATAAAATTCACAGGCGTTCATAAATCTTTTGGATCAAACAAGATTATAACTGATTTTAACCTTATGGGAAAAGATGATGAATTTCTTGTATTAGTTGGTCCATCTGGCTGTGGAAAGTCAACTTTATTAAGAATGATAGCAGGTTTAGAAAAAATTGATGAGGGCGAAATATTTATAAATGATCAAAAAATTAATGATTTTCATCCTTCAAAAAGACAAACTGCAATGGTATTTCAATCTTATGCTCTTTATCCACACATGAATGTTTATGAGAACATGTCATTTGGACTGAAGATTGAAAAGAAATCTAAAGAAGAAATTGAAACAAAAGTTATGCAAGCAGCTAAAATTTTAAAAATTGAGGAATTGCTTGAAAGAAAACCCAAGCAGTTATCTGGAGGCCAGAGACAAAGAGTTGCCATTGGACGTGCAATTACCCGAAATCCTAAAATATTTTTATTTGATGAGCCTTTATCTAATTTGGATGCAGCTTTAAGAGCTGAGATGAGAGTAGAAATTTCAAAGCTTCATAACCAAATCAAAACCAATATGATTTATGTTACCCATGATCAAGTAGAAGCAATGACTTTAGCTGATAGAATTGTAATATTAAATCTTGGAAATATAGAGCAAGTCGGAACACCTGATGAAATTTACAATAATCCATCAAATATTTTTGTTGCTCAATTTATTGGAACACCAAAAATGAATATTTTACCATTAAATAATGAAAATATTATTTCTGATAATAAAATTAACTTCTTAGGCAACGAAATTACCTTTGAAAAAATTAAGTTTGATAAAAGTAAATATTTTATTGGAATAAGACCCGAACATTTTAATGTATCAAGTGAATCTAAATTTAAGTTCAAACCTAAAATTGAATTAGTAGAAAATTTAGGAAATGAAAAGATAGTTTATATGAGTAATGATAATTTAGAGCTGAGTGCAAAAATTTCTAGTCAAATTGATTTTCAAAATGAGCTTAAATTTGATACTAAAGATATTTTTATATTTGATGAAAACGGAAGTAGAATTTAAACTTCCTTGATAAATATTTACAATTAACTCAAAATGAATTGGATTATAGTCACAATCATCGCTGCTTTTTTTCAAAATTTAAGATCGTCATTTCAGAAAAAAATTAACAAAGATGTTTCTACAATTGCTTCAACGTATGTAAGATTTTCGTTTGCTCTACCTTTAGCTTTACTATTATTTTTTTTTTATTTTAGAGAATTCTCAATTATTAAAGAAATACTTATTCAACCAGGTTTTTTAATCAATGTTACATTAGCATCAATTTTTCAAGTTATATTTACATTCGTTTTACTCTACCTTTTTAAATTTTCAAATTTTGTAGTAGGTACTTCACTTAGTAAGACTGAAGTTGTACAAGTTGCTTTATTTGAATATTTAATACTTAGTGAAAAACTAAATATAATAGGAATAAGTGGAATTATAATTTCAACTCTGGGAGTAATTATTTTATCTTTAAAAAACTTAAAATTTTTTTTTCAAAATATTTTTTCTAAAACTACATTAATCGGATTAATCTCAGGTTTATTTTTGGCTTTGAGTATTGTTTATTTTAGATCTGCAGCGCTATCTTTAAAAAATTTTGAGTCAAATTTTGAAAAAGTCATATCAACACTACTTTTTGGACTTTTAATTCCTACAATAATCTTAACAATTTATCTCATAATATTTGAAAAAAAAGAATTTAGAAAACTCTATAATGATAAATATGATTGTATGCTAATCGGCTTAGGTGGTTTTTTTGCATCTTTATCATGGTTTTATGCATTCACATTAATTCAAGCATCATTTGTCAGAGCAGTTGGACAAATTGAATTATTATTTAGTTATTTTTCTTCAAGATATTTTTTTAAGGAAAAAGTAAAAGTGATGGAAATAATAGGTATTTTAATTTTCGTCCTAGGTGTAACACTTTTGTTATTTTCAAGAGTTTAATTAAACTAATTTTGAAATCCGTACTTCCTTAGCCTCACATCTCCAGTTCTTGCATGAGCCTCCATACCTTCGTACCTTGAAATTCTTGCACATGCTGCACCCACTTCTTTTGTAGACTCTTTTGTCATTCTTTGAAAACTCAATGTTTTAATAAATTTTCCAACAAACAAACCACCGGTATATTTTCCTGCACCTTTGGTAGGTAAAATATGGTTTGTACCAGAACATTTGTCACCATAAGCAACTGTAGTCTCTTCTCCAATAAATAATGAGCCATAATTCTTTAATCTGTCATGGAACCATTTAAGATTTTTAGTTTGAATTTCTAAATGCTCAGGGGCATACTCATCACTTATTTTTGCCATTTCTTCATCCGTATCGCAAAGAATAACTTCACCATAGTCTCTCCAAGCGGCACCAGAGTTTTCTCTTGGTAAATCTGGCAGATCCGCAATAAGCTCTGGCACTCTTTGCATTACATATTCAGCAAGTTTTTTACTAGTCGTAAATAGCCAAGCTGGAGAATTGTATCCATGCTCTGCTTGTCCAACTAAATCAAAAGCAACTAATTCTGGATCAGCTGTATCGTCAGCTATCACAGCGATTTCTGTAGGACCTGCAAATAAATCAATCCCAACTTTTCCAAACAGAATTCTTTTTGACTCTGCAACAAATTGATTACCTGGGCCTACTAGCATATCTGCAGGCGCGTTTCCAAAAAGACCATAAGTCATTGCGGCAATAGCTTGCACACCACCTAAGTTCATTATTACATCTGCGCCACATAAATCCGCAGTATAGACTATCGCAGGATGTACACCCACACCTGGTTTTGGAGAACTACAAACAATAATATTTTTTACACCAGCTACCTTTGCTGTTGTTACACTCATCACAGCTGATGCTATGTGTGCATATCTTCCTGCAGGAACATAACAACCTGCAGTATTAACTGGAATTAATTTTTGCCCAGCATATAAGCCATCTGATAACTCTACTTCAAAATCCTGACCATAGTTTTTTAATTGTGCTTCAGCAAATTTTCTTACTCTTTCATGAGAAAATTGAATATCATCTTTAGTCTTAGGATCTAAATTTTTTTTAATTTCTTCAATTTTTTCTCTCGTAACAATTACTTCACCTTCATATTTATCAAATTTTTTTGATAGTTCGATACATCCCTCTTCTTTAGTTTTTTCAATATCTTTAAGAATATTTTCAACAATCTCTCTAGTTTTTGTATCGTCAGTTGATGAAGTTTTTGGTGATTTTTTCAAGTAATTTATTGCCATATTTAAATCCTAATTTAATTATTATTTTTTTTCAATATTCATTTAATCTAAAGCTACCACAGCTGCAGCAATTGAGGCTAGTCTTGCTGTCGCATCATCTGATCTACTTGTTATTACAACAGGGACTTTACCACCAACAACTACACCAGCTGCACAAGCTCCCATAAAATATATCATCATCTTTACTAAAGCGTTTCCAGCCTCTACATTTGGAACTAATAAAACATCTGCATCTCCTGCGACTACATTTTTAATTCCTTTTATAGTTGCCGATTTTTTAGAAACACTATTATCAAATGCTAGAGGGCCAAATATATCTGCGTTAAAATTTTCTTTGCTAGCTAATCTGCAAATTTCCTTGGCATCAATTGAACTTTGCATGCTATCTAACACTTCCTCTGTGGCTGACAAAATAGAAACTTTAGGTCTTGCAATTTTTATTCTGTGACAAAAATCAATAACATTTTTTAAAATATGCATTTTTGTTTTGACATTAGGATTAACATTTAATGCACCATCAGTAATTATTAGAGGATCGTCTTCTTTATCCAATGTCATATGCCAAATATGGCTTAATCTTGTTTTTCCTATTAAGTTATATTTTCTTAACAAAACTTCTTTCATTAATACATCAGTATGTATATGACCTTTGACTATAATCTTCACATCACCATCGCCTGCTAGTTTGGCAGCAACTTTGGCAGTATTATTTTCACTTGGTTCATGAACAATTTCATAATCAGAAATATCAAATTTTAATTCTTCAGCTATCTTTTTAATTTCTCCCTCATCACCGATCAAAACAGGAACTATTAATTTTTCTTTAACGGCATCCATAACAGAGAGCATTGGTAGTTCCTTACCAGCATTCACAATTGCAGCTTTAATTCCTCTCTTTTGATGAGCAATATCTAATAAATTAAGTGGACAAACCGTTGATTTATCTGAAAGCATTAAATTTATATATACTAAAATGATTAAAAAACTAATATAACAATTATAGTATAAGGATAAAAAGTGGAAATAGTTACAAAAATAGCTCCAATCGCTTTAGCACTTATAATGTTAGGTCTAGGGTTAGGTCTAACTGGACGAGACTTTTTAAGGGTAATAAATAATCCTAAAGACTTTGTAATAGGATTTTTCTGCCAACTGCTACTTTTGCCGATAGTTGCTTATATTTTAATATTAATATTAAATTTGCCTGTTGAGATTGCATTAGGCATTATGATTATTGCTGCTGCACCAGGGGGCGTTACTACAAATGTTATGACCAAATTTGCAAATGGAGATGTGGCTTTGTCCATCTCATTAACTGCAATAATTAGTTTAATTAGCATAATTTCAGTACCATTTATTGTTTTAAAATCAGCTGATTTACTTGGTGTTACTAATATCTCAGCAGATATTACTATGACAGCAATTACACTTAAGATGGCATTGGTTGTTACTGTGCCAGTAATTTTAGGCATGATTATTAGAAAATTTGCAGATAATTTAATTTCCTCAAATCTTTCGATTGTTAATAAAATAACAACAGTTTTGTTCGTTATTGTATTTGCTGCAATTTGGATTGAAGAAAGAGAAAATATCTTTAATTACTTAAAACAAGCAGGCTTTGCAGTATTAGTATTGAATGTTGTGATGATGATACTTGCTTATTATATAGCCAAATTCTTTGCAACCGGAATGAAGCAAAGAAAATGTATTGCGATAGAATGTGGTTTACAAAATGGAACTTTGGCAGTGTTTGTAGCAACACAAATGTTTAATGATATTGCTTATATGATACCAACAGCAGCATATGCTCTTATAATGTACTTAACTGGCTTCGCTTTAATTTTTATACTTCGAAGAGCTAATTAATTTTTACTTTTTCAAAATATTTTACAAACTAAATCCGACAAAGAAGATATATTTTGTTCTTGAATTTTAATAGTATCGCTTAATGCTTGATCCTTCATATTTATAGTGAATTGTTTTTTTTTATTAACGCTAATATATTTATTTTTTAACAAATAATTCAATTTTCTTACAACTGTAGGTCTTGGAATATGAGTTATCTCAGAAATTGACATAGTATTTACCCCACCTTCTTCAACATTGACCATATCTTTCTCCCATTCTGAAAAATTTAAACCAACACCCTCATAAGATTTATTTACTATTGAGTGACATGTTATAACCATGCCTACTGAATAAATTTCAAGATCTCCTAATTGCTTTTTCCATCTTAAGGTTAAAGTAAAAATAAAGATATAAAAATAGTACCAACAATATGAAAAGTTATCCTTTAAATGCTCTGATACTTCGTCGACATTTAAAGATTTGTCTATTAAATTTTCTATTTTCAATATTTCAGAAATTTTTGATAACAATACGCTCAAATTTTTAAGAGTATTTTTAGGTTGTACCAGTCTATAAGCCGATCTATCTATATAAATTTTTTTTCCAATTTTTTGAAGAACGTTTAGTTTTTCAAGGTCGAGAATTTTTCGTCTAGTACTTTCCTTTGGAATATTTAAACTTTTTGATATTTCAATTATATTAATTCGATCTAATTCCAAAGATTTATCAAACATAAAAAAATTATCATAGCTCTCTATTTTTTTAATTTGTGTGTAGTGCTCAAAATCTTTATTTATTAGATAAAGAATTATTCTGTACTTATCTATATCGTTAAAAACTTCATATGAAGAATTCATCCATTCAGATATTAATTTGTAGTACGTTGGGGCAAGTTTTTCAAAATTTCCTGTGATTAATTTTTGAATATTTTTTTTTATTAGATTATTAAGGATTTTAGTCATTTTTACAGATATCCATTCTATTATTTTAAACCCAAAATGGACATAAAATTAATTGTGTACAACCCATTTTGGACACAGAATTAATTTTTACAAATTAAACATGTGTTTAAATAAAACCATATGAGTTATAATAGAGATAGTAGAGCATCTGATATTGAAATTTCTTCTCAATTAACAGGTGACGTAAATATTGATACCCCTCAAAAAGTAAATATCAGTGCTCTCAAACTCAGAATTATTCAAAAAGAAAAAAAAGAAACTTTAAAGAATAGAATTTTCATTTTAACGTTATTCATAGTTCTAGGCACTATTGGATACTTTGTGTCTAATTAAGTCTTTTTAGGTTCATAACTTAAATTAAATTCAAGTACTTAAAGGCATATCAACTGTTGTAATAAATAATAATTAGTAAATAATAAAGTAATGAAACCATTTACTGGATATCTAATATTAGCTTTAGGAATAACCACAGGAATAGCAGCAAATAGTTTTGCAAAAATTTCTGAAGGATTTACAAAACTAACCCCTACAATTGCTTGCTTACTGTTAATGACTGTAACGATGTTTTCTTTAGCAAAAGCAATGTCTGTAATACCTGTTGCTTTTAGTTACTCTACTTATAGTGGTTTAACAGTAGCAGGAGTAGTAATCTTTGGCATGTTAAAATACAATCAAGTTCCTAACATGTATGGTTTTATTGGAATTTGTCTGATCGTGACAGGAGTTATAATGGTAAATTATTTAGGGCGCGCTGGCTAAAATTTTTACTATTTCAGAAGAGTTTGAATATCTTCTTTTATATTTTCTGGTATTTTTATTTCAGATTTTAAATTTTTTTTAAATCTTCTTAATTTATTTTCTCCAGGGTATAATATTTCTTTTAGTCCTTTTAGTTTAGGAAGTTTCTTTATTCTTTTAATATTTTCTTTAATTCTTTTTTTAAAATTTGATTGAAATAAATTTGCTTTCATTACTATAAATAAATGACCAATATTTTGTGGTCCAGAAAAATCGTCGAATGGATCTTTTACTTTTCCACCATGATTACCCCCAGTATAAACTCCACTTAAAATATCAACCATCCATGCAAGACCAGAACCTCTAAATCCTGCAATAGGAAGTTGAACGCCCTCAAGAGCTTTCATGGCATTAGTGGTAGGGTTACCAAATCTATCTAAGGCAACACCTTCAGGTATTTTTGAATTTGTTCTTGATGCAACTCTTATTTTTCCTCTATTGATCATTGAAACAGATGTATCTAATATGAATGGTGCTTTTGATCCTGTTGGTGATCCAAAACAAATTGGGTTTGTACCAAATAAAGATTTGATCGCTCCATGCGGAGCTATAGCAGGTGGTGCATTAGTAAATACTAAGGCTATCATATTTTTTTTTACAGCTTGTTCTGCGTAATATCCTGACATGCCGTAATGACCACTGTTTTTAACAGCCACAAGTCCTATTCCAGTTTTTTTGGCATTTTTTATAGCTTTTTTTATAGCGGTATCAGCAGCAACAAATCCAATGCTGTCATCAGCATTTATATGAGCCACAGATTTAGAAATATTTTTTATTTTTATTTTAGGTTTAGGGTTAATTAATTTATGATTTATACGGTCACAGTACATTTTTAGTCTTGATAACCCATGTGTAGGAGCTCCAACTAATTCAGCATTAATTATTGCATCTGCACATATTTTTGAATGACTTCTCGAGAGTTTATATTTCCTGAATATTTCAACAATGATTTTTTTTAATTTATTTTTTTCCATTTTACGTTTTTTAAATCTTTATTAAAAAATGAAAGTATATCGCTCACTAAAAAATCTGGTTCCTCCAAAGCTGCAAAATGACCACCGTTGGGAAACTTCTTCCATCTTTTTATATTAAAAATTCTATTCACATATGATTTAGGAGGCCACTCAAGCATTTCTTTTGGAAAAATTGCTATTGCTGTTGGTACATTTATTTTTTTAAAATTTTTTGGAAAAGATCTTCCACCTTCTTTTCTTCTACCAAAATATATCCAACTAGCAGTGTTAAAACTTTTTGTTATTATATAAATCATTATATTTGATAAAAGTTCGTCCTTTGAGAATGTCTTTTCTATCTTACCCATTTTAAGATCAGACCAACCATGAAATTTTTCCAAAATCCATGCTGCTGTACCTACAGGACTATCTATCATTGCATAAGACAAGGTTTGAGGCTTTGTAGCTTGTTGAGTTCTATATCCCTCTTGCATAATTTGATCAAAGTTAAATTTTTTCTCCCATTTTTTTTCTTTACTATTTTTTGGTCCTTTTGGATGTCTAAGTGGTAAGCAATTAATATGTATTCCTTTACAATTCTTTGAGCTATCAAGACCGATCCATCCGGCAATAGTTGCTCCCCAATCACCACCTTGTACAAAATAATTTTTATAGCCTAAATTTTTAACCATAAACTTATTTAAAATTTTTCCAATTTTTCTTGGACCTAAAGCTTTTTTGATTTGAGATGAAAAGCCAAATCCTGGTAAAGAGGGAGCAATTATATCAAATCCATCTTCAATTTTTCCTCCATATTTTTCTGGGTGAGCAAGTCTAGGAATGATATCTAAAAATTCTGTTATGCTTCCTGGCCATCCATGTAAAAGTAATAATGGTCTAGAATTAGGATTTTTACTTTTTTCAAAAATGAAATGCAAGTTAATCTCGTCAACTTTAGTTTTATAATTTTTAAATGAATTGATTTTGTTTTCAAATTTTTTCCAATTATACTTTGTAACCCAGTATTTCGATATACTCTTTAGAAAATTTAAGTTGGTTCCATACTCCCAACCATTCATATTTTGAACATCACTCCATGGAAACTTTCTTACTTTTTTATAAATGTCGTTAAGTGTGCTTTTAGGCACACTTATTTTGTACTGTTTGATCATCAATTAATTATGACTTATCCAAATTGTTTTTGTTTGAAGAAACGAATTAAGAGCCTCAGTACCTTGATCTCTACTTAGTGAGCCTGATTGTTTATAGCCTCCAAATGGAGTTTTAATATCTCCTTCAGAAAAAGTGTTTACTGATACAGTTCCACAAGGCAAACTTTTAGCTAAATGAAACGCTCTATTAATGTCTTGTGTAAATACACTAGCATGCAATCCATATTTCGAATTACTGGCAATTTTCAAAGCTTCCTCGTCATTTTTAACTGTCAAAACACCAAGCACTGGTCCAAATATTTCCTCTTGAGCGATAGTCATATTTTCTTTTAATCCATCAAATAAGGTTGGTTTTGCATAAAAACCTTTTTGGTTTTTACTTGAAATTCCCCCAGATAAAAGTTTTGCTCCTTCATTTATACCTCTTTGGATGTATCCATCAACAGTTTGTAAATGCCCTTTTGAAATCATAGATCCCATATTCGATTTTAAATCTAACGGATCTCCTACTTTTAGTTTTTTTACTTTTTTTATAACTTTGTCTAAAAATTCGTCTTTTACTTTTTTATGTACTATCTGTCTCATATTTGCTGAACAGTTTTGTCCACCGTTCCAAAATGCAGAATTCATAGCATTATCAATTAGATCATCTGTAATTTTAGCATCTTCTAAAACTATAAATGGACTTTTTCCTCCCATCTCTAATGCGACAGGTTTTAAATTACTTTCACTTGAGTATTTTAAGAAATAGCCACCCACTTCAGTTGATCCTGTAAAAGAAACTGCATCAACATCTTTGTGTCTACCTAGAGCCTCTCCAACATCGCCATAACCTGGAAGCACATTTAAAACACCATCTGGTATTCCAGCTTCTTTTCCAATTTGAGCAACTCTAATTGCTGTAAGTGGTGTATCTTCTGCTGGCTTAATTATCACCGAGCAACCTGCTGCAAGAGCTGGCGCCATCTTCCAGACAGCCATCATTAAAGGAAAGTTCCAAGGAACAATTCCAGCAACAACTCCTATTGGCTCTTTAACAATTAGACTTGTAATGGATGGTTCAGTTGGACCAACTTTCCCAAATACTTTATCAATTAATTCTCCATACCATTGAAAATGCATTGGTGCATCATTTGCAACTTCATTAATGCAGTCTGCGATAAGTTTACCAGTATCTATACATTCTAAAACTGAATTTTCATCACCATGTCTTCGAAGTAGTTCAGCAAATTTTAACAAAACTTCTTTTCTATGTTCAGGTGAACTCTTAGACCAAACTCCACTATTGAAAGCTTTTCTTGAAACTTTAACCGCTAAATCAACATCTTTATGATTACATTTTGCTACAGCACAAAGTTTTTTACCTGTTGCAGGATTGATAGTTTCGAACTTCTTTCCGTCAATTGCGTTTACATATTTTCCATTAATGAATGCTCTTCCTTCAAATTTGAGTTTATTGGCTATTGATTTATATTTATTACCTGAGCTCATAAATTTCTTCCTATAAATTTAATTTTATTTAATTTCTTAATTTTAAATCTAAGGCACCTTTAGACTAAAATAAATAGATTAACCAATAATAATTAATACA
The DNA here is from genome assembly GCA_902594675.1 of uncultured Pelagibacteraceae bacterium. GTDB lineage: Bacteria > Pseudomonadota > Alphaproteobacteria > Pelagibacterales > Pelagibacteraceae > Pelagibacter. The sequence continues at coordinate 39,839 of CACJNE010000007.1, forward strand.
ACTTTTGATTGCAACCCATTTTGATAATAAAATTTTCTTTTTTGTTTTACTTCGCTCTCGATTTGAATTTAAATATCGATAATTTAATTAAATTATAGGAGATAAATTATATGTTTATTAAAAAAATTTGTAAGACATTACTCACAAGTTTTGCGATTGCATTTTTTGCCCAAGCTGCTTATGCAGAGATAACTCTAAAGCTTGGTACTACAGGTAGATTGGGTATGCCAATTGGTGACGCAATAGATCAGGCGTTAATACCAGCAATGGAGAAAGCATCTGGAGGTAAAATGAAAATTGAACCTCATTATCAAAGAAGCTTATGCGCAGAGCAAAAATGTGGTGAACAAGCCAACCAAGGACTGATTGCTTTGTGGACTAGCTCTACTGCAAACTATGGTAACTTTGGACCAGAGTTAGCAATTTTCGATTTACCATTTATTTTCAAATCACTTGAAGATGCTAAAAGAATATCTGATGAATGGTTAGCTGAAAGACAGTGTAAACTTGCTCTTGAAAATGCTGGTCATATTTGCCTTTCTGTATATTCAAGTGGTGGATTTAGACAGCTTGGAAATGCAACTAAACCAGTTCATGAACCTGATGATATGAAGGGATTGAAATGGCGTACTACTAAGAGTCCAGTTGAGTTCATGCTAGTTAAAAACTGGGGTGCTACTCCAACACCTTATGACTGGAGTCAATTATACCAAGGTCTTCAATCAGGTGTAGTAGAAGGACAGTATGTTGCAAGTCCATGGCAGCACGTAGCAAAACTTCATGAAGTTGCAAAGTATTTCACTGAAATCGGAGGAATGTGGTCTGGAAATATTTTAGCAATGGATGCTAAGCAATATAATGCATTGACTGATCAACAAAGAAAATGGTTACACGAAGCAGCTGATGCTTATGGGGAGAAAGTAAACGAGTTAGATAACGCTTGGATCAAGAATGGAGAAGATGCAATTAAAGCATCTGCTAAAGAGTGGTATGTTCCAACAGAAGCGGAAATGACTAAGTGGAGAGCAGGAGCAATAGGTGCCTGGTTAGACGCTAAGGGTACTTTTGAACCTGAAGTAGCTAAAAGAGTACTTCTAGAACAAGGTATGGATGGATTTGTAGCACAGTTAGAAGCAGCTGGAGCTCTATAAATCATTCAAAAAAAAAACTAAGTGAAGACCATCTAGTTCAATTTAAGAATTAGGTGGTCTTTACCTAAAACAAGTCAAAACTTATAAATATTTATGGAAAGTATTATTTTACTCGTAGTACTCCTTTTTCTAATTTTATTAGGAGCTCCAATTGGTTTTATATTAATACTGATACCATTTGTTTATATTCTACTAACAGATGCTGTTCCTCTTGTTTTAATTCCTAGTCAAATGTTTACTGCTATTGACTCGGTTCCATTGACTGCGATTGCATTCTTTATGTTAACGGGTGAATTAATGACAAGTGCAACAATCACTGACCGTTTAGTTGCTTTGAGTAGAGCGTTAATTGGGCGTATACGAGGTGGGTTGGCTCAAGTAAATGTACTTGTGAGTATGTTTTTTGCTGGTATGAATGGTTCTGTCGTAGCAGATACAGCTACAGTAGGAGCTTTAGTTTTACCTGCAATGAAGAGAGCAGGTTATCCTGCTGCATTTTCAGCTGCAGTTACAGGAGTAAGTTCCACTATAGGAGGAATTATTCCACCTAGTATCATGATGATTGTGCTTGCTAATGCAACTGAGATTTCGATTGCATCTTTATTTGCAGCTGGAATTGTTCCAGGCATCTTGATTGGTGTTGTGATAATGGTAATCAATCATTACTTCGCAGTTAAACATAACTTTGAGCGAAGCGATGAACCTTTCTCGGTGCGTCGAGCTGGTAAAGAATTATACCGATCTTCATTCGCCCTTTTAATACCTCTAGTTTTAGTGGGTTCAGTAATGGGAGGCGTAGCATCTGTTGTTGAGGCAGGAGCCATCACTGCTTTGGTTGCTTTATTTACAGGTGTATTTGTTTATCGAACTATCAAGTGGAAAGATTGTACTGGTGCTTTTCGTCGGGCATTCCGTAATTCAGCAATGGTTTTTATTATAATAGCTGCCTCAGGACCCTTTAGTTGGTTACTTACTTCTCTTGGAGCAATTGGTGACCTTGAAACCTGGCTTTTAGGATTAGCAGACTCTCCTATATTGTTTATTTTGGCTTTGATATTATTCATCTTTCTTCTTGGAACCGTAATGGACTCAGCTGTTAACATTATCATTGTTGGTCCAGTATTAGTAAATGTTATGTCTCAAGCCGGCTTTCCAGAGGTGCAAGCAGCAATGGTTGTAATAGTTGGCTTCTTAATTGGATCAGTAACACCACCAGTTGGTGTTGCCTACTTTACATCTGCAACAATAGCACAAGTCCGTCTTGAAAAAGTTGCAGTAGCGTTAATTCCTTATTTGATTGGATTATTTTTACTTTTATTTTTTATTCTTATTGTACCAGAATTAACAATGTTTCTTCCTAATTTATTGAGCAATTAATGAAATGTTAAAATTTTTGAACAGTATTGATCGTTTTATCCATCGGATGTTGGAAGCTATGTGCTCACTCTTGTTGGCTGCTATGGTTGCTTTCACTCTTTATAATGTAACTATGCGATATGTTTTTAACAACCCTCCAGTTTGGGGGGACTTGCTAACTGTGTTAAGTAATATTTGGTTAATGTTTATAGCACTTTCTTTAACAGCAAGAGATAATGAACATGTAGCTTTAAATTTAATTTATGAAAAATTACCTGAGAGAGTTTCTTTATATATCCGCCAGTTCTGGAAAATTATGATTATGATAATTGGTGTAGTTTTAATTATTTATGGAATTGAACTTGTAGAGGGTATGAGAGGGAAGTACTGGGAAATGTGGTATTTTGAAATTAGTATGCAAGGTATTGAGTTCAAACCAAATTATATGCCCAAAAAATATGCAGTTGCTATCCTACCATTAGCTGGGTTCTTGACCACCATTGGTGCCGCTATTGGTTTTTTCAAAAAGGTTTAGTTCAAAAAGGTTTATTTTTAGCCTTTGCCTCTCCAAGGTATTGTTTTATCTATTATTTTTCTTAAAGTTACATCAAACAATAAACCAAGCATACCCATTATAAATATTGTTATCCAAATTACTTCATACTGAAAATATTTTTTCGCAACATTTTCAACAAAACCAATACCCGTTGTTCCAGCTAAAAATTCTGCTGCAACTAAAGTTCCCCAACACATTCCTACAGCAACTCTTATTCCGGTAAGAATTTCAGGTAAAGAATTTGGAAATATAACATGTCTAAGTATTTGTCTTTTTGATGCTCCAAGTGAATGTGCAGCATGAATTTTAGAAAGTTGTGTCCCAGATGCTCCTGCTCTAGCTGATATAATCATAATTGATAATGAAACCATAAATAACAAAAATACTTTACCTGTATTATCAATTCCAAGAACAGAAATGATTAAAGGTGCCCACGCTAATGGTGGTACAGGTCTATACAGTTCGATTAGAGGATCAAAGAAACCTTTGGCAAATCTATTTAATCCCATGAATAAACCCAATGGCACTCCAATAATTATTCCAAACACTAATCCTAAAAATACTCTTAAGAAAGAGTCCCAGATATGACCATAAGGAACAGGTATCTTAAATAATTTAAAATCACCTGTTACAATTTTTAATACTTTTCCTTTAAAGTTTTCTTTAACAATACCTTCGCTTGTGTGAACAGGATATTCTCCAGGTAAAATATCAGCAATCCAATCTGGTAAAATAAATCCAATAATTGAGCTTACATCTATCATTTCTATCCAAAGAAGAGGGATATTTTTGTAGCCTACGCTTGGATTAGACATTAATATAAATTTATTAAATGTATCTGAAGGTTTAGGAAGCCATCTTCCTGATCCTTGTTCTGAGCAACTTGGTCCACTAGCAACAATTGTTCCAGCTGGAAATAAAAGAATATCAATTAATCTTAAGCCAGCTTGCTCACTTTCCTGGAGGTTATCAAATTCAATAATTGCATTTTGCATTTCATTTAGAGCATTCGGTGGATAAATACTTGCAAACTCTATTCTTCTTGCAATTTTGACAATATTTTTTGCATAATCAGAGGCAATTTCTTCAGAGTCATTTAGATTTTTCCTATAAGCTTTGACCTCATCTTTTAATTGTTTTATAGAATTTTTGAATTGTGGATTGTGATTTCTCAATTTAAAAAATTTATCATTAATGATTTTAAGTTCTTCAGCTGCTGCTTGAAATTTCAATCCTTTCGCTGTTTCAGCAACAAATGGGACTTCTATAGTATTTTCTATTGATCCTGTTCCAGATCTTACTGTAATTATACCCCATTCACCCTGTTCTGAAATTGCTTTAAGTCTATCATTTTTTTGATCATTAGTTTCAAATGGATAATCTTTTTTTTTAAAATTAGAACTTAAAAGTCTTATTTCTTTAGTCATCTCATCAATTTTTATTTTTGTATTCATTTCAATTAAATCTTCATTTGTTAAAAGAGGAATTAATTGTTTAGTCTTGTTTATAAATCCAACTAAAATTGTTTTCTGCTGACTATTTAAATCTTTAGAATTCTGTATTTCAGATGTAATTTTTTTTAGATTTTTGTTCTCGATTTTAATAATTGATGTACTTTTAAATTCTCTTTCTTCGATAGGAAATTGATATTTTAATCCTAATAATGATTCATTAATTTTTGCAACTTGACATAATTCATTTGCAGATTTTGGATAAAAACCTTTTGCAATATCCCATGAATAATAAAGCCAAACTAATAATATTGCAGCACTACCAACAATAACCCAATGTGTTCCTCCTTTTGCTCTTTCTGGATTACCAAATACCGCATCAACTTTTTCAGTTTGAATAAGTCTTCTGCCATAAAGTATACATCCAATAATAGATACAAAAATTAGTATTGTTACTATTTGAGTTAACATTTAATTTTCTTTTCCCATTATTTCTTCTTCCATGTTCCAAATCATAGATAATATTTCTTCACGCTTAGATGAAAATTCTTTATTCTTTTTAATTTCTCTTAAATCCTCTTTTAAACCCATTTCTGCAAAAGGAAGATTATACTCTTTATGTATCCTTCCTGGTCTTGGAGCCATTACATATAGTCTTTCACCAAGCAGTAATGCCTCCTCTACTGAGTGAGTAATTAAAATAATTGTTTTTCCTGTTTCTTTCCAAATTTTAAGAACTAAAGATTGCATTTTTTCTCTTGTTAAAGCATCAAGAGCACCCAATGGTTCATCCATTAATATTAAATCTGGATCGTTTATAAGACATCTTGCAAGTGCAACTCTCTGCTGCATTCCTCCTGATAATTGATATGTAGGAGTATTGCCAAAACCTTTTAATCCAACTATTTCTAACCATTCATCAACTTTTTTAGCTGTTTTAATTGGATCTTCTTTTTTCATTCTAAGTCCAAAATCAACATTTTCAGCAACCGTTAACCATTCAAATAAAGCTCCTTGTTGAAATACCATCCCTCTTTCTACACCAGGACCATTAATTTCATTTCCACCAAGAACAATAGAGCCAGATGTTGGTCTTAAAAATCCTGCTGCTATATTTAAAAGTGTAGTTTTCCCACATCCTGAAGGTCCTAGGACTGTAAGTAGTTCACCTTTTTTAAGAGTGAAACTCACATCTTTTAATGCATGAACAGTTTCTCCCTTAGGTGTTTTAAAGATCATATTTAGATCTTGAGAAACTAAATCACTCATAAGATAACTTTATATAAAAATTTTATTAAAAAAAATAGGCGCTAATTTTGGTTAGCGCCTATTAAATATTTTTACTCTTTAAATTATAAAGGTAAGAAACTTGTATCTACATTTCCACCTGGAGTTCCCATTCCTTTTAAGAATGCATCAAGGTTTCCACTTTCCATAGATTGTTTAGTTTCTTCTGGAGTTAAGAATTTAAATCCACTTAAAGTTTCTTTCATATCTGCAACTTTCATTTCAGAAGCTTTAGACATAGCATTCATATCACTCTTACCTGCTCTGTATCTGTCATTTGCTTCATGAGTTACTTCTATAAAAGTTCTTAACATTCCAGGATTTTCCTTCATAAATTTATCAGTTACTGAAGTAATATCTATTCCTAGAATTCCAGCTGCTCTTGCTTCATCTACTGTTAGTAGTCTTGAACCTACAGCGACTGCTGCTTTAATAGAGTTACCACCAAATAAACATGCCATTACAACATCACCACTTACTAATGCAGCAGCTCCTTCTTCAGGATCCATTTGAATTATATCCATTTTACTTCTGTCAGCTCCAACTACTTTCATACTTTCATCAAATACATATTCAGCCATTGTTCCTAATGGAACTGCAACTTTTTTACCTTCTAATTCAGTTGCATTAGCCTTTGTAATTCCAGAAGCGTTAGATGTAACACAAGTAGTTCCGCCCATTCCGTATTCCATAGCAATATCAACTAACTTGATAGGTGCATTAGATTTTACAGCATTAATAAAAGGCACTAGACCTTGTGAATAAGATATATCAATGTCTCCTGCTAGCATTGCATCTGTCATTGCCCCACCATTTGTGAAGTTTGTCCATTTTACTGGAACTCCAAGAGCTTTAGCAAAATTCTTTTTTTGCATGTCCTCTAGATTTGGGCTAGGCCATTCTAGAAAGTATGCAACTCTAACTTCATTTGCAGCAGCATTAGCAGCTGATATTGATAGGTTAAGAGCAAATAAACTTCCTAAAATAAAACTAATTATTTTCTTCATTTTATCTCCTTAATTAAATTTAATTAGGGTTATTTAAGTTCAATTTTGAATATAAGTAAATGAATTTTGTAGGCATCATAATCACATGTAAATTAAGATGTCTAAAATGGGTTCAATTCTAGGTTGTATTTGATATAACTTGTTACATATTAAATGTGCGCATTAATTATTTTCTATTTTTTTAAATTAGTCTATGAGAGAGTATAATTAACTTTTTTTAAAATATTTATGAGCTCTGAAAAACCACAAATACCAAATTCACTTAATGAACATTGGATGCCATTCTCTTCAAATAGAGACTTTAAAGCAAATCCAAGATTAATTGTAGAGGCAAAAGGAGTTTATTTAAAAAATCATCAAGGACAAACTCAAATAGATGCAAGTTCGGGTTTATTTTGTAACCCATTAGGCCATGGTAGAGAGGAAATAATTGAGGCTATAACAAAACAATTAAGAACTGTTGATTACGCTCAACCCTTTCAACAGGGCTTCGGAGGTTCATTTGAACTTGCTACAAGAATTTCAAAACATACACCGGGAAATTTAAATAGAATTTTTTATACTATTTGTGGTTCAACTGCTGTTGAAACGGCAATTAAAATTTCAGTTGCTTATCATAAGGCTAGAGGTGAAGGGCAAAGATTTAGATTTGTGGGAAGAGAAAGAGCTTACCATGGTATGAACATTGGAGCTACCTCAGTTGGCGGAATGATTAATAATGTAAAAACTTTTGCAAGTGTTTTAATGCCAGGAGTTGTTCACATGAGACACACACATTTACCTGAACATAAATTTGTTTCTGGTCAACCAGAAACTGGAGCCGAGATAGCTGAAGATCTTGAGAGAATTTGTACTAACTTTGGATCTGAAAACATTGCTGCATGTATCGTTGAACCGATTGCAGGGTCAACTGGAACACTTGTTCCTCCAAAAGGATACTTACAAAGATTAAGAGAGATTTGTGATAAGCATGGAATTCTTTTAATTTTTGATGAAGTAATTACAGGGTGGGGAAGAACAGGTTCTCCATTCGCATCTCAAGAATACGGAGTAACACCTGACATAATTACTATGGCTAAGGCTACAACAAATGGAATTAGTCCTTTAGGAGCAGTTGCTTGCAAGGAAGAAATTTATGATACAGTAATGGATGGGTCACCAAAAGGTTCAATTGAACTATTTCATGGTTATACTTATTCTGGGATACCTGTTTCTGTTGCAGCAGGATTGGCAGTTCAAGACATTTTCGAGAAAGAAGATATATTTAATAGAGCTAAAAACTTAGCTCCTTATTTCCAAGAAGGTTTAATGTCTTTAAAAGATATTGATGTAGTAGATAATATAAGAGGATATGGAATGATGGGTGGAATTGATATTAAAATGGACAAAAAACCAGGAGCAGCAGGATTTACTTGTTTTAAACATTGTTATGAAGCTGGTGTCAATTTTAAAGCAACTGGGGACTGTTTAATAATTGCTCCTATGTTCATTTGTGAAAAGAAACATATTGATGAAATAATCAATAAACTTAGAACAGGAATTACGAATTATTCTAAAAGTAAAAAAAACTAACTCACTTATATGAAAATAGGTGTTCCAAAGGAAATAAAACCTCAAGAAAATAGAATCGGCCTAACTCCTGAAAGCGTTAAAAGTTTAACTGCCAATGGTCATGAAATCTTAGTTGAAAATAATGGAGGATATGAAGCAGGTTTTGAAAATGATCAATACAAGTCTGCTGGAGCAAAAATAGTTAACCAAGCAGAGGATATATTTAATGATGCAGATGTAATTGTGAAAGTTAAAGAACCCCTTTCAAATGAAGTAAAAATGATTAGGGAAAATCAAATAGTTTTTACCTACCTACATTTAGCAGCAGCAAAAGAATTAACTAAAGGATTAGTAGATTCAAAAGCAGTTTGTATAGCTTATGAAACTGTTACAGATAATAATGGAAGACTTCCTTTATTGGCACCAATGAGTGCTGTTGCTGGTAGAATGTCAGTACAAGCAGGCGCACATTGTTTAGAAAAAAATCAAAAGGGTAGAGGGATATTATTAGGTGGCGCTCCTGGAGGCGATCCAGCAGAGGTTGTTATACTTGGTGGAGGTGTAGTTGGTGAAAATGCTGCAATCATTGCAACTGGAATGAGAGCAAAAGTGCATGTTGTTGATAAATCAGAGGCAAGATTAAAACAATTGACTGAAATGTTTGGTGATAAAATTATTCCTCAATTAAGTGATAAGACAGACTTAGAAAAATTAATTTCCCAATGTGATCTTTTAGTTGGAGGAGTTTTAATTCCAGGTGCGGAAGCTCCTAAATTAGTTTCTAAGAAAATGATAAAAAATATGAAACGTGGGTCTGTAATAGTTGATGTCGCAATTGACCAAGGAGGATGTGTTGAAACAAGTAAACCTACAACACACGCAGAACCAACTTACATTGTTGATGATATTGTGCATTATTGTGTAGCAAACATGCCGGGTGGAGTTCCAAGAACTTCAACTTTAGCATTAAATAAAGCAACTTTACCCTTCTTAACAAAACTTGCGAATGACGGGTATCATAAAGCACTAAAAGACGATCATAATTTTTTAGCTGGACTAAATGTTCATAAAGGACAAGTTACCTATAAAGCGGTTGCAGATGTTTTTGGCTATGATTATTTAACTGCTAAAGAAGCATTAAATTAATTTAGAATATTAACTAATTTTTCCTCTATATTTTTGCTTATTATAATGACACCTTTTTCATTAGGATGCATTCCATCATCTAAATTTAGATCAGGATTTAAAGCAACTCCATCTAGCAAAAAAGGTATAAAATCTAAATCATATTTGATGGATAATCTTTTAAAAATTTTATCAAATTCATTTTTATAATCATCTCCATGACTATCAGGTGCTATCATTCCAGCAATAACTATTTGAATTTTTTTATTTAATATTTTTATTATAATATCTTCCAAGTTTTTTTCAGTTTCATTTGGACTAATTCCTCGCAACATATCATTTGCGCCAAGGCCTAATAAAATTATATCTATATTCTTTTCACTAATTGTCCAAGCTATTCTATTTAAACCTCCAGCAGATGTATCTCCTGATACACTTGCATTGATGACATTTACTTTTAAGCCTTTTTTATTTAAATTTTTCTCAAGCACGTTCGATAAATGATATTTTTTATCCAATCCATAACCTGCCATAAGGCTATCACCAAATAAGACAACTTTGTAATCGGCTTTGGCTACAAATGCTGGTATTAATAAAACAATTATTTTAATAATTAATTTTTTTATCATGAGCAAACTTTTAAAATTATCTAATGTTAATTTAAATTATACCATAGACAGTAAGTCTATAAATATTTTAAAAAATATTAGTTTCGATGTAGATTATAAAGAAACCATTTCAGTAGTTGGAGAAAGTGGTTCAGGCAAAACAAGTTTAATCATGTTAATTGGAGGACTTGAAAAAGTATCGTCAGGAAATATTTTTTTTAGAGATTCAGAGTTGTCTAAAATGAATGAGGATGAAATTTCTGAAATTAGAAGAAAAAATATTGGAATAGTATTTCAATCCTTTTATTTAATACCAAATTACACTGCTCTTGAGAATGTAAGCCTATCTTTAGAAATAAATAAATTTGATAATCCAAAATCGAAGGCAAAAGAAATTTTAGATAGGTTTGGTTTAAGTAATAGATTTAATAATTTTCCAAGTCAACTTTCAGGAGGAGAACAACAGAGAGTTGCCATTGCAAGATCTGTTGCAATGAAACCAGAGATTATTTTAGCAGATGAACCAACTGGCAACCTAGATAGTGAAAATACACACAAAATTTCTAATTTACTTTTTAATTATATTGAAGATGAAAACGCCAGTTTAATAATGGTTACACACGACAATAATTTGGCCAATTTAACAAAAAGGAAAATCACTATTAAAGATGGAGTAATAAGTGAAAATAAATGATTTAAGTCTTTACTCTAGATATGCATTTCGTGATTTAACTAGAAGTTACTCAAAAATATTAAGCATCATAATTACTTTATTAATAAGCCTTTTTATACTTAGTGCTATCTTAACTATCGAGGACAGTTTAGAAAATGAACTTAACGAAAATTCAAAAGTTCTTTTAGGAGGCGATTTAGAAATTGATTATAATAATAAAGAAGGTGATAGAAGTTTAATCAATCAGGTCGAAAGTTTTTCTACAGTATCACAAATGGTTGAATTCAGCACAATGATTTCAACAACAAAAAATAAAAATAATAAAACATCATTTACAAGAATAAAAGCAGTTGATCAAAATTACCCTTTGTATGGAGAAGTAATTTATGAACCAATTGGGTCATTAGAAAATTTAAACAAAATTGATAACACTATAATTGTAAACGAAAATATATTTAAGAACTTAGAACTCAAAATTAATGATATCGTAAAAGTTCAAAATAAAGAATTCAAAGTTATTGGTACCGTGAAAGTTCTACCAGATATTGGTGGAGCATTTGTTTTTGGTGATTTTGCCCTAACAGGAAAAAAAACATTAGATAATTTGGAATTAAATACTTTAGGAAGCTTCTTAAATTACGAATACAAAATCCGATTTGATGGTGACGAAAATAAAGATAATAAAATAAATAAAATTGTTAATATTTTTAAAAATGACAGTAAAGTAAAAATACGATATCCAGAAAACTCTGCTGGAGGCATTAAAAGAATTATCGATAATTTTTCACAATTTTTATCATTGGTATCAATAAGTGCTATGCTTATTGCTGGAATAGGAATTGCAAATACTCTTCTTTCATTTATTAATCAAAAGAATTCATCAATTGCAGTTCAAAAATCAATAGGAATTAATTCTGTGAATATTAAGACTATTTATTATTTACAATTATTTATAATTTTATTTTTTATTTCACTGATTGCCTATGGGTTAAGTTTTTTATTGGTGCCAATTGTAGATAAATATATATCAGATGGATTTGGATTAAATATTGAGGCCTCTTTTTCATTAACAAATTTATCAATAGTTTTTTTAGTGGGATTATTGGTAATAATTATATTTTCAATCCCAACTGTTAATTCTATTGACCAAATTAAAGCCTCAAGTTTGTTTAGAAATGTTTTTCAAAGTTTGCAGTTTAAGTATTCAAAAAAATCAATAATATTAAGTTTATTTCTACTAGCTATTTTAATTATTTTATTTGCATATAGGTCCTCTCTTCCATATTACAGCTTGATTTATTTTGCTTCTTTTTTTGTATGCCTAGCTATGTTTTTTTATGTTTCCCGTTTAATAATATTATTACTTAGGAACAATCTAACTAATCTTGGAATTTCATCAAAAATAGCGGTTAAAAATATTACACAATCAAAAAGTATTACTCCAATAACTGTTATGTCTCTTGGATTAGGAATGACATTGCTGCTTACTTTAGCATTTGTGGGCTCTAATTTTAAAAGAGAAATAGCAAAATCAATTCCAGATATTGCTCCTGATTATTTCTTTTTAGGTATTCAAAATAATCAGAAAGATTTATTTCAAAAAGTCATTAATGAAACAGATGAAGATGCTGTAATAGAAATTGTTCCTATTGTGTCAGCTGGAATTGTTAAAATTAATGGAATAGACCCAAACACCTATATATCAAATTCTAATGACAGCTATTGGGTAATTATGAACGATAGACGAGTTTCTTGGGTCGACACAATTCCAAAAGATAATCCAATTTTAGAGGGTAGTTGGTGGGACACTTCACAACCTAACAAATTACAAATTTCATTAGATAGCAAAGTCGCAAAAGACTTTGGAGTTAATATTGGTGACAAGTTTACACTAAGAATTTATGGAAGAGAAATTGAAGGTGAAGTAGTTAATTTAAGATTGGTGAATTATCAAGATTTAAGTATTAACTTTGCAATGTTACTTAATCCACAATTCGCAAAAAATATTCCACATGAGTACCTTTCTACAATAAAATTTAAAAAAGCTGATAATTTCAATGAAGTAAATTTTTTAGATCAATTCCCAAGTGTATCAATAATAAAAATTTCAGATTATTTGTCAAAAGTGACGGATGTACTTAATAAAGTATTTATCGCAGTAAGTATAATTTCAGCAGTCACTGTTATTATAGGCTTAGTTGTAATTTCAAGTGCAATTATTGTTCAAGGAAAAATTAAAACATTTCAAAATCTTATTTTCAAAATTTTAGGATTTTCAAAGAAAGAAATTATAATTTCTTCAATTATTGAATTCATTATATCTTTTTTGTCTATAATATTATTTTCTACTGTTTTTTCCGTAATAGCATCAAAGTTTATTATTGAAAATATATTTCAACTCAACTGGTTATTTGAATTTGAGATATTTTTATATGTTATAATTGGTGTAGGTTTAACAACACTTGCTCTTATAATATTGACAAACTTAAAATATTTAAGTCCAAAAGTTTATCCACTTGTCAGAAACGAATAATATTTGATAATTTTGATTATTTTTTAAATTGAAGCTTTCAAAGCCTCATAAATTAAATCTTCTGTAGTTTCGCCGATGCTTCTATAGACTTCTTTGCCATCCTTGAAAATTAATAGAGTAGTCTGATAAAGCACATTAAAAGCATCAGCAATATCTCTATTCATTACATCAAATGAAAAATACTCAATATTATCAAATTTAATATCTGACAATTCACCTTCTTTTTTCGCTGTTTGTAATATTTTCATTTGTTTTGCACACGATGAACAATATTCTATCCAAGAACTAATCACTATAACTTTTCCCTCTGTTTGAGCTTTATTAAACAATTCTTGGTCAAATGTTGTTTTCTTTTCCATTGCATTTGCACTAGTTGCAAACGTACAAATCATAAGTATTAAAATTCTTTTAAACATCCTTTAATATTATGTATTCTAAAAATAAAAAAAATACTTTATATTGACACATGGGGTGCCATTATAGGCTGAGAAAAACCCAAAGAACCTGTCCGGTAATTCAGAAAGGGAATAATGGAACAAATAAATATCATTAATCAAACCTCAGCAATAATATTAACTTTAGCAATTAGTATTGTTTTTTTAATAATTGGTCTTCTTTACTCTAAAAAGTTTCAAGGACTAAATAATTATTTGGTTGCAAATAGATCTGTTGGTACTTTTTCTTTAACAGCAAGTTTGGTCGCATCTGCTTTGGGGGCATGGATATTATTTGGTCCTGCATCTGCTGCTACATGGGGAGGTATAGGGGCAGTTATCGGATACTCTTTAGGAACAGCATTTCCTCTTTTCACCCTTATATACTTAGGTAAAAAATTTAGAGAGAAATACCCAAGAAGCAAATCTTTAATTGAAGTTATAAGGCTTAGATTTGGTTCACAATTATTTAAACTGATTTTATTTTTATCCATTTTTTATATGTCCATTTTTTTAATAGCAGAGGTGACAGCTGTTTCTATATTAATCAATTATATATCTGGTACAGATCTATGGATAACAGCATCTATTGTGATAATTAGTTCTCTTATATATACTTTGTATGGTGGATTACGAGCTTCAATATTTACAGATAATATTCAGTTTATAGTTTTTGGTTTACTTTTAATAATATCATTTTCGTATTTGATATCTTTAAACTCTAATGAGTTTGGCTTTGAATTTATCAAACAAAATAAACCTAATTTATTAAGCTTTAACTATTTGCCAAATTTTACTGCAGGTCTAACTTTTTTTATAGCTGTTGCAGCAACAAATCTTTTTCATCAAGGTAATTGGCAAAGAGTTTATGCAGCTAAAGACAATAAAGTTTTAAAAAGTAGTCTAATTTTTTCATTTTTAATCATTATACCAATTGTATTTTTGATGGGATTTACAGGGTTAATTGCAACTTCTCAAAATTCAAATCTTATTCCTGATCTAGCATTTTTTTCTTTGCTACTTAAAGAAAATGCTCTTTTTCTATCAATTATTATAATAATTTTAGCTATTTCATTAACAGTAAGCAGCATAGATACTTTGGTAAATGCTATTTCTAGTTTAATAATTGTTGATGGAAACAAAGTTATCAAATTCAAAGGTGATTATTTAAAATTATCTAAGCAAATAATAATATTAATCTCTTTAATTTCTTTTTTCGTTGCATCAAAAGGAATAAGTATTTTATATTTATTTTTACTGGCTGATTTATTTTGTTGTGCGGCTGTACTAAGTGTATTTTATAGTTTTTACTCCAAAAAATTTACTGAAAAAAATGCATATGTAGCTATTATTATTGGATTAATTGGAGGAATTCTTTTATTCCCAAGTCCTGACTTTTCAAAATCAATTCTGGTCGGAATAATATTGCCTATAGACTTTTTACCTTTATTTGTCTCTCAATCCTTGCTTTTTTGCTCATTTATTGTTGCTACTTTTTTACCTATTTTATCTTGGAGACTAAAATAAACCATCATTTACATCTTGTTTATAAAAATATATTATAAAAGTAATGAGTTTTATTTTGCCATTTATTGTATTGATCATTGTAGTTGTTTTTATTCATGAGTATGGACATTACTATTTTGCAAAAAAATATGGTGTTGGAGTAACTGACTTTTCTATAGGTTTTGGAAAAGAATTATTTGGTTGGAATGATAAATCTGGAACAAGATGGAAAATTTGTTGGATACCCTTGGGTGGTTATGTTAAATTTTTTGGAGATCGAAATGTTTTTTCCCAGTCTGATCAAGAAGAACTTTTAAAAAAATACAATAAAGAAGATCAAGAAAAGCTTTTTGTCACAAAACCGTTGTATCAAAGATCATTAATTGTTGCAGGTGGTCCAATTGCAAACTTTGTTTTAGCAATATTTATTTTTTTATTCATATATATGTTTGCAGGAAAAGACTTTACCCCAGCAATTATCGATGAAGTTCAAAAAGACAGTCCTGCAGAAATTGCTGGAATGAAAAAAAAAGATGTAATACTTGAAATAGATAATAACAAAGTAGAGAGTATCCTTGACGTTTCTAAACTAATTTTAATGTCAACATCTGAAATTGTTGATTTTAAAGTTTCTAGATATGATCAAGAATTATTGTTAAAAGTAAAACCAAAAATTGTTGCTGGAGTTGATAACCTAGGAAACAAAATTAACAAAAGAATTATTGGAATAAAACTTAGTCCTTATAACAATGAAATAAACCATAAAAAATTAGGACCGGCTAAGGCATTAATTGAGTCTGTCAAAGAAGTTTATTTTGTGACTACTTCATCTCTTAAATATATGGGCTCAATGATTACTGGCTCTGGAGATAGTTCTCAATTAGGAGGGCCTATTAGAATAGCTAAAATTTCAGGTCAAGTTGCAGAGTTTGGAATACTCCCATTTATTAGCATGATGGCTTATATTTCAATTAGTTTAGGTTTAATTAATCTATTTCCAATCCCACTTTTAGATGGTGGTCACTTAATGTTTTACGCTTTCGAAAAAGTATTAGGAAAGCCGTTAAGCCAAAAAACACAGGAAGGTTTTTTTCGAATCGGAATGTTTTTATTGTTAACTTTGATGTTTTTTGCGACTTTCAATGACCTTAAAGATTTAGGCTTATTTTAAAGGTATTTTTGATAGATAAAAAAGCTAGATAAATCAACACTTATTTATAACTATATGTTGTGCCAAAAATTATTTTAGACACAAAAAAAAAGCTTGAATTATCAATGATTTTGTTAAGTATATAAATATAACCTTTAAAACCGGAGCTAAAATGAACAAAAAACAACTTGTAGCAAAACTAGCTGGGTCGTTAAATCAAAGCAAAGCTGATGCTGAGCGTACTTTTGATACAATTACCAACACTATTTTGGATGCTTTAAAAGGCGACGATAATGTGAAAATTGCTGGTTTTGGAACATATAAAGTGGCTAAAAGAAAAGCCCGAATTGGTCGTAATCCAAGAACTGGAGAACAAATCCAAATCGCTGCTTCTCAAAAGGTGAAGTTTTTACCTGCAAAAGCACTTAAAGAAGTTTTCAACAAATAAACTTTTTTTTAACAGCCTTTTTTAAGCTTAAAAACTTGAAAAAGGCTGTTACCACATGCGCTTACTGCATACCTATTTTTCCTAACTATCATTAGTTTTTAATTTTATTAAATTTATAAGAACACCTTTAATTAAACGGAGGTGAAATGGTTAAACTTTTAAAAAAACTGGTTGGTCCATTAGTAAGTTTATTTTTTTTACTAAATATGACTAGTGCTGGTTATGCTGAAACTACAGTTTCAGCTGAAGTAGGTTTCATATTCAATACATTTCTTTTCTTGGTCTGTGGTTTTCTAGTAATGTTTATGGCAGCTGGATTCGCCATGCTTGAATCAGGAATGGTAACATCAAAAAGTGTATCAGTAATATGTGCCAAAAATATTGGATTATTTTCAATAGCTGGAATTATGTTCTGGATGGTTGGATATAATTTAGCATACGGAATTCCAGAAGGTGGATACATTGGAAGCTTTACTCCATGGTCTGATGCAAGTTCAGTAGATACTGGATATGCAGATGGATCTGATTGGTACTTCCAAATGGTATTCTGCGCAACAACAGTTTCAATTGTATCTGGAACATTAGCTGAAAGAATTAAATTATGGCCGTTCTTTTTATTTGCAGCTATTCTTTCAGGTATTATTTATCCAATCGTTATGGGTTGGCAGTGGGGAGGTGGCTGGTTAGCAGCTGCTGGTTTCTCAGATTTTGCTGGCTCAACACTTGTTCACTCAACTGGAGGTGCAGCAGCATTAGCTGGAGCAATTCTTTTAGGAGCTAGAACTGGTAGATTTGATAAATCTGGAGCAGCTAAACCTATGAAGCCATTTGCGGCGTCATCTGTACCATTGGTAACAGTTGGTGTATTTATTTTATGGCTAGGTTGGTTCGGATTTAATGGCGGATCACAATTAGCGATGGGAACATTTGATGATGCAGTTGCTGTATCAAATATTTTCATTAATACAAATTTAGCAGCCTGTGGTGGTGTATTAGCAGCTGGAGCAGTTACTAGATTAATGGCAGGTAAAACTGACGTTATACAAATGCTTAACGGAGCAATTGGTGGTCTAGTAGCAATTACAGCTGAACCATTAATGCCTTCACCGCTAGCAGCAATTCTTATAGGTGCAATTGGTGGACTAATAGTTGTCTTCGGAACTAAATTATTATTCTCACTTAAAATCGATGATGTAGTTGGAGCAATTCCAGCTCACCTATTCGCTGGAGTATGGGGTACACTAGCTGTTCCACTTACAAATGGCGATGCATCATTCGGTGCGCAACTTCTTGGAGTAATATCAATAAATGCATTTGTATTTATAGTTTCACTAATAGTTTGGGGAATTATGAAAGGTACAATGGGTATAAGATTGAGTAAAGAAGCAGAAAGACTTGGAACTGACGTTTCAGAGTCTGGCGTAATTGCATACGCAATAAGAGACTAAAGAATAACTATCTCTCTCTCTATAGTTAGAAAAGGCCCCTTTTAGGGGCCTTTTTCCATTTTAAATTTTCTTGTATTGTGTTTATAGTTTTTAAACAGACAATAAGCTTGAGAATTAGTAACAAGCTGAAAAACTTGGAACTTATAAAGCAGAAGTTGGTGTAGTGGCTTATTCGATAAAAGATTAACTAAATTTTGAAGAGGCTAGAAATGCCCCTTTAAACTAGCAACTTTTTATAAAATCTAAAACCTCTGCTGCATGACCTGCAGCTCTCACATTTGTCCACTTTTTAATAATTTTATTTTTTTCAATCACAAAAGTACTTCTAACAGTACCCATAAATTCTTTGCCCATAAATTTCTTTTTCGCCCATACTTTGTAGCTTTTAAGAGAAGTCTTATCTTCATCAGCTAACAACTCAAATTTTAATTTAAGTTGTTTGCTCCATTTCTGATGACTTTCTAAACTATCTTTTGAAATTCCATAAATTGTGCAACCTAGTTTTTCAAATTTACTTAGAAGTTTATTAAAATCATTTGTTTCAATTGTACATCCACTTGTGTTGTCCTTTGGATAAAAATAGATAATGATATATTTCGATTTTACTTTATTTAATTGAACAGTTTTGCCTGATGTAGACATTAATTTAAAGTTTGGCGCTTTCATAATAATTTATAATTTTACTTAATTTTTTCTAATATAAAATTAGAAACTTTATCCACAGTTAATTTTTTCATACCATTTCTATCTCTATTCCAAACATTATCCTCATAATTATCAGGAGTAATTGCTATTATATTGCTATATTTAAGCTCACTAACCGGATCATTACAAATTAATCCAAAACTTTTGACACCAAGTGCTGCAGACATATTCAACGGTCCAGAGTTATTGCCAACAAAAAATAGTGATTTTTTTAAAATAGCCATGATGTTAACTAAATTGTAATTAGAACAGTCAAAAAAATATTTATTTTTAGATAAATTTATTATTTTTGATGCCATTTTGTGATTTTTTTTATTGCATATTAAATAAATTTCATCAAATATGTTCTTGGCAGATAAAATATTTGCCAATTCAACAAATAATTCTTCATACCACATTTTAAAATCTTCACCTGAATCAATTCCAAATGAAATTATTCTTTTATTAATTTTTTTAACTTTAATATCAATATCATCTCTTTCAAAATTTATTTTTAATTCAGGAATAGTATTATTAACCGGAATATTATTATAAAATAGAAACTTTTGTGATTGCTCAGAGTAGCTTAATCTCCAATCCTTTTTACTCAAAAAAGTATTACAGGTTAACCACTTTTTTTGATTGCCCAGCCCTGGTCCAATAATATTTTTTATACCTGCAAATCTTGCAGCAATAGCCGGTCTACTAATTTTATCCAAAGCATATAAATGAGAAAAATCAGCTTTTTTTAGGTGTTTATAAAGTTTAAAAGCATCTATCCAATAGTAGATGTTTTTTCTGAAAGAATTATATTCAACTTTATCGATGTAACCTAAATCTTTTAAAATTTCTTTACCTTGAGTGCTTTCTCTAACTATCAAAATAATTTTTTTTTTATGATATGAACTGATAGCTTTTATGTAAGGTAGTTGCCAAATTAAGTCTCCCAACTTTGAATGTGAATAAACAATACAAATATTTTTATTTTTCATGAATATAATTCTTTGTTTTGAGGTTCATTATTGAGACATTTAAGCATTTGTCCAGTTTTTTATTGATAATGAGTTTTAAACAATTATTTTTTTAAACATGATATTAAATGTAAAAAAAATTTTATGGTTAATACTTACTATTTTTATTTTAATTACGTTAATTTTTGTTGTAATTAATACAAAAAAAAATTTAGATACCAAGTCAAATCAAATAGAATTTTTAGAAAAAAATTTAAATAAAAAGAAATCACAAATTAAAAATGTACATGAAAAACTTTTATCGAATAATATTAGTTTAGAAGATATTGTGTTTTCAGAAGGTATAAAGTTTATACCGAAATCAAATTTAGATATTGAATTTAATTCAAACAAATATGTGCTATCAGAATTTAGTTCAGATGATATCGTTTTTTCAAAACATCCATCTGCATCTAGCTCAGCATATATTGATATATATGAGGATGATTTATTTTTAGTAACAGCAACAGGACAAATAGCATTTACTAATGCCAGTAATTTATTTTCAGATAAAATTAATATGATTTCGATTAAATCTAATATTAAAGATGTGATAGACTATCCAGAATTTTACAAATCTTCTCCTTTTGGTATTAAAGATATATTAATTGATAAAAACGAAATATATATTTCATATATCAAAGAGTTAAGTAAAGAGTGCTATAATACTAGTATTTTAGTCGGTAAAATTAATTTTGTAAAAATAAATTTTTCAGAATTTTTCTCTGATGATGAATGTATTAAAAAAAACGATAATTTTTTTAAAAAAAATAAGCACGATAAGTTAGTTCCTCACCAGGCTGGGGGAAGGATGATAGCTTTTAATAATCAAATTTTGCTCACTGTAGGCGAATATAGAAAGAGAGTCTTAGCACAAAGCCAAGATTCATATTTTGGAAAGATTATATTAATTAATAAAAATTCAAAAAAATATGAAATTATTTCAAAGGGACATAGAAATCCTCAAGGATTATTTTTTAGTAATCAAATCAATAAATTATTTTCTACAGAGCACGGTCCAGATGGAGGCGATGAGATAAATGTTGTCGATTTTGTAAATGTAAAGGATATTCCAAATTATGGTTGGCCAATTTCGTCTTATGGAAAACATTATTATGAAGAAAAAAATGATAGCAGGTTGGAGCAGTCTCCACTAGAAAAATCTCATAAAAAAAAAGGTTTTATTGAACCTATAAAATATTTTGTTCCATCAGTTGGCATAAGTCAAATTATTGGATTGCCAAAGCAATTTACAAATACCAATAATTTACAGTTTATAGTAGGTACAATGGGTACAGCGAAAAAGATTAAAGAGGGAATGCTAAGTTTGTATTTTTTCGAATATAACAATTCAGAAAACAAAATAATTAATGAAAAATTAATACCAATAAAATCTAGAGTAAGAGACATTAAGTATTTATCTAAATACAATTCAGTGGTAATGTTTCTAGAAACAAATAGTACAATTGGGGTATTAAAAAAGAAATAAATAGTATGAAAATTAAATCATCTATGGATCTTGTATCAGAGGCATTAGCTGAAATTAAAACTATATCTCCAGAAGAAGCGCTAGAAAAGATTAATAGTAAAATTTGTAACTTAATTGATATCAGAGACATAAGAGAATTGGAAAGATTAGGAAGAGTAGAAAATTCATCTCATGTACCAAGAGGAATGTTAGAATTTTGGATGGATCCTCAGAGTAAATATTTCAAAGATGGTAAAATTGAAATAGAGAAAGAAATGGTTTTATTTTGTGCTGGAGGATTGAGATCAGCATTAGCAGCTAAATCTTTAGAGGAAATGGGGTTTACTAATGTCTCTCATATAGAAGGTGGCTTCGCAGCAATGCAAAATTCTGGATTTAAAATTGTAAAATAATCCTGAAGTTAATCTAATAAATTTATTCTCTTAGCGTAAAACATTCTAATAATCCAATAAATTACCAAACCAATTGGACCAATAAAGTAAGTTATAATTAATGGAATAAAAATCAAATATTTTGATATGAATAATTTTTGACTGTCTTTCATAATCCAAGCACCACAAAATAAATTTACAGCTAGAAAGTGTGTCCAAAACATTATTAAAAAAGCTTCTGCCTCAAAGAGGTTTCTTAAATCGTATAAGCCAAGATATAAGGTAAAGTTATAATCAAAATCGTATCCAGAAATAAAAAAGTAGTAACCCAAATAGCAATATACAGATGATAATATTAAAAAAGGAACAACAGATGTTACTAGCAAACCACAAATTTTAGATTGTGGAAAAACAATTAAAATCATCCAAAAAGGTATTACACCTATATTTAACCATAAATATATCATCTCTATGGTAAAAAAAGCTACAATTTGTTCAATCATAATATTTTATATTATATTAAATAAGCAAATGATTCCTATAAAAAATAAAAAAAAGTCATTAGAAGTTACTGTTGAGGAGATGACTAATTTTGCACTTAATTATGTTGAAAAATTCGCTCCGTCAAAACAACAATTGAGAACGTATTTGTTAAAAAAATATCTTACTTCAAGAACTCCAAACATAAAAAAAAATGATGTATCAAATTTAATCGATATTGTTCTTGAGGATCTTGAAAAATCAAAATTCATTAATGACAAATTTTATTCAGAGTCTAAAGCAAAAAGTTTAATACAAAGAGGATCCTCAATAAATAAGATAAGAAATTATTTAATCAACAAAGGTGTGGGTGAAAAATATATAAAAAATACAATCAATCAAATCAAAGATAAAAATGAGGACCAGGATTTTTTTTCAGCTATAAAAATTTGTAAAAAAAAAAGAATTGGACCATCAAGACAGGAGGACAATAGACCTTTATTTTATAAAAAAGACATAGGAGTATTAGCAAGGTCAGGTTTTGACTTTGAAGTTTCAAGAAGAGTAATGGATCTAGATAAAGATGAGTATTTAAAAATTATAAATCTTCTTTAGATTTTTTGTTTTTGTCCTCTAAATAATACTGAATTTTATTTTTAATATAATTTTTTACCATGACAAAAACCACTAAGCCAAATATTGAAACTGATACAATGATTATTAAAATTATTCTTAATTGCTCGCTCATTTTAATTTATCGCTTCTTTTGATAATTAAACTAGGATTTTTAAAATCTTTTTTTCCATAAATAATTTCATTACCATCAAAATCCCTAATTATACCACCTGCGTTTTCTAATATGGCATGTCCTGCAGCAATATCCCATTCACACGCTCTAGGTTCAGCAACATAACCATCAAATTCTCCTGTTGCAATCACGCAGAATTTAAGCGAGCTCTTCATTTTTACATATTCTGTCACACCAATTTTTTTATGAATCATCTCAATTTCAGGTTTTAAAGTATTTGAGTATGAAACAACCTTTACCGAATTTAATGGTGTTAATTTTTTACAATCTAATTTGGTCTTTTTATTATTAGATAATTCAAATGATTTATCTTTTCCATAAGAATAAAACATCCTTTTTTTTGCTGGCACATTAATTAAACCTGCAACAGCTTTCCTATTTAATATCAACCCAGCATTTAAAGTAAATTCCTCTTTGTCGTTAATATAATCATAAGTCCCATCAATAGGATCGATGAGCCAAAAGTCTTTTAGATCATTTTTAGATTTGTTGTGCGAAGTCTCTTCAGAGACAATAGGAATTTCAGGTGTTAATTCTAATATTTTTTTTGTAAGAATCTTATTTACTTCAATATCACCATTACTAACTGGGGTATTATCAGATTTAAGCTCTTTTTTTAAACCTTGATTTCTTAGTTTTATAGAAAGATCTCCTGCAATTAAGAAGGTATCAATTAAATTTTCAATAATATTTTTTAATTTAGTTTCATCCATTATTTTCAATTCTCTCGAGCTCAATATTATTTGCATTTATTACTTTTTTGCCAACATTTTCAAAGTTTACAGTTATTTTGTCTTTAATTATCGACTGAACCTGACCAATGCCCCAATTTTTATTAGCAGGGTTAATAACTTTGTCACCTGGTTCAAAATCTAAAATCATTTAATTTAACTTATAATAGAAATAAGTATAAATACCATCAAATGAATTCAAAAACTAACTCAATAGGGTTATTAAAAAAACCAACTGATACAACTGTTGTTGTAGCTATGTCTGGTGGTGTCGACTCATCAACTGTAGCAGGTATTATGAAAAAAGAAGGCTATAATGTTATTGGTATTACTCTAAAATTATATGATGACGGTAAAGAAGTAGCAGCGTCCAAGCAATGCTGTTCTGGACAAGATATAATGGATGCAAAAAGAGTTGCACATAAATTAGGTATAGAACACAAAATACTTTACTATCAAGATAAGTTTAAACAAGGAGTAATAGATAACTTTGTTGAAAGTTATTTAAGAGGTGAAACACCTATTCCATGTGTTCAATGTAACCAAACTGTAAAATTTAAAGATTTATTTGATTTTTCAAAAGATTTAAATGCAGACGCACTTATTACCGGACATTATGTAAAAAGTTTAACGAAAAATAATCAAACAAATATGTATAGGGCTTTAGATGCTAACAGAGACCAAAGTTATTTTTTATTTAATACTACAAGAGAACAATTAAATTTTTTAAGATTTCCTTTGGGAGGAATGTTAAAAGATAAAACAAGAGAAATTGCAAAAAATTTAAATTTAAATGTTGCTGATAAACCTGATAGCCAAGACATATGCTTCGTTCCTAATGGAGATTATGCTTCCGTTATTGAGAAATTTAAACCTGACTCTTTTAAGAAAGGAAATATCAAAGATATAGATGGTAAAGTTTTAGGTGTTCACGATGGAATAATAAATTTTACAATTGGTCAAAGAAAAGGGATTAAGATTGCAAATAAAGAACCATTGTATGTAATAAATATTGATCCAGATAGAAACGAAATAATAGTTGGTGAAAAAAAATATTTAGCAAAAAATATAATTAATTTACACAATCTCAATTTGTTAGAAAATGAGAGTATTTTTTCTGATAAAATAAAAGTTAAAGTTAGATCAACAGGCAAACTTTTAGATGCAAAAGTTAATTTAACAAATGACAAAAGTGTCAGTGTAATATTAGACAACCCTGAATATGGTATTTCCCCAGGGCAAGCATGTGTTTTTTATAAAAGTGATGAATATGGTGAGAGATGTTTAGGCGGAGGTTGGATAAGTTAATTTTTTCAAAGAAAAAAAAAATATTAAAAAAAATAATTGTATTAATAAAAAATAGTTCCAGGAAATTATATTTTTTATTTGTGGAAAAGCCTCGATTTCTATAATTAATATTGGAAGTAAAATTAAACCAGAAATAACCAGAAAACTAGATAAGTAGTAATTGAAGTTGACTATTTTATAATTAAAATTTTTTGAAAGTTTCTTTTTATTACTAATTAATATTCTATTTGAGGAAAACTGAAGTAATACAATTGATAAAATGTAAAAATAAATACCAATTCTTTTAAAGAAAGAATAAACTTCACTTTCACCTAAAAAAGTTATGTATAAAAATAAAAAAATAACTGTTACATAGGTTAAAATAATTAAGTATTTAGATTTAATTCTAATATTACTAATTTCTTGCAAAAAAATATTCCAAAAAAAAAAAATAGATAGTGAGTATAAATACATCATTGGTTTAAAAAAGAACTTTACAGGTTCATATCGCCCAACCCTAGAGATCGAGGTACACCCCTCAAAATTTGGAATACATGTAGCTACTAAATTTAGCTTTATTGATATCAGGTATGAGATTATGACTGTAAAAACTGGCAGGAAAAAACAAGCCAGGGATATTGATCTTAGCCTGTTCGACATTATTTCTTATTGTAATTACTTTTTCTTGTTTTTTTTTCTAGCTCTTCTCTTTTTAGAGCCCATTTTTCTTCGACCTCTGTGTTTTTTTGGATATCCCATAATCTCCTTAGTTTTACTATTTTATTGACTTATTTGGTGGATATAGCATTGTCCAATCAACTTAGCAATTTTTTTATGAGCAAATCGTTTAAGACATTTTTAAAACATACAGCTAAAGATTTCCATAATCATTCAGTCAATCCCCCAGTTGTACGTGCCTCTACTATTATTTTTAAATCAATGAATGACATAAGACGAACTCAGTCTAAATATAAAAAAGATCCTAGAGGGGGTCATTTTGATTATGGAAGACAAGGAACATCAACTACACATATCCTGCAAAAAATACTCAATAAACTAGAGGAGTCTTATCATGTGTTTTTGACACCCACAGGTTTTGGATCAGTTTTTTTAGCTATTTTTAGTGTTGTAAGGCCCGGAGATGAAATTGTTGTTGCAGATCCTGTGTATAATCCAACAAGAGTTTTAACCCAAGACTTTTTAAAAGAATTTAATATTAAAACAAATTTTTACAATCCTCATGATTTAAAATCTCTCAATAAAATAATTAACAAAAAAACAAAATTAATTTTCGTAGAAAACCCTGGTAGCAATTCATTCGAATTTCAAGATCTATCAAAAATAATATCTATTGCTAAAAAAAGGAAAGTATTTACTGCAATTGACAATACTTGGGCAACACCATATTTTTTTAAACCGATGAAACTAGGATTTGATATGTCGATAGTTTCAGCAACCAAATATTACTCAGGACATTCGGATGTAATGGGCGGAAGCTTAGCAGTGAATAGAAAAGTTTTTAAACATGTTGAGAAAGCACAAAAAATTATTGGTTTAAGATTAGGTCCTGATGATGCTTATTTGATAACTCGAGGATTGAGAACATTAGATGTTAGATTAGATAAACATCAAGAAAATGCTAGAAAGGTTGCAGAATTTTTATCAAAAAATAAAAAAGTTAAACTTCTATATCCTTATAAAAAAGGATCTCTAAATTACAAGTTATGGAAAAAATATTATTCAGGAGCATCTGGTTTAATGGGTCTAAAAATAAAAACTAAGGATAGAAAATCTGTAATCAAATTTGTTAACTCTCTCAAATTATTTGGTTATGGATATAGTTGGGGAGGTTTTGAAAGTTTAGCACTTCATCAAAGTAAAGCTGAGAGAGGAAATAGAATTCATTCAGACATAAAAGAAGACGAAAAAATTGTTAGATTACACATAGGTCTTGAGGATCCAAAAGATTTAATTGAAGATTTGCGAAAATCGCTTAAATTCATTAAATGACTTCTGAAAAATTTTTTACTACAAAAAAAGCACTAATTACACTAATAGCAGCTTCGTTAGTTGTTATTGTATCTCTTGGTATAAGACAGACATTCGGATTATTTTTTTTTGATTTTAATGCTGATCTAAATATTTCAATTTCTCATTTTGGCTTTGTTATTGGATTACAATTATTGATGTGGGGAGTCTTTAGTCCAATATTTGGTTTCATTACTGATAGGTATGGAGGTGCAACCGCAATATTCATAGGATTTTTATTTTACTTAGCAGGACTTTTCCTGTTTTATTCAGGGCTAAATACAGGTTATCTTTTTACTTTGACCATAGGACTTCTAATTGGAATTGGATTAGGTGGAACTGCTATAAGCATTCCAGTTTCAGTGGTTGCAAAGCATTTTCCATCATCTAATAGAACAATTGCTACTGGCATTGTAACTTGTGCAGGATCATTTGGTTTTTTTGTATCACCTTTGCTGGTTAGATATTCATTAATTGAAATTGGATGGGAAATAACGATTTTATATTTTTGTTTTCTTTTAGGAATAGGTCTAATAACAGCTTTGTTTATAAGTACACCTAAAACTCCAGTTGGAAATAAAGATAATAATAACCAAACTGCTAAGGAAGCCTTAATAGAAGCATTTAATAATAAAAGTTTTATATTTTTAACCTTAGGATTTTTTGTTTGTGGTTGGCATATAGCTTTAGTTGCTACTCATATACCAACATACATGATGGATAGAGGTATGCCAGACTGGACAGCAGCTATGATTTTAGCATTAGTAGGTGTTTTTAATATGATAGGAACTATAGGGAGTGGTTATCTTGCAACTAAGTTTAGTAAAAAGAAAGTACTAAGTGCAATATATTTGTTAAGAGGTGTGTCACTAATATATTTTTTATATTTACCACCAAGTATATTTAACTCAGTTGTATTTGGAGTTACTTTTGGACTTCTATGGCTTTCAACTGTGCCACCAACAAATGGTATAGTAGGTCATATATTTGGAACCAAGCACATTGGTCTTCTTTATGGAATAGTTTTTGTAAGTCACCAGATTGGATCTTTTCTTGGGGCATATTTAGGAGGAGTTTTTTATGAAATGCATGGAAATTTTGATTACGCATGGTACGTTTCTATCGCATTATCAATCTTTGCAGGTTTGATACACTTACCAATTAAAGAGAAATCAATTGAAAGAGTTCAAACAGCATAAATTTAAATTTAGTCCATTTTTAGAAAATCTTTATCAATCTAATAAGCCGTTGATAATATATAAAGTTGAAGGTGGTTACGATTTATTTACTGATTTTTCAAAAAAAATAATAATAAACAACAGAAATATAGAAAATTTCTTAAAATCTTTTTCAACAAAAAAATACAGAAAAGAAACTGATATTTTCATTGGCTTTTTTGGTTATGAAATACTTTGTAATTTACTAAATATAAAAATTAAAAATCAAAAAAATATAAAATTTTATAAAGGTGTGTTTTATAAACCAGAAACGATTATAAAAATTAGAAATAAAATTAAAATATATTCAACACAAAAAAATCATAATTTTAGTTATCAGTTCCAAAAAACTAATATTTCGAGCCCCTTTAAGTTAAATATTAGCTATAAAAAGTATAAAAAAATATTTAATATTTTTTCAAAGAAAATACGTGAGGGACAAACTTATCAAATTAAAATATGCACTAAATATAAAAATAAATCTGAGATAAATCCTGTTAATTTCTTTTGGAAACTTATGAAAATTAATTCATCTCCAGAATCATTTATGATTAGAGATAAAGATTATTCAATAGTTAGCTGTTCTCCAGAAACACTGATTGATAGAAAAGGAAACACCATCATCACTAAACCAATAGCTGGAACTCTAAAAAAAAATAAATTTTACAATAAATTAAAGGCGCTTAAATATTTTAGAAACAATAATAAAGAAACGAAAGAACATAATATGATTGTTGATCTTGAAAGAAATGATTTATCGAGAATTTGTAAACCCGGAACCGTAGAGATCAAAAAAGAAAAGTATGTTGAAGAATATAAGCATCTTTATCATTATGTAACAAGTATTGCAGGCAAGATAAAAAAAAATATTTCTGTAAAAGAAATAATAACTGCAATGATGCCCGGTGGATCTGTTATTGGATGTCCAAAAATTAAGACATTACAATTACTAAATTCTCAGGAAAAAGAGGGTAGAAATATTTTTACTGGAAGTTTTGGTTTTATTAAATTCAATGAGGATATGAGGTTTAATATAATAATAAGATCTATTCTAAACTTCAAAAAACAATCAGAGATTTCTGCTGCATCAGGTGTAGTTTTAGACAGTGCAGCAAAAAAAGAATTTAATGAGAATTTTATAAAAGCAAAATCATTATTAGAATTATTTAAATGATATATATAATTGATCATCAAGACTCTTTTACTTGGAACGTTGTTCATCAATTTTCACAATTTGACAAAGTTATTTGCACAAATTATTTTGAATTAAACAATAACTTACTTGAAAAATCAGACACAATAGTTTTATCACCAGGTCCAGGATCTCCCAAAGATTATCCAAGCACATCAAAGCTTTATAAAAAATTTAAGGGAAAAAAAAAAATAATAGGAATATGTCTAGGATATCAACAAATTTTATTTTCTGAAAAAGCAAAAATTATTCAACAAAAAAATATCTTCCACGGATACCAGTCTGAAGTAAAAGTAACAAATAACAAATCAATATTTCAAAAAAATTCAAAATTTAAAGTTGGCAGATATCACTCGTTAAAACTAAAAGAGCCATTTTCAGCTAAAAATTTTGAAATAACAATCAGATGCTCAAACACTGGTATTGCAATGGGTTTTGAAAACATTAAAGATGATGTATATGGATTTCAATTTCACCCAGAATCTTTTTTAACAAAAAATGGTAAACTACTTATTAAAAAAATCCTATCAGCGTAACACTCTTAAAGAGATTAAATTTAATGATCTTTGGAACAAAAATGGTGTCTTTACTACAATGTGGATATTCAGCAAGCCACCAAAAATTCTTTTTTTTAAATCACATATTCAAAATTTAATAAAATCTTTAAAAGCTTATAAAATTAGCGAGGATAATATTAAAAATATTATTTTAAATTTAATAAAAAAAAATGTTAATAGAAAAATTTCTTACAATCATTTACTCAGAATTGCTTTAAATAAAAAAATTATATCTGTATCTATTAGGGAAAGAGTAATACCAAAAAGTAAATTTAGTTTGAAATTAGTTAATTATGAGAGAGTTAAACCTGAGTATAAAAACCTGAAATATAAAAAAATATTAGAATTTTTGTCAAAAATGAATACATCAAAACAGGATATCGCTTTATGTGTAAATAATAAAATTCTTGAAACTGGAACCTCAAATCTTTTGTTTGTTTATAAAAAAAAGATTTATTCACCAAAATCGAATTATTATAAAGGAACAAATATAAAGTTTTATGAAAAAAAATTTCGTATTATTAAAAAGGATATTTACCTAAAGGATATCAAGCAGTTTGAGGAAATTATATTAGTTGGATCAGGAAAGGGTGTTGTATCAGTAAATTTCATTGATGGTTATAAGTGGAAAAGAAAAAGTAAAGACACGTTTAATAAAATTTATAAAACTTTTCAAAATGAATACAGGAAAAGTATATACCAATATAATTAATGAGAGATCCAAACAACCCATGTATATTCTGCAATGTCACACCAAAAGATTATGTATATGAAAATAATTTAGTATTTTCTACTTTTGATCCATACCCAGTTTCAAAATATCATGCGCTAATTGTACCCAAGAGACACATTGAAAACCATTTTTATATGTCAGATGATGAGATTATATCTTGTAATAAGCTTATTAAAAAAATGAGAGACAAAATTCAACTACTTGATCCAACTGTAGCTGGTTTTAATATTGGGACAAATTCAGGTATAGAAGCAGGGCAATCAATAATGCATTGCCATATACATTTAATTCCCAGAAGAAAAAATGATGTGGATAACCCACAAGGAGGTGTGAGGGGAGTTATACCTTCAAAACAGCATTATCAGCGTAAAAAATAAATTTTTAACAATATACCAGTGCTAAAATGTCACTTTATCGTAGTTGATCTATTTTAATAAGTATACTAAGAATCCAATTGCGGAAGGAACATCATTATGATTTCAACAAACCCTTTTTTTATTTTATCCCAAAGCGTACCGGCTATTTTAATGCAATCGTTTGTTATACTTATGGGTATTTTAATACTAGTGGGGACTGTTATGGATATTATCCATAAAAAAAATGTTAAATATTTTTTCCAAAATGCAAAAAAAGCAAAATTGTCAGCTAAAAAAGAATTAACTACCTCTGAAAGAATATCAGTAATTTCAAAAACTATTGCAAGCGATATAGCAACTACTTCTGAGTTAGGAGCAGGCAAAAGAAGATTGGCACATGTATTGGGAATGTATGGAACAATTCTGTTCTGGGTTGGATCAGTTGTGATGATATTTTTTTATACATCTCCAGATTCAGTAACACCTGCTTTTTGGCCAGTCATTTGGCACTTAGGTGCAGCATTGACAGTATTAGGAGGAGGTTGGTTTTGGTTTTTTTTAAGAGTTGATGTCTACTCCGAAGCTCAACCATGGTATAGAATTATCCAAGCGGACTTATTTGTACTTGCATTGATTGCTTCCTCATTGTTTGGATTAATTTGGTCATATCTTCAATCTTTAAGCTTACAAGGCAGATGGGATGATTTTGTATTTTTAGGATTATTTATAGTTGCTAATTTAGTTTTATTTGGAGGAGTATATTGGTCTAAATTTGCCCATATGTTTTATAAACCTGGTGCCGCATTGCAGAAAAATTTAGCTGAAGCTGATGGATCAAGAGATAATCTTCCACCTGAAGCTGATGCACCTGAGCAATTTGGCTTAGGTATAAAAAGAGAAGAGCCAAAACATTATTAATATGATACAGAACTTAAAGGAGAAAATATAAATTATGTCAACTTTTGTATACATGACTAGATGCGATGGCTGTGGTCATTGCGTAGATATTTGTCCGTCAGATATAATGCATATCGATGAAACGATAAGAAGAGCAAAAAATATTGAACCAAACTTTTGTTGGGAATGTTATTCATGCGTTAAAGCATGCCCTAACCATGCAATCGATGTTAGAGGTTACGCAGATTTTGCGCCAATGGGACATAGTGTAAGAGTTAGAAGAGAAGAGGAAAAAGGAACTATTTCTTGGAGAATAAAATTTAGAAATGGAACAGAAAAGAATTTTGTATCACCAATAACAACTAAACCTTGGGGTAAGTTTATTCCAAAGTTAGCTGAAGGTGACAAACCAAATCAAGGAGAAATCAATTCTCAAATTCTTTACTCAGAGCCTGAGGGATTAAATACAAATAAAGAGTTACCAAAAGTAGATAAGAGTGCCTTTAAAAAAGGAGTTTATTATTAATGGCTAGAAAAACGATTGTAGAAAATTGTGATATTTTAGTTGTTGGTGGAGGGATGGCTGGAACTGGAGCAACTTTTGAAGCTAGACATTGGGGAAGAGATTTAAA
Organism: uncultured Pelagibacteraceae bacterium; assembly: GCA_902594675.1. Taxonomy (GTDB): domain Bacteria; phylum Pseudomonadota; class Alphaproteobacteria; order Pelagibacterales; family Pelagibacteraceae; genus Pelagibacter. Next base: position 72,595 of record CACJNE010000007.1, read on the forward strand.
AATAGTTTGTGTTGAAAAGGCTAATATTGATAGAAGTGGCGCAGTTGCTCAAGGACTATATGCAATTAATTGTTATATGGGAATGCAATGGGGTGAAAACCAACCAGAGGACCACGTAAGATATGCAAGAAATGATTTAATGGGATTGGTCAGAGAGGATCTTGGATATGATATGGCGCGTCATGTAGACTCAACTGTGCACATGTTTGATGAATGGGGTCTGCCTATGATGAAAAATAAAGAGACAGGCCGATATCAAAGAGAAGGTAAATGGCAAATAATGATACACGGTGAAAGTTATAAACCAATTGTTGCAGAAGCAGCAAAAAAATCTGCAGATAAAATTTACAATAGAATAATGATCACTCATCTTTTAATGGATGAGAACAACGAAAATAGAGTTGGTGGTGCAGTTGGATTTAATATGAGAACTGGTGACTACCACGTATTTAAATCAAAAACAGTTATTGTAGCTGCTGGTGGAGCTTCACATATTTTCAAACCTAGAGCCGTTGGTGAGGGAATGGGAAGAACTTGGTATGCGCCATGGAGTAATGGATCAGCATATGCGTTACCTATTGCTGCTGGAGCTAAAATGACTCAAATGGAGAATAGAATTGTACTTTGTAGATTTAAGGATGGCTATGGTCCAGTTGGAGCATATTTTTTACATTTAAAAACGTATACTCAAAATGCAAATGGTGAAAATTATGAGAAAAAATGGTACGAAAAAACAAAAGAATTAGTTGGAGAGTATATTGATCATCATCCTACCCCTACGTGTTTACGTAACCATGCGTTCATTCAAGAAACTATGGCCGGTGGTGGGCCAATTCATATGGTTACGAAAGAAGCATTCCAAGATCCACACTTAGAAACAGTTGGATGGGAAAACTTCTTAGGAATGACAGTTGGACAAGCAGTGGTATGGGCTTCTCAAAATATTGATCCAAAATATACAAACCCAGAATTAACAACATCTGAACCATATGTTATGGGTTCTCACGCTACATGCTCAGGTGCATGGGTTAGCGGACCAGAAGATTTATCTCCGCCTGAATATTTCTGGGGATATAACAGAATGACGACAATTCAAGGTTTATTCGGAGCCGGTGATACAGTGGGTGGAAGTGCTCACAAATTTTCATCTGGGTCATTTACAGAGGGAAGATTAGCTGCAAAAGCTGCTGTGAAATATATAGAAGATCAAAAAGCTAATGATATTAAGGTAAGCGATAGGCAATGTGATGATTTTAAAGAAACTATCTATAAACCACTTGAAAATTATACTGTTGGAAGAAACGAAATAACTGGAGGAACTGTATCTCCGAGTTATATTTCACCAATCCAAGGCTTACAGAGATTGCAAAAAATTATGGATGAGTATGTAGGTGGTATTAGCTATAATTATATGACAAACGAAAACACTCTTAAAAAAGGTTTAGAACTACTTGCATGGCTTGAGGAAGATCTAGAAAATGTAGGAGCCGAAGACTATCACCAACTGATGAGAGCCTGGGAGCTTAAACATAGAACTATTACATCTCAATGTGTTACAGAACATACCTTGTTTAGACAAGAAACTCGTTGGCCAGGATATTATTACAGAGGTGATTATATGAAACTAGATGATGAAAATTGGCATTGCCTAACTTTATCTAGAAGAGACCCAAAGACAGGCAAGTTTACTATGGAAAAGGCACCTGTTTATCATATAGTTGATGAAAAAGAGAAAAAAGAAGCTTCTTAGAACTCAATAGATCATAAAATGGCTTTATTAGATAAATCCGATGAGGAAATTATTAAAATAGCCGAACCTATTTGGGCAAACTTAGTTAAGTCTTCAAATATTAAAGATTATGGTGGATTTACGAGAGATTTGTCATCACAGATGATGTATGGAGCAAATGAGGTTGAGTTAGGTAAGCAATGGGCAAGCAATAAACTTATATCAAGTTTATCAGAAGGCTGTGAGGCAATAGGCTGCCTGAGACGTGGACTTTATATCACCATTCTGTACAGACAAACTAGCACTGAAATACCAGGAGATTTTTTAGGTCGACTTGTCCTTGGAGACGAAGGGGATGAGGTTAAAGTTTTTGGGGCAACAATCTTTTAAATAAGTAAAAAATTATTTGCTTTTAATACAACTTGTGGTATCTCGCGAGTATGTTTCAAATAATAAATCAAAATTTAAAAAAATTACCTTCATTATTTGAAAATCAATTAAGCAAAATAATTAAATCATTTTTATATCTTTTTATTTTCTTTGCTTGGGGCATTATAATCTTAAGCACTGCTCAAAATTTTATATAAAACATTCATATTTATTGACTTTCAACTATTAGAAGAATAGTTACTGCTTATGGAGTATTTTCTTCCAATTGCACAAGTTGAAATCAACATCTTATACATTTTTGGTTTAAGTTTAGCTGTAGGAATTTTATCAGGTTTATTTGGAGTAGGTGGAGGGTTTTTAATGACACCATTTTTAATTTTTATGGGTGTGCCACCAATTTATGCCGTTCCAAATGAAGCAAGCAACATTCTTGGAACTTCTGTTTCAGGTTCAACAACACATTATCTTAAAGGAACGCTTGACTATAAAATGGGGTTCATGATTGTAATTGGTGGGATAGTAGGAACAGTTCTTGGAATTATTACTTTTTCATATTTTAAAGATATTGGAAAAATAAATGTAGTTATTTCTCTTGCATATATGTACATCCTAGCAATTTTAGGAACCTTTATGCTAATTCAAGGTGTTTCAGAAATTGATAAAGCTAGAAAAAAAATTACTGAAAGAAAAAAATTACATAAACACTATTGGATACATGGATTACCTTTGAGGATGCGTTTTAAAAAATCTAAACTATATGAAAGTGCATTCACCCCAATTATAATTGGTTTAATTGTTGGTTTCATAGCAGCAATTATGGGTATAGGTGGTGCTTTTATATTAGTTCCTGCAATGATTTACATTATTGGAATGCCAACAAGACTAATTCCCGGAACTTCTCTTTTTGTAACTATATTTGTAAGTGCAATTGTAACTATTCTTCATGCATTAAATTATGGGACAATAGATTTAATTTTAGTTTTTGTTTTAATCTTAGGATCCATAATTGGAGTACAATTTGGTCAAAAAATTGGAGAAAAAATTGATAGTTCAGAATTTAAAACTATTTTAGCAATTCTTTTACTACTAGTTGGTATCGCTATCGCATACGATACTTTTATCAAAGATGAAAATTCAATTAATGCTGCTGTAAATATAACCAAAAACTTAGGAGCTTTAAGTCAATTTATTTTAAATTTTTCAGAGGATATGCCAATATTTTATGGCCTTACTTCAGTGTTGCTTGCAGTAGTTCTTGGAGTTGGCGCTGCCATGATAAGAAGGGTTTATTCAAATTGGAACGACTCAAGGTTAGCTAAATTGAAAAAGTAACTAGGCGCTTCTATACAGTTTAGTCATTACAAACTCTTTATGACCCAATGCCTCTGCACAGGTTAATCTTCCATTTGCAACTCTAATAGTTGATTTTATCAACTCATCACCAGCTTGACTTAAATTCATCTCTCTGGAAAGAATTTTTGATACATCAACATCAATATGCTCACTCATAGTTTTTGCAGTTAGTGGATTTGCTGTCAATTTAATCACTGGTTCTATTGGATTACCAATAATATTACCTTGTCCTGTTGGAAACAGATGAATATTAAAGCCACCAGCAGCTTGTAAAGTAACACATTCTGCTGCTGCTGATGATGTGTCCATAAAGTATAAACCAGCTCCTTTTGTTGGCTCTTCTGCAGGCTCTAAAACATCAATAAATTGACATCCACCAATTTTTTGAAAGTTACCAAAAGCCTTTTCCTCAATAGTAGTCAATCCACCAGCTATATTTCCAGCTGTAGGTTGACTTTCAGACAGATCATCTGTTGCTTCTTTCAAAATAAAATCATTATAATCGTTCCATGTTTTTTTAAATTTTGCTTGTGCCTCAGGAGTTTTACCTCTTTTTTCACAAACAGTTTCAGCTCCTGTTAATTCTGATGTTTCGCCAAAACATAGATGAACTCCTAGTGGCTCCAATTTATCCATAAGATTTCCAACTGTTGGGTTTGATGCTAGTCCAGATGTTGTATCAGATTCACCACATTTAACTGAAATCCATAAGTCACTAAGAGGACACTCTTCTCTTTGTTTTTCAGATGCCCACATTGAAAATTCTTGAGCTTTTTTTGATACTTTTGCAATTGTATCTATATCACCTACTCCTTCTATACTAAAACCTTCAACTGGTTTACCTGTTTTTGCGATTGCATCTACAATTCGTTTTGTCCATTTAGGTTCAATACCAACTACTATTACTGCAGCAACGTTAGGATTTTTTCCAGTTCCGATCATTGTTCTAAAGTGTAATTCTAAGTCAGCACCAAACTGTAACCGCCCATAAGAATGAGGTAAAGCTATAGTGCCCTTAATATTATTTGCTACAGCTTCTGCACAAGCATTTGAAATATCATCAACTGGAAGAATTATGACATGGTTACGTGTTCCAGCTCGACCATTTTCTCTTTTATAACCTAAAAAACTCTTTGGAATTTCCATTACTTACCATTTTTTTGTTTTAACATTATGAACATGTACATGCTCGCCTTTTTTAATATTTTTAACTACTTTACCAATATCATGACCATATTTTAATATTGTATCCCCTTCATTTAAGTCAACCATCGCAATTTTATGACCTAAAGGTATTTCATTTTTTGATTGAATTGACACAGATTTATCATTTTCCATAATCCAACAATTACATTCTTGATTTAGCGTTATTTTTTCAATAACAACAACACCTACATTATCTTTTTCATCGTGGATAATTATATCTGTGTTAGACATTGTGACGATTTCTTTATTTGAATTTTTGTTAATCTTATATATTAATCGGACACGTTAACAAATAAAAAAAAATTTAGAAAGGCTTAACTATGACCAAAATGACAACTGAAGAAGCGTTTATAAAAGTTCTTCAAATGCATGGAATTGAACATTCATTTGGAATTATAGGATCAGCCTTTATGGCAATTTCTGATTTATTTCCAAAAGCAGGTATTACCTTTTGGGATGTTGCGCATGAGACAAATGGTGGTTTAATCGCTGACGGATATACAAGAGCAACAGGAAAAATGTCAATGGTTATTGCTCAAAATGGGCCAGGAATAACTGGTTTAGTAACTCCAGTAAAAACAGCTTATTGGAACCATACTCCATTGTTATTAGTTACTCCTCAAGCAGCTAATAAAACTATGGGACAGGGTGGCTTTCAAGAAGTTGAACAAATGAATTTGTTTAAAGATATGGTTTGTTATCAAGAAGAAGTGAGAGATCCTTCGAGAATGGCTGAAGTATTAAATAGAGTTATAGAGAAAGCATTTAGGGGATCAGCACCAGCACAAATAAATATTCCAAGAGATTATTGGACACAAGTTATAGATATTGAGCTACCTCCTATAGTAAGATTTGAAAGACAAGGCGGAGGAAAAGAAGCAATTGATAAAGCAGCAAAATTATTATCAGAGGCAAAATTCCCAGTAATATTATCAGGAGCTGGAGTTGTAATTGGTGATGCAATAGACGACTGTAAAAAACTAGCAGAAAAATTAGATGCGCCAGTTTGCAATGGATATCAACATAATGACAGTTTTCCTGGAAGTCATCCTTTAGCAGTTGGACCTTTGGGATATAATGGATCTAAAGCTGGTATGGAATTGATCTCAAAAGCCGATGTTGTTCTTGCATTGGGGACAAGATTAAATCCTTTCTCAACGTTACCAGGATATGGAATTGATTATTGGCCAAAAAATGCAAAAATTATTCAAGTAGATATGAACCCGGATAGAATTGGCCTTACAAAAAAAGTAACAGTTGGGATTTGTGGAGATGCTAAAATGGTTTCCCAGCAGATATTGAAAAAACTTGCACCAGCTGCAGGTGACAGCGGTAGAGAGGAAAGAAAAAATTTAATTCATAAAACTAAATCTGCATGGCTTCAAACACTTACTGGTTTAGATCATGAGGAGGATGATCCTGGAACTGTTTGGAATAAAGAAGCAAGAGAAAGAGATGCAGATAGAATGTCGCCAAGACAAGCTTGGAGAGCTATCCAAGCAGGAATGCCAGAAGATGTAATTATTTCAAGCGACATAGGAAATAATTGTGCAATTGGTAATGCTTATCCTACATTTGAAAAACCAAGAAAATATTTAGCTCCAGGTTTGTTTGGTCCATGTGGATATGGATTTCCGTCTATTTTAGGAGCAAAAATTGGATGTCCAGATACTCCAGTTATTGGTTTTGCAGGCGATGGTGCATTTGGAATTAGTATGAATGAGATGAGTTCTTGTGCAAGAGAAGAATGGCCTGCAATTACAATGGTAATATTTAGAAATTACCAGTGGGGCGCAGAAAAAAGAAATTCAATATTATGGTTTGATAATAATTTTGTAGGCACAGAATTAGACCCCAAACTAAGTTATGCTAAAGTTGCTAATGCTTGTGGCTTAAAAGGTGTAACAGTAAAAACTATGGACGAAACCACAAAAGCAATTAAAGAGTCTTGTGAAGACCAAAAGAAGGGAATTACCACATTTATAGAGATTATACTAAACCAAGAGCTAGGTGAACCTTTTAGAAGAGACGCAATGAAAAAACCAGTTGAAGTGGCAGGAATAAGCAAATCAGATATGAAGCCACAAAAATCTTTGATATAATTCACGTTAAATAGATTATTAAATTAAAAAAATTGATTGAAGAAATCCTTAAATTATTTGCATTTTTTCTCTTAGGAATATTTTATTTCTATTCTGTTACAGGTTTTGGAAAGCTCATATCAAATGAAAATTCAAATTTTTTTGACTATCAACTTGATGGCACAATTATATTATTATTGATTGGCTATTTTTTGTATTTGTCAATTGGGTTTAATTTATTCGTAAACTCTATATTTTTTTTTTCAGGAGTAATATTATATTTTTTTTTAAAAAAAAATAATTCAAAAATTAAATTAAAATACTTATGTTTGCTTACAATTCTAATTTTCTCAGTTCTATTAATATCTAAGACACACGAGGATTTTGATCTTTACCACTATTTTACTATTTATGAATTTTTTAATAATAAATTAAGAATAGGAATACCGTTATTAAATGGTTATTTTGTACATTCGTCACATTTAACACTAAACCAAACATTATTGATTTTACCTGTTGTAGGTTTTAAATTTATCCATTTGCCTATTTTTATCATTTATTTAAGTACTATAGGTTATTTTACATTAATTGCATTTTCACAAAAATCAAAAAAAGAAGAATTATTTTTCTCAATATTATGCATTTTAGTTTTATTGGTAAAATTTAATAGATTAAGTGAGTTTGGATATGATTATGTTTCTCAATTTATATTATTAATTGTATTCCATAAAATTTATTTTTTATATTTTGATAATGCTGAAATTATAAAATCGATTTTATATTTTTTATTATGTGTTCTGATAAAACCAATAAGTCTACTTTTTTCTCCAATCTTACTTTATATTATTTACAAAAAGGGTTTTATAGTTTTAAAACAAATACCACTTTCAAAATATCTTTTATTTTTTGTATTAATTTTAACAATTGTTTCTTCAAGTTTTATTAAGACAGGATGTATATTTTATCCACTAAACAAAACATGTTTCGAAGAAAATAAAGTCTTTTGGAGTGAAAAAACTAGATTAAAAAAATATTCTGAAATAGTCAAACTGTGGTCCAAAAGTTATGATGCGCAAAATGAGAGTAAGTATGAAAAAATCAAAGATAAGGAATTATACAATAAAAATTTTAATTGGGTTAAATTTTGGATTGAAAAACATTTTTTTTATAAGATCTTTGAATTTTTGCTAATTATTATATCTTTAATTTTTCTTATTCTTCTTTATTTTTCTAGATCAAAATCGAGTCAAAACAACGATTATAAAGATAAAATTGTAATTTTTTGTCTTTCTATATTAAGTATTTTATTTTGGTTTAATACTGTTCCTCAATTTAGATTTGGTTTTTCATCAATTTTAATCTTTATTTTTTTTCTTTTTAATCTACCTTTTAATTTCAATATAAAT
>CACJNE010000008.1 GCA_902594675.1 uncultured Pelagibacteraceae bacterium
ATATGAATATTTTATTTTTAGGAGACATAGTTGGAAACAGTGGATGTAATTCAATAAAAAAATTTTTACCTGATATTATAAAGTCCAAAAATATTAATTTTGTTGTAGCAAATGGAGAAAATGCAGCAAAAGAAGGAGTTGGTATTACAGAAAATATTGTTGAGGAATTATTAAGTTGTGGGATTGATGTTATTACAACTGGTAATCATGTATGGGATCAAAAAGAAACTCTCGAATTTATTAAAAATCAAAAAAGATTACTGAGACCTCTAAATTTATCAAATGATGCTCCAGGAAATGGTTTTGGGATTTATGACTCTATAGGAGGATATAAAGTTGGAGTTTTAAATTTAATGGGAAATATTTTTATGAGAAAATGTGATGATGTATTTATTAAAAGTAAAGAATTTTTAGAACAAAATAGAATAAAAGATAAATACGACTTTCTGATTGTTGATTTTCATGGTGAGATAACAAGCGAAAAGATGGCTATTGGTCATATATTTGATGGTAATGCTACTTTTGTGGTAGGCACACATACACATGTACCAACAAATGATGGAAGGGTCTTAAATAAAGGTACGGCCTATTTAACGGATGCAGGAATGTGTGGAGATTATAACTCAGTAATTGGAATGAATGCAGAAAATTCAATTAATAGATTTTATAAAAGGGGATCTGGAAAAAATTTTCCGTCTGAGGGAGAGGCTTCACTTTGTGGCGCAATAATAGAAGCTAATCCAAATAATGGTTTAGCTTCAAGTATTACTCAGTTTACATTTGGTGGGCAACTTCATAAAAATATATAACTTATGGCTGGTCATTCTCATTGGGCAGGTATTAAACATAAAAAAGGTAAAGTAGATAAACAGAGATCTGCTGTATTCTCAAAATTATCTAGAGAAATTACTGTTGCAGCGAAACTAGGAGATAAAAATCCAGATATGAATTCTAGATTAAGGTCTGCAATTCAAGCAGCTAGATCTGCAAATATGCCCAAAGATAATATTGAGCGAGCAATTGATAAATCGTCTATGGTTTTAGATTCAAATTTCGAGAGTATTAGGTATGAGGGTTTTGGTCCTGCTAAAACTGCAGTTATAATAATTACACTTACTGATAACAAAAATAGAACAGCCTCAAGTATAAGAACTATATTTCAAAAATATGGTGGTGGGCTTGGGACACAAGGATCTGCATCACATAACTTTAATCAAATAGGAATTATCAAAATTGATAAAAAAGAAATGGGTGAGGAAAAGATATTTGATTTAGCAATTGATTCAGGAGCTGATGATTGCATATTCCTTGAAGGTCATTATGAAATTCATACTAACAAAGATGAGATATATGATGTAAAAAATTTAATGGAAAAGGAAATTTCTAATTTCATATCTACAGAAATAGGATGGGTTGCAATTAATAAAGTTAATTTGAATGAGGAAGATAAAGTAAAAATGATTAAATTTTTAGAAATTTTAGAGGAAGATGACGATGTTCAAAATGTTTTTACAAACGCAGTTTTATAAGCAATTATGCTAGTAATTGGAATAGATCCAGGTATATCAGGTGCAATTTGTTTTTTTAGAGATGAAGAATTGAAAGATGTAATTGATATGCCTACAATGGCATCTGGTAATAAAAACAAAAAACAAATAAATGGAAGTCAAATATACAATGAGATATCTTCAAGAATTAATAGTTACAAAATTGAGAATATCAATGTTGTTGTTGAACAGGTTTCAGCCATGCCAGGACAGGGTGTAACAAGCATGTTTAATTTTGGACAATCTTTTGGTGTTATAAAAGGAGTGTGTGCAGCAATGCAACTTCCTGTTTATTTTGTTAGACCTGCAAAGTGGAAAAAGCATTTTGATTTAATTAAATCACAAAAAGATTCGAGTAGAGTTAAAGCGATTGAAATGTTTCCAAAGTTTTCCTCAATGCTTTCAAGAAAAAAAGATTCCAACAAAGCAGATGCTATATTAATTGCCAATTATCATATAAATACTCGTCAAAAATAAGTGAAAGTTAAGTTTTATAGTCAAATTCATGACACATTTTAGTGTGAAATCAAGTAATGGATGCAGATATAACTTCTCAAGCAGTCGGATTAGCAAGTAATACCGATTTTTCAATATTAAGTTTGTTTTTAAGAGCAGATTTAATTGTAAAATCTGTAATATTAATTCTTATTGCTAGCTCAATTTACTCATGGGCTATAATTTTTGACAAAATTGTTATGTTTAGAAAGATTAATAAAGACTCAGAAGATTTTGAAGAAAGATTTTGGAAGTCTAAATCTGCAGAAACATTTTATAATAGTCTCCCCTCATCTCTGGACAATCCAATGGCTCAACTATTTAAAGACTCAATGCAAGCCGTTATGAAATCAAGATCGAAAACTAACATAGGCCAAAGACTTGAAAACATTTTAGAAGTAAACATCGAGAAACAAATGAACATTGTGAACAACAAGTTTACTTTTCTTGCAACAGTTGGATCTACAGCTCCATTTATCGGACTTTTTGGAACGGTTTGGGGAATCATGAATTCTTTTCAATCCATCGCAATTTCAAGAAATACAAGTCTTGCTATTGTTGCACCAGGAATTGCCGAGGCATTATTTGCAACTGCACTAGGTTTGCTAGCAGCAATACCTGCGGTAATTGCATATAACAAATTTGGAAACGACTCAAAAAAATATTCTCAAAAACTAGAAAATTTTTCTAAAAGATTTATTTCAATAATTTAAAATGGCATTTAAATTTAAGAGTTCAGAAAAAGAACCAATGAGCGAAATAAACGTAACACCTTTTGTTGACGTAATGCTTGTTCTTTTAATTATTTTTATGGTCACCGCACCTTTACTTACTGTTGGGGTTCAAGTTGATTTACCTGAAACTTCAGCTGATACTTTACCAGAAGAAAGTGAACCACTTACACTAACTATTAATTCGAAAGGAGAAGTTTTTATTCAAGAAACAAAAATTGAATTTGACAACTTAATAAAAAAAATCTTAGCAGTATCTGAAAATAGAACGGATACCAGAATTTATGTTAGAGGCGATAAAACAATTAATTATGGAAGAGTATTAGAAGTAATGGGCAAACTCTCAGGATCGGGATTCACTAAAGTTGCCCTAATATCTGAGCCATATAAAGAGAGATAAAATTGTTAAATAAATTTGCATTAAGTGGTTTTCCAAATATTGTTAATAATTTTTCTTATGGCATGTTATTTTCTATTATATTTCATGGATCGATATTTGTAGCCACAATTTTTGCTCTTCCATTTGTTGCAAAAAAACCAATAGAATTGCTCCCAAGTATTTCAATTGAATTAATTCAAATTTCTGAGCAAATGAATATTCCTTATGCACCTAAAGCAGCTAAGATAATTGAAAAAATTAAGACAGATAACAAAAAATTACTTTCTGAGCAGGCGCCCCCAAAAGAGATTGAGCAGGAAGTAATAAAACAAGTAAAATTGGATAACCAAAAAGATGAGATAGACTTGTCAAAATCTAAAAAAGTACCTGTTCCTGAGAAAAAACAAGAGCAAGTTAAACTTGATACAAATGAAGCAATCCCTTTACCTGATAAAAAAATTGAAAAAATTGAGACAAATCAAGAAAATGAGCAACAACCATCAAAAGAAATAAAAAAAATTGTAGTAGAAAAAGAAAAGAAAAAAAAAATTGAAACAGATATAGAAAAAGATTTAGTCATAAAAGAATTTGTAAAAAAAATAAAACCAATTAAGGAGGATAAAGCAATTCAAGGCTCCGAGTATGAAAAAAAAGAGGTAGACGTTGATCTAATAAAAGGATTGATAGCAAAACAATACGAAAATATTGGTGAAGTTAAAAAAAAAGCCGAAGGAATTACTCAATCTGAGGATAAATCAATGAAATTAACAAAATTATCTGTTACAACAGAGTATTCAATTCAGATGCAGTATAAAAATTGCTGGTCACCGCCAATGGGAGCTGAATATAAAAAAAATAATTATTTAGTAACAGTCAAACTCGATTTGGAAAAGAATGGTAGAGTAAAAAGTAGAGAGATTTTGGAAAGAAATAGAATGGGGACGGATGGTAAGTATAGGGTCTTTGCTGAAGCAGTTGATCGAGCGGTATTAAGGTGTAATCCTTTAAAAAATCTTCCACCTAAAACTTATGAAAATTGGAGCACTATGATACTTAGATTTAATCCGGAAGGAATGATGGTAGGTGAATGAAAAAAAATTTTTTTTTAATTTTTCTTATTTATTCAATTTTTAAACCTACTTTTTGTTTTTCACTCGTAGAAATTGATATAACTAGAGGCAATCTTGATCCTATGCCTATTTCTGTGTCACCATTTTTTTCAAATGAAGATACTAATGAAAAAATTAAAAATATTCTCAGCATCAATAATTTAGGTTTAGAAATATCAAAAGTAATAGAAAATAATTTAGAAAAGACAGGATTGTTTGATGCAATAGATAAAGAAGCATTTTTACAAAAACCAGATATTGCACATTTAAAGCCCAGATTTGAAGATTGGGCTCTCATTAAATCACAAGTTTTAATAACCGGTAAAGTTACTTCTAAAATTATTAATGACAAAGATTATATCAGAATAGAATTTAAGCTTTGGGATGTATTAGGAGCCAAGATGGTAGATGGTTTTTCTTTAACAACTGTCCCGACTAATTGGAGAAGAGTAGGACATAAAATTTCAGATAAAGTATATGAACGTCTCACTGGAGAAAGTGGATATTTTGATACTAGAATTATTTATGTTGCTGAAGAGGGACCTAAAACTCAGAGGGTAAAAAAATTGGCCATAATGGATCAGGATGGATTTAATACTAAATATTTAACTCTTGGAAATGAATTAGTATTGACGCCAAGGTTTAATCCTACAAATCAAATGGTTACTTATCTTTCATACTTCAGAAATATGCCTAGAGTTTATCTTTTAAATATTGAAACTGGTAAGCAACAAGTTGTCGGAGATTTTCCTGGAATGACATTTGCTCCTCGATTCTCGCCAGATGGAAAAAAAATTATAATGAGTCTAGCAAAAGATGGTAACTCAGAAATCTGGGTTAGAAATTTAGAAACAAATATACAAGAAAAATTGACTGACCATCCATCAATAGACACATCTCCATCATATTCTCCAGATGGGAAATATATCACATTCAATTCTGATAGAAGTGGTTACCAGCAAATTTATGTAATGCGAAGTGACGGATCAAATGTAAAAAGAATATCATTTGGCAAAGGTATTTATGGTACACCTGTTTGGTCACCTCGAGGAGATTTGATTGCTTTTACAAAATTACATAAAGGAAAATTTTTTATTGGAGTTATGAGAACTGATGGTACAGGAGAAAGGTTACTAACTGAAAACTTTTATCAAGAAGCACCCTCATGGTCTCCAAATGGAAGAATAATCATATTCTATAGAGAAACGAAAACTGATGACAAGGGTAAGGGTTTTTCAGCAAAATTATGGTCTATAGATTTAACTGGATACAACGAGAGGTTGGTAAAAACCGAGACTGATGCCTCAGACCCATCATGGTCTTCTTTGTTAGGAAATTAAAGAAAATATAAGATTTTGTTAAATTAGGTTGATTTTTGTGGACAAAACATCTAATTACATGGTTAATTCATAATATTCTATTTAAGGAGCAAAAATGAATCTAAACAAAATTTTAAAAAATGCATTTATTGTTGTTTTGCTAGGTTTAGTTGTGACTGCATGTGCAACTAAGAAGTCTGTTAAAACAACAACTGAGTCATCTACTGAAAAAAAAGCAGCTGAGACACAAACAGCAGATCCAATTGAAAAATTAGATGCCTTAATGCAAGGTGATGTTTACATAGGCTCTGACACTGTTGGAGAACTTGCAAGTGGAGTTCCTGACAGGGTATTCTTTGCAACAAATGAAACTATATTGACAACGGCTTCAAGAGAAACACTTAGAAAACAAGCCGCATGGTTAAGACAGAACTCAGATGTAACTGTTGTGGTTGAAGGTCATGCTGATGAAAGAGGAACTAGAGAATATAACCTAGCTTTAGGTGAAAGAAGAGCAAATGCAGCTAAAGATTATCTTATGACTTATGGAGTATCTTCTGATCGAATAAAAGTTTTAAGTTATGGAAAAGAAAGACCAGTTGACTCTGGTTCAAATCCACTTTCGTGGTCAAAAAACAGAAGATCTGTCACAGTTAAAGCTAACTAACTAAAATTTAAAAGACCCTTATTTTTAAAGTTAAAGTAGGGGTCTTCTTTTTGCCATTATTATAATTACATATGTTTATATGAGATCATTAATTAAGTTAATTTTAGTTATTCTTATTTATCCATCAATTTTTTTTTCAAGTCACTCGTTTTCTCAAGATCAGAGTGTGGTAGAAATTCTAGAAATTATTCAAAAGGATTTAAGAACTCTTGAAAGAGCTGTTTATTCTCAATCCTTTTCAGAAAATGAAAAAACGAATACAACTCAAAAAGCATCTACAAAAGAATCGGAACAGGCTTTGACAAAGCATCTATTAAAATTAAATGAAATTGAAGTCCAGTTTCAGGAATTAACAAATAAATTTGAAGAAATAAATTTTAAATTGGATAAACTTTCCTCAAAACTTTTAAAAGTTCAACAGGACAATCAATTAAGATTTGAGCAAATTGAGCAAAATTCTATTGTTCACATGAGTGACAATAATCTTGCATTAGCACCAAAAACAGAAGAAACAATCAACGGCGATGATATTAATAAAAAAAAAATATTACCCGGATCTTCTGAACCTCAATCACTTGGCCAATTATCTTATAAAGATATGACTACGAGTGATCAAACACAAATAATAGAGTCAGTTGAACAGACAGAAGAAATTATTGCTGAGGTTTTTAACTCAGAGGAGAAAATATTACCTGATGTTACTCCGAAAGAACAATATCAATTTGCAAGGAATTTTCTAAAAGTTGGAGATTACGATAATGCGGAAAAAGCTTTTAGAGAGTTTGTATTAATAAATCCTGATAATGAGTTATCAGGTAATGCACAATATTGGTATGCTGAAACCTACAGAATTAGACAAATGTATACTGACGCTGCAACTGCATATTTGGAAGGATATCAAAAGTATCCAAAAAGTAAAATTGCACCTGAGAATCTTTTAAAACTTGGAGTATCATTGGTTCAAATGGGAGAAAAAGATCAAGGGTGTCTGATGATTGCAGGCGTGAGAAAACAGTATCCAAACGCAACTCAATCAGTACTTCAAAAGGCAAAGTATTATGAAGAAAAAGAATTTGAGTGCAAAAAAGAAAATTCATAATTTTTATTTTAAAAAAATAAATGATCCAAAAATAAAAAAAATTTATTTAACTTTTAAAAAAAACTTATCTAATAAAATTACAAATAATTTTTGTGTGGCCGTTTCAGGAGGAGTAGACAGTTTGGCTTTAACATTTTTAGCGAAGTGCTATTCGTTAGAAAAAAGGAATAAAGTATTCTTTTTTATTGTTGATCACAAACTTAGAAATAATTCTACCCAAGAGGCAAATTTTGTACAAAATAAACTTAAAAAATTTGGGATTTTCAGTGAGATTCTTACTCTAAAAAAAAAATCAAAATTCTCGAATTTACAATCATTTGCAAGAGATAATAGATACAGCTTAATATTAAAGAAAAGTTTAAAAAAAAAAATTGACTCAATTTTAACAGCACACCATAATGATGATTTTTTAGAAAATTTTTTTATCAGATTATTGAGAGGATCAGGCTTAAAAGGTCTAACATCATTTGGAAAAATTAAATCAAAAATAAAATTTGATGACAAAATTTATGTATTGAGACCTTTAATTGATATACCCAAAAAAGATTTGATTTATATTTCACAAAATACATTTAATTTTAATATTGATGATCCTACTAATAATGACGATAAATTTCTAAGGGTAAGAATAAGAAAATTAATTTCAAAATTGGAAGAAGATGGCTTAACATTTAGAAAATTTAAAATATCTCTCAATAATTTAAGCAAAAGTAACCTTGCAATAAATTATTACGTAAATAAAAATATTATTGATTACTCAAGTTATCTGAAATTATCTAAAACATTTATTCTAAACGAAAACTTTTTTAAACAGCCTGATGAAATCGTTTTTAGGTCCTTTTCAGAACTGATACAAAAAATTGGAAAAAAAAGTTCTTATGCAAGAGGAGTTAAAATTCAAAAATTGCTAAAATATCTTAGATCCACAAATAATTATAAAAAAAAAACCCTTTCGGGATGTATAATTCAAAAATTTGAGAATTCAGTCATTATTTCTCCTGAAAACAGGTAAAATATTTAAAAATTGGCACAAATTGACACTTGTTAAATTGATAATAATTCTTAATTTAAGATAATGAATTTTAAAAATCTAGCCATGTGGGCAGTGATAGTAATTCTGACTATCGGCTTATATAATATGTTTAAGAGTCCTCAAGGATCTATAAATCAAAAAAATAATATAATCTTTTCAGAGTTTTTAACGCAAGTAGATAATGGGCGAGTGGTTCAAGTAGAAATTCAAGGAAAGAATATTAAAGGTGTCATGTCTAATGGAGAAACTTTTAATACTTATGCTCCGGAAGATCCTAACCTAATTCAAAAATTGAGTGATAAGGGTGTTAGTATTTCAGCAAGTCCGTTAGAGGAAAAAATGCCTTCTTTATTTGGAATACTTTTATCTTGGTTTCCAATGTTACTTTTAATAGCTGTATGGATTTTCTTCATGAGACAGATGCAAGGTGGCAAAGGTGGAGCTATGGGTTTCGGAAAATCTAAAGCTAAAATGATGAACGAGGTAAAAGGTAAAGTCACATTTAATGATGTAGCTGGAGTTGAGGAGGCAAAAGAAGAGGTTGAGGAGGTTGTAGAATTTTTAAAAGATCCAAAAAAATTTAGTAGATTGGGTGGTAAAATACCTCGTGGTTGTCTTCTTGTTGGACCTCCTGGAACGGGTAAAACTTTACTAGCTAGAGCAATAGCAGGAGAAGCTGGAGTTCCATTTTTTACAATATCAGGCTCAGATTTTGTAGAAATGTTTGTTGGTGTTGGTGCTTCAAGGGTAAGAGACATGTTTGAACAAGGTAAAAAACACTCTCCTTGCATAATATTTATTGACGAGATTGATGCTGTTGGAAGAAGTAGAGGTGCTGGTCTAGGTGGTGGAAACGATGAAAGAGAACAAACTCTAAATCAGTTGCTTGTAGAGATGGATGGATTTGATACTAATGAGGGTGTAATAATAATTGCAGCAACTAATAGACCTGATGTACTTGATCCAGCTCTTTTAAGACCAGGAAGATTTGATAGACAAGTAGTAGTTTCCAATCCTGATATCATTGGAAGAGAAAAAATACTTAAAGTCCATGCCAAAAAAATATCTATGGCACCTGATGTTAACTTGAGGACGATTGCTAGAGGAACACCAGGATTTTCTGGCGCAGATTTAGCAAATTTAGTAAACGAAGCTGCACTACTAGCAGCACGAAAAAATAAAAGAATAGTTACTTACATAGAATTTGAAGAGGCAAAGGATAAAGTAATGATGGGTTCAGAGAGAAGATCTATGGTAATGAGCGAGGAAGAAAAAAGACTAACTGCTTATCATGAGGCTGGTCATGCTATAGTTACAATTAATGAGAAAGCTGCTTATCCTATCCATAAAGCAACAATTATACCTAGAGGTAGAGCATTGGGAATGGTTATGCAACTACCAGAGAGAGATGAGGTATCACAAACAAGAGAGCAATTACACGCCCAAATGGCTATAGCTATGGGAGGAAGAGTTGCAGAGGAGATCATATTTGGAGAAGATAAGGTGACTACAGGTGCGTCAAGCGATATAGAGCAAGCAACAAAAAGAGCAAGAGCTATGGTTATGAGAGCAGGTTTGAGTAAAGAATTGGGTCCAGTTGCATATGGTGAAAATGAAGAAGAAGTCTTCCTTGGTAGATCAGTCGCAAGACAACAGAATATGTCTGAAGAAACCGCAAGAAAAGTAGATAGCGAAATCCGAAAATTTGTAGATAAAGGATATGATAGAGCAAAAAAAGTTTTAACAGATAAAATTGATGATTTACACAAACTAGCCAAAGCATTACTGACTTACGAAACATTGACCGGTGAAGAGATTGAGGACATAGTAAATAAAAATATATATCCAAAAAATAAAGAAGACCTAAAAGTTGAAGATGACGATCAAAGCTCAGCACTTGGTTCAATGGGCTTAAAACCGAAGATAGTGCACTAGCATTAATGAATGAATATTACACTAGAGCGTGTAATTTTTATTACGGAACAGTATCAAAAGCATATATTAAAAAAAGAAAATCTATCCCTCTTAATGGGTATAATCATATCTCTTTTGATAAAATAGAAATCGTTGATAGAAGAAAAACTAAAATTATTAATCTCAAAGATATAGGTAAACTTCCAAATAAATTAAGAAATAAAGTTAATACAGATCTAAAAAATATTAAAAAAAAGAGATCCTTTAAAAAATTAAATTTATCCAACATCCCAATATTAATGGGCGTAATTAATTTAACTCCAGATAGTTTTTCAGATGGTGGTAAATATAATAAAAAAACTTTAGCAAAAAAACGTGTGAATAGCTTATTATCAAGCGGTGCAAAAATAATTGATGTAGGAGGAGAGTCTACAAGACCAGGTGCAAATGATATTCATCCTAGGAAAGAATGGGATAGAATCAAATTTGTTTTAAAAATTTTAAAAAATAAAAAAAGTTTTGTTTCATTAGATACTAGAAAAAGTTTTGTGATGGAGAAAGCTTCCAAAATGAAAATAGATCTTATAAATGATGTATCTGGACTAAGTTATGATTCCAAAACTATAAATTATTTAAAAAAAACAAAAAAACCTTTTGTAATTCATCATATGAAAGGAACACCAAAAAATATGCAAATTAAACCTAAATACAAAAATGTACTACTTGATATTTATGACTTTTTTGAAACAAAATTAAAATACCTGAGAAAACAAGGAATTAAACACAATAATATTATATTAGATCCAGGAATTGGGTTTGGAAAAAATTTGAAACATAATATTACCCTTTTAAAGAATATTTCTATTTTTCATTCATTGGGCCTTCCTGTAATGTTAGGTTTATCAAGAAAGAGATTTATTAAAGATATTTCAAAAAAAAATGATACAAAAGAGAGAACTGGCGGAACTGTATCCTCATGTATTCAAGCATATCTGCAAGGAGTTCAAATTTTAAGAGTTCATGACGTTAAAGAAATCAATCAAGCATTTAAAGTGTTTAAAGAATTACAAAATTAGTAATGATTAAAAAATATTTTGGCACTGATGGAATTAGAGGAAAAGTTAATGGTTCTAAAATAAATGGTGAAATGTTTTTTAAATTTGGCTTAGCAGCTGGAAAATATTTTAAAAATCTTAAAAAAAGTAAACAAACAGCAATAATTGCAAAAGACACTAGATTATCGGGTTATATGCTAGAACCGGCACTAGTGTCTGGATTGGCATCAGCTGGAATGCATATTTATACTTTGGGACCGCTACCAACAAATGGTTTGGCTATGCTAACAAAAAAAATGAGAGCAAATTTGGGTATAATGATTACAGCTTCACATAATCCATATCATGATAATGGTTTAAAGCTGTTTGGACCTGACGGACTTAAACTGTCTGATAAAATCGAAAAAAAAATTGAAAAGTTAATTGACTCAAAAATTACAAAAAATCTGTCTGCACCTATCGAATTGGGCAGGGTTAAAAGACTAGAAGATGCAAATGATAATTATTTAAAAATATTAAAACAAAATTTTCCTTCCTCTTTTAGTTTAAAAGGAATTAAAATTGTTTTAGACTGCGCTAATGGCGCTGGTTATAAAGCTGGTCCTGAATTATTTAAATCATTAGGTGCCAAAGTATTCAAAACTGGCACTTCTCCTAATGGATTTAATATTAATCTTAAATCTGGATCAACTAATCCGAGCAAAATTTGTAAAATGACAAAAAAAAACAAAGCCCATATAGGAATTGCATTAGATGGTGATGCAGACAGAATTATAGTCTGTGATGAAAAAGGTAGAATTATTGATGGAGATAAAATTCTTGCAATGTTGGGAGAAAGATGGAAAAGAAAAAAGATATTGAAAGGTGGAGTGATTGGGACACTAATGTCAAACTATGGCTTAGAAAATTTTTTTAAAAAAAATAAAATTAGGTTTTTAAGATCAAATGTAGGTGATCGGTACGTTAAAGAAAAAATGAAAAAAAATAAATTTAATTTAGGAGGAGAGCAATCTGGCCATATTATACTAGGAAAGTTTGCAACAACTGGTGATGGATTATTAGTAGCTTTGGAAATCCTTTTTTCTTTAAGAAAAAGAAAAAAAACAAGTGAACTTTTCAATAAATTTAAACCCACTCCCCAAATATTAGAAAATGTGGAAGTTAGAGACAAATCAATAATAAATAGTAAGAGATGTAAAAAAGCAATTTCTCAAGCAAATAACATTATAAAAAATAAAGGCAGAATACTGGTTAGAAAATCTGGCACTGAACCTAAAATAAGAATTATGAGCGAGTCAGAAAATCCAAGTTTAAATAAATTATGTGTTAAAATTATAAAAAAATCTATTCAGGAAATTGAAAATTAAATCTAAAATACTAATAATTGCAGGTTCAGACTCCTCTGGAGGAGCAGGTATTCAAGCAGATATTAAATCAGTTACCTCACTTGGTTCATACGCCATGACTGCAATTACGGCAGTAACAGCCCAAAATACAACAGGTGTTAAGTCTATAACACCAATACCTTGTAAAGAAATTATAAATCAAATCGAATTTACCTCAAATGATATTAAGCCAGATTCAGTAAAGATAGGAATGTTGCATTCAACTGAAGTAATAAATTCTGTTTTAAAATCAATAAAAAAATTGAGATTAAAAAAAATAATTTTAGATCCTGTTATGGTTGCGAAAGGTGGGGCAAGGCTTATTGATGATAAAGCAATTTTAGTTCTTAAAAAAAAACTAATAAATAAAGTAGATTTAATTACTCCAAATATTCCTGAAGCAGAAATATTAACTAAAATGGAGATTAAATCTATGTTGGATATGAAAAATACAGCAAAAAAATTGTTAGATTTAGGTGCTAAGAATGTTTTAATTAAAGGTGGTCATTTAGGTTCTAAAATTTTGAAAGACATATATATAAACAAACAAGAAACTGTAATATTTACTAATAAAAAAATTCAAACAAAAAATACTCATGGAACTGGATGTACTTTATCAAGTGCGATTGCAACTTACTATGGATGTGGAAAAACTCTAAAGAAATCTTGTGAGTTAGCGATTAGATATGTAAACAATGCTATTAAGACAAGGCCAAAGCTTGGAAAAGGGAATGGACCAATTAACCATTTAAATAGTTTTATTATAGAAAAGAAATTCAGATGAATAATGTAGTTGTTGTTGGGTCTCAGTGGGGTGATGAAGGAAAAGGGAAGATAGTTGATTGGTTATCTAGCGAAGCAGAGGTTGTTGTAAGATTTCAGGGAGGACATAATGCTGGTCATACTTTAGTTATCGATGGTGTTACTTATAAATTAAGATTGTTACCTTCAGGAATTGTCAGAAAAAATAAAATTTCTATTATAGGAAATGGAGTCGTAGTAGATCCATGGGCACTTCTTGAAGAGATTGAAGAAGCTAAATTTAAAGGTGTAGAGATTAATGAAAATAATCTGATACTGTCAGAAGCTGCTACATTAATTTTACCATTTCATAGAGAGATGGATGAAATAAGGGAAGATTCTGCAGGTAAATCAAAAATCGGAACAACAAGAAGAGGAATTGGCCCAGCTTATGAAGATAAGGTAGGAAGGAGATCTATAAGAGTGATGGATCTTGCATCCAAAAAAAATCTTAAAAATAGATTGACCATAGTTTTGGAACATCATAATGCAATCCGAAAAGGATTAGGTAAACCAATATATGAAAAAGATAAATTAGTTGATGATTTGTTAAAAATAGCTCCAAATATTTTAAAATATTCAGCACCTGTTTGGAGAAAAATAGATCAATTTAAATCAGAAAATAAAAAGATTTTATTTGAGGGAGCTCAAGGAATATTACTTGATGTTGACCATGGCACTTACCCATATGTAACTTCATCCAACACAGTTGCGTCCTCAGCAGCAACAGGATCTGGATGTGGTCCAAACTCAATAAACTATGTATTAGGAATTACAAAAGCATATACTACAAGGGTAGGCGAAGGACCTTTCCCAACAGAACTTATAGATGCTATTGGTAATCATTTAGGTGAAAAGGGACATGAATTTGGAACTGTTACTAGTAGAAAAAGAAGATGTGGGTGGTTCGATGGCGTTTTAGTAAGACAAACAATAAAGATTTCAGGTATTGATGGAATAGCATTAACAAAATTAGATGTGTTAGATGAACTTGATGAAATAAATTTTTGTATAGCTTATGATTTAAATGGAAAAAAAATAGATTATTTTCCTGCTGCTGTAGAAGATCAATTAAATGTTAAACCAGTTTATAAAAAATTTGTAGGTTGGAAATCCAAGACTCAAGGCATTAAAAAATTTAAAGATTTACCTGATAACGCAAAGATTTATGTTAAAGCCATTGAAGAATTCATTGAAACAAAAATATCAAGTATTTCAACTAGCCCAGAGAGAGAAGATACTATTCTTTTAATAGATCCATTTAATAATTATTAATTGTATTTTAGTTAGCAGGTAGCAGATTTTTTGATTTTGCAGAATTGAGCATATGTTTTTGAAGTTTTTCAAAAGCTTTGTTTTCTATTTGTCTTACTCTTTCCCTGCTTATTTTGTATTTTTTACTTAATTCATCTAAAGTAGCTGGTTCATCAGTCAACCTTCTAGAGTATAAAATATTTTTTTCTCTATCATTTAAAATTTTTATTGAGTCTTGAAGAAGATCTTTTCTTTGATCCATCTCATCATTTTGAGCAATTTTTAATTCATGGTCCATTTCGTTATCAACTACCCAGTCTTGCCATTCATCTCCATCTTCACCTATAGGAGCGTTTAAAGATTGTTCCTTTCCAGAAAGTCTTCGATTCATAGAAACTACTTCATCCGGGCTCACAGAAAGCCTTTTTGCAATATCTTCAACATGTTCTTTTCTTAGATCACCTTCAGATTTTGGAGCTATTTGATTTTTAATTTTTTTTAAGTTGAAAAAAAGTTTTTTCTGGGCTGTTGTAGTTCCTATTTTTACTAAGCTCCATGATCTTAAAATATATTCTTGTATAGAAGCTTTAATCCACCACATCGCATAAGTCGCAAGTCTAAAACCTTTCTCCGGTTCAAATTTTTTAACTGCTTGCATCAAGCCAACATTTCCCTCTGAAATCATTTCATTAAGTGGCAAACCGTAGCCTTTATACCCCATTGCAATCTTTGCAACTAATCTTAAATGGCTGGTCACTAGTTTTTCTGCAGATTTAATATTTCCAGTTGATTGCCAATTTTTTGCCAACATATACTCTTCCTCAGCTGCTAGCATTGGAAATTTTTTAATTTGTGAAAGATACGCAGCTAAACCACCTTCATTAGAAAGTGTTGGCAAGTTATATGTATTATTGTTCATAAGATGTATTTATTTAATAAATAAATCAATTTTTACAATGCTTTTATTGTTTAGTTTTTTCTTAGTTTTTTTAAAATTTTTTCCAAATTATTAGGTAATTTTGACGAAAATTCCAGCCTTTCATTGCTCCTCGGATGATTAAAACCCAATTTTTTGGCATGGAGAAATTGTCTCTCAAGAGCACTTATGTATTCGTTAAGTTCATGATTAATATTAATAAATTTTTTATATTTTTTTTTATATTTCTTATCACCTAAAATATGATTACCTTTGTTAGACAGGTGAACTCTAATTTGATGAGTTCTCCCTGTTTCTAACTTGCATTCCACAAGACTGAAAGTTGGGGTTTTATTATTTTCAAATATCTCTAAAGTTTTATAATTCGTTATAGCTTTTTTACCTTTATTTGACGAGACTTCCATCATTTGTCTATTTCTTGAACTTCTTACAATTAATGTTTCAATTTTTCCATTTTGAGGCCTTATTTTACCCCAGACTAATGCTTGATAGACTCTTGTAATAGTATGTTTAGAAAATTGATTAGATAAATTCTCATGCGAAAAGTTATTTTTAGCAATAACAATTAATCCAGATGTGTCTTTATCTAATCTATGAATAATACCTGGTCTTAATTCATTTCCTATATTTGATAAATTATTGCCGGTATAGTTAATTAACGCATTTACAATTGTATTGTCATAATTTCCTGGTCCAGGATGCATTGAAATTCCAGATGATTTGTTTATTACAATCAAATCTTCGTCTTCATGAATTATTTCAAGAGGATATTTAAATGCTGCAAGTGTTTCTTTTTTTGGTTCTACAATTTTAAAAAATACTTCATCATCAACTTTAACTTTTTTGGATGGGTCAGTTACAATTATATTATTTATTTTTAAATTATTTTCTAAAATTAAATTTTTTACTCTAGATCTACTTAACTTATCGTTATGATTTGATAATAAAACATCTATTCTCAAATTTTTTTCTTTATTTTTAACTTTTATATTTATATTACTTTTCATATTAATATAATTATACAATATGCGCTTGTAGCTCAACTGGATAGAGCGCCAGATTTCGGCTCTGGAGGTTCAGGGTTCGACTCCTTGCGGGCGCACCACTACTCTCCCATGTTGATTAAAGTACCCTTATTTTTTGCAGCATTGAATGAATAATAAAATAAAATAATTGAAAGTATGAAATAAACAGCATTCCAAATAAAAGCATTATAGATATTTTCAATATCTACAGTTTGATTAATTAATATATTTCTTGCCTCCTCAAATATATATACTAATGGTAAAATATAAGCTATTTTCTGAAACAGCTCAGGAAGGGTATCAATAGGGTAATAAATACATCCAAATGGAGCAAGTAAAAACATTGTTGACCATGCTATATTCTCGAAAGATGGACCAAATCTAAGTAACCCTGAAGAAACTAAAATTCCTAGAGTAATCCCAAAAATATAAAGACTAAGAAATAGAAAAAACAAAAATATTCCTAAGTCTAAAATTGATATTCCAAATAAAGGAGAAGTAAGTAAAATTGCCGGGACTAGGCCAATTAAAGACCTTATTAAAGCTGTTATAACGAGTGATGTTAAAATTTCTCCAATTTTCATAGGAGCTATGAAAAGATTAGTAAAATTTCTACTCCATATCTCCTCTAGAAAAAGCATATTAAAGCCAATACTTGTTCTGAATAAAAAATCATAAAGTATTGCACAAGTTAAAATTACACCAACGGCATTGTTGTAATATGTTGTATGTGTAGCAAAAAAATTGGAGATAAATCCCCATAAAGTAATTTGAATGGTTGGCCAGTAAACTAGATCTAAAATTCTAGGAAATGATCTAGTAATGAGATAAAAATGTCTTAAAAATAAACCGTATATTCTAGTTAAACTCATTTTTACTCCTTGAAAGTTTTAAGAAAACTTCTTCTAAGTTTGTTCTTCCATGTTTAGCGATCAAATCATCAGGTTTGCCTTGGTCAATAATTTCTCCATTTTTCATCATTAGCACTGACTTACATAAGCGTGTAACTTCACTCATATTATGAGAAGCTAAAAGTATTGAGATTTTTTTTTCTCTTTTATATTCCTCTAAAAATGTTCTTATAAAATCCCCTACTTCTGGATCTAATGATGCAGTTGGCTCATCGAGTAAAAGCACTCTTGGTTCATTAATTAATGCTTTTGCTAGGCTAACTCTATTTTTTTGACCCGACGATAATTCACCAGTAATACTATTTAATAATTCTCCTATTCTCAGTTTATCAGATAGATATTCAATTCTCTCCTTAATGTTTTGAACCTTATAAAGTTTAGAATAAACATATAGGTTCTGCTTTACAGTAAGTTTCTTTGGTAATTCAATATATGGAGATATAAAATTAATAATTTCAAGTATTTCAATTCTATTATCTTCAAGTTTGAGATTATTAATAAATATTTCTCCACTTGTGGGTTTTAACAAACCAAGCAACATTCCAATAGTTGTTGTTTTTCCTGAACCATTTGGACCTAGTAAACCAAGAATTTCATTCTCCTCAATTTTGAAAGAAATACCTTTCACAGCCTCTTTTTTTCCATAATTTTTTTTTATATCTCTTACTTCAATTAAACTTTTCATTTTCTCGATGCCCTCATAAGTCTATCATTAATTGCCTCACCAATTTGAATATTTGGTATTTTTTCAACCGCAATTTTTTTGTATCCATTTTTCTTAATTTTTCTTAGTGTTTTGTATAAATTTTTTGCTGCCTCTTTTAAATTTTTAGTCTTACTTAAATAAAAATAATTTTTATTTATTTTTTTTCTTTTTTTTATCAAAATAAAAGCTTCTGCATGATTATTTTTTTTGGCATTTAGTCTCATAGGGATACCAGGAGAATAATGTAATTTGCTACTACCTGGCATTTTAACATTCACTTTTCTTTTTTGGTTGTTTTTTGATGATTTGATAAATTTGTTAATAGTTTTACTGTCTATACCACCTAATCTAAGAATGTTTGGCTTACCCACAAGATTTATTATAGTAGACTCCAAACCTACTTTTGAAGATCCACCTTCCAAAACAAATTTTATTTTATTTCCAAATTCATCAATTACATCTTGTTTTGAAACTGGACTTATACTTGATGAAATATTTGCACTTGGAGCTGCGAGTGGATAATCAACTTTTTTTAACAACTTTCTTGTCAAACGATGACTAGGAAATCTTACTGCCACTAAATTTGAGTTATTAGTGACTTTTTTTGAAATTTTACTTGTCTTTTTAAGTTTTAAAACAAATGAAATTGCTCCTGGGCAAAACTTTTTGTAAAGTCTCCTAAAGATACTATTCAACTCACAATCCTTTTTTAATTGATTGACATTATGATAGTGAACAATCAGAGGGTTGCTTTCTGGTCTTTTTTTTAATTTAAATATCCTTGATACAGCCTTATTCGAGTAAGCATTTGCAGCTAATCCATAAACAGTTTCTGTAGGGATTGCTATACATTCATCATTATTCAAATATTTAATTGTTTTTTTAATATTTGAATCATCATTTTTCATATAATATTACCAACTAATATATGAATGAAAAAAATTTGCTAGATGATATTACATCAAAATCTTTAAATGAGCTCACAGATTTGGCTGATAAAATTATAGAAAATTTAGAAAATGAAATAAATTTAGAAAATAAATCAGAGGATTACGCTAATTTAATTAAAATAAATAAATTGATAGAAAAAAAATTTCAAAAAAATTTGAAAGAAATTTCAGAAAAATCAAACTTTAAAATTAAAGAGATAAAATCAAAAAAAGATGGAAAAAAAACTAAATAAAATTGTAAAAAAAACTAACAGTTATCTTTATCGATATTTTTCTAAAGAAAAAAAAACAGATCTAATAAAGCCAATGTTATATGGACTTCTTCCTGGGGGAAAAAAGGTAAGATCAAAAATATTATTTGATGTTGGTTCAATATTTGAAGTTGATAAAAAAGCTATTTTGCAAGTAGCTGCTGCAGTAGAATGCATTCATGCTTATTCACTTATACATGATGATTTGCCGTGCATGGACAATGATAACTTAAGAAGAGGAAAGTTGTCGACCCATAAAAAATTTAGTGAGTCCACAGCAATTCTTGCCGGCAATTCTTTACTTACAATAGCCTTCCAAATTTTAAGTCAGAAACAATTAAATTTAAGCGAGAAGAAGAAAACAAAATTGATAAACTTACTATCACAGAGTTCTGGTCATGCAGGTATAGCCGGAGGTCAATTTCTAGATTTAAGTTATGAGAAAATAAAAAAAAATAAAAGACAAATTATTGATATGCAAATTAAGAAAACTGGTATGCTTTTTAGTTTTTGTTGTGTGGCACCAATTATTATGTCAGGTAAAATAAAGTATGTAGAAAAGTTTAATAAAATTGGTACTGAAATAGGCTTACTTTTCCAGATTGCTGATGACTTAATAGATTTAAAAGGCCAAACATTAAAAGTTGGAAAAAAAACTAAAAAAGATTTTAAAATGGGGAAAGCTACTTTAATTAGTTTACTAGGGACTAATAATACTATTAAATATGCAAATAATCTAAAATTAAATATATTCAGAAGTTTAAATAATTTTGGACAAAAAAGTAGTGATCTAAAACAAACAATAAATTATATTTTAAGTAGAACAAAATGAGCAATAACTACAAATTTTTAAATAATGTCAATTTTCCAAGTGATATTAGAAAATTATCTCAATCTGAGATAAAAGTTTTAGCTGATGAGGTCAGGCAAGAATTAATTGATGTTGTTTCAGAAACTGGAGGACACCTGGGAGCTGGACTAGGAGTTGTAGAACTGACTGTAGTTTTGCATTATATATTTAATACTCCATATGATAAACTAATATGGGATGTTGGACACCAAACTTA
The DNA here is from genome assembly GCA_902594675.1 of uncultured Pelagibacteraceae bacterium. Lineage (GTDB taxonomy): Bacteria > Pseudomonadota > Alphaproteobacteria > Pelagibacterales > Pelagibacteraceae > Pelagibacter. The sequence continues at coordinate 20,636 of CACJNE010000008.1, forward strand.
TCCCCATAAAATATTAACTGGTAGAAAAAATAAAATTAGAACACTGAGAAAAGGTAAGGGATTATCTGGTTTTACAAAAAGATCAGAAAGCGAATATGATCCATTTGGTGCTGCGCATAGTTCAACCTCCATTTCTTCAGCATTAGGAATAGCGGTTGCTAATAAATTATCAAATAAATCTGATAATGTAGTTGCGGTTATAGGCGATGGAGCGATAAGTGCTGGAATGGCATATGAGGCAATGAACAACGCAGGAGAAAGTAAGACAAAAATGATAGTCGTTTTAAACGATAATGACATGTCAATTGCAAAACCTGTTGGAGCTATGAGAAAGTATCTTGCAAAAATTCTGTCTGGTAAGATTTATTTTAGTTTTAGAGAGACATTAAAATTAATCATATCTGCCTTCTCAAAAAGATTTAAAAACAAAGCAGGAAAAGCAGAGGATTTTTTAAGATCTGCAGTTACTGGTGGTACATTATTTAATTCTATGGGATTTTATTACATTGGGCCAATAGATGGACATGATATTGATACAATGGTTTCTGTATTTAAAAATGCAAAAGAAATTAATTATGATGGTCCAATTTTAGTTCATGTAAAAACTGAAAAAGGAAAAGGTTATAAATTTGCAGAAAAATCAGAAGATAAATTCCATGGAGTTTCAAAATTTAATGTAAAAACAGGAGAACAGATAAAGTCTTCATCTAATGCACCATCATATACAAAAGTATTTGCTAATACCTTAATCAAGCATGCTGAAAAGGATAGTAAAGTTGTTGGTATAACGGCAGCGATGCCATCAGGAACAGGTATGGATTTATTTGGAAAAAAATTTCCTAACAGAATGTTTGATGTTGGAATAGCAGAACAGCACGCAGTAACTTTTGCCGCTGGAATGGCTACAGAAGGATTTAAACCCTATGCAGCAATATACTCAACTTTTCTTCAAAGAGCTTATGATCAAGTTGTTCATGATGTTGCAATTCAATCCTTGCCAGTAAGATTTGCAATTGATAGAGCTGGACTAGTTGGCGCTGATGGACCAACACATGCAGGCTCTTTTGATATAACATACTTATCAACACTGCCAAATTTTGTAGTAATGGCGGCTAGCGATGAAGCCGAACTTGTAAGAATGATCAATACCTCAATTGATATAAATGATAAACCCTCTGCTTTTAGGTACCCAAGGGGTAATGGTCTTGGTGTTCAATTACCAGATATAAATGATAAAATTGAAATAGGTAAAGCAAAAATAATTAAAGAGGGAAAAAAGGTTGTAATTTTAAATTTTGGTGCAAGACTTCATGAGTGTATTTTAGCATATGAAAATTTATCTAAAAAAGGAATTAATATTTCTATAATTGATGCAAGATTTGCAAAACCTTTAGATGAAAATTTAATCTGGCAAATTGCAACAGAGCATGAAGTTTTAATCACAATAGAGGAGGGATCTATTGGTGGGTTTGGATCTCATGTTAGCCAATTTCTTAGTGAAAAAAATCTTCTAGATAGCAATTTAAAATTTAGATCAATGATATTACCTGATAGATTTATAGATCATGATAAACCAGAGTTAATGTATAAATATGCAAATCTTGATTCAATTGGAATAGAAAATAAGATTTTAGATACATTAAATTCAAAAGTTTTAATAAAAAAATCTAATTAAATTTTATTTTGAGCCGTGTTCATTAAATAGTGGTCAAGAATTACACAATGCATCATAGCCTCTCCTATTGGGACTGCTCTAATTCCTACACACGGGTCATGTCTTCCTTTAACAGATATTGTTGTATTTTTGCCGAACTTATCAATCGTTTTTCTAGTTGATAAAATCGATGAAGTTGGTTTAACAGCAAATGAAATTTTTATTTCTTGACCTGTTGAAATTCCACCCAAAATTCCACCAGCATTATTTGATTTAAAACTAGTTTTACCTTTTCTTTGTAAAATCTCATCAGAGTTTTCTTCCCCAGTTAGCATAGCTGAATCCATTCCTGATCCAATATTTACCCCCTTAACAGCATTAATGCTCATCATCGCAGCTGCTAAATCCATATCTAATTTCGAATATATTGGCGCTCCAAGTCCTAAAGGTACTCCTCTTGCTCTTATCTCAATTATTGCTCCACAAGATGAACCAGCTTTTCTTATACCGAGTAAATATTTTTCCCAGAGCTTAATTACAGATTTGTCAGGACAAAAAAATGGATTTGAGGATATAGTTTTGTCTTTCCATTTGTTTATATCACACCCTAAAATTCCTAATTGTATAACTGCACCGACTGCTTGATATTTAGCACCAATCTTATTTTTCAAAACTACTTTTGCAATTGCCCCTGCTGCAACTCTTGCTGCAGTCTCACGGGCTGATTGTCTTCCACCTCCTCTATAATCCCGAATTCCATACTTTTTAAAATAAGTGTAATCTGCATGTCCTGGTCGAAATTTGTTCTTTATTGTCTCATAATCTCTAGATCTCATGTCTTTGTTATAAATTATTAAAGATATTGGAGTTCCAGTAGTTTTTCCCTCAAAAACACCAGATAAAATATTAATTTTGTCATCCTCTTTTCTTTGTGTTGTGAATTTAGATTGACCTGGTTTTCGTTTATTAAGTTCTTTTTGAATATCACTCTCCTTAATTGGAACATTTGGTGGGCATCCGTCCACAACACACCCAATTGCAGGACCATGAGACTCTCCCCAGGTAGTAAATCTAAATAACTTTCCAAAAGTATTAAATGACATTATCTTACTGTATAAATTATTTTTTTAAAATTATGAACGAAAAAAACTCACTTGGATTAAATCTTTGCTTTAAAGATCATAATAACCCAATAAAACTTTTTGAAGAATGGTTCAATAAAGCAAAAAAAACTGAAATTAATGACCCAAATGCGTTTGCAGTGGGCACTGTAAATAAAAAAGGATTTCCAACAGTCAGAATGGTTCTCCTTAAAGATTTTGATAAAAATGGTTTCGTTTTTTATACAAATTTAAAAAGTGATAAAAGTAAAGCCATTAAAAACTCTTCAAAAATTTCCATGTGTTTTCATTGGAAAAGCCTACAAAGACAAATTAGGGTAATTGGTATTGCATCTAAAGTCTCAAAAAAAGAAGCTGATGAGTATTATAAATCAAGAGCATATGGAAGTAGAATTGGTGCTTGGGCTTCACAGCAGAGCAGCATTTTAAAAAATAGAGAAGATTTATATAAATCTATAAACGAATTTAAAAAAAAATTCCCAAATCAAAAAAAAGTACCACGACCAGAATACTGGTCAGGCTGGAGAATAAAACCTAAAGAAATAGAATTCTGGCTTGATGGTCAAAATCGAATTCATGAAAGATTGAAATATATTAAAAAAACTAAAAGTTGGAAAAAAGTATTGCTAAGTCCTTAAAAATTTCTCTCTATACTAAAAGACGTTAAATTTTTTAGCACATTTTTTTCGTCAGACTCCTCAAATACACTTAAAGAATTAGAAGCTAAATTTATATAATGCTCTGCTTTTTTATAACACTCTTTAATTATGTTATTTTTTTTTATTAGATTTAGAACATATTCTAAATCTTTCTTTTCACGAATTTGTTTTTCAAATAAAGATTTTAATTTTTCTTTTTCAACATTTTGCACTCTTTGATAAAGTAAAATTAAAGGTAAAGTTACTTTTCCCTCGTAAAAATCATTACCAATGGTTTTTCCAAATAATTTTAATTCAGAATTATAATCTAATGTATCATCTGCAATTTGAAATGTGAGACCTAGGTTTTTTCCATAAAATTCTAAAGCATTTTTAAATTTTAAATCTTTTTCTGAAATAATTGCGCCGACTTTAGTAGCTGCTGCAAATAATGATGCAGTCTTTGAAGAAATAATATTAAGATATGTTTCTTCTAACATGTCTATTTCTTTATTATGTTGCAATTGTAGAACTTCACCTTGAGCAATTTCTGATGATGTGTTAGCCAAAAGTTTAAGTAATTCTAAATTTCCATCTTCAACCATCATTTCAAAACATTTGCTTAAGAGATAATCGCCTACTAAAATTGATGAGTGATTTCCCCAGATCTTATTTAAGGTCTTTTTTCCTCTTCTAATTTTAGAGTTATCAATTACATCATCGTGCATTAAAGTTGCTGCATGGATTAATTCAACACATGCAGCCAGATTAACATCTCTTAATCCTTTCTCATATCCACAAATTTTTGAGCATTGCAATGTTAATAGAGCTCTAAGTCTTTTACCTCCAGTGTTTAAATGATATTTTGTCATCTTTTGAACTAACTCAACTTTACTTGCTAATCTGGAATTAATTTTTTCTTCAACTAGAATCAACTTATCTTCAACTGAGTTTTTTAAGTCAGTATAAGAATTATTAATTTGCTTTTTAAGCTGTATTACAGTTCCCATGTTTTAAAACTATTATATACAAATTATTAATATACTTATCAATTGACGCACCTTATTCTTTAATTATAACTAGAGTTTATTATAAATTTATAAAACTAATAAAAATTGTAATGTTTTCATTTTTTAAAAAAAAAAAGATAATAAGCCATCTAAAGCTATCTGGCGTTATAGGAAATGTTGGAAAATTTAGACAAGGAATAGATTATTCAAGCCAGGAAGAAATAATTAAAAAAGCTTTCTCACTAAAAAAAGCATTAGTGGTAGCAATTACAATAAACTCACCAGGAGGATCTCCAGTCCAATCACATCTGATATATAAACTTATTAAGGAACAATCAAAAAAAACAAAAAAAAAAGTGATTGTCTTTGCTGAAGATGTGGCTGCATCCGGTGGATACCTGATCGCTTGTGCTGGTGATGAGATATATGCAAACTCAAGTTCGATAATAGGATCAATTGGCGTTATTTCTGCATCATTCGGATTTAAAAACTTAATAGAAAAAATTGGTGTTCAAAGAAGAGTATATACAGCAGGAAAGAATAAAAGTACTTTAGACCCTTTTCTTGATGAAAAAGAAGAGGATATAAATCGGTTAAAAAATATTCAATTAGAAATTCATCAGGACTTTATTGATGTCGTTGAGGAGAGTAGAAAAGAAAAACTAAACAAAAACTCTGGTATTGAACTTTTTTCTGGTGAGTTTTGGGCTGGAAAAAAAGCAAAAGAATTAGGTTTAATAGATGGTTTGGGTAATGCAGAACAAATATTAAGAGAAAAATATGGAGATCAAATTGAGATTAAGAAATTTGAAAAAAGTAAAGGGTGGTTGTCAAAAAAATTATCATCCTCAGAAAATTATACTGATAAAGTAATCAGTTTATTAGAAGAAAGATCAATCTGGCAAAGGTATGGTCTATAAAACAAAAAAAAAAACTTTATCTTTTCAAGACACAATCTTTAATTTACAAAAGTACTGGTCAAAAAAAGGTTGTGTAATATTACAACCATATGATCTAGAGGTAGGAGCTGGAACATTTCATCCAGCAACCACTCTAAGATCGCTTGGTCCAAAACCATGGAAAACTGCATATGTTCAACCATCACGTAGACCGACTGACGGAAGATATGGTGACAACCCCAATAGATTACAACATTACTATCAGTTCCAAGTATTAATTAAACCCTCGCCAAAAGAAATAAAAAAGATGTATTTAAATAGCTTGTCATCAATAGGTATTAATTATGAGGAACACGATATAAGATTTGTTGAAGATGACTGGGAAAGTCCTACTCTTGGAGCAGCAGGCCTTGGATGGGAAGTTTGGTGTGATGGTATGGAAGTAACGCAATTTACTTACTTCCAACAAATGGCTGGTGTTGAATGTAAACCTGTTTCTGTCGAAATTACATATGGATTAGAGAGATTGTGTATGTTTATTCAAAACAAAAAAAGTGTTTTTGACTTAATTTGGAATGATGAAGGAATAACTTACAAAGATATCTTTCATAAGTCAGAGAAAGAATTTTCAGCATATAATTTTGAATATGCCAACACTGATAATTTATTTAAAATATTTGAAATGCTTGAAGAGGAGACAAAATTATTGGTTGAAAAAAAAATTTCACTTCCAGCATACGATCAATGTTTAAAATGTAGCCATGTGTTTAATATTCTAGATGCTAGAGGGGTAATTAGTGTAGCACAAAGGGCTGAATATATTACAAGAATAAGAGAACTAACTAAATCAATTGGGAAAGTTTGGATTGAAAGCCAAAGTTAATGTCAGAATTATTTGTAGAGTTATTTAGTGAGGAAATTCCTGCAAAGCTTCAGATAAATGCAAGGAATGAGTTAAAAAAAAATATTAAAAATTTTTTTATTGATAACCAAATTAAATTTAATGAAAATTTCAATGTTTATTCAACACCAAATAGGCTAGTTTTCCATGTTGATAAAATCCCTAATGAAATTAAACTCAACTCAGAGGAAATAAGAGGTCCAAATGTTAATGCTCCCGAAAAAGCTTTAGAGGGATTTATTAGATCAAACAATACAACATTAGAAAAAATTTTTAAAAAAAGTACTGAGAAAGGTGAATTCTACTTTTTTAAAAAAGAGTCTAGAAAAATAAAAGTTTCAGAATTATTAGAAAAAAATTTAAGTGAAATCTTAACAAAGATAACTTGGAATAAATCTATGAAATGGGCAAATTATGATCTTTACTGGGGTAGACCTCTTAAATCTATTTTAGCAATATTTAATAAAAAACCTCTTAATTTTGTTTTTAACCACATAAATAGCTCTAACAAAACTTTTACAGATAAATCACTAGAAGAAGGTTTAAAAATTTTTAACGACTTTAATTCGTATATAAAATTTTTTAAACAAAAAGGTATTTTAATTGATCAAGATTTAAGAAAAAAAATAATACAGAATAAGATTAATGAAATAATTAATAAAAAAAATTTAAAAATCGAACAGAATGAAAGGCTTATAGATGAAATAGTAAATATAGTTGAAAAACCAGCAGTAATTATTTGTGATTTTGACAAAAAATTTTTGAATGTACCTAGTGAAATATTGATTACGACTATGCAGAGTCATCAAAAATATTTACCAACTTTTGATAAAAAAAATAATCTTACAAATAATTTTTTTGTAGTTGCAGATATAAAAGACACCAAAGGGTTTGTTAAATTAGGAAATGAGAGAGTGATTGAGGCAAGATTAAGCGATGCTGAGTTTTTTTGGGAAAAAAATAAAACTCAAAATTTAGTTAAGCAAGTAGATAAATTAAAAAATATAAATTATTTTAAAGGTTTAGGATCCTACTTTGACAAAATTCAACGAATGAGAAAGTTATCATCATTAATTTCTGATGATTTTTTAATTAGTAAAGATAAAATTGAAATAGCCTCATCAATTTGTAAAGTTGATTTAATGTCCGATCTAGTTGGAGAGTTTCCAGAACTCCAAGGTATTGTTGGCGGTCACTTTGCAAAATTTCAAGGGTTTGATAAAGAAGTTTGTCTTGCTGTATCTGAACAATATTTGCCTAACGGTATGGAAAGCAAACTACCAAAAAAAATGTACAGCGTTGCTTTATCTTTAAGTGATAAACTAGATTCATTAGTAGGTTTTTTTGGAATAAATCTTAAACCTACTAGTTCAAAAGATCCATATGCCATAAGAAGAATGGCTATAAGTCTTGTCAGATTAATTGTTGAAAATGAAATAAAGATCAAACTTAAAGATTTAATTGTTTACACCTGTTCAGCATATAGAGATCAGGGCTATGATTTTGATACCAAAAAGATACAAAACGAATTAAGTGATTTCATAATTGAAAGATTAAAAAATTATTTAAAAGAAAAAAAAATAAGACAAGATATAATTGAAAGCTCAACATTTTTGCTTGGATTGGATGATTTATTAAAGGCTTATAAAAAATCTTTATGTTTAAATAAAAATATTAAAAAAGAAATCGGTTTTGAAACTATTGCAGTATACAAAAGATCTTCGAACATATTAAATACTGAAGAAAAAATATCTATCGAAACCCTTGGTTTTGCAGACCCGGGCTTATTTAAAAATGATTATGAGAAAAAATTATATAAAAAAATAGATGATATAAGAAAATATTTTTTGAGTATTGGAAAAGACGAAAATTACGAGGAAAGTCTAAAAATTTTATCAAGCATTAAAAACGAGGTAAACGATTTTTTCGATAATGTTATTGTTAATGACGAAGATATAATAATTAAAAAAAATAGATTAGAATTATTAAATATGTTGTGTAAAACTTTTGATAACTATTTTAATTTTTCAAAAATAGAAACCTAGTATGAAAAAAATTATTTTTAATTTTAAATCAAATGAAATAAAAAAAATTAAACTACCAAAAAATGTTCTTGGTGGCAAAGGTGCAAATCTTTACGAGATGGGAAGAATGGGGCTGCCTGTACCCCCTGGTTTTACGATATCTACTGAGGTATGTAATTTGTTTTACAAGAATGAAAAAAAATTAAATAAAAAAATACTCAATGAAATAAATAAAGAACTAAAATTAATTGAAAAAGAATCAGGTAAAAAATTTGGAGATATAAAAAATCCTCTCTTAGTTTCTGTAAGATCTGGAGCTAGGGTTTCTATGCCTGGTATGATGGATACAATTTTAAATCTAGGCCTAAATGATAGTACGGTTATAGCACTTGCCAAAAAAACTTCAAATTTAAGATTTGCAAATGATAGTTATAGGCGTTTTATTCAAATGTATTCCAATGTTGTGTTAGGAATCGAAGCTTATCACTTTGAGGATATAATCGAGAACTATAAGTTAACAAAAGGAGTATTACTAGACACAGAATTAGATGAGTATGACTGGGAAGCTTTAATAAAAGATTTCAAAAATATTGTAAAAGAAAAAACAAAAAAAGATTTTCCTCAAAATGTCAAAGAACAACTGGTGGGAGCTATAAGCGCTGTTTTTTTATCTTGGGAAAGTAACAGAGCAAAAGTCTATAGAAAATTAAATCAAATACCGTCTCATTGGGGTACAGCAGTTAATGTACAATCAATGGTTTTTGGAAATATGGGAAATGATTGTGCAACTGGTGTAGTGTTTACTAGAAACCCATCAGATGGATCAAAAAATATTTATGGAGAATATTTAATAAATGCACAAGGAGAGGATGTGGTTGCTGGAACTAGAACACCACAACATATTACAAAAAAAGCCAGAGTTGAGTCAAAAGAAACTCTTAAGTCAATGGAAGAGACAATGCCAGAGACATACAAGCAACTGAAAAATATTTTAAATAAGTTAGAAAAACATTACAAAGATATGCAGGACGTGGAGTTTACTGTTGAAAATAAAAAACTTTGGATGCTTCAAACGCGCTCTGGAAAACGAACAGCTAAATCTGCTGTTAAAATAGCTGTAGATATGGTTAAAGAAAAGTTGATTACGAAAAAAGATGCAATATTGCGAATAGAGCCAAGTTCTTTAGACACTTTGCTTCATCCAACTTTAGATGAGAAAGCAAACTTAGAAGTAATAGGGTTAGGCTTGCCTGCATCACCTGGTGCTGCAAGTGGAAAAGTTGTTTTCACCTCCGAGGAGGCTGAAAGACTAAATAGTATGATGCAAAATACCATACTAGTTCGTGTAGAAACTTCACCAGAAGATATACATGGTATGCATGCAGCAAAAGGAATACTGACGTCAAGAGGAGGTATGACAAGTCATGCTGCAGTGGTTGCTAGAGGAATGGGACGACCATGTGTCTCTGGATCTAGCGAAATAGAAATTGATTATGAAAATAAATTATTCAAAACAAAAAATAAAGTAATTAAAGAAGGAGATCTAATTACAATTGATGGTTCAACAGGCAGAATAATTATTGGAGAAATAAAAACAGTTAAACCAGAAATATCAGGTGATTTCTCAAAAATAATGAGTTGGTCAGATGATTTTAGAAAATTAAAAATTAGAACTAATTCCGAGACACCATTAGATAGTAAAACTGCTAGAGAATTTGGTGCAGAAGGTATTGGTTTGTGTAGAACTGAACATATGTTTTTTGAAGAAGAAAGAATTCTATCAGTAAGAGAAATGATATTATCAAAAACAATTGAAAATAGATCTAATGCACTCAAAAAGCTATTACCACATCAAAAAAAAGATTTTATTGAAATATTTAAAATAATGAGAGGTTTACCAGTAACAGTTAGGTTGCTTGACCCACCACTTCATGAATTTTTGCCGAAAAGTAATAACGAAATTAATGATGTTGCAGTTTCACTAAATATTCCTGTTAAAGAACTTGAGGTTAGAATTTCAGAACTTCATGAACAAAATCCCATGCTAGGTCACAGAGGTTGTAGATTAGCAATTTCATTCCCTGAAATTTATGAGATGCAGTGTACTGCAATTTTTGAGGCTTTAGCAGAATGTAAAAGACAAAAAATTCAATCAACAATGCCTGAAATAATGATTCCTTTAGTTTCAACAGAAGCAGAAATAAAAATTATGAAAGATTTAGTCATTAGGGTTGCAAAAAAAGTTCAAGATGAGAATAAAATTAAAATTAAATTTTTAGTTGGAACAATGATTGAATTGCCAAGAGCAGCAATAAAGGCAAAAGATATCGCTAAACATGCAGAATTTTTTAGTTTTGGAACAAATGATTTAACTCAAACTACATTTGGAATTAGTAGAGATGATAGTGGTAAATTTCTTAATGATTATATAGAGAACAAAATTTTTGATATTGATCCTTTTGTATCAATTGATGATGGAGTTGGGGACTTAATAAAAATTGCAACTGATAAAGGTAGAAAACAAAACAAAAAAATTAAACTTGGAATTTGTGGTGAGCATGGTGGAGATCCTAAAAGCATAGAATTTTGTGCAAAAACTGGATTAGATTACGTATCTTGTTCACCTTACAGAGTTCCAGTTGCAAGATTAGCAGCAGCTCAAGCTCAATTAAAAAAAAAATTAAATCTCTAATTTTAAATCTAAGGCTTGAATACTATGTGTTAATTCACCTACTGATATTCTATCAACTTTTGTTGAGGCTAAATTTTTTATATTTTTTAAAGTTACTCCACCAGAGGCTTCAGTCTCATATTTCCCTTTTGCATGTCTAACAGCTACTTTTAGATTTTTTGGGCTCATATTATCAAATAGAACTGTATTGAAATTTAGTCCATCAATTCTTTTAAATTGTTTTAAAGTATCAACCTCAACAGTAATTTTTCTTCCCTTTTTATTATCAATTGCCTGTTTCACTATCTCTTCAAATTTCTTTGATGAGGCCAGATGATTATCTTTTATTAAAAACTCATCACTTAAATTAAATCTATGGTTAGTTCCACCTCCTAGTTTTACAGCATACTTTTGAATAACTCTTAAATTTGGAATTGTTTTTCTAGTACAACAAATTTTTGTTTTTTTACCAACTTTTTTTACGAATTTATTGGTTTTAGTTGCAATCCCTGAAATATGAGAGAGAAAATTTAGAGCCACTCTTTCTCCAATTAATATATTTTTAATTTTACCTTCAATAACAGCAATTACAGAACCTTTGTTAACTTTTGATCCTTCCTTTTTTTTTATGTGAAATTTGATGTTTTTGTCTAATAAATTAAAAGTTTCTTTAGCAAATTCTAGACCTCCTATAATTCCTTTTTGATTACTAATCAGCTTCACCAGTGAAATTGAATTATTATTTAATAAATTTGTTGTTATGTCGCCTGAAGGGTAAAGGTCCTCATTAAGAGCAAGCTTACATGTGGATCGGATAAAATTTTTACTTAATTGGATTTTGGGCACAGATTTTATCTGCCTATTTCAGCCATTCTCTCAACTGATTTCCTAGCTTTCTCAATTGTATCATTATCCATAATTAATTCGTTACTTTCGTTTTCTAGGCAATCAAGAATTTTTGGTAGTGTAATTCTTTTCATGTGAGGACATAAGTTACATGGCCTTATAAATTTAACTTTAGGGTTATCAATTTGAACATTATCACTCATTGAGCATTCAGTTACCATCATAACTTTTTCAGGTTGGTTATCCTTTACATATTTAATCATTCCACTTGTTGAGCCAGCAAAATCACTTGCCTGTATTACATCTGGTGGACATTCTGGATGGGCAATAATCTTGATACCTGGATTATTTTTTCTAATTTCATTTATCTCTTCATCATTAAACTGTTCATGAACTTCACAAGTACCCTTCCAAGAAATAATTTCCACATCTGTTTGAGATGCTACATACTTCGCTAAATAATCATCTGGCAAGAAAATTACTTTTTTTACATTTAATGAATTTACAATTTTAACAGCATTTGCTGATGTACAACAAACATCAGTTTCAGCTTTGACATCTGCAGAAGTATTTACATATGAGACTACTGGAATTCCTGGATAACGTTTTTTTAAATTTTTTACATCTTCACCTGTTATTGATGAGGATAATGAGCAACCAGCCTTCATGTCAGGTAGCAAAACTTTTTTGTTTGGGCTCATTAGTTTTGCAGTTTCTGCCATGAAATGTACTCCGCACATAACGATAATATCCGCCTCAGTTTTTGAGGCCTCAATTGCTAAAGCCAATGAGTCAGCTGAGAAATCAGAGATACCGTGATATATTTCTGGTGTCTGATAATTATGTGCAAGAATTACAGCATTTTTTTCTTTTTTTAATTTATTTATTTTATAAATGTATGGAGCATGTAACGCCCATTCTATTTCTGGAATGGATTTTGATACCTTCTGATATATAGGATCTGTTGCTATTTTTACTTCAGTTGTGAATTCCATAATAAAAACTTATCAACTTGAAATAGAATTGTCATTCATTTAATCTGACGCATTATTTGCGGCCATGCTGAAATTGGTAGACAGGCACGGTTGAGGGCCGTGTGAGCCTTGCTCATGAGAGTTCGATTCTCTCTGGCCGCACCACAAACGTTTATTTTTTGGAAAAAAAGGGGCGTTCTGTTGCCAGGTGCCCCAAACCCCGTAACTTAATTAATAAATTAATTAAGCTGCAAGTGCATAACTTTCGTTAGCATTTATAAATTAGCCCGTTACGGCGGAACAATACCGAACGAAAGAACAACTTTTAGACACCCGTCGATCCTAATTCACCCCCTTAAGTTGTAAATGGTGGAGGTGGTGGGTACTGCCCCCACGTCCGTAATGGTTATTACGAAATTCGTTTATCGTCATAGTTGGAAAACCAACACTATTAATATAAAACCAAATAATAGAGATTCAATAATTTATTCATGAAACTTACAAAAGATCAAATAAACGATATAAAAGAACAACAATCTCAAGATAACAAGACTAAAAGAGTTACCGCTCCTGAATTAGAAAATATTTTATACGAGGCTTTGCCAGCTTTAGATCACGGCTTTATAAGAGTTATTGATTACATGGGAGACGATAGCTCAATTGTGCAGTCTGCAAGAGTATCTTATGGTAAAGGGACTAAACAGGTTTCAACAGATAGTGGATTAATCAAGTACCTAATGCGTCATTGGCATAGTACTCCATTTGAAATGTGTGAAATTAAATATCATGTAAAATTACCAATATTTATAGCAAGACAATGGATTAGACATCGTACAGCAAATGTAAATGAATATTCTGCAAGATATTCAATTTTAGATAAAGAATTTTATTTACCTGATCCAGAAAATTTAGCAGCGCAATCAATTGCAAACAGACAAGGCCGAGGTGATGTTATTAAGGGGGAACAAGCAAAAGATGTTTTAGAACTTTTAAAAAATGATGCAGAAAGAACCTATCATAACTATGAGACTATGCTAAATCAAAAATATGATGGATCCACAATAGATGAAAACAAAAAAGGGCTGGCTAGGGAGTTAGCAAGAATGAACTTAACATTAAATACATATACTCAGTGGTACTGGAAAACAGACTTACTTAATTTAATGAATTTTTTAAGATTGCGTGCAGATCATCATGCGCAATACGAAATTAGAGTTTATGCAGATATAATGTTGGATACATTAAAGAGATGGGTTCCTATAACTTATGATGCTTTCATGGATTATAGAGTAGGTGGAACAGAAGTTTCAGCTAAAGGTAAAATTATTATTCAAAAGTTATTAAAAGGTGAAAATGTAAACATCGATAATTCTGGGCTTTCAAGAAGAGAATGGAACGAGCTTATGGAAGCTTTTGAAATTAAAGATAAGATTGTTTAATTTGTTCTGCAAATTTTAAATAAATTTTTGTAATTTCGTGATCTGGATCCTTTTCAACTATTGGAGTTCCCATATCTCCATATTTTCCTACATCAGCATTAATTGGAATTTGACCTAAAAATTTTTTTTCAAATTCTTTAGCTGTTCTTTCAACGCCGTTCTCACCGAAAATTGTATATTTTTTACCATCATCCCCTATGAAATGACTCATATTATCTATTAAGCCAATGATGTTCACTTTTAATTTATCAAACATCCTAATTCCTCTTTTCACATCTTGTAATGCTATTTCTTGTGGGGTTGAGATTATAATTGCTCCATCAACATTAATTTCTTGTGCAAAAGTTAATTGAGTATCACCAGTTCCCGGGGGCATATCAACAATAATAAAGTCTAAATCTTTCCATCCAACTTTTTGAGTAAAAGTTTTTATGGCACTTGTTACCATAGGTCCTCGCCATATCATTGGAGTTTGTTCATCAGTAAGAAAACCAATGGACATACATTGGATATCAAATTTCATAATTGGTTTTAAAATTTGACCATCGCTCTCAGGCTTTTCATTAATTGAAAACAATTTAGGTAAAGATGGTCCATAAATATCTGCATCTAAAATTCCAACTTTACATCCAACTTTTTTTAGGGCTAAAGCTAAATTTGTTGCAAAGGTTGATTTTCCAACACCGCCTTTTGCACTTGAAATAGCAATAGTAAACTTGGTACCTGGAATAGGGTTCCTTTTGAAGGTTTTTGGCTCAGTTTTTGCCTTCATTGTGTCACTTAGACCTACTTTTTTATCATTCATAAAAATACACTTACCTTGTTTTTAAACATAAAGACACTATATAGAATGTCATAATGACCATTTATAAAAATCAAAGTCCATGGGGTACACCGCCAGGAAGTGGTGGAAGTGGTGGAAACGGCGGAGGTTTCAGAAGAGGTCCAACTCCCCCCAATTTAGACGAGGCAATTAAAAAATTACAAGACACAATAAATAAATTTACAGGAGGTAGCGCAGGTGGAAAAAAACCCATCCTACTTGGATTAATAATATTAGTTGTTATTTGGGCATTAAGTGGTTTGTACAGAGTTTTACCTGATGAGCAGGGTGTAGTATTAAGATTTGGAAAATTTGTTAATACTACTCAGCCAGGATTAAATTATCATTTGCCATTTCCGATAGAGAGCGTGCTGACCCCTAAAGTAACAAAAGTTAACAGAATGGATATTGGCTTTAGATCAGAAAGAGACAGTGGATTTGGTCAAGGCGGAGGAGTTGCAGACGTACCAGAGGAAAGTCTAATGTTAACCGGTGATGAAAATATCGTTAACATAGATTTCTCAGTATTTTGGGTAATTAAAGATGCGGGTAACTTTTTATTTAAAATACAAGACCCAGAGGGAACGGTTAAAGCTGCAGCCGAAACTGCTATGAGAGAAGTAATAGCAAGATCAGATATTCAACCAATTCTTACAGAAGGTAGAGCGGTTATAGAGAGAGATACACAAGATATCATACAAGGTATACTTGATGAATATGAAAGTGGAGTACAAATTACCCAAGTTCAAACTCAGAAAGCTGACCCACCTGATCAGGTAATTGATGCATTTAGAGATGTCCAGGCTGCTAGAGCTGATATGGAAAGATCTAAGAACGAAGCAGAGGCTTATGCAAATGATGTAATACCAAGAGCTCGAGGAGAAGCTGCGAAAATTTTACAAGCAGCTGAGGCTTATAAAAAAGAAGTTGTTGCAAAAGCGGAAGGAGAAGCAAGCAGATTTTTATCAATTTACGCAGAGTATGCGAAAGCAAAAGATGTAACTCAAGAAAGAATGTATTTAGAAACAATGGAACAAGTCCTTGCAGATATTAATAAGATTATTATCGACAAAGACTCTGGATCTGGTGTAGTTCCATATCTTCCATTACAAGAATTAAAATCGGGGACAAACTAATGAAAGCTGGAAAATTTATATTACCAATAATTATATTAATTGCTGCAACACTATTTTTTTCAATATTTATAGTTAAAGAGGTAAATCAAGCAATAGTTCTTCAATTTGGTGATCCAAAAAGAATAATATTAAAGCCAGGACTTAATTTTAAAATCCCGTTTATTCAAAACGTAGTTTTTTTAGACAAAAGAGTTTTAAATTTAGACACTCCACCAGAGGAAGTAATTGCATCAGATCAGAAAAGGTTAATTGTTGACGCTTTTGCAAGATTTCAAATTGTTGATCCATTAAAATTTTACATATCAGTTGGAAATGAAAGAGTTGCTAGATCAAGATTGGCAACAATTATAAACTCAAGAATAAGAAATGTTTTAGGTCAACAAAAGCTTCAAACACTGCTATCTGAGGATAGATCTAAACAGATGTCTTTAATTCAACAAGGTGTAAATAATGAAGCTGAAAATTTTGGAATAAAAATAGTTGATGTTAGAATTAAAAGAGCAGACCTACCTCAAGCAAATAGTGATGCAATTTTTAGAAGAATGCAAACTGAAAGGGAGAGAGAAGCAAAAGAATTTAGAGCAAAAGGCGCTGAAATGGCTGTAACAATTACATCCACAGCTGACAAAGAAGTTACTGTAATTTTAGCAGATGCTCAAAAAAAATCAGAGATTATGAAAGGTGAAGGAGACGGTCTAAAGAATAAAATTTTTGCAGATGCATTTGGACAAGACCCTGAATTTTTTGGATTTTATCGAGCAATGCAAGCTTATCAGAAAGCTTTAATTGGAGGAGAAACATCTATGATTTTATCTCCTGATAGTGAGTTTTTTAAATTTTTTGGAAATAAAGAAAATTAAATTAACATAATTTTAAATGAATGAACTGATCATAGCCTTTGGTCTTTTCTTATTTATCGAAGGTGGTTTATATGCCTTATTTCCATCAAAAATGAAAAATATGTTAAAGAAAATGGATACAATTGCGGACAGACAATTAAGACTAGGTGGTTTAATTTTTGCAATTATTGGCTTTGCTATTATTTGGTATTTAAAAGTATGAAAAGTTTAGTAAAAATTTTTACTGTTTTTTTAGTTACAATAAATTACTTTTCTATCTCATTTGCAAACTCAATTCCATCATCTTTTGCTGATCTTGCAGAGAGATTGATGCCCTCTGTTGTAAATATATCAACTAGAACAACAGTTACTACAAGATCTAATCCTCTCCCATTTGAATTTCCTCCTGGGTCTCCATTTGAGGATATGTTTGGTACACCTCAAGAAAGACAGACTAGTGCATTAGGGTCAGGATTTATAATTGATGAAGAAGGTATAGTTATTACAAATAACCACGTTATTCAAGGCGCACAAGATATAGTGGTTAGAGTAAATGGTGATAAAGATTATAAAGCAAAAGTTCTTGGTGCTGATGCAGGAATGGATCTAGCAGTTTTAAAAATAGAGTCAGATGAAAAATTTCAACCAGTAAAATTTGGAAATTCTGACAAGGCAAGAATAGGCGATTGGGTTATTGCTATTGGTAATCCATTTGGACTAGGGGGGACAGTTACCGCAGGTATCATTTCAGCTAGAAATAGAAGTATAGGTTTATCAAGATACGAGGATTATATTCAAACTGATGCTTCAATAAATCAAGGAAATTCAGGCGGTCCTTTATTTAACATGAATGGAGATGTAATAGGAATTAATACAGCAATACTTGGACAGTCAGGCTCAATAGGAATTGGTTTTGCAATTCCCTCAAATAGTGCGCAGAAAGTAATTAAGCAACTTATAGAATTTGGAGAAACTAAAAGAGGTTGGCTTGGTGTAAGAATTCAAATTGTTGATCAAGGAATTGCTGATGCAGAAAATTTAGATAAACCAAGAGGAGCTTTAGTTGCAAGTGTTGCAGAAAACAGTCCTTCGGACAAAGGAGGAATTAAACCAGGTGATATCATTTTAGAGTTTGATGGAAAGCCTATAAATGAAATGAAAGAATTACCAAAAATTGTTGCCGAAACAGATGTAGGAAAAAAGGTAATTGTAAAAGTATGGAGAAATAAAAGAGAAATAACAAAAGAAATAATTCTTGGAAGATTAGAAACTTCTGAGGATTTTAGAGCACAAAAACCAGCTATAGAAAAACCTAAAGTGTCTAGAATTGACGGTCTAAAAATAGATGTCCGATTACTAAATAAAGATGATATTGAATCAAGGAACTTACCAAAAGGAACAAGAGGTGTGGTAATAACAAAAATAGATAAAGAAAGCCCAATAAATTACTTACAAGTAAATAATATAATAGTCGAAGCTAATAGAAAAAAAATTAACACTATTGGTGATCTTGATAATGTAGTTAAATTGAAACTGAGAAGTGAAGAAAATAATTTATTGATTGCAATATACAATAATCAAAATCAAAGAACTTACGTAGGCGTAAAGCTTAAATAATCAAATGGACCTTAAGTCCAAAATAATTTTAATATCAGGACCCACCGCATCAGGAAAATCGAAATTAGCAATTGATTTTGCTAAAAAAATTAATGGAGAAATAATCAATGCAGATAGCATGCAGGTCTACAAAGAATTAAAACTATTAACAGCTAGACCCATTAAAGAAAATATAAATAAAATCAAACATCATCTATATGGGTTTAAAAGCGTTAAAAACGAATTTTCTACTGGGCAATGGTTAGAATTAGTTAAAAAAAAAATAAAAGAAATAAGAAATAAAAATAAAATACCTATTCTGGTTGGTGGCACTGGTCTTTATTTTAAAGCATTAACAGATGGTTTAGTTAAGATACCGAAAATTCCTAATAAAATTAGAGATAAAATTAGAAATATGCAAACAAAAATAGGACAAAAAAAATTTTATCTAAGACTTTTAAAAAAAGATAAATTACTAAAAAACAAGATAGATCCTACAGATGTCCAAAGATCTTTAAGGGCTTATGAAGTGATTTACTTTACAAAAAAGTCAATCGTTGAGTGGTATAAAAAAACAAAATCACAATATAAAAAAGACGAATTTTTAAAAATTTATATTGATTTTCCTAAAGAGCAATTGGTCAATAAAATCTCAAAGAGAGTAGATCAAATGATAAAAGATGGGGTTATCGAAGAAGTTAAGAACTTTGAAAAGTTGAATTTAAAGAATGATAATAATCTTAATAAAGTTATTGGCATTAGAGAGATCAAAGATTTTATTGATAAAAAAACTTCATTTAAAGAAATGAAACTAAATATTGTAATAAAAACGAGGCAATACGCTAAAAGACAAAGAACTTGGTCTAGAGGTCAGATGAGTGATTGGCAAAAATTTGATCCTAAGGGGCTACTTAAGTTTATAAAAAAATTATAATTTATCTCTACAATAACTTGACCAATGAGTACAACTTCAGCTAGATTGTCTGAATGCCAAAATTATATTCAGGAGCTGAAATTGTATTTAAATGTTTAGAGGATCAGGGCGTCAGTCATATTTTTGGGTATCCGGGAGGAGCAGTTCTTCCAATTTATGATGAATTAAAAAATTTTAATTCTATCAAACATATTTTAGTAAGGCACGAACAAGGTGCCGGACATGCTGCGGAAGGTTATGCAAGATCAACAGGTAAACCAGGTGTTTTATTAGTAACATCGGGACCTGGCGCAACAAATGCCGTTACTGCATTGACAGATGCATATATGGATTCTATTCCGTTAGTTTGTATTACAGGACAAGTTCCAACTCATCTAATTGGAACTGATGCATTTCAAGAGTGTGATACAACTGGAATTACTAGACCTTGTACTAAACATAATTGGTTAGTTAAAGATATAAGTGATCTATCAGAGATAATGCATAAAGCTTTCGAAGTGGCAACTACTGGTAGACCAGGACCAGTATTAGTTGATATTCCAAAGGATATACAGTTTCAAAAGACAAAATATAAAAATTATCGAAAAGTAAAAAAGTTTAATGGCAAGTCTCATGATAATTTTTCTCAAAAAAATATTGATGAACTTATTAAATTAATAAGCAAAGCAAAAAAACCAATTTTTTACACAGGAGGTGGTGTAATTAATTCGGGACCAAAGGCGAGTGAACTTTTAAGAGAACTTGTATATGCAACTGGTTTCCCTATAACTTCAACTTTGCAAGGTCTTGGTTGTTTCCCTGCTGATGATAATCAATTTTTAGGAATGTTGGGAATGCACGGAACTTACGAAGCTAATAATGCCATGTATAGTTGCGATCTAATGATTAATATTGGTGCAAGATTTGATGATAGAATTACTGGTAAAATTGATGAATTCTCACCTAAATCAAAAAAAGTTCATATTGATATTGATCCATCGTCTATAAACAAAAATGTTAAGGTGGACTTACCAATAGTAGGAGATATTAAATCAGTATTAACATCAGCACTTAAAACTTTAAAAAAATCTAAAAAGAATTTTTCTAAATCAAATAAACATCAAATATCTAATTGGTGGGAAAAAATTCAAAAATGGAGATCTAAACATTCTTTAGATTATATTGGTAGTGAAGAGACAATTAAACCTCAATATGCTATTGAGAGATTATATGAACTAACTAAAGATAAAGATACGTATATTACAACCGAGGTTGGACAACATCAAATGTGGGCTGCTCAACATTACAAGTTCAATAAACCTAATAGGTGGATGACCTCAGGTGGACTAGGAACCATGGGATATGGTTTGCCTGCTGCGGTTGGAGTTCAGATAGCGCATCCTAAAAAATTAGTAGTTGATATTGCTGGTGAAGCTTCGGTTTTAATGACTATGCAAGAAATGTCTACTGCAGTTCAGTATAATCTACCAATAAAAATATTTATTTTAAATAATGAGTACATGGGCATGGTAAGGCAATGGCAAGAACTACTGCATGATAAAAATTATTCAGAGAGTTATACAGCAGCGTTACCAGATTTTGTTAAAATGGCTGAAGCTTATGGATGTGTTGGAATACGAGCAAAAACACCAGAAGAATTAGACGACAAGATTATTGAAATGTTAAATACTGATAGACCAGTAATATTTGATTGTCTTGTAGACAAACAAGAAAATTGCTTCCCAATGATACCATCTGGAAAACCACATAATCAAATGTTATTAGGTCCCAAAGATCAAAAAGATAAAAAAATCACAGGAAAAGGAAGAACTTTAGTATAAGATGGCTAATTCAAAATCAGCTTATAGTATAGCTGGAAAAAAACAGAAAAACGATACTCACATAATAGTAGTTTGGGTAGATAATGAAGCTGGAGTTTTAGCTAGAGTAGTTGGTTTATTTTCTGGAAGAGGTTATAACATAGAGTCTTTAGCTGTAGCTGAGGTTGATCAAAAAGAAAATATCTCAAGGATTACAATTGTTACTACTGGAACACCTCAAGTTATTGACCAAATTAAGCTTCAACTTAAAAAATTAGTACCAGTACATAAAGTTGCAGATTTTAAAAGAGAAGATAAAAATGTAATTTTTAAAGAAATGGCTCTATTTAAGTTTGTTGCTAACAACGAAAAATTATTAAAAGCATTTAAAGCGTGTAAAAATTATAATCCAGTTGTATTGGATAAAACAAAAAAATCAAAAGTTATTCAAATAACAGCTTTGAGACGAGAAATAGATAAAATGTCGAAAAATTTAACAAAATTTGGTTTAGTAAGTGTTTCTAGAACGGGTGCTGTTGCCATGACTAGAGGATCAGATGTATTTAAATAATTAAAGGAGATAGCTATGAAAATGTTTTATGAAAAAGATACAGATGTAGATTTGATAAAAGACAAAAAAATTGCAATTTTTGGATATGGGAGTCAAGGACATGCTCACGCTCTTAATTTAAGAGATAGTGGAGTTAAAGAAGTAGTAGTTGCTCTAAGAGAGGGTTCATCCAGTATTGCAAAAGCAGAGTCAAAAGGTTTAAAAGTTATGAATTTATCTGATGCAGCAGAGTGGGCAGATGTAGTAATGATATTAACTCCAGATGAACTTCAAGCTGCAATTTACAAAAATCATATCGAACAAAGAGTTAAAGAAGGAACATCAATAGCATTTGCGCATGGTTTAAATGTTCATTATGATTTAATTAAAGCTAGAAAAGACCTTGATGTTTTTATGGTAGCGCCTAAAGGACCAGGACATTTAGTAAGGAGTGAGTATGAAAAAGGTGGAGGAGTGCCTTGTTTATTTGCTGTTCATCAAGATGGGTCTGGAAAAGCAAGGGATCTTGCAATGTCTTATGCATCAGCAGTTGGAGGTGGAAGATCTGGTATCATTGAAACTACATTTAAGGATGAGGTTGAAACTGATTTGTTCGGTGAACAAACTGTTTTATGTGGCGGATTAGTTGAGTTAATTAAAAATGGTTATGAAACTTTAGTTGAAGCTGGTTATGAACCAGAAATGGCATATTTTGAAACAGTACATGAAGTTAAATTAATAGTAGATTTAATTTACGAAGGTGGAATTGCGAACATGAATTACTCAATTTCAAATACTGCTGAATATGGAGAGTATCAGTCAGGTCCAAGGATAATTAAAAAAGAAGAGACCAAACAAAGAATGAAGGAAGTTTTGGCAGAAATTCAGTCTGGTAAATTTACAAAAGAATGGATGGATGAATGTAAAAATGGCCAGAAAAATTTTCTTGCGACAAGAGCTAAGTTAGCAGAACATTCAGTTGAAAAAGTAGGAGCCGAATTAAGAGCTATGATGCCATGGATTTCTAAAAAGAAATTAGTTGATAGCGATAAGAAGTAGATCGATAACTGTTTTTTTGGCATAAATTAGCCAATTTATTTTGCAATCTGGGCGTGAGCATGTATGATACTTAGGCTTAAATTAATAAAATGACTGATAAAAATAGAGTTTACATTTTTGATACTACTATGCGAGATGGAGAGCAATCTCCAGGTGCATCAATGAGTTTAGAAGAGAAAATTCAAATAGCTAGAGTTTTTGATGAACTAGGAATTGATATTATTGAAGCTGGATTTCCAATAGCATCCCCAGGGGACTTTGAGGCAGTAACTGAGGTAAGTAAGATTTTAAAGAAGTCAATACCTGCTGGTTTAGCAAGACATTCAAAAAAAGATATTGATAGATGCTATGAAGCACTAAAGCATGCCCCTAGATATAGAATTCATACATTTATTTCAACTAGTCCTCTACACATGAAACATAAGCTTAACAAATCACCAGAGGAAGTTTATGAGGCTATTAAACAGAATGTAACTTATGCAAGAAAATTTACTGATGATGTAGAATGGTCATGTGAAGATGGTACTAGAACAGATATGGACTATATGTGTAAGACAGTTGAGCTTGCAATTAAATGTGGTGCCAAAACGATCAATATTCCAGATACAGTTGGATATACAATTCCATCAGAATTCACAAAAATTATTCAAACCTTGTTAAACAAAGTGCCAAATATTGATAAAGCAATTCTTTCAACACATTGTCATAATGATTTAGGATTAGCAGTTGCAAATTCTTTAGCAGGAGTTCAAGCTGGCGCAAGACAAATTGAATGCACAATAAATGGTTTAGGTGAAAGAGCTGGAAATGCAGCACTTGAGGAAGTTGTAATGGCTATGAAAACAAGACCTGACTTAATGCCTTTTGAAACAGGAATTGAAACTACTCTTTTAAGCAAAGCTTCAAAAATTGTATCGAATGCTACAGGATTTCCAGTCCAATATAATAAAGCTATTGTTGGAAAGAATGCTTTTGCTCACGAGGCAGGAATTCACCAAGATGGAATGCTTAAAAATAGACAAACTTATGAAATTATGACCCCAGAAAGTGTTGGAGTTCAACAAACATCATTAGTAATGGGAAAACATTCAGGCAGACATGCATTTAAAGATAAATTAACTAGTTTAGGCTATCCAGATCTTACTGACGATATCGTGGATAATGCATTTGCTAAATTTAAAATTTTAGCTGATAAAAAAAAACATGTTTATGATGAAGACATAATTGCTCTTATAGATGATAGTCTGATTATCGACAATAAAGTAAATGCAATTAATCTTAAATCTTTAAAAGTATTTGCTGGAACAGGAGAACCTCAAAGGGCTGAAATGACATTAGATGTTTTTGGTGAAATTAAGCAAGCATCCGAGACTGGTGATGGGCCAGTAGATGCAATTTTTAAATGCATTAAGAAACTATACCCTCATGAAGTTAATTTACAACTTTACCAAGTTCATGCAGTTACAGAGGGAACAGATGCTCAAGCAACAGTAAGTGTTAAAATTGAAGAAAATGGAAAAACTACTGTTGGACAAGCTGCAGATACAGACACCTTAGTTGCCTCTGCTAATGCATATATAAATGCTCTAAATAAAATGATTATAAAAAGAGATAAAACCGCACCTGGACAAAATTTAGAAAATCAAAATTATGAAAACCAAAAAATGAAAGGTATCTAAAAATGGCAATGTTTGGCAACTTAAAGAAATTATGGAGTCAAGATATGGCGATAGATCTTGGCACAGCAAATACATTAGTAGTATTAAAGGGTAAAGGAGTTGTTTTAAATGAGCCATCGGTAGTTGCGGTAGTTGAAAATAAAGGAAAAAAATCAGTTTTAGCAGTTGGCGATGAAGCAAAAACAATGCTTGGAAGAACTCCAGGAAATATTCAAGCAATCAGACCATTAAGAGATGGAGTTATCGCAGACTTTGTTGTTACTGAAGAAATGATTAAACATTTTATTAAAAAAGTTCATAAAAAAACGCTAGCCAATCCAAGAATTTTAATTTGTGTCCCAACAGGCTCAACGCCAGTTGAAAGAAAAGCTATTCAAGATAGTGCTCTTGCAGCAGGTGCACGTAAGGTCAACTTAATCGAAGAACCAATTGCAGCAGCAGTAGGAGCTGGTCTTCCAATATCAGAAGCAACAGGCTCAATGGTTGTTGACATTGGTGGAGGCACGACAGAGATTGCAGTCTTGTCTTTAGGAGGAGTTGTGTATTCAGAGTCTTTAAGAGTTGCAGGAGATGCAATGGATAACGCTTTAAAAGAATATATGAGAGAAGAGTACAATTTAATGATCGGAGATAGTACAGCAGAAAAAATTAAAAAGGATATTGGTACAGCAATACCAACTAATAATAATACGTATGCAGTTAAAGGAAGAGATTTAAGATCTGGAACACCTAAGGAAGTGAATATTTCAGAAGAAGATACTGCTGAGGCATTAAATCCAATTTTAAAAGATATTGTGTCTGCAATAAAAAAAGCTTTAGAAAATACTCCACCAGAATTATCTGCGGATTTAGTAGATATGGGTTTAACTTTAACAGGGGGCGGATCTCTTTTAAACAATATTGATAAAAGATTTTCTAAAGAAACAGGTTTACCCGTAAATGTTGCTGATGATCCCTTATCTTGTGTTGCAATTGGAACTGGCAAAGCATTAGACCAAGAGGAAACTTTTTCATCAGTCTTATCTGAGTATTAATTAAAATGTCTAGAGAGATGGGCAGAGATGATTTCATTATATCTGCTCGTTCTGTCTTTTTAAATAAAGGGAATAGACAAAAATTTTCTTTATTAACTCTTATTATAATATCAATACTTATTCTCTCTTTGGAGTACTTTAAATCTGGTCCTATAAATCAGGTAAGGATGATTACTAAAGATATTATTATAAAATCTTCATATGTTGCTTCTGTTCCTTTCAAATCAATTTCCAAAATATATTCCACAGTAATCAATCATTTCAATATGTATGAGGAATATGAAAAATTAAAAAAAGCAGAAATAAAAAAACAAAACTTAATGTTAGAAAATAATTTTTTTAAAGAAGAAAACGAAAGATTAAAAAAACTTATAAATGAAAAAAATCTTTATAATGATGAATTCTATATAACTAGAGTATTATTTGATCAGAAAAGTCCATATTTAAGATCATTGCTAATAAATAAAGGTTTTAAACATGGAATAAAATTGGGCGCTGCGGTTAGAAGCGACTCTTTCTTTATAGGAAAGATAGTAGATTCAAACTATCTCACTTCAAGAATATTACTCATAAGTGATTTAAATAGTAAAATTCCTGTTATAATTGAGCCTGGTTCTATAAGTGCAATTCTATCAGGCACTGGAAATAATGAATTAGGCGAAATTGAATATTTGCCTGAAAATAATAAGATTAATGAAGGTAGTATAGTTTATACATCTGGATCAGATGGAGTAATTTCATCAGGCATACCTATTGGAAAAATTATTGTGGAAAACAATCTGATTAAAGTAGATTACTTTACAGATTTTACCCAAATTAATTTTGTGAAAGTTTATTATAAAAAGTGAGCATTATAAATAAAAGTTATTCAAAGTTTCTAGCAATCTTTCCAATCATAATTTTATTCATATCTGTACTTTCAAATTCAAAATATAATTTTGTTTATGATGAAAATTTTTTAAGTTTAAAAATAAGTTATTTAATAGTTTTTTTTTGGAGCTTAAAAAGACCTGAATATTTTGGATATGGATTTATTTTTTTAGCAGGTATATTGAATGATGTAATTCAAAATAATCCTTTAGGAATTTCCTCAGTTGAATATCTATTAATTTGTGTGTTAACAGCTTTTGTTAGAAGAAGGATAATATTACAAAATTTAATTTACGATTGGGTATTTTTTTTAATTTCAATTTTAATTGTGGGATCGATAAATTATATTATATTAGTATACATATTTAATATTCCGATCGTATATAACGGCTTGTTATTAGGATTGTTTGCAACTTTTCTAATTTATCCTGTACTGGCCAAAATATTGAGTTGGATTGATAATATTGTTCAAGTAAATATTAATGATAAAAAGAACCAGTAATTTAGATAAAAATAAAACTATTAATAGAAGACTTTTTATACTTGGGTCAGCAAAAGTTGGACTATTAGGATTAATAACTTCAAGATTATATAACCTTCAGATATCTGAAAAAACAAAATATGAAACTTTGTCTGATAATAATAGATTTAGAGAATGGAAGACACCACCAAAACGGGGTGTAATTACAGACTTTTATAATAATATAATTGCAGACAATAAAAGAGTTTATCAAGTGTATCTGTCTCTAGATGAAACAAAAGATTTTAATAGTTCAATATTTAAATTAAAAAATATAATTGGTTTAACTAATGATGAATTAAGTAAAATTTATGAAAAAAAACAAAAAATTAAACCTTGGGATTCCATCTTGGTATCTGAAAATTTATCCTGGGAAAAATTTTCAAAATTAAATCTATATTTACACGAAATTGAGGGAGCTAAACCAGTTTTATCTACTTCTAGATATTACCCTTATTCAAATGATTTAGTTCATATAATTGGTTACGTTGGAGAGGCGAGCGCAGATGATATCACAAAGAATAAAAAAATTGAGGAAAATTTTGTTCCTGGCTTAAAGGTTGGAAAAATTGGAATTGAAAATTCAACTGACCAAATATTAATTGGGAATTATGGTATAAAAAGATTTGAAGTAAACTCCTCGGGAAAAAAAATTAGAGAAATCAGTTATAAAAAGGAAACGCAAGGAGAAAATCTTAGAACAACTATTGATATAGAAGTTCAAAGACTTGCACAAAAACTTCTTGATAATAAAGCAGGCTCTATCTGTGCTATGGATATTTTCAGTGGTGAAATAATTGCACTTGCATCATCACCAACTTATGATCCAAATAAATTTACATATGGCATAAACAAAAAAGATTGGAATGAAATTAAAAACAACAAATTAAAACCTTTGGTAAATAAATCAATTGCTGGCCTATATTCTCCAGGATCTACTATAAAACCGTTGGTAGCTCTAGCAGCTCTAGAGTACGGCATTATAAATCCAAAACTAAAAGTCAAATGTAAGGGACATGACCATCCGTATGAATTATATGGACAAAAATATCATTGTTGGAAAAAAGACGGACACGGAATAATGAGTTTAAGAAATGCAATTAAGCAATCATGTGATATTTATTTCTATGAAGTAGCAAGATTGCTTGGAGTTGATAGATTATCAATTATTGCAAAAAGATATGGTCTTGGCTCAAAAGTATTGGAAAATATATTTCCAGAGGAAAAAAAAGGACTTGTCCCATCTGCAAAATGGAAAAAACAAGTTCTTGAGCAATCTTGGTATCTTGGAGAGACTGTAATAACAGGAATTGGCCAAGGTTACATACAGACAACTCCTTTGCAGCTTTGTTTTATGACTGCACAATTAGCAAATGGTGGTTTTAAAATTAAACCAAATATAATTTATAATAACAATTTTAATTATGATGAAATTTTATTAAAAATTCAATCTGAGAAAAATAAACCTATTGAAGAAAACGTATTACAAGAGAGAAATATTAATCTTTATGAAAAATTATATAAAAATCCTAAAAATATAAAAATTGTTCTTGATGCAATGTATGGATCAACAAATGAGCAATTTGGAACATCATTCAAATCAAGACATAAAGATAAAAAATATACATATGCTGGCAAAACAGGAACCTCTCAGGTGAAAAGAATTACAGAAAAAGATAGAGAACTAGATTTAGATACATCTGAAATTGAGTACAAAAATAGAGATCATGCATTATTCGTAGCATTTGCTCCTTATAATAAACCAAAATATGCAATAAGTGTTTTAGTTGAGCACGGTGGATCTGGAAGTAAAGCTGCAGCACCTTTGGCTAACAAGTTGATAAAAAAAATAATTGATAGAGATAAAGATAGAGAAATCAATAGAAAGGAACTTAAGAATATTTAATGATATCATCGACTTTAAATTCCTTAAATTACTCTTTTTTCGACAAATTAAAATCTGTTGATTATTTTTTAATTCTATTAGTCTTTTTAATTGGGGCTGTAAGTGTTTTTTCAATTTATTCAACAGAAAGCGGAGAATTTTCTTTTTATACAAAAAACCATTTAATAAGATTAGTTGCCTTTTTTTTATTATTCTTAGCTTTGTCATTTGTAAGAGTTTCAACTTGGTATAGACAGGCATATATATTTTATTTATTTGGACTTTTGCTTTTATTGTTGGTTATTTTTTTTGGAGTTTCAGCTTCAGGTTCAAAACGTTGGATTAATTTATTTGTTTTTAATCTTCAACCATCAGAGCTTATGAAAATTGCAATAATTGTTAGTTTTGCAAGATATTACCATAGGATACAAAGTGCAGATATCGAAAGTTATAAATATTTGTTACAACCTATAATACTTTTATTAATACCTTGTTATTTAGTAATTAAACAACCCGATTTAGGGACAGCTATTTTGATAGCAGGAAGTGGAATAGCAATTATTTGGTTGGCAGGTTTAAATATTAAGTATTTTATTTATTCTGGTTTAATTGCTCTTGTTTCTCTACCATTTTTAATTTCAATCTTAAAACCATATCAAAAATCAAGAATTTTGACTTTTTTCAATCCTGAAAGAGATCCTCTAGGTGCAGGTTATCAGATTATTCAATCCAAGATAGCAATAGGTTCTGGTGGTATGTATGGAAAAGGATTTTTAAAAGGTACTCAAAGTTATCTAGAATTTTTACCTGAAAAACATACAGATTTTATATTTACTCTTTTCTCCGAAGAATTTGGATTTTTGGGGTCAATATTGCTAATATTTTTGTATGCTTTATTGATTTTTAGGATTATTAAAATAGGATTTTCTTGTAGAAGTTTTTTTGCGAAACTATACTGCTTTGGTTTTTCATCAGCTCTTTTCTTATATGTATTTGTTAATATAGCGATGGTTGTAGGATTACTGCCAATTGTAGGCGCACCCCTACCAATTATGTCTTATGGAGGTTCATCTATGCTATCAATTATGATTGGCTTAAGTATTGTAATGAGTTGTAAAATTTATAGTAAGGAAATAGTGTCAAATTAAACTTATTACAAATCTTTATAGCAGCCGCGATCAAATATCATATATAATTTAACCCAACTCAATCTATATTTCTAAAAATGTCTGATAAAAAATTAAAAATTGGTATAATCGGTGCAGGCATTCAAGGTGTATGTAATGCTCTTTTTCTTCAGAAAAAAGGATATCAAGTTATACTCTTTGACAGGGATGAGCCAGGTAATGCTGCATCTTATGGAAATGCAGGACATTTCTCACCTTATGCTTCAGTGCCATTAAACAGACCAGATATTTTATCTGATGTGCCGGCAATGTTAATGAGTTCAAGAGGACCGCTAGCTTTAAAATGGAACTATGTTCCAAAAATGATCCCGTGGTTTTCAAGATTTTTAGTCAATTGCACAAAAAACAAAATGATGCATACCGCAAAATATATGCATCAAATTTTAGACCAGTCATTAATTGCATATGATGAACTTTTTGATGAAATCGATTTAGAGGGCTTGGTTGAAAATAATGGAATACTTTATATTTGGAATGATAAAAATTTAAAAAGCAGAGAGTTAGAAATAAAAATTAGAGAAGAATTAGGAGTAAAACAGCAAATAGTAAATAAAAAAGAAATTCATGACTTAGAGCCTAACTTAAAACCTATTTATTCTGGTGGTGTATTTTATGATTATGCAAGGCATGCAAGGAATCCAAAAAAAATTTTAGTAAAATTATTTGAAAATTTTATTAAAAAAGGTGGAAAATTTTTAAAATTAAACATTCAAGATTTAAACTTTGATGAAAGTAAACCAGTATTAAGATCTGAAACTCAAAGATTTGTATTTGATAAATTAGTAATTGCTTGTGGAGCATTTTCAAAAAAACTTACAGATAAACTACATGAAAGTATTCCACTAGATACTGAAAGAGGATATCACGTACATTTCAAAGATTTTGATCATTTAATTTCTAGACCAGTTGTAAATTCTAACAGAGGTTTTGGAATGTCTCCAATGGACCAAGGATTAAGGGTAGTTGGTACAGTCGAATTTGGTGGTTTAGAAAATGCACTATCAAAAAATAGAATTAAAAATCTAATTTTAAATGCAAAAGAAATGCTGGATGGATTGCCAGAACATAAAGACGAGTGGCTTGGTTTTAGACCAACTTTACCAGACTTTTTGCCAATAATTGGGCCATCTAAAAATTATGAAAATGTATATTATTCATTTGGCCATCACCATTTAGGATGGACTTTAGGTGCAATATCTGGAAAAATAGTTTCAGGGATGATTGCAAATGAAAATACTAATATGGATTTAAAACCCTATAGTTCAGTCAGATTTGTATAGTAAAGTTATATAGTGTGGAAATTAAACTTGAGGATAAATATAAATTAATCAAAGGAACTAGATTTTTAACTGGTGCCCAAGCATTGGTTAGAGTTCCTATCGTTCAAGCTAGAAGAGATAAAAAAAAAGATCTAAACACTGCGTGCTATATTTCTGGTTACAGAGGCTCACCTCTTGGTGGTTATGATCAACAAATAATAAAAAATAAAAAATATTTAAACGAAAATAATATTTTCTTTCAACCTGGAATTAATGAGGAACTCGCAGCAACTTCTTTATGGGGTACACAACAAGTTAATCTTAGAAAAAAAGATAAATATGATGGTGTATTTGGCATTTGGTATGGTAAAGGGCCAGGAGTCGATAGAGCAGGAGATGCTTTAAAGCATGTAAACTTAGCAGGAACCTCGAAGTTTGGTGGTGTTATAGCTCTTATGGGAGATGATCACATCTGCGAGTCATCTACAACTTCACACCAAAGTGAATTTGCGATGATCGATGCAATGATACCTTTTTTAAACCCAAGTGGTGTTCAAGAAATATTAGATTATGGGATCATAGGAATTGAATTATCTAGAAAAAGCGGTTGTTGGGTTGGTATTAAGTGTGTTCATGACAATGTCAGTTCAGGCGCAACAGTAGATTTAGATGAAAACAGAGTTGTTCTTAAAGATATTTCTGATGAAAATTATCCATCTGATGGATTAAATATCAGATTGAAAGATACAGCTCAAGAAAAAGAATATCGTTTGCATCACCATAAATTAAAATACGTTAAAGAATATTGTAAATTAAATAATTTAAATAAATTAATTTTTGAATCGGAAAAACCTAGAGTTGGAATAATTAGTACAGGAAAATCTTTCTTAGACACCAAGCTAGGACTTGAAAAAATAGGAATAAATAAAGAGGTGGCAAATAAAATAGGAATTAAATTTCTTAAAATTGCTATGCCTTGGCCATTAGAAGAAACAGTAATTGAAAAATTTGCAGAAAATTTGGATAAGATCATTGTAGTTGAGGAAAAAAGATCAATAATTGAGTCACAAGTAAAAGAAATTTTATTTAATAAAAACCTTAAAGTAAAAGTAATTGGAAAAAAAGATGAGAATAGTAACGATCTGTTTGTTTCGTCTGGAGCTTTAGACCCGGGAGAGATTGGCTTAAAAATTTATGAAACAATAAAATATCTAAAATTACCTGAGGATGTGACTAATTTTTCAATGCAATTGAAATCTTTAACTGAGTCAACTAATTCAAATATTTCCTTAAAAAGAATCCCACATTTTTGTTCAGGTTGCCCTCATAATACCTCTACCAGAATTCCTGAGGGAAGTAGAGCAATAACGGGTATTAGTTGTGCTTATCTAGTCGAACATATGGAAAGAGATAACGAGGGTTTTTCACAAATGGGATCTGAGGGAGCTACTTGGGTAGGAGAGTCAGTTTTTAGTAATACTGACCATGTTTTTCAAAATATGGGAGATGGAACTTATATTCACTCTGGAATTCTCTCAATTAGACACGCGGTTGCAGCAAAAACTAAAATGACATTTAAGATATTATACAATGATGCTGTCGCCTTAACTGGTGGACAAGCATTAGATGGTTTACCAACTGTTGCCCAAATGTCTAAACAGCTTGAAGCTGAAGGAGTTAAAGAAATAGCAATAATTACAGACGAAATTAAAAAGTATGATGACACTGGAGGTTTTGCCAAAAATTCAAAAGTTTATGATAGAAAGAATATTATAGATGTTCAAATTGAATTAAGCAAAATTAATGGAACGACTGTCATAATTTATGATCAGACTTGTGCAGCTGAAAAAAGAAGAAGAAGAAAAAAAGGTATTTTAGAAGAGCCCAAGAAAAAAATATTCATAAATAAGGACCTATGTGAAGGATGTGGGGATTGTGGAGTACAATCAAATTGTGTTTCAATTGCTCCTGTTGAAACTGAGTTTGGAAGAAAAAGACAAATTGATCAATCATCATGCAATAAAGATTACACATGTGTGGATGGATTTTGTCCAAGCTTTGTAAGTCTTGAGGGAGAGATAAGAATTAAAAAAAATTATGATGAAAATCTTATAAATAAAATAAATTCAAAAATCGAAGAGCCAATACTACCTGAAATAAATAAATCTTATGGAATAATGATTGCTGGTATAGGTGGAACTGGCGTTGTTACTATTGGAGCAGTGCTTGCAACAGCTGCCCAAATAGATGGAAGAGGATCTGGTGTTCTTGATATGACTGGACTAGCCCAAAAAGGTGGAGCTGTTAAAAGCTTTTTAAGAATTTTTGAAAAACCAGAGGAGGTTGGGGCAATCAGATTATCCTACGGGGATACAAACTTACTCTTAGGATTTGATCTATTAGTATCAAATGATTTAGAAATAATAAAAACTTTGGATAAAAAAATTTCAAAACTAATAATTAATACAGATGAAGTAATGCCAGGAGATTTTACGCGTGACAAAGATTTTTATTTACCATTCGAGGAAATGCGAAACAATTTAATTAATATTGCAGGAATAGAGAATATTAAATTTATATCATCAAATAAAATTACATCTAAGATCTTAGGAAATTCAATATTATCGAATATGTTTAATGTTGGGGTTGCATATCAATCAGGCCTGATACCAATTTCAGCTTCATCAATTGAAAAAGCAATTGAATTAAACGGCGCTAGTGTCAAAGATAATATTGATGCATTTCGATTTGGTCGACATTATGAAAATTTAAAAGAAGAAGTAATTAATGTAGTTAAAGATGAACCAGAAATATTAGAGGGATTTGACGCGAAATATCAGAATAGATTTAAATTTTTAGAAGACTATCAAAATAAAAAATATGCTCAAAATTATGGAGAATTGGTGAGTTATGCAAAAAAAGTTGATAAAGAAGTTGGAAATGGAAGTCAATTTTCCACAGCAGTATTAAAAAATTATTTTAAATTAATGGCTTACAAAGATGAATATGAAGTATCAAGATTAATGACAAATAAAAAATTCTCAGATGATATAAATAAAAACTTTGAAGGTAATTTTAGTTACAACTTTTATTTAGCTCCACCAATCTTCAGTAAAAAAAGTAAAGTAGATGGTAAATTACTTAAGATTAAATTTGGTGGATGGTTGTTTAGTGTATTTAAATTAATCTCAAAATTTAAATTTTTAAGAGGTACAAAATTTGATCCATTTGGCTATTTAAATGAAAGAAAAAAAGAGAGAGAATTAATAAGAGATTACAAACAAACTATCGTTGATATTGGATCAAAAATAAATAAATCAAACTATGAAACAGCTGTCAAAATAGCATCAATACCTGATCAAATAAGAGGATTTGGACACGTCAAAGAAAAGAATATAAAAGAAGCTATAAATAATAGAACAGATTTACTTAATTCTTTTCATGAAAACTCTTAGTCCAATATATCTAGCCTCTCTATACTTGGTGTTAGCTTGTTTATTTTGGGCTGGTAATTTTATAGTCGGTAAAGCAGCAAGTATTATTGATATACCTCCAATATCATTAAATTTTTATAGATGGTTTTTAGCTTGGTTAGTGTTACTCCCATTTACTTATAAGGAATTATTAATTAAGAAAAAAATTATATTGGACAATATTTTTTTATTTTCAATTTTAGGAATATTGGCTGTGAGTGTATTTAATTCTGCCCTTTTTTATTCTTTGAGACATACCCAAGTAATAACTGGAGTGCTTATGATATCTACAGTACCGGTTATGATAATATTATTTTCATCTTTACTTAAAATTGAGAAAACAAATTTCTTTCAAATAACTGGTGTATTTCTTTCACTCACAGGTGTTTTGTTTATAATAACTAAAGCAAATTTAAATAATCTGTTAAATTTATCTTTTAATAAGGGAGATATTTTTGCATTGATTGCCATGTTTGCTTGGTCACTATATTCAACTCTCTTAAAAAAAAAGGAATTTAATATATCTCCAATTTCTCTATTACAGGTCGTTATAACCTTTGGAGTTATTTTTTTAATTCCTATGTATTTTATCGACTACAGTTTAGGAAGCACGATCAAATTAGAATCTTCTTTTTATTTAGTTTTGTTATATGTTGTTTTTTTTCCTGGTTTAATCTCGTTTTTATTTTGGATAAAGGGTGTAAAATTAATTGGTGCAAATAGATCTGGAGTTTTTTTACATTTGATGCCCATACTAGGCGCTATAATGGCTATGATAATTTTCAATGAGAAAATATTATTTTATCATTTCTTAGGTGCAATTTTTATTATTGCTGGTATTACAATCTCGAATAAAAAAACTCAAAATGCTTAAAGTTGCTATTTTAGACGATTACCAAAACATTGCTCAAGAATTTATTGATTTGAAAAATCTTTCATCAAAATTTGATATTGAGATTTTTAGTGAACCTTTTGAAAACGAGGACGACGCCATAGAAAAATTAAAAGAATTTGAAGCTCTGCTTATTATGAGAGAAAGAACGTCAATTACTTCAAATATTATTAAAAGTTTAAAAAAACTAAAATACATCTCTACAAGCGGAATGAGAAATAAAGCCATAGACCTTGAAGCAACAAAAAAAGCTAAAATTATCGTTACAGGCACAGAAATCAATTCAAATCCAACATGTGAATTAACATGGGCCTTAATTTTAGGACTAGCAAGAAATATTAAAGTGGAAGTTGATAATATGTATCAAGGCTATTGGCAGACAACAGTGGGAGTTGAATTAAAAGGAAAAATTCTTGGACTTATTGGTTTAGGAAAAGTTGGATCTCAAGTTGCCAAAATTGGAAAAGCGTTTGGTATGCAAGTAATGGCATGGAGTGAAAATCTCAGTCTAGATAAATGTAAAGAGCTTGATGTTTTGCCTTCAAGCAAAGAAGATATAATCCAAAATTCTGATTTCATATCAATTCATGTACAAGGAGGAGAAAGATATAAAGATTGTTTTAAACTTGCTGAGTTTGATAAAATGAAAAAAACAGCTTTTTTGATTAATACCTCAAGAGGTCCGATTGTAAATGAAGATGATTTGATTATAGCACTTTCAACTAATGTAATCGCTGGTGCAGGAATTGATGTTTATGATAAAGAGCCTTTGCCCTCTGGTCACAAACTAAGATTTGTACCTAATGCACTTTTGCTTCCACACTTAGGCTATGTAACAGCAGAAAATTATTCTACATTTTATACACAAATGATTGAAAATTTAGAAGCTTGTGTTGCCGGTAAGCCTATAAGAGAAATAAAGTAAAGTGGAATTACCAGTTGTCAATCATCCTGATTATGAAGCAAAGATTGGTGATGATAATAAATTTCCAATTAAAAAATTTGGTGAATTAGCAAATTTTCTTAAAAAAGAAAAAGTAGTTAAAAAATTTTATAAACCTGAGCCATGTTCAATTGATACACTCAAAGAGGTTCACTCGGAGGAGTATATTTTAAAAATTAAAAATAAAACATTAGAGGAAACACTAGTTAAAAAAATAGGTTTTCCTTTAGTTGATAGTGTCGTGAGAAGATCTTTAGTAGCAACAGGAGGAACCGTGTTAGCTTCTAAATTGGCCATTAACTATGGAATAGCTTGTAATACTGCTGGTGGAAGCCACCATGCAATATATGACGAGGGAGCAGGATTTTGTGTTTTTAATGATGTAGCTGTTGCTGCAAAATATCTTTTAAATAGAGGACTAGCTAATAAAATTCTCATTCTAGATCTTGATGTTCACCAAGGAAATGGAAATGCAGAAATATTTAAAAATGAAAATAATGTTTTTACATTTAGCATGCACTCAAAAGTAAATTACCCTCCTATAAAATCAAAAGGTGATTTAGATATTGAGCTTGAACAAGACATGGAAGACGAGCAATATTTGGATATTTTAAAAAAAAATTTAATTTTCTTGAACGATTTTAATTTTGATTTTGTATTTTATATTGCAGGTGTTGATATTCATATAGGCGATAGATTAGGCAAGTTAAAAATTACTGATATTGGGATTAATAGAAGAGATGAAATGGTTATCAGAAACTTTTTTAAAAGAAGAATTCCTATTTGTGGTGTTTTAGGGGGTGGTTATAATAAAGACTTTGAAAAACTTATTGAATTGCACGCAAGTTTACATAAAAATTGTGCAAAATATTTAAATGACAAAAAATAACCCAAATTTATCAGATCAACAAAAAAAAGTTTTATTCGAAGAAGCAACAGAAGCTCCTGGTTCTAGCGAATTAAATTTTGAAAAGAGAGAGGGTAGTTATTATTGTGCAAATTGCGAAACAAAATTATTTGATTCAAATACCAAGTATGAAAGTGGTTCAGGATGGCCTTCATTTTACGAGTCTCTTCCTGATGTATTTGAAACTAAAACGGATCATCATATTGGATATGCTAGGACTGAATATCACTGTAAAAAATGTGGCGGTCACCATGGGCATATTTTTGATGATGGGCCACAGCCAACTGGTAAAAGATATTGTAATAACGGGGTGTGCCTAGTTTTCAAACCAAAATAATCGATTTCAAATTATGAATTTAATTGAAATACAAAATAGGATTATTTCTGAAAAAATTAAGCTTAGAAAAAAATCAAAAAACTTTGTTAATAATTTTAAAAAAATTGAAAAATATATTCAAAAAGAAGTTGCAATAATTAAAGAGTCAAAAGACTCAATTATTCCAGAAATAGAATTTGAAGATATTTCTATTAAGGATCAAATGACAATTAAAGATAAAGTATTCAAACGTGGCTGTGTAATCATTAGAAATGTTTTTGATAAAAAAAAGGTGAGAGAATTAAATGAAGATTTAGATAAGTATGTCATGGAAAATAATTATTTTGAAGACCAAAAAAAAAAGATAGGTATAGACAAATACTTTAGTGATTTAAAATCAGGAAAGCCTCAAATTTTTGGATTGTATTGGTCTAAAGCTCAATCAGAAATAAGACATTCTAAAGAAATGGAAACTGTTAAAAAATGGTTAAATAATCTTTGGAACTATAATTATGGGGGTAAAAATGTATTTGATCCAAATAGAGAACTTGTTTACGCAGATCGAGTGAGAAGAAGAGAACCAGGAGATGATACCTTAGGTTTATCTCCACATTGTGATGCTGGGTCAATTGAAAGATGGACTGATAAAGCATATCAAAAAATATACAATGATATTTTTTCAGACAATTTCGAAAATTTTAATCCATACGATGCAAAATATAGAGATGAAACAATTGAATTTGAATCACCAGCCGTAGCACATGTATTTAGAACATTTCAAGGATGGACTGCCTTAACAGAACAAGGTCCAAACGATGGAACTTTACAATTAATCCCTATTGCAAAAGGAATGTCATACGTTTTAACAAGAGCTTTATTAGATGATGTTCCTGAAAATGAATTATGTGGATCAAAAGCAGGAAAAGCTTTATCGATAAATGATAAATATCATAGTTTATTACTTGAAGGTTTAATCTCAATTCCAAAAATGAATCCTGGAGATACTATTTGGTGGCATCCAGATGTAGTACATGCAGTTGAGGAAAAACATCAAGGTAAAAATTACTCAAATGTTATTTATGTTGGAGCAACACCTTATTGTAAAAAAAATATTGATTATATAAAAAAACAATCAAAAAAATTTATTGAAGGCAAAAGTCCACCTGATTTTGCTCCTGAAGATTATGAAGTAAATTATAAAGGCAGAGTCACAGTAAATGACTTAAGTGAATTAGCAAAAAAACAATTAGGATTAGTTGAGTGGAATTAATTTACTTTAAAGATGCTTCTAATTGACCATTTTTTTCAAGATCTCTAAGTTCTTGATAACCCCCAATATGCTCATCATTAAAAAAAATTTGGGGAATTGTTCTTCTTCCATTAGCTTTTTGAATCATTTCATCTCTAAGCTCTGGACCTGTAGATACGTCAATAACTTTGTATTCAAGATTATTTCTATTTAATAATCTTTTTGCAGCATCACAAAATGCACACATTGGTCCTGAATACATTGTTATATTTTTCATACTTTAGATATAATTATATTTTTTGATTTTACCAGTTATGAATTTCATTTTTCTTTATCTTAACTCTTATTTGTTTTCTTGAATATTCAAACTTTTTTCTATGTTTAATGCTTTGTGAATTTACTCTTTTTCTCCATAACCTAAAAGACGAAGGTTTTAAACTTCTTCTCATAATCTTAATTACGTCAGATTCTGTTTTTCCAGTTTTTTTTTCTATATCTTCAAATGTAATTCTATCTGCCCATGCTGCCCAAATGACCCAGTCTGGACTACCAGGTTTTGGCTCAGGATTTTTAACTCTGGTTGTGGGCCTGTGACTTTTTTTCATAAAATTACAGTAATCTTGAAATAAATAAATAATGCAAATTTATATGCTTATGATATTATCATTTTTAGATAGTCCTATCTAGCCATCTTTAGCTCCCGGTTTTTTAGGGCTATCCATCATGTTTCCATTAAATTATTTTCTATTTCTTCAAATTATCCTATTCATGTTTATCACTCCTGGAACTCCTAGAATTGTAATCATTTCATATTCTATGAATTATGGTGTTAGAAATTGTGTTTGGACTGCACTAGGGGATGTTACTGCAAATATTATTCAAGCATGTCTTGTAATTTTTGTAGTTGGCTCTTTTATTTCTGATAATCCAACTTTATTAAATATTATTAAATGGTTTGGTGTAATTTATATACTTTACCTAGCATTTGACATTTATAAATCTAAACCTAAAGATATTAACTCAAGTGAAACTTTACAAAAAAGTTCATTATCTTTTTTTAAAGATGGTTTTTTAGTTGCGGGCACAAGCCCTAAAGCTTGGATGTTCTTCCCTTTTATTTTTCCACAATTCATTGATTTTAATTCAAATTATGTTGCACAATTTTTAATTTTAATAACAACTTATGTAATATTAGATTTTTTATCTTTGGTTGGTTATGCAGTCTTAGCAAATAAAATGATTACATGGGTTAAAGCAAAAGCAAAGGTCATAAACACAATTTCTGCGTGCGTCCTAATTATTATAGCTCTTATAATTGCATTTATGCAACAATATTGACCATTAATGCGATACTACTGTTACTTGAAAAAAAACTAAATTCTTTGTTTAATAAGGTTTAAATTAATTAATTAATAAGAGGAGATAAATGAAAATTAAAAACATTATAATTACATTTGTTTCTGCAATAGCAATTTTATTTTCAACTTCAGTTGTTTCATTTGCAAAAGTTGTTGGTGATAAAATTATCCTAGGTGCCGCAATTTCTTTAACTGGAAAATATTCATCTAATGGAGTTCATACTCAAAACGGTTATAATATGGCCGTTGATAGAATTAACGAGATGGGTGGTGTTAAAGTTGGAGGAAAAACTTACAAGTTTGATATTATCTATTACGATGATGAGTCAAATCCAAAAAGAGCAGCACAACTTGCAGAAAGATTAATTTCACAAGATGGTGTTGAGTTTATGCTTGGGCCATACAGTTCAGGTCTAACAAAAGCAATTGCGCCTGTGACAGAGAAATATGGTGTTCCAATGGTTGAAGCTAATGGTGCATCAAGATCTTTATTTACTAAAGGTTATAAATATTTATTTGCTGTGCTTGCGCCAGCAAACTTATATTTAGATGTTGCAATTGAAACAGCCGTAGCTCTGAATGGTGGAAAAGGTGTAAGAATTGCTCAAGCTTTCGAGCAAGATGCATTCTCACAGGATGTTAGATTAGGAATTCTAGATGCAGCAGAAAGAACTGGATCTAAAATTATAATTGATGACAAACTACCAAAAGAGTTAAATGATATGGCCGCAACTTTGGCAAAAGTTAAAGCTGTTAAGCCAGATGTATTAGTTGTATCGGGTCACACAAAAGGTGCATTAACTGCAATCAGACAAATAGCTGAAATGAAAGTTGATGTTCCAATGTTAGCAATGACACACTGTGATGCTGCAAAATTATCTAAGCAACATGGTAAGAACTCACAATACGCACTATGTGCATCTCAGTGGCATAAAACATTAACTTACAAAGATGATTTCTTCAAAGACGGTATGACATATGCTGCGGACTTTGAGAAATTATTTGGTTATGATCCGCCATATCAATCAGCAGAATCATCAGCTGCTTTATTAGTATTCAAAGATGCATTTGAAAGAGCAAATACTTTTGATCAAAAGAAAGTAAGAGATGCTCTTGCAGCTACTAATATGCAAACATTCTATGGAAACATTAAGTTTGCCGAGGGTGGTCAGAACGTTGATAAACCAATGGTACTTTTCCAAGTAATGTGTGATGACGCAGGAAAATGTGAAAATAAAGTTGTAGCTCCATTAAAATGGGCTTCAGCAGAATTAATTCACCCAATTCCTAAGTGGTCTGAAAGATAATTAAAAATAATATTAGCCCCCTAGCAATAGGGGGTTTTTTTTTATATAGCATTTAGAAATTATGGATTTTTTAATTTTCCAAGTTCCAATGTTAACTTTACAAGCCGTGTTAGATGGTTTGTTACTTGGAATTTTATTTGCGTTAATCGCTTATGGAATGGCTCTCCAATGGGGAGTAATGAACATAATTAATATTGCACAAGGTGATTTAGTTATATTAGGAGGATACATTGCATACTTTATGTATCTGTATGGAATTCATCCCGCGTGGGGAGTAATAGTTTCACCAATAATAATGTATTTTGTTGGTGTAATAATTTATAAATTAGTAATTAATAAAGTAGTTGATAGAGATCTATTCATTTCGATTTTAGCAACTTTCGGAATTAGTATCTTATTCATGCAACTAATGAACTTTGCATTTGGTGCAGATGTTGTCCTTGCAAACTCAGGATATGGTACAACAATGCTGTTTGATAACTCTGTTACATTGCCAAACTCAAAGATTTTTTCAGCATTTATAAGTATTGTGTTTGCTATCGGGCTTGTGATTTATATGAAAAAATCTAAGCTTGGAAGGGCTATTAGAGCTACAGCCCAAAATGCTAGAGCTGCAAAAATTTTAGGCGTAGATACTGAAAAAGTTTATGCAGCAACTTTTGGAATAAATGCTGCTCTTTGCGGAGTAGCTGGAGCACTTATTTCTATTACATTTACTATACACCCTTATATGGGCTTACCTTACACAATTAGATCTTTTATGATTGTAATTGTTGCTGGACTTGGAAATTTACCTGGTGTTGCAATGTCTGGAATGGGACTTGGGGTATTTGAGGAGTTTGCAGATTACATTTTAGGAACAGAATTTAGAATTGGATCAGTATTTTTACTATTAGTTTTAATACTTGTTTATAGAAGATTTAAACTTTCAAGAAAAAGAGAATATCTAAAATAATGAACAAAAATATTATTTTATATGGTGCTATTTTAATATTTGGTATTGCTGCACCTTTTATTTTTCCTGCATTTAAAGTCCAATTATCAATCCTTTGTATTTTAATAATTCTTGCTATTACTTGGAACGTCCAAGGTGGTGAAATGGGTTATAATACTTTTGGAAATATTTTGTTTTATGGACTGGGAATGTATTTATGCGCCTCAGTTCAAGTAGGAATGTTTTTTCCTTTAGGAGAGTGGACTGAGGGTGGTGGAGAAAAAACTTTTGTTCATACTCCTGCTCAATTCTTTCAAGGTTTTGCAGTAGGCTTGGCAGTCGCAGCGGTAGTCCCAGCAATTATAGCTGGTCTAATTGGTTATTCAATTTTAGGTTTAAGAGGACATTACTTTGCAATTTGCACATTAGGTTTAGGGGTTGCAGCT
The DNA here is from genome assembly GCA_902594675.1 of uncultured Pelagibacteraceae bacterium. Lineage (GTDB taxonomy): Bacteria > Pseudomonadota > Alphaproteobacteria > Pelagibacterales > Pelagibacteraceae > Pelagibacter. The sequence goes on from CACJNE010000008.1 coordinate 63,808, forward strand.
GGAGAAATTTCTGGTGGAATAGAAATCATTGGAGCAGGACAAGGTTTTACAACACCACCATTTCCTAATGTTGACAGGTTAGAAGCAAGAGGTGAGTTTTTCTACTTTTGTAGTTTTATAGTTTTGGTATTCACGTTTCTTGCAGTTAAAGCAATTTATTCAACAAGATTTAAACTTGTTCTTAATGCAATTAGAGATAACGAAGACAAGGCTGAAGCAATGGGCATTCAAACAATGAAATATAAAATTATTGGTTGGATGATCTCTGCATTTTTCTGTGGATTGGCTGGAGGCATCATGGGCGGACTAGTTGGATATATAGACTCAACCGATGTTGCGTTTGATGGAAGAGAAATGGGAGTATTCATGGTCTTGATGGCTATACTTGGAGGAAAAGGAACTTTGTGGGGCCCAGTAATTGGTGCAACTTTATTTCATATTTTTAAAGAAGGTTTTTGGACTTTCTTCTTAGGTTGGCAGTATGTTGCTCTTGGGGTTTTGATTGTTGTAATTGTTATCTATTTCCCAGAGGGGATTATGGGTTGGTTGAGAGAAAAGTATCCAGAGAGATTTGGTGAAGTTGTGGACGAAGCAGATCGGAAAGCACAGGTTACACTTAAATGAGTATTTTAGAGGTTAACAATGTCAGTAAGTCATTTGGTGGGGTAAAAGCAAATGTTGACATATCCATGTCAGTTGAAAAAGGAAAAATCGTAGGTTTAATTGGACCAAATGGATCAGGAAAAACCACATTGTTTAATTCTATAGTTGGAACATATCCTATAGACCAAGGATCAATTAAGTTTAATGGTAAAGAAGTATCTGAATTACCAGTTCCAGTAATAGCTAAACTTGGTTTGCTTAGAACTTTCCAGCAAACAAGAATTTATGGAAAATTGAATTGCGTAGACAATATGCTTATAAGTCATAAAGCAAGCGATGAAAGTTTAGTTTCTATATTTTCCCAGATTCCTCAAAATCTTACAGAAAAAGCTGAAAATTTATTAAATTTTGTTGGATTATATCAAAAAAGAAAACTAAGAGCTGGAGATTTATCATTTGGTCAGCAGAAATTATTAGAATTAGCAATGGCATTAATGAATGAGCCTGAGATGTTATTACTGGATGAACCGACTGCAGGTATCAACCCTACATTAATAAATGGAATTATTGATAGATTGATAAAAGTAAATCAAGATTTTGGAATTACTCTACTTGTTATTGAGCATAATATGAGAGTAATAATGCAATTAGCTGAAAGCATCTTTTGTCTTGCACATGGAAAAATGCTTGCAAATGGAACACCTGACGAAATTAAAAATGACAAGCGTGTTATTGACGCTTATTTAGGAGCTCAATAATGGCAAATCAATATGAAGTTCTTGGTAAAGCTCCTGGAGCAGAGGATTTAAAAAAACTATCGTCAGAAAATGTTCACTTAACTATCAAGGGTTTATCAGCTGGCTATGGTAAGATGGAAATTTTACACAATTTTGATTTGTTTGTAAGTAAAGCACAATCTCTCTGTTTGATTGGTCCTAATGGTGCGGGAAAATCAACTATACTTCATTCAATATATGGTTTTACAAATATCTTTTCAGGAAAAATAGAAATTGATGGAAAAGAAATAACTAACCTAAGCCCTGCAGAAAAACTTAAGTCTGAGGGGATAGCATATATTCTACAGGATAATTCGGTTTTTCCAGATATGACTGTAGAAGAAAATCTTCTAATGGGTGGATATATTAAAGATAAAACAGAGGAATCTTTTGAAGAAGCAGAAAGAGTTCTTCAAAAATATGAAAGATTAAGAAACAGAAGAAATCAACCTGCAAAAGTATTATCTGGAGGTGAAAGACGACTATTAGAAATTTCTCGAGCTTTAGTTATGAAACCCTCTATCTTGCTTGTTGATGAACCATCAATTGGGCTTGAGCCTAGATACATTCAAATGGTTTTTGAGATTTTAGATGATCTTCAAAAAAATGAGAAAAAAACAATTATACTGGTAGAGCAAAATGCCAAAAAAGGTTTAGAGTTTGCTGATATTGGTTATGTTTTGGTTTCAGGAGAAACAGCTATTGCAGGTAAAGGAGATGATCTTTTAAATAATCCAGATGTCGGCCGTCTATTCTTAGGCGGTTAATGATAAACCTAAAATATTTTATCAAAGGAATAGTCTGCTCAAAAAAATTTGATAGCCCAGCAATTGCATTAGGGGCTAGCTTCATTGCTATTGGTGCCTTATTAAAAAATTTAGGGTTTAATATACAGGAAAGTATTTTTTCAACATTTTTAACCTATGCCCTTCCAGGATCATTAGTTATGGCGGAATCAATGTTAATTGGCGCATCACTTCTAAATATTTTTTTAGCAGTATGGTTGGTAAATTCTAGACTATTTCCAATGACAGTTTCAATTATGCCATTACTTAAACATGATAGCCAACCAAGATGGAAATATTATATATCTTGTCACTTTGTAGCTGTTTCGTCGTGGTTGATTTTAAAAAGTAATTATGAGGAAATTGATAGGAAATATAGAATAGATTTTTGGATTGGTATAGGAACAGCCACTTGGCTAATTGCCATTTTTTCAACAGTATTAGGATTTTATGCTGCCGACTTTTTAAGCAAAGATATGATAATTGGACTTGCAATAGTAAATCCAATTTATTTTATGTGTGCAATGATAGGAGTAATGAAAACTATACAACTTTCTTCTGCCATTATCCTGGGCGCATTTTTAGGTCCAATTTTTTATTTTTTTTCACCAGAATGGAGTGTTTTACTTGGTGGGTTGGTAGCTGGTTCAATTGCTTACTTTATAGGAGAGGTTTATGACAGCTAATATTGTTTTAGCAATTTTAGTAACTTCTCTTGCAACTTATATTTCAAGATTTCTTGGTGCTTTAACTTCAGAAAAGATAGGAGAGACATCTAAAATTTATAAATGGTTTAATTGTGTAGCATATTCAACTCTTGCAGCTTTAATCTCAAGAATGTTAATTTTCCCATCTGGAGATCTTTCAGATGTACATTATATTTTAAGGATAATTGTCATTTTATTATCAATATTAATTTTTTATGTCACTAAAAGAAATTTAGTTTATCCAACCATATTATCTGCTATAATTTTGGCTACATTAAATAGTTTTGCTGTATGAAAAAACTTTTTTTTATTATATTTTTTCTAATACTTTCTAGTAATGCAAATGCTGGATGTGATGATCCAATAGCTGATGGAGTAGACTATTCTAAATGTAAATTTTCAGATGGTCAGGATTTACAAGGAACCTTTCTTCCTAACTCTAATCTCTCATTTGCTAGTTTTATTCAAGTAAATTTTGATAAAAGTATAATGATGAATTCAGATTTAACATTTGGAACTTTTTCAGAGTCGTCTTTCATAAGAGCTAATTTATATGAGTCAAATTTAGGCGGTGGAAATTTTGAGCAATCAAATTTTACAAGTGCTAACTTAACTAGAGTAGATTTTACAGGTTCTACTCTCATAGATGCAAATTTTCAGAATTCCAATTTAATGGAGGCAAACTTCACGTCATCAAATATTTTAAATGCAAATTTTGATGGTGCGAATTTAATTGGCGCTACTTGGACAATGGGAGAAATTTGTGGACCAGAGTCTATAGGTATTTGTAATAAATAAATTCGTGAAGAATCTTCTTAAATTAGATGGATTTGAAATTTCCTTTCATGAAAAATCTAAGAGGATAATAAATATAAAAATTGAGGATCAAATTATTGATCGATTAGTGTTTCCGTTTAAAAAATTTAATATTACAGCATTAGAATATAAACCATTTACAAGATTCACTATTGCAAAAAGTTTAGATGAAACTGCATCTAATAAATTAAGTAATTTTTTAAACGAAATTATTAAAGATAGAGATACTGGTTGTTTTATAATTGGTCCAAAAAACAATTCTTCTAAAATAGATCAAACATTTTTAGTTAAACTATCAACTGCAATAACGCACTTAATTGGAAATCCAAATCACGACTCAATGGCTGGAAAATACTATGCAAGGTTTCACGTTAAACATGAAGATAATAGCGACTCATATCTTCGCAAGGCATATATAAATATGGATTTACATACTGATGGAACATATGTACGAGAAATAACTGATTGGATATTAATGTCAAAGCTAGAGGAGGAAAATGTGATTGGTGGAGAGACTGCTTTACTACATCTTGATGATTGGGAACATTTGTCTGATCTCTCAGATGACAAAATTGGACAACAAAATTTTATTTGGGGATCCCCAAAAAGTAAAAATATTGACTATAAAGTTGAACACCCTGTGTTTTCAAAAGATAGAGATGGAAAACCTATTATTTCTTACATCGATCAATTTCCTGAACCAAAAAATATGGATCAAGGACTGTTTTTACAAAGATTATCTGATGCTCTTGAGGGTAGTAAAAATAAGATAATCACATCTTTACCAGTTGGTAGCGCTGTTGTGGCGAATAATTATTTTTGGCTACATGGTCGAAAACCTTTTAAAGAAAATAAAAATTTATCAAGAGAATTACTAAGAATAAGAGGTTCCTTTTTTAACAATTAAGTGTAGAAAATACACAAATGAAACTTGGATTCATAGGAACCGGCAAAATTACTTCAGCAGTAGTGACGGGTATATGTAATTCTAAAATCAAGTATTCTAAAATTATTGTATCTGAAAGAAATAAAAAAATTTCAAAACAATTAAAAAAAAGTTTCAAAAGAATTTATATTGCAAAAAATAATCAAGATATTGTTAATCACTGTAACTGGATTTTTCTAGCAGTAACACCTACTGTTGCAAATCAAATTATACATAAGCTAAAATTTAAAAAAAGTCAGGTAATTGTAAGTTTCATATCAACAATGAATCTTCAAAATATTAAGAAAGCTGTAAAAGTAAAAGCAAATATTTCTAGAGTAATTCCTTTACCACCTATCTCTCTTAAAAAAGGACCAATTCCTATTTTTCCACCAAACAGGAAAGTTAAAAACTTTTTTAAACATCTAGGAACAGTTGTTGAAATTAAAAATGAAAAATTATCTAAAAATTTTTGGTCAACATCTGGAATGATGGCACCTTTTTATGAATTATTAAGAACAATGTCTGAATGGTTAAATGAAAAGGGAATTCAAAAAGACCAAGCTCAGAGATATATAACATCTCTTTTTTTAGCACTTTCCGAAGATGCTGTAGTTAATTCTAACAGAGATTTAAAAATACTTGTCAAAGACTCCCAAACACCAAAAGGATTAAATGAGCAAGGTGTAAATGAATTAAAAAAAGCTGGTTTCTATAAAGCAACTAATAAAACCCTAAATAGTATTCTTAAAAGATTAAATAAAGTATAATTTTTTATGCAGCAAGCTTCAAACATTCTGCAAATTGATAACTTATCAAAATATTTTGGTGGTTTGGCAGCTGTATCAAATTGCTCATTAAAAATAAAAGAAGGTTCAATTACAGGAATAATTGGTCCGAATGGATCAGGCAAAACTACTCTATTTAATCTTATAGCAGGCAATCTCAAATCATCAGATGGAAAAGTATTATTTAATAAAGAAGATATAACAAACGTTCCATCTCATGAGCTTTTCTCAAAAGGTTTACTTAGAACTTTTCAAATAGCTCACGAGTTTTCAAATATGACTGTCCTTGAAAATTTAATGATGGTACCAGGTAACCAAACAGGGGAAATTTTAATAAATGCCCTTTTAAAACCAAATTTAATTAAAAAAGAGGAAGATATAATTAGAGCAAAAGCATACGAAGTAACTGAATTTTTAAATCTTAAACATCTAGCAAATGAACGTGCTGGTAATTTATCTGGAGGGCAAAAAAAGTTGCTAGAACTTGGAAGAACAATGATGGTGGATGCAAAGCTTGTTTTATTGGATGAAGTTGGAGCAGGGGTTAATAGAACATTATTAAAAGACTTAGGAACAGCAATATTAAGACTTAATAAAGAAAAAAACTATACTTTTTGTATGATTGAGCATGATATGGATTTTATAAGCAGAATGTGTGATCCAGTCATTGTAATGTCTGAAGGTTCTGTTCTTTTTGAGGGAACTTCAGATGAAGTTAAAAAAAATGAAAAAGTTATAGATAGTTATTTAGGTAGAAAGAAGTAAATGGCATTTTTTGAAGGAAATAAAATGACAGGCGGATACGGTGATGGTCCTGATATTATCAGCTCGTGCACTATAAATGTTAATAGGGGTGAGATAGTTGCGATCCTTGGACCAAATGGAGCTGGCAAATCTACAGCAATGAAGGCAATGCTTGGCTTGTTAAATCTAAAATCAGGCAATATATCAATTGATGGAGAAGATATTTCTAAACTATCTCCTCAAGAAAGAGTTAAAAAGGGAATATCATTTGTACCACAAACTAGAAATGTTTTTGCAGAACTTACTGTTAAAGAAAATTTAGAGGTTGGTGCTTTTTTAAGAACGGATAATGTAAACAATGTTATCGAAGAAATATATGACCTATTTCCAATCTTAAGAGAAAAAAAAGATCAAGTTGTTGGACAATTATCAGGAGGGCAAAGACAACAAGTAGCTTTGGGACGAGCTCTAATGATAAAACCGTCTGTTCTTATGTTAGATGAGCCTACAGCAGGAGTTTCACCAATAGTTATGGATGAATTATTCGAACACATTATTAGAGTTAAAAATACAAAAGTAGCAATCATTATGGTCGAACAAAATGCAAAACAGGCTTTAAGTATTTCCGATCGTGGATATGTGCTTGTAACTGGTGAAAATAAATTTGAGGGGTCTGGTAAGGAATTATTAAATGATCCAGAAGTTAGGAGATCTTTCTTAGGAGCTTAGTATGGATTTAATTAATGCAGTAATAGTTTTATTGAATTATACAATTATTCCGGCCTTAACTTATGGTTCTCAATTAGCACTTGGAGCAATTTTTGTAACATTAATATACGGTATTTTAAGATTTGCTAACTTTGCGACTGGAGACATGATGTCATTTGGTACAATGTTTGCGGTGCTTTTGACTTATTATTTTCAATCAATCGGAATTAACTTTGGTTTTCTGCCTACAGCTTTGCTCACTATACCTTTTGCAATTTTTATGATGATTTTGTACATGCTGATAATTGATCAGACAGTATTTAAATATTACAGAATTAAGAAAAGTCCACCAGTAATGCTTGCAATGGTTAGCGTTGGTGTAATGTTTGTAACACAGGCGATAATAAGAATTATAATTGGGCCTACTGATCGTAGATTCTTAGATGGTGAAAAATTTATTTTAAAAGCAACTGAGTTTAAGGAAATGACAGGTCTTGCAGAAGGTTTAACAATTAAATCTACACAAATGATAACAATCGTAGTTACAATAATTGTTGTTGCTATTATGTTTTGGTTTTTAAATAAAACTAAAACTGGAACTAGTATGAGAGCCTACTCAGATAATGAAGATTTAGCTCTTCTCTCAGGAATAGATCCAAAAAAAGTAGTTCTAATTACCTGGATTATAGCTGGAATATTAGCAACAATTGGTGGAATTCTTTATGGTTTAGATAAAAGTTATAGACCATTTGTGTATTTTAATAACATGTTACCCATTTTTGCTGCTGCGATAGTAGGTGGAATAGGAAATCCATACGGTGCATTCTTTGGAGGTTATGTTATAGCATTTGCTGAAATATTTTTGACTTATGCATATAAAAGATTTTTAGTTTATATTTTGCCAGTGTCTTTAGAACCAAATTCATTGATGCAATTATTATCAACTGATTATAAATTTGCGATTTCATTTTCTATACTAGTAATTGTTTTGATATTTAGGCCATCAGGTATATTTGAAGGAAAACGCATATGAGGAATTATTTAAATATAATTATAGCGTATTCAATAATGATGCTTTTAATTATTTTAGTTGGCATCTTTCAGTCTTGGTCTATAGCATTAACAATTTTTAATTATTGTATGATTTCGGCAGTAATGACTCTGGGAGCAAATATTCAATGGGGTTATGCTGGCTTAATAAATTTTGGAATCATGGGGTATACTGCATTAGGTGGTTTGGCAGTTGTGTTAGTATCTGTAGCTCCTGTACCAGAAGCTTGGAGTGTGGGTGGAGTAAATATGATGACATGCCTAGGAATAATTATATTAATGATTTTTTCTATAAGGTATATTTTAAAAAATATTCAAAAATCTAACAAAAGAAATTATTTAATAGCTGGAATAATTATAGTTGGATTAATTCTCATAAAAATAATTGCTGGACCTGCAATTGAACAAATAGAAGCTGTTGACCCTGCAAAGACAGGGTTTCTAGGAGGACTTGGGTTACCAGTTTTATTCTCATGGATAGTTGGAGGACTTTTTGCTGCTGGACTAGCTTTTATCGTAGGGAAAGTTGCTCTAGGATTAAGAGCAGATTATTTAGCTATTGCAACGTTATTGATAGCTGAAATTGTTGTTTCAATTATAAAACATGAAGATTGGTTGGCAAGAGGTGTAAAGAACGTTATTGGATTAAAAAGACCAGCGCCTTATGAAATTGACCTACAAACTTCTCCTTGGTTTATAAATTTAGTAGAAAAATTTCACTCAACAAAATTAGATCTAGCAAATTCATTGTCGGAAAGACAAGATATTTTAAATCAGTTAGTGATTGATGCATCATCTGTTTATGTAAAACTATGCTTTGCAGGAATGTTTTTAGTTGTAGTTATAATTTTATTAATAATTACACAAAAAGCTCTTTACTCACCTTGGGGTAGAATGATGAGAGCAATAAGAGATAATGAAGAAGCTGCAAGTGCAATGGGTAAAAATGTAGTTAAACAACATTTATTTATATTTATTCTAGGATCAGCAATAGTTGGTATTGCTGGAGCTATGATGGTAACTAATGATGGCCTGTTTACCCCAGGCAGTTATAGACCAATGAGATATACATTTGTAATTTGGGTTATGGTAATTGTTGGTGGTACAGGAAATAACTTTGGAGCAATTCTAGGAGGATTTGTTGTATGGTTTTTATGGGTAGAGGCAGCACCAATTGCTTTGTTCTTTATAAATTTATTTACAGCTCATTTACCTGAAACAAATGAAATCAAAGTTCATTTAATTAATAGTGCTCCATATTTTAGATTTTTGCTTGTTGGTATTGGACTTCTTTTGATTATGAGATTTAGACCCCAGGGAATAATTCCAGAAAAAATTATAAAACAATAATTTACTATGAGTTTTTTCATTTTAGGGTTCTTTACAGGACTGAGCTTAATATTAGCTATTGGTGCTCAAAATATATTTGTAATTGAGCAAGGTTTAAAAAAACAATTTATTTTTATTGTATGTGTAATTTGTACATTTTCAGATTTCCTTCTTATTTTTTTAGGAATATTCTTATTTCATTATTTTGAAAGTTTTTTTTCACCCTCAGTTGAGTTAATTTTAAATATCCTTCTATTTTTATTTTTAGTTCATTTTATTTGGAAAAAACTTAAAAATATAAATATAAATTTTGAAATAAATCAAAAAAATGAAACCAAAGGTCTAGGTCCTGTAATAATTAAAACTCTTGGTTTTACTTATTTAAATCCTCATGTTTATTCTGATACTGTATTTTTTTTAGGAAATTTTTCTAAAAGTTTTTTAATTAATCAAAAACTATTATTTGGGTTTGGTGCAACTCTTTCCTCAATTATATTTTTTTTCACATTGGGATACTTATCTAAGTTTTTATCTAATTACTTGAATAGCAATAAAGTTTGGAAAATTATAAATATACTAATAATTTTATTTATGTCAGCACTTAGTATATTTGTATTAATCAATATTTTAGGATAAAAAAAACTCCAGCGATTTTCACCGCTGGAGTTAAATTATTAAGTATTATCTTTGTTTTTTGTCTTTAAACTTACCACCTTTAATTTCTTTCTCAATAAAGGCACCAGACGCTTCTCCAACATCTGTAAGTTCTACACTTGATGCTCCTTCATAATTTACTGCTTTTCCACTAGCTAATAAATCCAAAGCTTTTTTCAATTCACCAGGATAAATTTTTTCTCCTGGAGCATTCGCAACAGACATTACATTTGCTTGTACAGTTGCTCTGTCAGCTTTGCCACCAGCTTGCATAGCTAATACTATCAAAGCCGCGGCATCGTAAGATTCTGAAGTGTAAGGACCCGAAGAATCAATTCCTGCAGCACCAGCAACATCTTTGAATATTGTTGCACCTTTACCCATTGATCCTGGAAGTGATCCAAAAGATTTATTTAAATCATTACCAAATCTGTCTGTTAAAGAGTCACCAATCATACCATCAGATAACACAAACACATCAAATGCACCTGAATCTAATGAACCATCTATGATACTTCCACCAGCTTGGTCTAAGTAACCTAATACAGCTAAAGCATCTCCACCTGCAGCTGCTAATGTAGCAACTTCTGCACCGTAGTCACCTTTACCTTCTTCATGAGCTGTTACAACAGTTACGTTTATTCCATGAGCTTTAACAGCTGCAACATATACATCTGCTAAACCTTTTCCGTAGTCGTTATTTGTATGTGTAACTGCAATACTTTTAACTTTTCTATCTTTAGTTATATCTGCTAATACTTGACCACCTCTTGCGTCAGATGGAGCAGTTCTAAAGAAATATCCATTATCTTTAAGATCAGTTAATCCTGGAGAAGTAGCTGATGGTGAAATCATAACAACACCATTTGGAACAGCAACGTTAGTTGCTATAGCCCCAGTTACACCAGAACAATCAGCACCCATAATCGCTACTACACCGCCAGATATTAAGCCTTCAGCAGCAGCTGTTGCAGCAGCTGAGTCAACACAAGTTGAGTCTGCTCTTTCAACAGAAATTTTCTTTCCACCAAGTAGCGAACCTGAGTCTGAAGCTTCTTTGAAAGCAAGCTCAGCTGAAGCAGCCATTGCCGGAGTTAGGGACTCAATAGGACCTGTAAATCCTAAAATAATTCCCATTTTAATGCCATGTCCATCTGAATATGCTTTTGAAGTAAAACAAGAAACAAATACAAACATCGCTAATACTAGTTTTTTCATATATTCCCTCTAATTGTTAACAATTTATAAAAATAAATTAAATCCTATTAGTTTTAATTTTCAATGAGAAAATTATCTCATTTTTTGTGCAAAAAACACAGAAGTTATAACAATTATTCCACCAATTATTGTGATGACTGATGGAATCTCACCAAAAATAAAAAAAGTAAGTATTAAACCAAACACAGGGAAAAGAGCGTAGAAAGGCAAAACCATATCAAGAGGATAAAATTTATACAAATAAAACATCATTAAATGTCCAAGTAAGGAAATAATTGCCCCAGCATACAAAACTGTAAACCAACTCTCTAAACTAATATTTTTTATTGTTTGAATAGTGTTACCCTCAAATACAGATGATAATATAATTAAAATTACAGATCCTGTGAAACTCATTATAGTATTTGTATATTTAACATCTAAATCTTTTAGATATCTTGAAAAGACTTGTGACAGTCCATAAAAAAAGGCCATTCCACAAATTAGTAGTGATCCTATAATTTCATCAACAACTTTTGGATCAAAAGCAAGAACAACAATTCCAAAAAATGATGTCATAATAAGTAGCCATTTTTTGTAACTTATTTTTTCATTTAAAAATATTGAACTTAATATAATTCCAAACGGAATTGAAAGCTGAGCACCTATTGTTATTGGAGCTAGTATACTTGAGGCATTAATAGATAAATATAAAAACATATTTACTGCAACACCAAAACAGATTGAAAATCCAACTAAAGGAATAACAAATTTTTTTTCAGGAATATAAAATTTAAAGAAAGGAACTAAACAAATAAATACAATAGCCATTCTTAAAGCTCCAAAAAGAATTGGAGGTATTGTATCGTTTAATCCAAGCTTTCCTGTTGGATAAGCACTTCCTAATAAAAAAACTACAAACAAAATAAGTAATGTGTGTTTTGTAGACAAATATTATCTTATAGAGAAAGGATCTAAAGTTGGTTCATCAGAAGTGTAATACCATGTAGTTTTTACTCTAGTATAGTCTTTAATTGAGTCCATTCCCGCTTCCTTTCCATATCCACTATCTTTAATTCCGCCAAAAGGTGCTGAAGGTGAAATTAATCTATAAGTGTTAACAAATGTTATTCCAGCTCTAATTGCGTTAGATACTCTTAAGCCTCTAGCAAAGTCGCTAGTATAAACTCCTGAGGATAATCCATATTGATTATCATTCATTTTTTCTATGACTTCTTTTTCATCATTAAATTTCATAACAGATAAAACTGGACCAAATAATTCGTTTTCAGCAGTTGGAAGGTTATGATTATCGCATTCAATTATAGTTGGAGGAAAATAAAACCCGTCATTAGAAAAAGGATGTCTTTTGCCTCCACATTTTATTTTTCCACCTTGTTCAACTGTTTTTTTTATATTTTTTTCAATAATTTCAAGTTGTTTAAAGTTGCTTAAAGGACCCATTTCAGTCTCAGGATCCATAGGTGCACCTATTTTTATTTTTTCAGCTCTTTTTATGAGTTTATCAAGAAACTCATCATAGATACCTTTTTGCAAATATAGCCTTGAACCTGCAATACAACTTTGTCCACTAGCACCAAATATACCTGCAGTAATACCGTTTATAGCATTTTCTTGATGAGCATCATCAAATACTGCAACAGGACTTTTTCCACCTAATTCTAAACTTACCTCAGATAAGTTTTCTGCAGAGTTTCTAATTATATGCCTTGCAGTTTCAGGCCCTCCTGTAAAGGCAACTTTTTCAACTAAATCATGTGTCGTTAAAGCTTTACCACATGGATCTCCAAATCCTGTAATCACATTTACAACTCCTTTTGGAATACCAGTTTCTTCTATAAGTTTTGCAAATTCAAACATCACCGCAGGGGCAAGCTCAGAGGATTTAATTACAACTGTATTTCCCATAGCTAGAGCTGGAGCAAGTTTTGTTGCTGTTAAAAACATTTGGGAGTTCCATGGCACAATTGCAGCAATAACACCTATAGGTATTCTTGAAGTTATAGCTTGAATGTTTGGTTTATCTATTGGAAGAACAGTACCTTCAACTTTATCAGCCATACCAGCGTAATAGTCATAATATTCTGCGATATAGTTTGCTTGTTTGTTGGTTTCTCTAAAAAGCTTGCCAGTATCAATCGTTTCAATCTTGCCAAGTAATTCTGCATTGTCTCTAAGTTTGTTTCCAATAGCTCTTAAAAATTTAGCTCTTTCCCTTGGTAATATTTTTGGCCAATCTCCATCAAAAGCTTTCTGAGCAGCTTTAACTGCTTTATCCACATCATTGGCACTTGCTTCTGGAACAACAGCCCAAGGTTTATTGTCTTCTGGGTTTAATGTTTCAAAAGTTTTTTTAGTATCAGAGACAACCCATTCTCCTCCAATAAACATTTTATATTTTTTTAATTCAGGCATTTTGTATATGATCTTTTATTGTATTATTTACATCATCTGAGCATTCAATACTACAGAGATGTTTTCCTTTAGGAATAATTTTTACAACAGAATTTTTAATTTTTTTACCCAAATTAACTGACATTTCTGGAGTTGATCCCACATCACATTCACCAGTTATCACTAAAGTTTTAGTCTTGATGTTTTCAAATTTTTCATTGTCTTGATGTTTCACGAATAAGGAATAGATCTTTATAAAATTATTCATATTATTATTTTGAAGAATATTGAAAATTTTATCTGAGATACCCAGATTTTTATTTAAATAATCTTCTGTAAACCATCTTTTAAGAGCATCTTTGGTAAGCTTATGATCTTTTTTGGTCTGTTCAAATCTATCATTTACAATTTTCTGCTCTTTATCAGATCGATTAAATATAGAGCACAAAAGTGTGAGAGAGGCCAGTCTATCATTAAATCTTGTGGCAAAATTTCTTGCAATTAATGAACCTATAGAAAAACCAACTAAGTGAACTTTATTAAATTTTAATTCATCAATTAAGTTTATTATTTGATCCGAAAAGTCATCAAAACTTAAATCATTTTTATTTAAAGGTGTTTTGCCATGACCTAGAATATCATAAATTAAAACAGTATTATCAAATTCATTTATCTGCGGATCCCATATAGAGTGATCAAGTCCCACACCGTGGATAAATATGATTGGAGTTCTATTTTTTTTATTTAATATATAAAATGTACCTTTAGAATCTCTTGCATTGATCATTATTATTTTGGTTCAATGCCCATTTCCCTCATGTCTTGGTACCTATCGCCTGTTCTTGCATGTGCTCTTCCAGTTGAGGCCCCTCCTATTGCGATTACAATTTCATCATCAAATGGAGCATCATGTATTGTAAACTCATGTGTTAAATAATAAGGTCTTAAACCCGAGTCAGTTTTATGCATCATTGGAATTGATATTTTTGATCCGGCAGGTCCCCTTGTATTTGTAAAACTTAGGTAAGATGTACCACCGACTGCATCTCTAAATTTATTACCAAATCTCAATGTGTGAATAAAAGCAGATGCATGCTCAATTTCTCCATTTAATCCAACTACACCGGCTTTTCCATAAGCTAATATTTTATCAGGAGAACCTATTTCTTTAATTAGTTCTGGCACAAGTAAATCTCCGAGTTTTGGAGCTAGATCTAAAATTATAGGTTTTAAGTCTTCTACAAAACCTTTACCGTCCCAGGGATTTTTAAAAACTGCTGCTACAGAAACCATTAAAACTGGATCTTTAGCTTCTTTTCCACCCTCAATAAAAGTTTTATCTACAAATTTATTAAATTTTCTTAATTCTAATTTCATTTTTTAATTCGATGTGTAAAGCTATCTCTTCTAAAACTGTATAATGCTTTTGGATCTACATCAACATCTATAACAACTGGTTTGTTTGCTTTAAGTGCACTTTTAACTGCTTGATTTACCTCTGATAATTTTTTCACTTTAATTCCTTTTGCACCGTAAAGTTTAGCAACCTCATCAAAAGGAGGACTTTGAATATCTGCGCCCAAATACCTTTCACCATAAAAATCTTTTTGGTAAGCCTTTTCGGCACCCCAACTTTTATTATTCATAACTATTGTAATTGTATTTATTCTATGCTCTACGGCAGTGCTTAATTCTGAAATAGTCATGCCAAATCCGCCATCGCCCATTAAACTAACTACAGTTTTATTAGGTTTTGCAACCTTAATGCCTAAACCACAAGCAAATGAAAAACCTACTAATCCAAAATCTAAAGGAGTAAAAAGAGAAGGAGGATTGTAATACTCTAAAGCATCAGTAGCTTGAAGGCAAAGTGTTCCAGCATCAAGTGTAATAGCTGAATTTTTAGGAAGAACTTTTCTTAACTCTCTGAATAGTCCATTTGGTTGTATTGGATAATTTTTAGATTTTATATTATCCCTATTTATCAAAAACTTTGATCTTTCTAATAAAAAATTATTTGTCCATTCTTTATAACTTAAAATTTTTTTTTGTTTTTTTAAATCATTCAACATTTGATTTGCAACATTTGCAGCATCGCCATGAATACCAATACTTATAGGAAAATATCTTCCTAACATTTTTTTTTCTAATTCAACTTGAA
>CACJNE010000009.1 GCA_902594675.1 uncultured Pelagibacteraceae bacterium
AAAAATATCTTCAAATTTATTAAAATTCCAAATAAATCTAATCATAAACAAAATTGATATTACTGCCATAATCTGCGGCAGTGTTATGCTAATAAATTTTTGAAGCGGTCCGGCTCCATCGACATCTGCTGCCTCATACAATTCTTTTGGAACAGCCTGTAGTCGAGCAAGTATAAATAAAAAAGCTAATGGAAAGTATCGCCAAATTTCAAAAATAATGACAGTTGTTAAAGCAAGTCTAAGCTTTAAATCAAAACCAAAAAAATTAATAGTTAAATATTTTTGACCTAATAAATTTAGAGGTTCCTGAATAACTTGAAAATTTAACAATAGATTGTTTAATGTTCCACTGTAAGGATCCAATAATAGTTCCCAAGTATATGCTAAAGCAACAACAGGTCCTACATATGGAAAAAGAAGAATACTTCTCATAAATGTTCTGCCAAAAAATTTTTGATTTACAAGCTGAGCTGCTAAAATTCCAAAAACTATTGATCCTATTGTCCCAAAAAAAGTATAATAAAATGTCGTCATTAAAAGATCAAAAAATTCGTTTTGAAAAAAAACTTTTTTAAAATTTTTTAATGTGAAGTTGGTATTTAAAAGAATATTGTCTGATTTACCTGATAATTTTGGTTTAATAGACTTAATTTCTTTTTTGTTGATTTTTTCACCCTTCTTATTTTTTAAAATGATTTGAAAATTCTCTTTGTATTTAGCTTTCCAATTCCCAAAATTACAATTAATAATATTTGATTTAAATTGGCATCTTTCATCTAAATTTACGGGTTCAACATTCTTTGGGGTTTTATCTTGAAATTTTACATCCCGTATATCCAATATTAACGAGCTGTTTCTTAACTTATAAATTATCTTTATCTCATCTGAGCTATCTTTAATCGATTTAACTATTTTTTTTGCTCTAGGTTCTGGAATTCTTATATCTTTTAGGCCTACTTCCTTAAAACTAATCCAAACATTAGCAAATATAGGAAATAATATGATTGAAAAAACAAGAAAAACTGCAGGTAATAATAAAATATAGGCAGTTCTTTTTTCTATTTTTGAAAGTGTATCGCTCATAATAAAAGCGGATAATACACATTATCCGCTTTTATTAAAATTTATTTTATAATCTAGAATTGAGCCAGTTTTTGATTGATCATGTCTACTGCTTGATCAATATCAATCTGTCCGTCTACATATAATCTAGTTATTCTATTAATAAACTTGTTATTAATAATTTTAGATGCTCTAGATAGTTCACCCTCTTTAACACCCCATCTTTTAGCCTTATCTAATCCAGCAACTATATCATTTATTACATCTTCTGAATATAAGTCTGACAAAGGCGCTTTTCTATCAACTCCAACAGGTAATTTACTCCATGCTTTTGTAAATGCTTCAGGATCGCTAGCATTTCCTCTTCTCACAGGAAATTTACCTTCTGGTGCGATTGAAAGTGTCTTTGTATAACCTTCATCCATTGAATATTTGATAAATGCACTTGCTTCTTCAGTGTCAGCATCAGCAGTTATTCCAAAATATCTGACGTCAGCCCAAGCAGCCCCTTTTCTATTATTAGGACCTTTCAGATTTGTTATAAAACCAGTTTTAGAAGCTAACTCACCAGAAGTTGGATCGTCATTTATTGTTGGAGGAGCTGAATCTCTTAAGCCTGCAAGTTCATCCATTATAAATGGTGACCAAATTATCATTGGAGTTTTTCCAGCAAAGTACAATTCTCTAGATTGTTTCCAATATAACTCTCCTGGAGGACTTGCATTTGCAATAACTTTATAAAACTCTAAAGCTGCCTTTAACTTTTTGCCTTGTTTTTTTACTCCACCTTTTTTAACAACGTTAACTCCATTTGCTAAAAGAACATGCTCTAAAACCTGGCTCATAAAATTTTCATCAGTTTTAGTAGCTGCAACAAATCCAAACATTCCGTCGCCAGAAAGCGCCTCTACTGCTTTAGTTATATTTTCATAACTTGTTGGTGGTTCAAGACCTGCTTTTTCAAATAAATCTTTTCTGTACACAACCATTTGTGTCCAACCATCAACTGGTACAGCTGCTATTTTAGATCCACTTTTAGCCATGTTTAATGCGCCTGGTGCAAAAGTTTTTTTGCCAAGTTCTTTAATAACTGCATTATTAGCATCTACATCTAATATTCCAGCTTCAGCCCAAGGTAAAACATACTGTAAAGTATGGTATATTACATCCGGAAGATCACCAGCTGCGGCTGCGGCTGTTGCTCTTGTTCCTAAATCTTTTTCTTCCACAGGAATAACTTCAACCTTAATGCCAGTTTTAGCCTCAAAATCCTTGGCCATAGCTTCTTGTTTTGCCATTCTAGCTGGCTGAACTTCTGTAGTCCAAAAAGTGATGTCTGCAAAACTAATGTTTGTTACAAAAAATATTAGAGTGCAAACAGTTATTATTATTTTTTTAATCATTGATTTCCCCTCTTTTCGTTGATTAACAAAGAAATGTATCAGCGAGCCAAATGAAAGACAATAGGTATTAAGTGTCTTTATAACTCAAAAAGTCAATAAATATAATATTTTTTAAATCAATAATTTTTTATTTTTTAGAATTGATCTAATCATTTGAAACATTAAAGGAATTTTTTTTGAATTAAATTTTTTTAAAATAAAAGGCGCAATTTCTCTTACAAGTTGTTCACCTTCTACAGTATCATTTGCCATAAACTTTTTTTTAGCTCTTTGAAAAGTAAAACCTTGTCCGAAGTAGTTCCCCATTTTACTATTTCTTCCACCTGCAGCACTTACATACAAGTCTCCTATACCTGCTAAACTTAAAACCGTATCTTCTTTTCCTTTTAAACGTTTAGTGATGTATTTCATTTCTAACAATGATTTTTGAAACAAACTTGAAGATTTATTCAAACTCAAACCAGAGCCTATTATCATAGAATAAATATTTTTTATTGCTGAACAGATTTCAACACCAATCACATCTTTAGAATATTCGATCAAATAGTATTTTGTAGAAATCATTTTACCTAACAATTTTGCAATCTTAATATTTTTGTTAGCGATGATCACACTAGTTTTGCATTTTCTAGCTAATTCTTTAGCTAAACATGGTCCTTTCAAAACTGATAAGTTTAATTTAGGAGAACTTTTTAAAAGGGTTTGTGAAATAGTTAAAATCTTTTTATTTAGCTTTTCATATTTAAGACCTTTTGTAAGTACTAAAATTTGAGATTTTACTTTAAATTTTTTTAATTCATTCGCAATAAAATTGATACCTGTTAGGCTTAATGCTATAACTATAAGATCATATTTTTCATAAAATAATTTATTAGAATATTTTTTAAATTTAAGTTTTTTTGGAAGATTAATTTTTAAAGCTGAATGAAATTTATTTTTTGATGATAAATTTTTAATAAATCTTTGACTGTATGGTTCTGTTATAAATACTTTGTGATTATTATCTATACATGGAATAGAAAAGGCTGAGCCCATGGCCCCGCCTCCAATAATTAGAATTTTTTTCATAAATTAATTAACTAAATTTAACTATTTATTATTAACAAGTAATTTTAAAGAAAAAATAGTTTTATTTTTTTGATTTTATTAATAAAATAACTTTTAAAATTATACAGTTTATATGAACAAAATAGCGATAATTGGTGCGGGGCCGTGTGGTCTGTCGATGTTAAGGGCTTTCGAACATGCTGAGAAAAAAGGAGAAAAAGTTCCAGAAATCGTATGTTTTGAAAAACAGGATGATTGGGGAGGATTATGGAACTACAGTTGGAGAACTGGTTCTGATCAATACGGTGACCCTGTTCCCAATAGTATGTATAGATATTTATGGTCAAATGGACCAAAAGAGTGTTTAGAGTTTGCAGATTATTCATTTGATGAACATTTTGGAAAACCTATTCCGTCATTTCCACCAAGAGAAGTATTATACAACTATATAATTGGAAGGGTGAGCAAAGGAAACATTAAAAGCAAAATAAAATTTAGCACAAGTGTAAAGAGTGTAAATTATAATTCGGATAAATTTGAAGTTAGCTATCAAGATAAAACTAACAATAAAATATTACACGACAAATTTGATTATGTTGTTGTTTCAACAGGACATTTTTCAGTTCCATTTATACCTGAATACAAGGGCATGAGTTCTTTTCCAGGAAGAATAATGCATTCTCATGATTTTAGAGATGCAGAAGAATTTAGAGATAAAAATGTTATAGTTCTCGGAAGTAGTTATTCAGCTGAAGATGTTGCACTACAATGTAATAAATACGGAGCTAAAAGCGTAACAATTGGTTATAGACACAATCCAATGGGTTTTAAATGGCCTTCAGGTATGAAAGAAGTTTATTATCTAGATAGATTAGAGGGTAGCAAAGCAATTTTCAAAGATGGAACAGAACAAGAAGCGGACGTAATTATATTATGTACAGGATATCTGCATCATTTTCCTTTTTTAGATGAACAACTAAGTTTAAAAACTCATAATAGATTATATCCACCAAAATTATACAAAGGAGTTGTGTGGCAAGATAATCATAAGCTAATGTACCTAGGTATGCAGGATCAATTTCATACTTTTAATATGTTTGATTGCCAGGCATGGTTTGCAAGAGATGTGATAATGAATAAAATTAAAATTCCAAATGATAGTGAAATAGAAAAAGATATTTCTAAATGGGTTTCTATGGAAGAAAAATTAGAAAACCCAGATCAAATGATAGATTTTCAAACTGAATATACTAAAGAACTTCACGAAATGTCAGATTATCCAAAAATTGATTTTGAATTAATAAGAAAACATTTTAAGGATTGGGAACATCATAAAATGGATGATATTTCTACTTACAGAAATAAATCTTTTTCATCACCTGTAACTGGATCCATTGCCCCAATTCACCATACCCCTTGGGCATCTGCGATGGATGATTCCATGGATACATTTTTAAAATAATAAATCTTCTATAATAATGTTTTTTTGACGGATAACTTCCACCCATTCAACAATTTATTTCTAACAATATTGCTTAATTTAGGTTTGAAAATTTTATCTTTTTTCCATGTTCTCTTTATTTGATCTAATGATTTAAATACACCAATTTGGTATCCAGCAAATAATGCAACCCCCAGAGCTGTAGTTTCCAAAACTTTGGGTCTTTCTGTTTTAACATTGATAATACTTGCTAAAAATTGGGAAAACCAATTATTTTTAACCATTCCGCCATCAATTTTAATTTTATTGGGCTTTAAGCCGTCTTTCTCCATTGCATTAAAAAGATCATAGCTTTGATATGCTACAGACTCTATCACTGCCCTTACTATAGTTTTCCAATCACTGTCTCTAGTTAATCCTGTAATAATTCCTCTTGCATCAGGGCTCCAATATGGAGCTCCCATCCCACTAAAAGCTGGTACAACATAGACATCTTCATTATTTTTTTTTGATTTAGCAATTTGTTCAGTATCATGAGCATTATTTATTAGCTTTAATTTATCTCTTAACCATTGAACACCTGCACCAGCAATAAAAATAGAGCCTTCTAGTGCAAAAGTATTTTTTCCATTCAGCCTGTAACAAATAGTAGTTAATAATTTATTTTTTGAAATAATTTTTTTAGATCCTGTATTCATTATTGCAAAAGCTCCTGTTCCATAAGTACTTTTTATTGAGCCTTTTTCAAAACAACATTGACCAACAGCTGCAGCTTGTTGATCACCCAAAACCGCACAAATAGGAATTTCATATCCAACTATTTTTTTATTTGTTGTTCCAAAATTGTCTGCTGAATTTTTTACGCCTGGTAGAATACGTTTTGGGATATTCAGTTTTTTTAAAATTTCTTTGTCCCAAGTGTTATTATTTATATTAAATAACATTGTCCTACTTGCATTTGTTGCATCAGTTAAATGATGTTTGCCATTAGTCAGTTTCCAAATTAAATAGGTATCTACTGTTCCAAACAGTAAATTGTTCGATTTTAAGAGTTTCTTTGAAATTTTTATATTTTCCAAGATCCATTTAATTTTAGTAGCTGAAAAGTATGGGTCAATTAATAATCCTGTTTTTTTTTGAAAAATATTTTCAAGTTTTTTTTTCTTTAGCTCTTCACAATATTTTTGTGTTCTTCTATCTTGCCAAACAATAGCATTGTAAATTACTTTGCCAGTTTTTTTATTCCAAAGGATAGTAGTTTCTCTTTGATTTGTAATTCCAATACTTAATATTTTACCTTTTAAAGTTGAAGCTTTTCTAATTACATTTTTTAAAGCTTTAATAGTTGAAGACCAAATTTCGTTTGGATTATGCTCAACCCATCCATTTTTAGGAAAATATTGAGTAAACTCAAATTGAGACGTGAATTTAATATTACCTTGTAAATCAAATAAAATTGCTCTTGAAGATGTTGTGCCTTGATCAATAGCGACAAGAAACTTTTTCACAAGTTTAATCTATACCCAAGTGTTTTTTTCTTTTA
The DNA here is from genome assembly GCA_902594675.1 of uncultured Pelagibacteraceae bacterium. Taxonomy (GTDB): domain Bacteria; phylum Pseudomonadota; class Alphaproteobacteria; order Pelagibacterales; family Pelagibacteraceae; genus Pelagibacter. Next base: position 6,497 of record CACJNE010000009.1, read on the forward strand.
TCAACCCAAGTTCTTATTAAGTTGTCAAATATTAAACCAATGAAAGCAACACATATCCCTAATGTTAATCCAATTCCTGCACCTTTTTTGTCTGACAAAGCTTTTAAAATATATTGTCCTAAATCTTCTGTTCCTATAAATGCCCCTATAATCACCATAAATAGAGCAAAAACTATAGTTTGATTAAGTCCCAACATCATATGTGGGAATGCTAAAGGAAACTCTATCTTAAATAATCTTTGAAATTTTGTTACCCCTGACATTGTTGCAGCATCATGTAAACCAGACGGTACACTTCTAAGTCCTTCTATTGTATATCTTGTTGCAGGTATAGTTGCATAAACTATTACTGCTATAAGAACAGAGGTATCAGTTATACCAAACAGCATCATTACAGGAATTAAATATACAAATGATGGAAAGGTTTGAAAAATATCACATACATTTAACATAAATTTTGTTGAGTGTTTATTTTGAAAACATAAAGTTCCAACTGTAAATCCAATAATGCATGATACAATCACACCAAATGTTGCCATATAAGTTGTTACTAAAGCTCTATCCCACCAAGGGCTTAATGCTATAAATAAAGTCAAACCACAAACTACTAAAGCTGATCTTGTGCCACCAATCAAATATCCCGCTCCAACTACTAATACTATTGTGGCTATCGCTGGCATTCTTAAATATAAAGCTCTCATTGGCTGAAGTACTTCAACAATCAACCACGTATTAAATGCTTTTATGTAAACAAAAAATGTGTCGAATATCCAGTCAACTCCTTTATTCCAAAAATCTGCAGTTGATATCCCTTTATTATGTGGAACTTCAAATAAATAATTATATCCATCTTTAAAATAAATAGATCCAAAATACGCTAACGCAATTCCTACAATCATTATTAGTCCAAAAAATAATGAGTTTTTATTCCTTTGGAAAAAATTTAGATTACCAAAATAATCAACTTGTTTATTTGCCCAAGCTAAAGACATCTTATCTAAAAGAATTGCAATTAAACTTATGCAAAGTCCTGCTTCTAAAGCTAATCCGATATTTAGCTGGTTTAATGCTAACAATAAATTAAATCCTAAACCTTTTGCTCCAATAAATGCGGAGATAACTGCCATAGAAAAACAAACCATTATAACTTGGTTAACTCCGATCAAAATATCTCTTCTTGCTGTTGGAATTAAAACTTTGAACATTAGTTGCCAATTATTACATCCGCTCATTCTACCAGCTTCAATAACTTCCGGGGGTACGGCTCTCAATCCTAATAAGGTCAATAATATCATAGGAGGTACAGCTACAATCATTGTTATAATCACTGCCGCATGATCCCCAACTCCAAAAAGTACAAGGGCAGGAACTAACACAGCGTACTGTGGCATTGTCTGCATGACTAAAAGTATTGGATATAGAGCTTTTTCTACTCTTTTGCTCTTAAAGGCTGCAATACCAAGACTCAATCCAAATATAAATGATAGTGGTGCTGCAACTAAAATAAAAGATAATGTCTGCATTGATGGTTTCCACTGACCAAAAATAGAAATATAAGTCATTGCTAAACCAGCAAAAATAGCTAATCCTTTACCACCTAACTTGTAAGCAAGTATTGCAGAACCTGCAGCAACAATAGTCCATGGTAAGCCTGGCAATTCTGCCCAAGGATTAGCATCAATCCAATCCCAACTTGTAAATGCAACGATAGTTTCAAGACCACCAAGTAAAATTTCTCTTATTAATTCAATAAGAAAAGTCATAAATGCAGTTAAATTTCTGGTAATTTGTAAAACTAAAGGTCTAGTTTTATATTCTTGGGTGTCTTCGTTCCAAAACTCCATTGGCATCCAGTCATTCATTAAGAAGAATAATGAATCATTTATCCAAATTGGTAACCAACCAAGTAAAGGAGGCAGTCTCCAAAAGACGTCAAAAGCGTAATACCTCACTTCTTTTCCTAAGAAAACAAATGTGCTTTGGTTCGGGTCTTTTACAAATTCAGCCTGTCCTCTAATAAATTTATAAGTTTCAGGTACATCTATCGCAAAACATAAGGCAAAAAATATTATTAATAAAAATAACCATTGAAATAATTTTGGATATTTTTTTAGAATTTCCATAGTTTAATTATTATTTTTTCTTCCTCCAAAAACTGTATTTATAATTTTTGTTGGATTAATAGATCCTACAATATTATTGTTGTTATCTATTACAGCTACAGTCTTTTCTTGTGTTAATATTTTTTCTGCCACATTTTCAATTATTTCGTCTCTTAAAACTTTTAAATCACCTATATTTTCTGTAGCTGAAGAGTCCATTACATCTTCAATTAATAAAACTTTTTCTCTAGGAACTTCTTCAGTAAATTTTCTTACATATTCTGTCGCAGGATTTAAAACTATATTTGCTGGAGTATCTAATTGTTCAATAATTCCATCTTTCATAATGGCAATTCGATCAGCAAGTTTAAGAGCTTCATCAAAATCATGAGTTATAAACATAATTGTTTTTTGTAGCTTTTCTTGTAGTCTTAAGAATTCATCTTGCATCTCTTTTCGGATCAAAGGATCCAGCGCTGAAAAAGGTTCATCTAAAAACCAAATATCTGGCTCAACTGCCAATGATCTAGCAATACCTACTCTCTGTTGTTGTCCTCCAGACAATTCTCGCGGAAAATAGTTTTCTCTTCCATCAAGACCAACTAGTTTTACCATATCCATTGCTTTATTGATGCTCTCCCCGGTATTAATACCCTTAATTTGCAAAGGAAAAGCTATATTTTCGACAACTGTTTTATGGGGAAGAAGCGCAAAACTTTGAAAAACCATTCCCATCTTATTTCTTCTTAGTTCGATCAATTCTTTATTATTTAAATTTAATAGATCTTGACCTTCAATGAAGATTTTTCCACCTGTTGCATCTGTTAATCTCGATATACATCTTAACAGTGTAGACTTACCTGAACCTGAAAGTCCCATTACGACCAACATTTCTCCTTTGGATACCTCAAATGAAGCATTATTAACCCCAACTATACATCCATTTTCCTGAAAAGTTTTTGCATCTACATTGCCATTCGCTTCATTAAGCATAGTTTCAGCATTTTCGCCAAATATCTTATAAACAGACTCACATTTAATTACTGGTTCAGACATAAATTATAATAAGGTTATACGAAATTAAGATAAAATAAAATCTCTTAAATTTGTTAAATTTCCTCCCTAAAAATTTTTTATAAAATAAACTCTTGTATCAATTCCTGTGCTTAAAAAACTTAAAGCCTCTCCACTTACAGAAATAGTTTCATCTACGCCAACATTATTTCCACTAACCACAAAACCTGCAAAGCACTTATTTTTTTCTTTATCCCATTTAACAAACGTTTCATCTATCTTATTGCCATTAATGGTGTAAATTTCGTGTGCTCTAAAGTTTAAGAAATTTGCTCCCATAATTGCACGTTGAGGAATAAGTTTTGTTGCTTTACAAACCGCCTCGTATAATTCTTCTGATAATTTAAAATGATCTGTACCATCAAAAGAAACTAAAATTCCTGATGGAAGACTTGAGATTAATTTATTTAATTTTCTCTCTTGAGCAATTCTTTCTTCTTCTAGTTTCATTTTAGCAACCAACTCATCACCTTCACCAAATATTTTATTCAAGATAAAAAAAGTTATAAATATAATAACTATAATTCCTATTAACCCACCAAACTGTTTGATAGGTTCTGGTAATTCCTTAAAATTACTCTTGTAGTTTTCCATTTTTCCAAATACCAGTTTTTTGTTTTCCATCAGACCAAGTAAAAGTTCCTTTACCATTCATAAATCCCTTTGCCCATTCACCTTCGTAAGTTGAGCCATCGGGAAAAAATAAAGTTCCAACACCGCTCCATTCACTATTTTTAAATTCGCCTTTGTAAATATATCCGTTAGGCCAAGTTTCTACTCCTTGACCATGTTTTTTGGTTGCAACCCACTCACCTTCATAGGTTGTTTTGTCTGTATAAATCCATTTACCATAACCATTTTCACAGTTACCTTCTTTACAACCTGTGCTTCTTGCCTGGGCAATTGACACTGCTAAAAGGTAAAAAAGGATGCAAAATAATAGTCTTTTCATCATTTCATTTTACACATTATTTATGAAAAAAAAATTAGGCATTTTTTGTTTTATTTTTGCAATAATAAATAGTTATATATTTTTCTGAATTTTCGCTGTTAATGTTCTTAGTTATTTCGTGAATTAATTCTCCGGTTTTTCTAGTAATTATTGCAGATTCTGAATAACTTTTTTCTTTATTAAATGCTTTAAATAAAACCACATCTTTGTTTACTATTTTAACATCAAAATTTGAATTTTGTGAGAAAAAATCTGACAATCCATTAACCATCAAAGTACTTGGTTGATTAGTATATAATTTTAAAGAATTTAAATTCTGTTCATCAACTTCTTCCGCTAAAAACGTTTTATAATTATATTCAGAGTTTTTGATTATTTTTTTTTCTAATTTACAATTAAATTCCAAATTAAGATCTTCATTTATATTAATATTTTTTGCAAAAGTATTATTAAGGGCAATAAAGCTAAAAAATATAAAATAAAATAATTTGATCATCACATATTAGTTTTTGTTAAAAAAAATCTCCCCCAACATAGTTGGGAGAGATTTAATTTTTAGTTTTTAAAGCTTATTTTGTAAACGCTTGCCAAACACTCTTATTATCAGCTAACCATTTTTTAGCTGCATCTTCATGAGTCATCTTGTCAACGTCAACTAAAGCTGCCATTGCACCAATTTGACTTGTAGAGAAAGAAAGTTTTTGAAACGCCTTAGCTGCTGCAGGATGAGTTTTTGGAAAATCTTCATGCGCTGCCTTTTTCAAATATCCATCTGGAGAACCACATTTTCCATCTCCACCATCTTCTGGTCTACAACCAGCTGTGTATGGAGGAAAGTCGATGAAAGTAAAACCAGCACCATCTGTAAAGTTTGGTGTCCAGTTAAATATGATAGTTCCTCTTCCTTCTTTTTTAGCTGCTGCTAATTCTGCCCATAATGCATCTGCACTACCAGCAAATTTAACCCACCATAGATCTCCTAAACCAAGAGCATCAACTCTTTGAGGTATTAAATCTCCATGCCAAGTTTGTGGTCCTTCCAACATTCTTCCTTTTCCATCTGGAGAGTCAGGTGTTGTAAAGTTTTTTGCACAATCTGGATTTTTTAAAGCAGTCCAATCAGGTAGACCTGGGCATAAGCCTTTTTCTACAACCCAGTTAGGATAACCCATATCTTCAAGAGTTCTTGCTTCGTGATCACCCATATCTAATAAACCACCTTTATCTAAAGCAGTTGTGAATGATTTACCAAAAGCAGATTCCCACACTTCGTGAGATATAGTTACGTCTCCAATTCTAATTGACTCGTATACTGCCTGTGAGTCAGCATTTACATATTTTACATTGTTACCCATGCTTTCAAATATTCCACCAATAACATAGGCCATTACAATTTGGCTTGACCAGTTATGAGTTGGGATAACAATCGGTTTTTTACTATCCGCTGCGTTAGAAATTCCTGCAAAACTTACAAGAGAAATCACTAAAGCTGATAGTAGAGATATTATTTTTCTCATTATTTCCCCTTTCCTTAATATTAAGAACTAAATTATCTTCTCTATTAAAGAGACAGTCAACAAGCAAAATAGATACAAATGTATATATAAAATTTATATATAAATTTGTTGATACTTTAATATAGTTTGGGCATATTTAAATTATATATGCAAACTAGTTTAGCGATAAAAGAACCTGGTTTAAATGTACTACCACCTGGAGTTGAAAGATATATTGTCAATGCTGGTGGAATTACTGGAATTCAAATTTTTCCTGATGACGAAATTCAAATAATTAATAATGAAGGAAATCAAATTTGCGAAATCAATTCTTTCGATAAAAACGGAAACTCAGAATTAGGTCTTTTAAATTTAAAAGAAAATAAAAATTCTTCTGAAATAAAAAAAATACTTTTTAAAAGAGAAGAAAGTTCTATGCAGGCTTTGCTTCAACTAAACAAAAGAAATTTAAAAATTGAAAAAGCTAAGTCAGCAATATTATTTGATAAAAATACTAAAGCTGGTGAAAAAATAAATTTAAAATCTAAAGATAAATGTTATTGCATATTTGCAGCGCCTGCAGATGACATGCTTGTTCATGATCAAAATCCACCCTCAGATTTAACAATAATAATAAAAAGAGCTAAAATTAAAAATAATGATAAAGAATTTTCATTAATACCAGATCCAATTTATGATCCAGATCATGAAGTAAATATTGATAGAAAAACTGCAACTGGCTATCAAGTCAAAGCTGGTGATTATATTCAAATTATAACACCAACAGGAAGACAGTGTTCGGACTTTGTTGCTTATGATACAGCTAAATTAGAAAAAGGTTTGGAGAGAGGTCTTGATTGGCAAACAACTAGAACTTTTATGGGTCATACTTTTCCTGGTCCAGGCCTATATTCAAAATTTTATGACACTGATCATGAACCTTTAATAGAAGTGATAAGAGATACTGTTGGTATACACGATACATTCAACTTAGCCTGTACTTCAAAATACTATGAAGACTCAGGATATTTTGGGCATGCAAATTGCTCTGATAATTTAAATGGATCTATGGAAAAATATGGAGTAGAGAAAAAAAAAGGTTGGCAGGCAATAAATCTTTTTTTTAATACATCTGCTGGAGGTCTAAATTCAGTAACCTCAGACGAGTCATATGCAAGACCAGGTGATTATGTAATTTTTAAAGCACTTAAAGATTTAACCTGTGGTACAACAGCTTGTCCTAGTGATATTGATAGCTGTAATGGATGGAACCCTACTGATATTTTTGTTAGAACTTATGAAAAAAGTAAAGAATTTACAAAATCTTATGGATTTAGAATGAAAACTGACTCAGAAAATAAGCTTACAAGGAACACAGGGTTTTACGAAAGAACTTCTAAACTAACTAGAAACTTTGTTGATGCTAGAGGTTTTTGGTTACCAAATGATTATACAAAACATGGAGTTATTAACGAATATAATGCTTGTAGAGAGAAAGCTGTTTTAATTGATTTATCTTCTTTAAGAAAGTTTGAAATTCTTGGTCCTGATGCTGAAGAATTAATGAATTACACTTTAACTCGAAATATTAAAAAACTTTCAGTAGGCCAAATTGTTTATTCAGCAATGTGCTATGAAAATGGGACCATGTTTGATGATGGCACTTTATTAAAACTTAGTGATCATGGTTTTAGATGGGTTTGTGGAGATGAATATGGTGGGGAATGGCTTAAAGAACAAGCAAAAAAGAAAAATTATAAAGTTCATATAAAAAATTCTACAGACCAAATAAATAACCTATCTTTGCAAGGACCAAAAAGTAGAAAAATTTTAGAAAAAATAATTTTTACACCTCCTACACAGCCCTCAATATCTGAATTGGAATGGTTTAGATTTAGTATTTGTAGATTAGAAGAATTAAATGGAATACCATTAATTGTTTCAAGGACTGGTTATACTGGTGAACTTGGTTTTGAAATTTGGTGTCACCCAAGCGATGCACCAACTGTTTGGGATAAAGTAATGGAAGCAGGTAAAGACGAAGGTTTGATACCTGCTGGTTTTGCTGCTTTAGATCTTTTAAGAATTGAAGCTGGTTTAATATTATTTGGTAATGAATTTGACGGGCAACAAGATCCCTTTGAAGCAGGGATAGGTTTTTCTGTACCATTAATATCTAAAACGGAAGATTTTATAGGAAGAGAAAACCTAATTAAAAGAAAAGAAAACCCTCAAAAAAAATTAGTTGGGTTAGAATTGATTGGTAAAGAACAAGCAAACCATGGAGACTGTGTACACATTGGAAGATCTCAAGTTGGAGTGATTACAAGTGGGTGCATTTCACCAACATTAAATAAAAATATTGCCTTATGCAGAATAGATGTAGGTCATTCAGAAATAGGAAATGAAGTTGAAATTGGAAAAATAGATGGTCATCAAAAAAGAATTCCAGCTAAAATTGTAGGATTTCCTCATTACGATCCTAAGAAAACTAAAGTTAGATCATAATGCCTAAATCAACAAAAGATCTATTAGAATTTTGGGAAGATCAAATGAAGCTTTCTCATACTTCTAGTAACTACTTTTTTAGAAAATCACCTTCACACTATCATATGATGCTACTTGTAATGTCTGCATTTAAATTAAAACAAAATTTATCTGTAGAAGAATTAAAAACAAAATTATTTAAAACTTCACGACCAAAATCTGCTTTAATTATTAATGAGGCATGTGAAAAAGGGTTTTTTTATTTAGAGAAAACTTCAGAGGATCAAAGGAAAAAGCATATTAAACCAAGCGCCTCATTTATTGAGGAATTTAACGATTATTTGTCCACTCTTAAAAATTTAAGTTTTTAATAGTATGTTAATTTAAGGTTGTATAATTTTTTATTTCTAAATTTTATATATAAAAAAAATTATATATTTAACCTTTTCCAAAAAATAATGTTTCATTATGTCATTACCGACAAAAGCTAAAGTAGTAATAGTTGGTGGAGGAATTCACGGACTAAGTACTGCTTGGAAATTATCTGAAACATATAAAAATCCTAACGATGTTGTTGTGCTCGAGAAAAAAGATACTGCTTCAGGAGCAAGTGGAATTGCTTGTGGTGTTGTAAGAAATAATTACTTCCAACCTGCAATGAGAGAATTGATGGCCCATTCTGTGAGTATATGGGAAAGTGATGCGAAAGCTTTTAAATATAATCCAGTTGGTTACATGCAGATTTCACCAGAGGTTATGCATAAAGATGTAGCTAGTATTTATGAACAACAAAAAGCAATAGGTTATGAATCTGTATTCGTTGAAGGTGAAAAAGATTGCATGAAATACATGAAAGGTATTTTTGATGATTGGCAAGCAAAAGGTATTACCTCTGTATTGCATGAAAAAAAAGGTGGTTATGCTTTCAATAAAGACTCAATTAAAGCTCTTGAGAAAAAAGCAAATTCAAACGGTGTCAATGTACATAAAGGTGTAAAAGTTACAGGTTTTAAAAGAGGTAGTAACAGTAATGCAATTACGGGTGTTGTTACAGACCAAGGTACAATAGATTGTGATCAAGTAGTAATAGGTGCGGGTCCCTGGGTAAGAGACTTTTGGAATATGTTAGAACTACCAAAGACTACCGAAATAAAAGGTAAAGATGGAAAGATGCATGAAGTGGATATGTGGAAGTACTGGTTTTTACAAGAAGGAGTTTTAGGTGTTGATGCTGATTATTTAAAAACAAACGATGGCAAACCTCCCCCAGTAATTCATGTAGATACAGATGCACCTCTTTATTCAGATATGAATGGAAAATTAATAACTGATGAACTTTGGGGAATTTACTACAAACCTGATATAGAGGGATTGGGTGTGCAAGGAGGTACGTCACCTTATGTAGTACAAAAACATTTTGATCAAGTTAATGTTGATCCTTATGGAATTGAGTCACCTGAATTTCAAACAACAGATAAGTTTTCAGATATGTGGACAGCAGCATTAGCACATATTCAAAAAAGATTTGTTGGAAAATCAAACTTGTATAGAAAAGGACCATCTGGTGGCCTTGGATGTTTAACTCCTGACTCATTTCCAATTTTTGACAGATTTTTTGAAAATGTTTACATGATTGCTGATGCTAATCATGGATATAAAATGTTAGGTGTTGGTCATTTAGTTGCGCAGGAAGTTTTAGGGAAAGAAAGCGAATTATTGAAACCTTTTAGATTCAATCGATACGCGAAAGGAGAACTTCATCCAACGTCTAATAGTCCGTTTCCATGGAGTTAATTTATCTGAGTAGACAGATGTTTTATTTTCAGTTAACTTTTTGGACTAAAAATTCTTAGGGGGAATATGACTGATCTAGAAAAACATGTAAATCAACCAGGCAGAGCAAAGTTAGTAAAAAAAGTTAGAGAAAAAATTAATGAATTAGGAATAACTTATATTTATTATCAATTTATTTCAGTAACAGGTAGAGTTGTAGGAAAAGGGATACCTGCTGATCACTGGGAAAGAACCGCAGAAAAAGGGTTTCAATTAGTTTATGGAGCAACAGCAAATTTATTTTTAGACAGGCACAACAATTACATTGGTTATGGACCTGAAGCAATGGAACTAGTTGGAATTCCAGATCCAGAAACATTTGTTCAATTACCTTGGGATAAAAGAGTTGGAAGAGTATTTGTTACATGTTTTAGAAATAGGGAAGAGAGAAAAAATCCAGGAGGTCATTTAACTTCTGATTGCAGAGGAAACTTAAGAATTTTCATGGACGAATTTAAAAAGAAGCATGGTTTAGAATTAAGAGTTGGAACAGAGCCTGAAATGATGTGGTTAACCAAAAATGAAGATGGCACACCAACGGGAAAAGGTTTTTCAAAGCCATTTTGTTATCATATAGATCAATTTGAGTCATTAAGACCAGTATTTATGAAAGTAATTGAATATTCAAAAGCAATGGGACTAGACATGATACAAGGAGATCATGAGGATGCTCCAGGACAATTAGAGCTTAATTGGACATACGATAATGTCTTGAGAAACGCTGATAGATTATCAACGTACAGACAAATATGTGCTCAAGTTGCTAGAGAACACAATCTAATAGCTTGTTTTATGACAAAACCATTTATGGGTGTATCTGCTAGTGGTTGCCATACAAACATGTCTTTATGGAAAGGTGGAAAAGTTTCAGTTAACAAGTTAGGAAACAAAAAGCTTCCAGGTGTTGAGGAAGTCTTCAGTTATGTTTCAGGTGGAACTAATACATTTATGCCTGATACAAAAGATATGCAGTTGCCAGGAAAAATTGGTCTACAATCAATTGCTGGTATTATGAAACACTTGCCTGCTTTAACAGCTCTTGGATCATCAACTGTAAATTCTTACAGAAGATTATGGGATCAAGGATTTTGGGCTCCAGTTTATGCAGACTGGGGATATCAAAATAGAACATGTGGGTTAAGAGTTTCTGCTCCAGGAAGATTTGAATATAGATCAGTTGACTCAATGCATAATCCTTATTTGCTTGGTGCGGCTTTACTCAAAGCATGTGATGAAGGTATTACAAAAAAAATGAAGCCAGCAAAACCAGAGTCTAGAAACATCTATGAAGCTCAAAAAGCTGGTAAAGATGTAAAAAAATTACCTTTAAGTCTAGGAGAAGCTCTTGAAAGACTTGCTGAGGATGAAGTGATCAAATCTGCAATGCCAGATGAAATGTATAAAGTCTTTCACTGGTACAAAAATGATGAGTGGGAAAGATTTCTTGGTGCAACAACTCAATGGGATCTTGATACTTATCTGGATTGTTTACCATAAGGAAAAATTATAGGAGATAAAACAATGTGCGGAATTGCGGGTCTTATTCATAGAGGAAAGTCTTCAAACGTAGGTCAAGAACTTCAAGGAATGCTTCAAGCATTAAAACATAGAGGTGAAGACTCTACTGGCTATGCTCTTTATGGAGATACAGATGGTCAAAACTTTATCATGAGATTTAAGGTTGGTGAAAATGTTGGTGAAGGTAGTTCATCAGTGATGGAGGATGTATCTGTTTATGATGAAAGAAAAAAAATTGTAGATAGTTATATTTCACAAATGGGTGCGAAGATTGTAAAAGAAGAAAGAACACTACCCTATTCTCTAAGATATGAGATTGACTACGAGAAAGGAGATTTACTTGAATTTTCTCAAAAAATAGAGAGCATTCCAGGAGTTGAGATCCTTTCAATGGGAAAATCTCTTGAAGTTATAAAAGATTTAGGTAATGCAAAAGCTGTTTGTGATAGATACAATTTAGGTGATCTAGTTGGCACTCATGCAATTGGACATGCTAGGATGGCAACAGAGTCTGGTGTAGACATTAAATCTGCACACCCATTTTGGGGCTACCCTTTTAGTGATGTTTCAGTTGTACATAATGGTCAATTAACTAACTATTGGAATAATAGAAGAATTTTAGAAAACAAAGGTATGAGATTTATGTCTGAGTGTGACTCTGAATTGATTGCAGTGTACTTGGCAGAAAAAATGAGAAATGGAGCTACACTCGAAGAAGGTATGAAAGATAGTTTATCTGGACTCGACGGAGTGTTCACTTACTTTGTAGCAACAAAAAATTCACTTGGAATGGCTAAAGACACTATGGCAGCAAAACCATTAGTTTTATATGAGTCAGATGATTTGGTTGCTATGGGATCAGAAGAAATAGCAATCAGATCTGTTCTTCCACAAGAAATAGATACTTATGATCCATTTGATGGAGAGGTTAAAGTATGGCAAATTTAAAAACAACTGAGAAAAAAACAAAAGCTCAATCGATGGGACTTCATACTGAAGTTCTTACTGGAAAAACACAACAAAAGTTTTTTAATCCAGATGAAGCAGAAAACTTTTATTATTGGGGAACATACGATGTAGATTTTAATAAAAGAACTGAGCTTGATGTAAATGATATGGATTGCAAAGAGGCAAATAAAAAAATTGATGAATTGATGAGTCAGGGTTACGGAACAATAGTAATTAAAAATCCACAAGGAAAACACAGTTTAGGTGTTGGAATTTTAAATAAATTAAACTTAATCTTTGAGGGAAGTTTGGGTTATTTTGGAGTTGGTTCTATTGATGGTCCTACGGTTAGAGTTAATGGAAGAGTTGGATGGTCATGTGCAGAAAATATGATGGCTGGAAAAGTTGTAATAGAAAAAAATGCAGGATCTTGTTTTGGAGCAGCGGTAAGAGGTGGAGATTTAATTTGCAAAGGAAGTGTTGGTGCAAGAACAGGTATTGACCAAAAAGGTGGAACAATAATAATTGGTGGTGACGCTGGTGCTTTTACAGGATTTATGATGCAAAGAGGAAGAATAGTGGTTTTAGGTAATGTAGGTATAAACCTTGGAGACTCTATGTATGATGGAACAATCTATGTTGGGGGAAAAATTGGATCATATGGAAGTGATGCGATTGAGTCACCTATGACAAAAAGTGATATAGATTGGTTGAAAAGAAAACTTAAGGTCGCTGAAATTGGCGAAAATTTTGATGTTTCTAAAATGACTAAAGTCGTTGCGGGTAAAAAACTTTGGAATTATGACGCTTTAGAACCAACTGAAAAAAAAGGAGCTATATAATGGCAAAAAAGAAAAATGGAAAAACAAATGGTCATTCTAATGGCAATGGTCAAAGTGAATTTTCAAAAAGAAATAAAAGTTTATTAGGTTATAATTCAATATTTACTCCAGAAGTAATTGACGACATACATATAAAAGCACAATTAGGTAGATACAGAATGCGTGGTATGGCGCTAATGAAAAAAATTCCTACATTTGATGACCTAGTATTTTTACCTGGTACACTTACAAGATTTGTAATCGAAGGATACAGAGAAAAATGTGAAACTAAAACTGTTATAGGACCAAGATGTGAAAATCCAGTTGAACTTGATATTCCAGTTTATATCACTGGAATGAGTTTTGGAGCTTTGTCTTATGAAGCTAAGACTGCATTAGCTAGGGGTGCTACAATGGCTGGAAGTGCAACATGTTCTGGTGAAGGAGGAATGATCCCAGATGAAAGAAGATATTCTGAAAAATGGTATTACCAATGTATTCAATCAAGATATGGTTTTAATCCACATCATGCACAACTCGCAGATGGAATAGAAGTATTTATTGGACAAGGTCAAAAAGTTGGAATGGGTGGTCACTTAATGGGTCAAAAAGTTACTGACCAAGTAGCAGAAATGAGATCATTGCCTGCTGGTATTGATCAAAGATCTCCAGCTAGACACCCTGATTGGCTTGGTCCAGATGATTTAGCATTAAAAGTTCAAGAACTTAGAGAACTTACAAAAAATAAAGTTCCAATTCAATTAAAGCTTGGTGCAGCAAAAGTTTATGATGATGTACGTATGGCTGCAAAGTGTGATCCTGATTCAATTTATTTAGATGGTATGGAAGGATCAACTGGTGCAGGCCCTCACATAGCTGCAGCTAATACAGGAATTCCAGGAATAGCTGCTATTAGAGAAGCAAGAAGAGCAATTGATGATGTTGGCAAAACTGGAAAAGTAACATTGATATATGCAGGTGGTATAAGAGATGGTGCTGACATGGCTAAAGCGTTAGCTTTAGGTGCAGATGCAATTGCGATAGGAACTGGAGCAATGATAGCCTTGAATTGTAATAAAGAAATTCCTGAGTCTAATTTTGAAAAAGAGATGGGAGTTCCAGCAGGTCACTGTTATCACTGTCACACAGGTCGTTGTCCAGTTGGTGTTGCAACACAGGATCCTAAACTTAGAAAAAGATTAAATCCTGATGATGCTGCTTTAAGAGTTTATAATTACCTGCACACAATGACTTTAGAGGCTCAATTATTAGCAAGAGCATGTGGTAAAACCAATATTCACTCGTTAGAACCTGAGGATTTAGCAGCTTTAACAATGGAAGCTTCTGCATTAGCAAAAGTGCCACTTTCTGGAACCAATCATACTGTAGGAGTTGATGATTTTCATAAAATTTAATTATGCCTAAAAAGAAAAATAAAAAAGCCAAAAAAGAAATAAAAGGCCAATTAGGTAAGAAAAAAGAGACTGCTAGAGAAAAAATGATAGGTCAAACAATTGGCTATCGTTATGATGTAAACTTGCTTCCAGACTACTCAAGAATTACACCATTCTTAAAAAAGTACATCGAAGCAATGGGATGGGATGATTTAAATTGGTTAGAAGATGTTCATATGGGTTATGAAGAAGATAGACCTGCTGTGTTTGATAGAAATGCAAACGGTTGGGTTACAATTCCAAAAAAAATTAAACTTCCAAATAATCAACAAGATAGAGACATGATTGCTAGAGAATTATTAGTAAAATTCCAAATGTCTCCAAATCATCCGTTAGTAGATCTTAAAAAAGCTTACAGAAAATTCTAGAATCACTGATAATTTATATATACCAGAGGTTGTTCCCTGTAAAATAAACTGCATTTATCCTATTTAATTTAAGATTGATCATGTTGCACCATTTATTAATATTTCTTTAATTTGTTTAAACAATTGGAGGTTAAATGACTGACGAACTAGGTGCATTGACAACCATATTCACAGAATTTTACTATTGGATAACAGTAGTACTCATGTTTCTGATCCATGTAGGGTTCTGTATGTATGAAGTTGGAGCTTCCCGATACAAACATCATCAACATACTTTAATGAAAAACACAATGCTGATACCTCTGGTAACAGTTACTTGGTTTTTATTTGGTTGGTGGATTTATTGGGCATTTCCAACAGGACCAGGTCTTGCACCATCAATAATGACTGAGAGTACAGCTCTTATTACGGATGACTCAGCTTTTAGTGCTAAATGGTATTTACCAAATAGTGAACTTATGGCAATTAATTTAGGTGATCATATAAGCGGAGTATTTTGGGCTGCATTTTTGTTGTTCTCTTGGACAGCTGCTTCAATAGTATCAGGTGCTGTAATTGAAAGAATTACGACTTTTGCATTTGGAATTCTTGCAATTGCAATTGGATCTGTATTTTGGAGTATAGATGCTGCATGGGGATGGCACTTTGACGGATGGATGTTAAAGTTACTTGGATATCATGATGCATATGCGTCTGGAGTAATTCACGCTGTAGCAGGTGGATTTGCTTTAGGTGTTTTAGCAGTTTTAGGACCAAGAATTGGAAAATTTTCATCGAGTGGAGAACCTAGAAATATCGGACCGAGAAATCCTTGGTTGGTAACTGTAGGATTATTCTTAATTTATACAGGTTTCTGGGGTTTTTATGCGGCGTGTAATATTCCAATTTATGACCTAGGACCAGAATATGGCATGGAAGGTGTAACTTACTTTACAGCAACTAACATATATGTAACTCCTACAACACTTAGTGGTATTACAATGAATTTCTTAATGTCGCTATCTGGTGGATTGCTAGCAGGATATGTAATATCCAAAGGTGATCCTTTCTGGACTTACTCAAGTGGACTTGCTGGTATAATATGTGCTTCTGCAGGAAATGACTTATATCACCCAATTCAATCTTTAATAATTGGAATGATAGGTGTTGTTATTGCTTACAAATTGCATTACTGGGTTGAACGAAGGTTCAAAATTGATGATGCAGTCGGCGCTGTAGCTGTACATGGTTATGCTGGATTTGCTGGACTTGTAATATGTGGGTTTGTACTAAATGGATACCCTTCTTCAGGATATAGCGTAGGTGCAATGTGGGATGGAAGCAACTATGCTGCTATAAATCCTTTAGGAATGTTTATTGGTGCAATAATCATGTTCTTTGTTCTGGGAATGATACCAGGTTACATAATTGCTAAAGTGTTAAATGGAATGGGCAAACTCAGAATCCCTAGGGAAGTTGAGTTGGCTGGTTTAGACTACCAAATAATGGAGGAAGCAAAAGAAGATGAAAAAGCTGTTGCTTCTTCGAGTAGTTAAAGGAGGATAATATGGCTACAGTATCAAATTGGATAGATCATCTAAATAAACCTGCTGAAGAAGTTGCAGGTGCAGTTTATCCAGGAGTTGGATCAGAAGGTATATTAGTTCTTATACTTGCTGTTATTTGGATTGGTTGGACAGTTGTGAGCGCTAAACAAGAAAGTGATAAACTTTCAGATCTCGCAAGAAGGAAGCCAAGTTCCAATGCATGGAAAAGCAATATGACTGACGGATAAAAAAATAATATTAAGGGCGCATCTTATTAAATGCGCCCTTAAATAATCATGGAAGAACAAAATAAAAATCAAATAAATAAAACACCAAGTAAAATGGCAAGATTAGCTTGGCCAAAAGCTAAATATGGTGTCTATGCCGCAATCATTATCATTGTTATAATTAATGTGCTTTACTATAAAGACCAATTATTATCACTACTTTAAAATATTTTTATGTGTGGCATTGTTGGAATTTATTTGAAATCTAAAAAATTTGAAAAATCCTTAGGTAGAATGCTTTCTAAAATGTTAATCAGTATGGAGTCTAGGGGTCCTGATAGTGCAGGTTTTGCCATATACAATAAAAATAAAAATAAAATCTACAAGTACTCAATTTGTTTAAATGAAGTGAGTTTTGAAAAATTTAGAAAAGAGATTAAAAAAAAAATAATATTTACTAAATTAGATAAAAATTCAGACCACATAATTTTAAAATCTACTGAAAAACCAAGTAAAATTATACCTATTTTAGAGAGTTTTAAGGGAATATCTTTAGTCGGTTATGGAAAATCTATCGAAATTTTTAAACAAGTTGGCAAACCAAGCAATGTTGTCAAAAAATTTGATCTAGATAATTTCTCAGGAACTCATGCTATTGGCCATACAAGAATGGCTACAGAAAGTGCAATTACAACCGATGGATCACACCCCTACTCAACAGGTGAAGATGAATGTTTAGTACATAACGGGTCTTTATCTAACCATAATAATCTAAGAAGAAAATTAAAAAAGAATGGATCAAAATTTAATTCTGATAATGATACTGAAGTAGCAGCTGGTTATATTTCAGATAGTTTAAAAGATAGAAATTTAAAACAAACATTAAAAAAAGGTTTGAGTGATCTTGGTGGGTTTTATACTTTTATTGCAGGAACACATAGTGGTTTTGCAGTTCTCAGAGATGAGATTGCATGCAAGCCTGCTGTTATTGCTGAAACAAAAGACTATGTAGCAATTTCATCAGAGTTTCAAGCGATGGCACATTTACCAAATGTAAATAATGCAAAAATTTTTGAACCTGAACCAGGTATCGTTTATTCTTGGGGTAGATAATGATACTTGATTTAAAGAAATTAAAATTAAGATCTGTGAATGAAAAACTTCAAAATATTGATAGAAAAAAAAATAAAAGAGACTTTGTAGTATCAAACCCTGAAGGTAATCATGCTATCTGTGCAGGTCTTACAGAAAATATTGATGTAACCATCAAAGGTCACGTAGGATATTATTGTGCAGGTATGAACCAAAATGCAAATATTATAGTTGATGGAAATGTGGGAACTGGAGTAGCAGAAAATATGATGTCTGGAAAAGTTCATGTAAAAGGAAATGCATCACAATCTGCAGGGGCAACTGCTCATGGCGGAACTTTGATTATTGATGGTGATGCAAGTTCAAGATGTGGAATATCAATGAAAGGTGTTGATATAATAGTAAAAGGATCTGTTGGTCATATGTCTGCATTTATGGCACAATCTGGAAATCTAGTTGTTTGTGGTGATGCAGGTGAAGCATTAGGTGATAGCTTGTATGAAACAAATATATATGTAAAAGGAAAAGTAAAATCTTTAGGAGCAGATTGTGAAGAAAAAAAAATGAATAAACAGCATAAAACAAAATTGAAAGAACTTTTAAAAAAAGCTGGGTCAAATATCAAACCAGAGCAATTTAAAAGATATGGATCAGCAAGAAAATTATATAATTTTAATATTGATAATGTATCTAACTATTAATTATGAAAAATAAAACTCACCCACGTCAGTCTTGGACTTTTGATCAGTACACTAATTCAGAAATTAGAAGAGCGGCTGAAACAGGAATTTATGATATCAGAGGTGGAGGCTCAAAAAGAAAACTTCCACATTTTGATGATTTATTATTTTTAGGTGCCTCAATGTCTAGATATCCTCTAGAGGGATATAGAGAAAAATGTACCACAAACGTAATTTTAGGCTCAAAATATGCAAAAAAACCTTTAGAACTTGATATCCCAATTACAATTGCAGGAATGAGCTTTGGCGCTCTATCAGGTCCTGCTAAAGAAGCGTTAGGTAGAGGCGCAAGTGAAGCTGGCACATCAACAACTACTGGAGATGGAGGAATGACACCAGAAGAAAGAGGTCAGTCTAAAAATTTAGTTTATCAACTTTTGCCCTCAAGATATGGAATGAATCCAAATGACTTGAGGAAGGCGGATGCAATTGAGGTGGTAATTGGACAGGGAGCAAAACCAGGTGGTGGAGGAATGTTGCTAGGGCAAAAAATAGATGATCGTGTTGCAGAGATGAGAACTTTGCCAAAAGGGATTGACCAAAGATCTGCGTGTCGTCATCCGGATTGGACTGGTCCAGATGATTTAAAAATAAAAATTTTAGAATTGAGAGAAATCACAAAATGGAAAGTTCCTATATTTATTAAAATTGCTGGAGCTAGACCTTATTATGATACCGCTTTAGCTGTTAAAGCAGGTGCAGACGTTGTGGTACTAGATGGTATGCAAGGAGGTACAGCTGCTACTCAAGAGGTATTTATTGAAAATGTTGGGCAACCAACTTTAGCCTGCATAAGACCTGCTGTAGATGCATTACAAGATTTAAATTCTCACAGAGAAGTTCAGCTAATAATTTCTGGTGGAATTAGAAATGGCGCAGATGTAGCAAAAGCTCTTGCTTTAGGTGCAGATGCAGTATCAATTGGAAGTGCGGCAATGATTGCAATCGGTGATAATGATCCTAAGTGGGAAAAAGAATATGAAAAACTTGGAACTAAAGCTGGAGCATATGATGATTGGCATGAAGGAAACGATCCCGCTGGAATTTCAACTCAAAATCCAAAGTTAATGAAAAGATTGGATCCAAAAAAAGCAGGTAGAAAACTTTCAAATTATTTAAAAGTAATGTCTCTTGAAGCACAAACAATAGCTCGAGCTTGTGGAAAAAATAGTCTTCATAACTTAGAACCAGAAGATTTATGTGCATTAACTGTTGAAGCTGCAGCAATGGCTAGGGTCCCTTTGGCTGGAACAAATTGGATACCAGGTATTGAAAAGAAATAGTTATTGATAGTTATCAAATAATTCGTAGTATATTTATGAATGCCTAAAAATTTATCGAATATTGCTAAATCAAAAAAAATTAAATATTTTTTAATAAGTTTTGTAGATTTATTCGGCGTATTAAGATCAAAATTAGTACCTGCACGTGCAATAAAAGAAATGCAAAAAACCGGTGCAGGTTTTGCAGGATTTGCAGCATGGCTTGACATGTCTCCAGCAGACTCTGATATGTTTGCAATACCAGATCCAAATAGTTTAATACAATTACCATGGAATAAAGAAGTTGGATGGCTTGCCTCAGACTTGTGGATGGATGGCAAACCAGTGGATGCATCTCCTAGAGTAATGTTAAAAAACCAAATAAAAGCACTATCTAATGAGGGCTATTCAATGAAGTCTGGTGTTGAATGTGAGTATTTTCTTATTTCACCTGATGGCAGTTCAATAGCAGATCAAAGAGATACGCAATCTAAACCTTGTTATGATCAATCATCTCTAATGAGACAGTATGGTTTAATTAAGGAAATATGTGACTGCATGATTGAAATGGGGTGGAACCCATATCAAAATGATCATGAAGACGCAAATGGTCAATTTGAAATGAACTGGGATTATACTGACTGTTTAACTACAGCAGATAGACATACATTTTTCAAATTTATGGTAAAGACATTAGCTGAAAAATATGGTCTCAGAGCTACGTTTATGCCTAAACCTTTTGAAAAACTTACAGGGAACGGATGTCATGCTCATATTTCACTTTGGAAAAAGAAAAAAAATATATTTTTAGATAAAAACGATAAGTTGGGTCTAAGTAAGTTGGCATATAATTTTTTAGGTGGCATAATTAAAAATGCAGGTTCTTTATCAGCGTTTTTCAATCCAACATTAAATAGTTACAGACGAATAAATGCACCACCAACAACTTCTGGGGCGACTTGGTCTCCAAGTAGTATTTCTTATACGGGAAATAATAGAACACACATGATAAGAGTTCCTGACCCAGGAAGATTTGAACTAAGACTAATGGATGGCTCAGCAAATCCATATTTATTACAAGCAGGAGTTTTGGCTGCAGGCATAAACGGTATCAGAAAAAAAATAAATCCAGGCAAACCATTATTTTGTAATATGTATACAGATCATAAAAAATATCCAAATTTAAAAAAATTACCAAATACTTTAGAAGACTCCCTTGAGATGTTAAATTCAAATACCGTCTTAAAAAATGCTTTTGGCAAAAATGTGTTGCATAGTTATATAAAATTAAAAAAATCTGAAATTCAAAGTTTCAAATTAAAAGAAAATTTTGACAAACTTAAACCTATTACAAAATGGGAAAGATCTAACACATTAGATTGTTAAGGTATGTCTATTAATTATAGACAGATTAAAAAATTTTCATCATTTATAGAAAACAATAATTATTCATTTAGTAGAGAAAAAATATTAAAAGTATTAGACAAAAGTGCGATTGATAAAGCATATAATACAATATCCAATTGGGAAACTTATGCCCCTACCCCTCTTCTTAATTTAAACAAACTTTCAAAAGATCTAGGACTAAAAAATATTTTTTATAAAGATGAGTCAAAAAGGTTTGGTCTCAAATCATTTAAAGCTCTTGGTGGAGCTTATGCTGTAGAGCAAGTCTCCTCTGGAAACAAAAATGTAGTAGTGGCAACTGCAACCGCAGGAAATCATGGCAAATCAGTTGCATGGGGAGCAAAAAGATTAGGAATTGCATGCAAGATCTTCATAAGTGAATTTGTTAGCGATACACGTGCTTACGAAATGAGAAAACTTGGGGCTGATGTAATTCAAGTTAAAGGAAATTATGAGAACTCATTAGAAGAGTGCATTAAACAATCCGAAAAAAATGGTTGGGAAATTGTCCAAGATGTAGCCTGGGAAAATTATCTTAATGTTCCAAAACTAACGATGGCTGGATATTCCGTAATGATTGAGGAAATATCAAAACAAACTGATGAATATATTACACATATTTTTTTACAAGCAGGTGTTGGAGGTATGGCATCTGGAGTAATAGCAGGTGTTGCGAGATATTTTAAAAGAATTCCTAAAATTATTGTTATTGAGCCAGAAAATGCAGATTGTGTATTGAAAAGTATTGATGCTGGTAAACTCACAAAAGTTGAAATTGAAAAAGAGAGTATCATGGGTGGAATGTCTTGTGGAGAAGTATCATTGGTCCCATGGCAAATTCTTAAGAATTCAGTAAATAATTGTCTAAGTATCCCTGATGACGATATTCCGTTGTCAGTTGCAATGTTGGCGAAAAGATACTTTGGAGATGAAGAAATTATTGCGGGCGAGTGTTCAGCGCCTGCTGTAATAAGTCTAAATGTGAGTTGCAATAACGAACAAATTAAGAAAGATCTTAAATTAGATATGAATGCAAATGTTTTATTGATTGGATGTGAAGGCGATACAGACATAAAATTATATAACAAACTTCTTTCCAAAGGATCAGAAAAGTTATCCAATGTCTAATAAGGCTCTTGTTTGGTTAAGAGATGATTTTCGCATAAACAATAATGATGCATTAACTTATGCTACAAATAATCATGACATTGTAACTGTAGTTTTCATTTTTAATAATAATATTTTTGATAGTAAAAGAGAGGCTCAAAAATGGTGGATAAGCAAATCTCTTGAGAGTTTTAGATCAGATTTAAAAAAATTCAATATTGGATTAGAAATTATTAAGGATGATGAAATTAACTTTTTTTCTAAATTAAAATCTAATAATAAAATTTCTGTTTATTGGAATAAAGTTTATGAACCTACTGAATTAGATAAAGATAAAAAAATTGGAAAAGATTTTACTAATAAAAAAATTGATTTTAAATTTTTTAAAGGAAATGTGCTAAATGAATATAATAAAATTACTAAAAATGATGGATCACCTTTTAAAGTTTATAGTCCTTTTTGGAGAAATGCAGAGCAATATTATTTAGAGAGACTTCCAGATAAAATAAACAAGGTCAAAAAATGTAAAAAGATAGAAGTACTATTTAAAAAACAAATAAAATCTGAAGAGATTTTACCTAAGTCAAAATGGTATATGAAGTTTGAGAAATACTGGATACCTTCAGAAAAAAAAGCTCATGAATACTTAGATAACTTTATAAATAAAAACATATTAAATTATGGTTTAGATCGTGACTTTCCATCAATTAATGGAACATCAAAACTTTCTCCATATATTAGAAATGGACAGATTAATGTTGGTGATATCTGGGAGAAATGTAAAAAATTAAAGTCTAAAAATATAAGTGTAAAAAAATATACTAATGAAATTGGTTGGAGAGAGTTTTCACATAGTCTTATTAATTACTTTCCAGAAATGCTGAGGGGAAATTTAAGAAAAGAATTTGATAATTTCCCATGGGTTAATAATGCTAAATTTTTAAATGCATGGAAAAAAGGAATGACGGGCTATCCGATTGTTGATGCTGGAATGAGAGAATTATATGAAACGGGTTGGATGCATAACCGGATAAGAATGGTTGTTGGCTCCTTTTTAGTTAAACATTTAAGAATTAATTGGAAAGAAGGAGAAAAATATTTCAGAAATTGTCTACTTGATTTTAATGAAGCAAATAATGTTGCTCAATGGCAATGGGTAGCGGGATGTGGAGCTGATGCTGCTCCATATTTCAGAATTTTTAACCCTATTTTACAGGGTGAAAAATTCGATAAACAAGGACAATATGTAAAAAAATGGGTTCCTGAATTAAATAAAGTGCCTACAAAATTTATTCATAAACCCTGGGAAATGGAAAGAAAATACCAAGAAGCAATAAATACTATTATTGGTTCTGATTATCCTATGCCAATTGTGATCCATGAAAAGGCTAGGAATGATGCTTTGAGTGCTTTTCAATCTATTAAGAAAAAAAACTAATCCCCTATAAAATGATGTATTACGATTCGTGTAGTTGGATCTAATCTATGCTCAAATAGATAAATACCTTGCCAAGTTCCTAAAAGAATTTCATTTTTTTTAATACTGAAAGAAATTTGATTATTGGTTAAAGCTGATTTTATATGAGCAGGCATATCATCCTTACCTTCGTTAGTATGGATATATAAAGAATTGTCCATAGGTACTAACTTATTAAAATAATTTATTAAATCAGTTTGAACATCTGGATCTGCATTTTCTTGAACGATTAGAGATGCACTTGTATGTTGAATTGATAAATTCAAAATACCATTTTTAAAATTATTTTTTTTGACCCACTCAATTGTTTTATCTGTAAATTCATAAAGTTTTTGTCCACTTGTGTTGATTTTTAGATTGTAAAACTCTTGCATCATATATTAATTTAATTTTTGCGACGTCATTTCATACAAACGACTTACAGTTCTTTTAAACGGCTCTTTTAGACTTTTTGATGAACAAATTGATTTTAAATCCACTTTAGATTTAATCATTAATGGTATTTTTTTTTCATAAATAACATCTATAAATGTTATAAACCTTTGTTGTTGATTAGAATTGCTTTCATTAAAATTAGGTAGATTTTCAATAAAAATTAAATCACTTTCTTTTGCAATCTCAATATAATCTTCAGATCCTAAGTTTTTATTACATATTTCATCAAAAGTGAATTTAATAACTCTTTCATAATAGTTCCTAATTTTTAGTTTGCGACCTTTAATATCTAATATTTTAGATGTTTTATTTTTACCTTTTGTCATTTTTCTAAAAAACTTATTAAATCTAAAGTTCGAAGATTTATCTATGGGAGATAAAAATCTATCCAAGGTTATATTTTTATTAGCTCTATAATCTTCATCAATATTAAGTTCTATTTCTGAACAATTACTCTCTAAAATTTTTATAAATGGTAAAAATTGGTCCCTTTGAAGTCCATTTTTATACAAATCTTTCACATTTATATTTGAGGAAAAAATTACTCTTAACTTATTTTCAAATATCTTTTCAAATAATTTACCTAATATCATTGCATCTACGATATTAGTAACTTGAAATTCATCGAAATAAATTAATTTTGTTTTTTTTGATAAATCTTTAACGAATTTGTCTAAACTATTATTTTTTCTATTTTTTTTGTTTTTATACACATATTCATGAAATTTGATCATAAACTCATTGAAATGTAATCTTATTTTTTTTTCTTTTAAAGAATTAAAAAAAAAATTTAAAATCATAGTTTTGCCTACACCTACATCTCCAACTAAATAAAAACCTAATTTAATATTTTTTTCCGTAAATATTTTTTTAAATAAAGACTGCTTGAAGTTCAGATTATAAAATTCACTTAATTTTTTGATAATACTAATTTGATTTTCATTAATTTCATATTCTTTATCTTCACAAAATTTAAGGAATTCATTATTTAAATTCATTTTTTAGTTTTAAAGTCAATTCCATATTCTGATCTCGGTCCTTTTCTAAGACCATAAGGACCAGCTATAAAAATAGTTATAGGTCTGGTACCTGGTTCTAAGTCTACTCTGTGAAAATTATTAGCCGATCTAAATCCTATATAGCCTGGAGCTCTCCAAACTTTACCTGATTTTAATGTTTCCCAATATCCTCCTCTTAGTATTATTGTAATAAAAGGAAATAAATGATTATGTACGCCATCGCCATGATCATCATCTAACATTTCATGAATTAAAATATTAAATGGGAACCATTTAGGTCTATGTCGAAATAACAAATAGTATCTATTCATCCAGGGTTTAGCTTTACTATACTCAGGGTGAGATGGTCCTCTATCCAATACAACTTTTTTTCTACCTAATTTTTCTAAAATTTTTAAAAACATCAGTTTATTTTAACGATAGCATTATCTTTTATCAAATACATGTTATTGTTAAAAACTGATGGTCTAGAAATTTTTGAACCATGAAGTTTGATTATTTTTTCTTGAAACCCTGTTGACGAATTTATTATTAATAATCTCCCATTACTCAAGGAAAGAAATATTTTTTGATTACCGTGTATAAATCCTGTAGGTTTGATTTTATCCCTATTTTTAAAATTGGTAAGAACATCTGTTATTCTCAAAATATTTCCAGTTCTGTCGTCTATTACGAATAAATATCCTTCGTTAGATACTGTAAAAATTAAACTTTCAATAATTGTCGGTCTTAAACTTGAATTAATAGATTGTGTCCATTTAATTATTCCAGTTTTTGCATCAATAGAAAAAAATTCATTTTTATTATTTGAGAAATAAATAGTATCATTTTCAAAAACAAGATCTGAGTTCTCTAAACTAAATGCTTCTTGATATATAAGATTACTTTGAGTAGGTGTCTGCCATACCAAACTCCCATTATTGACATCGAGTGCTGTGACATCTCCTAGATTATTTATAAAAAAAACAATTTCATCTTTTAAAATAATAGAAAGTTTTTTTTGAGATTTAATAAATGAGTTATCTGTTTTAAAGTTCCATAATTCTGTACCATCTTTTGATGAAATTGCTCTTATTACATTATCAAAATCAATTGATATAAATTTATCTTCATAAACCTTTATATCAGAATTAAAAGATGATGAGCTATATTTTGACCAAATTACTTTTCCATCATCTAAATTAATTGAATACATTTTTGATAAATTATCATTTACGATTAAGTTTTTATCAACTTGAGCAAAATACAATATTGGATTTAGTTTTTTTTCTTTTTTATTATAATTATTGACTTTCCATATCTGTTTAAGATTTTCACTGAGTTTAAAAATTGTCCCTTTTCCATCAAAGAAAATGATATTTTTATCTTGCGTAAAAAATAATTCTGGTTGATTTGAGTTAAACTTTTTTATCTTACTTATTTTAAAATTTGAAATACTTTCAAAATTTGAGACAAAGTTTATGTTACCATTATTGTTACTATTATTTTTTAAAAAAGGTTTTTGTTTAAAAGTATTTAAATCTTTAATTTTTAATTGCTGATTGAACTCTTTTTCAATAGGCTGAATTTTTTGGAAAATATCCACTAAATTTTCATTTTCATTGTTCTCGTTTTTGGTAAAGCTACAATTGGATATAAATAATAAAATTATTATATATTTAATACATTTATTCACTGAAATCTGAACGTAATCTTTTTTGAACTTCTAATTTAATTTTCGGACTAGTATTTTCCATCTCTACTATCTGATTAAAAAATTCTTTAGATTTTTGCTTTTGATTTTTTGACAAATAAAATTCTGCCATTAAATATAAGGCTTGTGGTTTCCACATACTTTCTGATTTAATTATTGGATTTAGTATATTTAATAATTCATTTTCTTGGACATAATCAGAATTAAATAATCCTTTTTTATAAATAGTTAAGTTTTTAATCTCTTTTTCAAGAGGTATGTTGTTTATTAAAATATCGAAGTATGAATTAATTTCATCTTTTGATGATATTAAATCATTGTCTAACAAAAAGAAAAAGGCCAATGGTGAATATGTTTTATCTTTGATATTTATAATGTCGATTAATTCATCATTTACATTTTTTTGACCATTTTCAAAACTTGTTACAATCTTATTAAATTTATTTGCTAATTTAATTTTGTTCCTAGACTTAAATTCCTGATACGCAAAAAAACTTATTAATATTAATATTAATATTGTAAATAAAGTTATTATTTTTTTTCTTTTATCGACTAAGAAATTTTTAAGTTTCTCAATTCTTGTATTTGTATTGATGATTTCTATTTCCTCATCCATTAATCATATTCCTTAAAACATATTGTAAAATACCACCATTTTTATAATATTCTAATTCATTTCTAGTATCAATTCTGCATAACATTTTAAATTTTTTGATATCGCCAGTTACATATTTGATTTCAACATCTAATTGATCTCCGGGATTTATACCTTTTTCAATATCAATAATTGAAATTAATTCAGATCCTTTTAAATTTAAATTTTGTCTATTCATATTATTTATAAATTGTAGTGGCAAAACACCCATTCCTATAAGATTTGATCTGTGAATTCTCTCGAAACTTTCAGCTATTACAGCCTTTACACCTAATAACTTTGTTCCTTTTGCTGCCCAATCTCTTGAGGATCCAGTTCCATACTCTTTACCTCCAAAAACAACTAAATCAACGCCTCTTTTTTTATATTCGACAACAGCATCATAAATGGGCATAACTTTTTTTTCAGGATAGAGTGTTGTAAAACCTCCCTCTGTTCCGGGAGCCATTTCATTTTTAATTCTTATATTGGCAAATGTACCTCTCATCATAACCTCATGATTGCCTCTTCTTGAGCCATAAGAATTATAATCTTTTGGCAAAATTTGGTGCTTCATAAAATAATTTCCTGTTGGACTTTCTTTTTGTATACTTCCCGCAGGAGATATATGATCTGTCGTAACCATATCCCCCAATATTAATAAAGGCCTTGCATCTTTTATTTCCTTAAATCCCTCAGGTTCATCTGGCAAATTTTCAAAAAATGGAGGTTTTTTTACATAAGTTGAGTTTTCCTCCCAATTATAAATACTGCCTTTATTAACTTTAATTTTTTGCCATTGCTCTGGTCCTTTGGAGACATTTGAGTATCTATTAAGAAACATTTCAGGATTTAAAGATTGAATAAGCGTGTCTTCTATTTCTTTATTTGTTGGCCAAATATCTTTTAAATATACGTCATTCCCAACGTTATCTTTACCAAGAGGATCTTTGTATAAATCCATCCTCATTGAACCAGCAATTGCATAAGCTACTACCAAAGGAGGAGAGGCAAGATAGTTAGCTTTGACTAATGGAGAAATTCTACCTTCAAAATTTCTATTACCAGACAAAACTGAGACGGCATATAAATCATTTTCTTTTACTGCCTCAGAGATATTATCTGGTAAAGGTCCTGAGTTACCAATGCATGTTGTACATCCGTAACCAACCAAGTTAAAGCCTAATTGATCTAAATATTCACTTAAACCTGCTTTGTCTAAATAATCTGTTACTACTTGTGATCCAGGGGCTAATGAGGTTTTAACCCATGGTTTAACTGTTAATCCTTTCTTTATAGCATTTTTAGCCAATAAACCTGCACCAATTAACACATTTGGATTTGACGTATTTGTACATGAAGTAATAGCTGCAATTAATATATCGCCGTCTTTTATTTTAAAATTTTCGTTTTTAACTTTAGCAATAGTAGGTTCTGTTTTTTTACATACATCTTCAAAGACTTTTATAAAATTTTTGGAAGCATCAGTTAAAAGAACTTTATCTTGGGGTCTTTTTGGTCCAGATATTGTTGGGACCACTGTAGACATATCTAAAGACAAAGTATCGGTAAATATTATATCATCGCTTGCCCATAAATTTTGTTCTTTTGCATATTGTTCTACAATCTGAATATTTTCTTTAGATCTACCAGAAAATTCTAGGTATTTTAACGTTTCCTCATCTATTGGAAAGAAACCACATGTTGCTCCATATTCAGGTGCCATGTTTGCAATAGTTGCTCTATCTGCGAGTGTTAAATTTTTGAGTCCTTCACCATAAAATTCTACAAATTTTCCAACAACACCCTTATCTCTTAACATTTTTACAACTGTTAGCACAAGGTCAGTTGCAGTTGTACCTTCGGGAAGTTTATTTTTCATTTCAAATCCGATGACCTCTGGTATCAACATAGATATTGGTTGACCTAGCATTCCTGCTTCTGCTTCAATTCCTCCTACTCCCCATCCAAGTACTGATAAGCCATTAACCATTGTCGTATGACTATCAGTTCCAACTAGTGTATCAGGAAATAAGTATTCTTTTTCTTCAAACCTTTCATTCCATACTACTTTTGACAAGTATTCTAAATTTACTTGGTGACAAATTCCAGTGCCAGGTGGAACAATTCTAAAATTATCAAACGCTTGCTGCCCCCACTTTAAAAAAGAGTATCTTTCAAAGTTTCTATCAAATTCGATATCAACATTTTCTTTTAATGAATTCTTTGTAGCAAATTTATCCACTTGAACGGAATGATCTATTACCAAATCTACTGATGAAAGAGGATTAATTTTATTTGGATCCTTATTTTTTTCTTTGACTGTATCTCTCATAGCGGCAAGGTCAGCAACAGCTGGTATACCAGTATAGTCTTGTAAAAGTACTCTTGCAGGTCTATATGCAATTTCAGTTTTTGATTTTTTTGTATTTAGCCAATCTTTAATTGAAAATATTTGTTGTTTATTTACAGTGATATTGTCCTCATACCTTAGAAGATTCTCGAGTAAAACTTTTATTGATTTTGGTAATTTATTAATGCCTTCTAAGCCATTTTTTTCAGCTTCTTTTAAAGAATAAATAGAATAATTTTTCCCATTTATATATAGTTCTTTTAAAGAATTGAACGAATTTTGATTTCCAGGCTTCATAATACTAGTAATAAAAAGTTGCAATACAGCTTAGCAAAAGAGCCGACATAACATAATTAAACCATTTAATAAATTTCTCATTTGTCGCAAATTTCCTCATAAATTTTCCAATTATTGTCCAAAAGATAATACTAATTACTGCAAATACGAAAGCAATACCTAATAACCAAATTGAATAAGAAATGAAATTACTACCTGATTCTACATATGTTGAAACTGCAATAATTGCAACTATCACACCTTTTGGATTTAAAAATTGATAAAGAAAAGTTTCCATAAAATTTACTGGTCTTAATTTTTCATTTTCGTCTGAAGATTTCGAGAATGATATCTTGTATGACAAATAAATTAAAAATGCTGTACCAGTAAATATTAAACCTTTTTGAATAATAGGATAAAGCTTAAAAATATTTATTAAGCCAAAATTTATAACTGCCAACATAAATGTAAAACCAAAAATCACGCCTAACATTAAAGGTATTGTTTTTTTAAACCCATGATTAAATCCAGAATGTGACGCTACAATATTATTCGGTCCAGGCGAACAGCTTGTCACAAACATAAACAAACAAAGAGACAGCAATTCAGGATGCATTACTATGCTACAGGCAAACCATTTTCAACTTTTTGAGATGGATGAACAAGCACAACTTTTCCTTCCTTATCAATAGAGCCAAGAATTAAAACTTGAGATACAACACCTGCTATATTTTTTTCAGGAAAATTACAAACTCCTATAACTTGTTTTCCAACTAAGTTTTCTTCATTGTAATAATGAGTTATCTGTGCAGATGATTGCTTAACCCCTATTTCTTTTCCAAAATCTACCTCAACAACTAGTGATGGTTTTCTAGCTTTTTCATTTTTTTTTACTGATATTACTGTTCCTACTCTAATGTCTACTTTGTCGTATGTATCGTATGTTATTTGTTCTTTCATAAATTTAATATATAATTATTAATTAATGAGTACAGGAAATAATTTAGAGGATATATATAATAATTCGATAAGAATTCTCAAAGATTTAATTGCATTCAAAACAGTATCTGGTGAAGATAATAACCAACTTATAGACTATTGTGATGATATATTAAATTCTTTAGGAGCTACTTCTTTTAAAACTTATGATGAGGAAAAAAAAAGAGTAAATCTTTTCTCAACTTTAAAAGCAAAAAAAAATAGCAATAAAAAACCAATTATTTTATCCGGACACACAGATGTTG
Source organism: uncultured Pelagibacteraceae bacterium (assembly GCA_902594675.1). GTDB lineage: Bacteria > Pseudomonadota > Alphaproteobacteria > Pelagibacterales > Pelagibacteraceae > Pelagibacter. The sequence continues at coordinate 38,042 of CACJNE010000009.1, forward strand.
TTCCAGTTTCAAAAGGTTGGGCAACAGAACCTTTTGATGCAACAATCAAGGATGATAAATTATTTGGTAGAGGATCGTGTGATATGAAAGGTTTTATTGCATGTGCATTAGCATACGCACCAATTTTCTCTTCATCAAATTTAGATAGAGATATTCATTTTTCATTCACTTTCGACGAAGAAACAGCATGTAAAGGTGCACCAATTTTGATTACAGAATTGAAAAAAAGAGGCATTAAAGATTGTATTTGTATTGTTGGTGAACCAACAAATATGAAAATTATTGATGCACATAAAGGATGTTATGAATATACAACCTATTTTGAAGGTCTTGCTGGACATAGTTCGGAACCAGACAAAGGTGTAAGTGCAGTTGAATTTGCTGCAAGATATGTAAATAAACTCCTTGAATTAAAAGAAAAATTGAAAGAAAGAGAATTAAAAGACTCTATCTTTGATCCTCCATATTCAACTTTGCAAGTTGGTGGAATATTTGGTGGAATTGCTCATAATGTAATTGCTGACAAATGTCATGTAAACTGGGAAACAAGACCTGTTGTGAAAGAAGATGGAATTTTTTTAAATCATGAAATAGATAAATTTACTAACGAGACTCTTTTGCCAGAAATGAAAAAGATATATCCAAAATCCATTATAAAAAAACATATCATTGGTGAAATAACTGGTTTTGATAGAATTTCGAATTCTGAGGCATGTGAATTTGTATCTAGCATAACTGGAGATAATTCAAGAGAGGTAGTCTCTTTTGGAACCGAAGCAGGGTTATTTCAAGAAATAGGAATAAGTACAGTTGTGTGTGGTCCAGGATCAATTAAGCAAGCGCATAAGATTGATGAGTTTATAAAACTTTCTGAAATAAAAAAATGTATTAGTTTTCTAGATGGTGTAAAAAATAAGTCTTTGAATTAATTCCAACCACCAACAGATTTAACTTCTAAAAATTCAAGCAAACCTTCTTTTCCAGCCTCTCTTCCAATCCCTGAATGTTTAAATCCTCCAAATGGTGCATCAACTGCAATACCTGCACCATTAACATCTACCATTCCAGATCTAAGTTTTCTTGCAACTCTTTGTACCTTGTCATTATCTTGAGTTTGAATATAATTTGTTAATCCATAATCAGTATCATTTGCAATTTGAATAGCCTCTTCTTCAGTTTCAAATGGAATTACAGATAGGACTGGACCAAAAATTTCTGTTCTTGCAATTTCCATATCATTATTAACATCTGCAAATACTGTAGGTTTTACATAATAACCATCTTTTAATCCTTCAGGTTTTCCCGGACCACCAGCAATTAATTTTGCCCCTTCATCTATTCCTTTTTGGATTAAACCTTGAATTTTATCAAATTGTACTTCTGAAATTACAGGGCCTATATGTTCACCCTCTTTATTTGGATCATCTACTTTAAACTCATTTGCATACTTTTTTAGCCTTTCAATAGCATCATCATAAATTGGTTTTTCAACTAACATTCTTGTAGGTGCATTGCAGGATTGCCCAGAATTTCTAAAACATCTAAAAGCACCTCTCTCGATAGCTTCTATATCAGCATCTTTAAATATGATATTTGCACCTTTTCCCCCTAACTCTAAACTTACCCTTTTAAAATCTTTAGCTGCATTTTGTGAAATTAATGCTCCCGCTCTTGTAGAGCCAGTAAATGAAATCATATTTACATCAGGGTGGCTTGTTAATGCATCACCAGTAGTTGCACCGTCTCCATTTACTAAATTGAATACACCTTTTGGAAACTTTGCTTCATCAATTATTTCCGCAATAATCATTGCAGATAATGGTGCTAACTCTGAAGGTTTTAAAATCATAGTACAGCCAGATGCTAAAGCAGGAATAACTTTTAAAGTAACTTGATTTATAGGCCAGTTCCAAGGAGTAATTAATGCACAAACACCCTTTGGTTCATATATTAGTCTTTGATTTTTAGCATGTTCTCCAAGTGGTTTTTCAAACTCAAACTCTTTTAAATAACGAATAAATGATTTTGTATGACTAGCGCCAGTTCCTGTTTGAAGTTTTGAGGCAAAATCTTTTGGTGCACCCATTTCTTGAATAATTGCCTCAGTAATATCGTTCCATCTTTTTTTATAAAGCACATAAAAGTTTTCCAATAATTCAATTCTCTCTTGTTTTGATGAATATCCCCAGGTTTTAAAAGCTTCTTTAGCTGCTAATACTGCATCATTAATATCCTCTTTGCCTCCTAAAGAAATTACTGCACAACTTTTTTCAGTTGCAGGATTAATTACTTGGATATCTTTTTGATTTTTTGGTGCAACCCATGAACCATTAATATAAAAATTTTTCTTTTCAATCATGCGCGCAAATTATCCTTTATTTATGATTTTGCAAATAAATTTGTCAATTCATAAACAATCGTAGCAGCTGCAAGAGAAGTAACTTCGGCGTGATCATATGCTGGTGCAACTTCTACAACATCTGCGGAAATTAGATTTAAATCTGACAATCCCCTTAAAACATTTACCATTTCTCTTGTTGTCATCCCTGCAATTTCAGGTGTTCCTGTCCCTGGAGCAAATGCAGGATCCAATACGTCTATATCAATAGATAAATACAAAGCATTATCTCCAACTCTTTTTTTTATTCTTTCTGCGATTTTATCTGTTCCCTCTGTTTGAAATTCATCACAATGAATTATTTTAAAACCAAAACTCTCATCATTCTTTATGTCGTCTCTGCTATATAGTGGACCTCGTATCCCAACATGCATGGAAGCATCATCTAAAAATAAATTTTCCTCACGTGCTCTTCTAAAAGGAGTTCCATGAGTATATGGTGCTCCAAAATAAGTGTCCCAAGTATCCAAATGTGCATCAAAATGAACCAAAGACACTGGTCCTTTATTTTTTTTATTTGCTGCTCTGAGTAAAGGAACTGCTATCGTGTGATCTCCACCAAGACTTATAATTCCTCCTACTTTATTTAATAAATCTGTTGCACCTACCTCAATTTGTTTAATAGCCTCATCAATATTAAATGGATTACAAGCAATATCACCCGCGTCTGCAACTTGTTGCACTTTGAAAGGTTCAACATCATAACTTGGATGGTAATTAGTTCTTAAGTGTCTTGAGGCCTGTCGAATACTCTGCGGCCCAAACCTTGCACCAGGTCTATAACTTGTTCCTGAGTCAAATGGAACTCCCACTATCGCTACATCACAACTTTCTACATCTCTTAATTCAGGCAATCTAGCAAATGTCGATGGTCCTGCGTATCTGGGTACTTTTGTTCCACTTACTGGTTGGATTGGTTTTTTATTTTTGTCTTTCAATTTTTCGAGCTATTTCTATGAATAAATTCAGCTGCTTTTTTAAAATCATTGATATTTTTTTGATGCATAGAAAGCTCTTTATTCGAATTTGAGGAAAATAGAATTATTATTAAAGCAATTATAATAGCTGCAGCATAATAAAATGGCATTTTTTTCTTCCAAGATATTAAAATCTTTTCAGCGTTATCTACTTGTTTTTTTGTTGGTCTATTTGTCATAATTCTAGTTTACCAAAGGTTTACCAGTTTTCAATGTATGTTTAATTCTATCTTGAGTTTTTTCTGTCTCTATTAGTTTCATAAAAGCATCTAATTCTAATTTGTATAGATCATCCTCTGATAAAGTGTGTTCCAAAGTAGTATCTCCACCACTCAAAACTTTTGCTAATTCTTTTCCAACTTCCATTCCATGATCAAGTATAATTTTATCATTATATAATTTCTCTAACATTTGTATCATTTTTCCATAAACTTTTTTTCCAGAAAGATTAAACGAGCACTCATTGGGTGGGATAAAATTTGAATTATTGTGAATAATATTTTTAGAAACCGATAATAAACTATTTCTACTCATTATTTTTTTATCCTCAGGTCTTAAGTATTTTAATGGCTCAGCTTCAATCGGAGAAGTTGCAGTTTTTGCGTAGCCAATAATATCAAATACTTTAAGAGGTGCATAATCAGGATCATTTTTTGCTTCATCAGTTTGAGACCACCTATACAACATTTCCTTACATCCACCACCAGCTGGGATTAATCCAACCATTGTTTCTACTAGACCTACAACAATATTTGTATGAGAAGCTACAAAATTACTTTGACATAAAACTTCAAAACCACCACCTAATGCTAAACCAGATGGGGCTGACACAACAGGAAATTTCGAATACTTCAAATGTTTACAGGTTTCTTGGAAATATTTAACAAACTTCTCGATAGATTTAAAATCACCTTTATCTGCAAAATTCATTGTATAAGATAAGTTTACACCAGCAGAAAACTGCATTGCCTCATTTATAATTATGAGGGGTTTATCAGTTGCATTTTTTAAACTATCCATTGAGTTATAATCTAATGCATTAGCTTTTGTAGTAAATTCAACTATGTTAAAATCATTAAATCTATAGATTTCAGCTGAATTGTTTTTATCTAATTTGATTGCTCTCGGCTTAATTTTTCCAAGGGTTTCTAGATCAGTATATTGTTGTCTTTCTCCATAAAAGTTTTCATCCTTACTTTTCGATAAATCCTCAAGAAACTTGTTATTTTCAAAAGCATCTATTCTCTCAAAGAAATTTTTTACTCCAATTTCTTTCAGCATTTCAAAAGGTCCTTTAGACCAATTAAAACCTAGTCTCATTGCTTCATCGATATCATTAAATTTGTCAGTTATTCCAGGGACTAATGAAGATGCATATTTAATAATTTTTGAGATTACAGACCAGGCATATTCTCCATATTTATCTTTTCTGTTGATTAAGTTCACAATATCCATCTTTTCTGACCCTAGATTAAATTTTTGTGATATTGAATATTCACCAGTTTCTAAATTGATACCTTCGAGAACTTTTTTACCATCAGTTTTATTCATTCTATAAAATCCACCTTTACCTTTTCTTCCTGTGTAACCAGTTTCTATAAGTTTTTTTACAAGTGGTATTTCTTTAGCAACAACTTGAAAATCATCTGTCTCGGGAAGTTCCTTTATAAAACTTTTTAAAACATCGGCCATTAAGTCAATCCCAATCAAATCATATAGTCCAAAAACTCCTGTTTTTGGTATTCCCATTGGTCGACCAAAAACTGCATCTGCTTCTTCAATTGTTAGTTTCATTTTGAATGCTTCTGTCATTGCTACTTGCATGGCATAGACACCAATCCTATTCCCTAAGAAGCCTGGCGTGTCGTTACAAATTAAAGTTCCTTTTCCTAAATCTTTTTCACAAAAATTTTTAAGAGAATTTATCTGTGCTAAATCATTATTTTCATTTTTCACAATTTCTAATAAATCCATATATCTCACTGGATTGAAAAAGTGAGTTATACAAAAGTCTTTTTTTTCTTCATTTGAAAGTTTTTCCGAAAGTACTTTGATTGGAATAGAAGATGTATTTGAGGACACAATTGACCCTTTTTTTCTTTCTTTAAAAATTTTTTCATAAATATTATGTTTGATATCAATTCTTTCTACAACAGCTTCAACAATCCAGTCAGCCTCACCAACTTCATTAAAGTTATCATTTATGTTACCAACATTAATATTATTGATTTTTGATTTATCGATCAATAAAGGAGGTCTTGATTTTAGAATTCTTTCTCTAGCTTTCTCAGATATTTCTGTTGTTAAATCTAGTAATGTCACTGGAACATTTGCATTACATAGTTGAGCAGCTATCCCGCTCCCCATCGTCCCTGAACCTATTACAACAACTTTATTAATTTTCATATTGAGAATAAATGCTTATAGTAAAAAATTTCTTTTAGGGCAACTTAAAGCAGTTAAATAACTCTTAAAATATTATCTAATAAATTTTGTAATTGAAGGAATAATTGCAACTGCTAGTGCAATTTTAAACAATTCACTAGGTAAAAAAGGATATAAACCACCAGCAAGTGCCTTGTCATATCCAATAACTGAGCCTAAATAGCCCACCCCAACTATAAAAATAATTGAAGTTGCAATGAGTAGTGAAATTAAACTTTTAAAGTATGAGTCGTTAAAATTTCTTTCAGCTAAAAAACCGATAACCGCTGCTGCGATTGTCATTCCATAAAGATATCCTGCAGTAGGTCCTGTTAAATAAAGTAATCCTCCTCCTTTAGCAAAAACTGGCAGTCCAATAGCTCCCTCGAATAGGTAAAGCAAAAGTGTAAAGAAAGCTAATTTAGAACCATACGTCATTCCAATTATAAATACTGCAAACGTTTGCATAGTCATTGGTACTGGCCAGAATGGCACTTGTACTTTTGATGAAAATGCTAAAATTAATGTACCAATCAACATTAAAGAAATATTTTGAAAAAAGGCATTTATTCTATAATCTGAAAGTAAATTTTTTATTAATGTAGAATTATTTTTCATACATTATTATTTAAGCACAAATAAATAAATTTTAAAATAATAAATTTAATCTTTTAAAATTGTTCTTTTTGTAATTCTTTAATAGGTATATGACATCTGATAGCGTTACCACTATCTGTTAATTGCCATGGTGGTATTTCTTTCTTACAAATATCTCCAACAATTCTGGAGCATCTGCCTTGAAAACTGCATCCTTTTTCAGGAGGTCTTTCTTCAACAATATCCTCAGCAACTAATTTAGGTTTTATATCTGGATCTGGTTCTAAGACGGCACCCAACAAAACTTCTGTATAAGGGTGAGATGGAAACTTATAAACATCATTTGAGGGTCCAACTTCACAAAGCCTTCCTTGATAAAGAACTGCTACTCTATCACTAATTGCTCTTACAACTGCTAAATCGTGTGACACAAATATGTACGTAGTTCCAAAGTCTTCTTTCAGTTGTTGTAATAAGTTTAATACAGCAGCTTGCACAGAAACATCTAAAGCAGATGTAACCTCATCACATAAAATAATATCTGGTTTTGCAGCAAAAGCTCTTGCAACAGCTACTCTCTGTTTTTCACCACCAGATAATTGTCTTGGGTATCTAGATGTATAAAATTCTCCAAGTCTTACTTTTTGAAGTAAATCTATAATATTTTTTTTTAATTCTTCACCTTTTAATCCAAAATATAATTTTAATGGTTGTGCAATTATTTCTTCTACCGTGTGGTTTGGATTCAAAGACTCATCTGGATTTTGAAATATTAATTGAATAATTCTTAAATCATTGGGATCTCTTTCTTTCAAATCAGACGATAAATTTCTATTTTCATCAAACCTTATCAAACCATCTTTGGTTCTAAGTAGTCCAGCAATAGATTTCAGGATTGTTGATTTTCCACTTCCAGACTCTCCTACTAAAGCTATTGTCTCTCCCTTTTTAATATTAATATTAATATCTTTAACTGTAGGGTTATCATCAGAAATTCTATTGAAAATTTGATCTAAAAGTTTTTGTTTAGCGTAACTTATAGATACTTCTGATAAATTTAATATTTCTTTATCTTGTGATTTATTCTTAATTTTATTAATAGTTTGACTAGCTTGACTCTCATTCACAAGTTTTTCATAATTAAAACATCTAACACTAGTATTTAAGTCTTTTAAAAATTCTAATTGAGGAGAATTATTTTTGCAATTCTCATCTGAAAAATTACATCTATCAAAAAAACTACAACCACTTTGAATCGTACCTGGCTGAGGTTGACTACCAGGCATTGACTCAGGAAGGCCAGCTAAAGATAATTTTGGTATAGATTTAAGCAATCCGTGGGTATAAGGATGAATTGGTCTTTTAAGGATATCTCTTGATGGACCTTCTAAAACGATTTCTCCTGAATACATAACAATAATTCTGTCACTCACTTGAGCAATGGCTCCTAAGTCATGACTTACATAAACCATCGATGTTCCAGTATCTTTTGCAATAAAATTTAGAAGTTCCAAAACATGAGCTTGTGTTGTTACATCCAATCCTGTTGTAGGTTCGTCTAAAAGAAGTAAATCTGGTGTTCCAGCTAATGCCATGGCAACAGCAACTCTCTGTTGTTGACCTCCTGAAAGTTCATGTGGATATCTTAAAGCAATCGTCTCTGGTGAAGGAAGTCTAACTTTATTTAACAACTCAGAAATTTTTTTTTCTCTTTCTTTTTCATCAAAATCTGAGTGCAATTGTAAAGCTTCATCAATTTGATAACCTATCTTTAAGTTTGGTGTCAATGCTTGGCCTGCATTTTGTGGAATCATTGCTATCTTTCTACCTCTGATTTTTTCTAAATCTTTACTTTTCATTTTTAATAGATTTGACGAGTTAAACTGACATTCTCCTCCAATAGTATAAAGTCCATGCTTAACATATCCCATCATTGCTAATGCTAATGTACTTTTTCCCGAACCAGATTCCCCTACTATTCCAACTGTTTCACCCTTTTTGATATTTGTGCTTATATTTTTTAAAATTAAGATTTCATCGCCTTTTTTACTTCTAAATCCAATAGATAAGTTTTTTACTTTTTGAATTATATCGGTCATTATTAAACAGGAGCTTTAGTTGATCTATCTATACCTAACGCTTTAGCAAAAGCGTCTGCTGTTAAATTAATACCTATAATTAAACTACTTAATCCAACAATTGGTGCTATTACTGCCCAATAAGCAAAAGACATCAGCCCTCTTGCATTTGATATCATTAACCCCCAGTCTGGAGTTGGTGGGCTAACCCCAAAACCTAAAAAAGATAAAGAACTAAAACCAAGCAACATCCATGACCATCGCATTGCACCTTCAACTAATATTGCATCTCTTACATTAGGAATTATTTCATTCCAAATAATTGAAAAATTACTATGTCCCCTCGCTCTTGCAGAGACAATAAAATCTTTTGCGATAACATCATGTGTTGCAGCTCTTGCAACTCTCACAATTCCTTTGCCATAAAAAAAACCTAAAGCAGGTATCAATACTTCAGTAGATGTACCTAATAAAGATACAATCAACAACATTGCTAATATCCATGGAATAGATAAGAACGCATCTACAATTCTCATAACTACATCGTCAATTTTTCCTCCAACCAATCCACAAAATATTCCTAGAAGACCACCCCACAGTAATGCTATTAAAGATCCAAAGAAAGTTATTGTAAGAGCCGTTCTTCCTCCCAAAATTGTTCTAGTAAAAACATCTCTTCCAAGATCGTCTGTTCCAAACCAATACTCGGCAGAGGGAGCCTGGAGCATTAATGTTGGATCTATAGCTTTAAAATCATGAGGAGCAATATATGGGCTTATAAATGCAAGAATTATATGAAAAACTAAAATACTAAGTCCGATAAGTCCAGATGGTCTAGAAGCCATTGTAATAATAATTTCTGATAATTTTGCAAAAGCGCTTTTTTTCTCTTCTTTATATATATTATCTAATTTCATATTATTTTCTTATCTGTAATGTTTTTAATCTAGGATTAAGCATTAGTGTCAATAGATCTGCTAATAAATTTATACTTACATATATAGATGCAAGAATTATAGCTAGTGCTTGAACTGTAGGTAGGTCTCTATTTGAAATAGATTCAATAACTAATCTCCCAAGGCCAGGATAATTAAACACAACTTCAGTTACTACAACTCCACCCAAAAGCCATGCAATAGTCAATGCCACCACATTAATAGCAGGTAATAAAGCGTTTGGTAAAACATGTTTGAAAACCATTTTCCAATAAGGAACTCCTTTAAGAATTGCCATTTGAACATATTCACTTGCCATTACTTGGATTACACTTGACCTTACCATCCGAGCCATGTGAGCTGTCATGATCATCGCTATAGCAACAACTGGTAAAATTATATTGGGCAGCAACTCAAGGAAAGATACATCAGTTGGAACTATAACAATACCAGGTAACCACTCTAACCATATGGCAATTATCAAAATTAATAAAGTAGCACTAATAAATTCTGGAATAGTCATAGCAAATATTGTTACTGTTGATATTGCAACATCCGGCAACTTATCTCTCCAAAGAGCAGTAATAATTCCTAAAATTAAAGCTATCGGAATTCCTATAAAAATTGCAGCTGATGCTAGTACTAGTGAATTTTTAATTCTAGGTCCTAAAACATCTTTGATTGGCATCTCTCCACTTAAAGAATAACCAAAGTCTCCTTGAATAGCATTTAATGCCCACGATACATATCTCTCATATGCTGGAACATTTAAACCAAGTCTTCTATAGCAAGCTTCTAATTGCTCCCCAAAAGCCTGTCTTTCTAAATAGGTTGTACAAGCATCCCCTGGTAAAACTTCTGTGCCAACAAATGTAATTATAGATACAATAAACAAGGTAATAAAACCTAATAAAATTCTTTTTATAATTAAAAAAAGCATAAGAATTTTAAATTTTAAATTATTTATTTAGAAATGAAAGAGGTTTTACAGGCCTAATTAAAGGCCTGTAAAACAAAAATTATTACTGAACACTTACTGTGTGCCATCTAATAGAAAAATACTCAACTTCGTCAAGATTTTTAACTCTAGAAGATGTAACAACAAGTCGAGACACATGGTAAGGTATCATTGTGCCAGACTCTTCCCATAATGTTTTCTGAGCATTGATGTATGCTGCTTTTCTTTTGCTAAAATTTAACTCACCTCTAGCTTCAGCTAAGTTCTTATCAAAAGAAGCACTTTTATAGAATGACTCGTTCCATTTTGCTTCGCTGTGATAAGCCTCATGCAAAATACTATCTGCTGGTCTCTCATTCCAACGTGTCATTGCTACAGCCTTTTTCATCCAAGTTTCATTCCAATAACTTTTTGAAGGTGTCATTTGAATATCTGCTCTGATATTAGCTTTAGCAAATTGTTGTTGTAAAACTTCAGCTATAGTTGGCCAAGTTGGTTCTTTTGTAGATACATGAATTGTGAAATCAATACCATCTGGGTAACCTGCCTCTGCAAGCAATTTTTTTGCTGTAGCTGGTTGTGGTGGACAATTCTTTTTCATTCTATATTGATCTGATGGTGCAACAGGAGTATCGCAAGATACAGTTGCTGCTCCAGCCATAACAAGATCAACAAGTTCTTGTCTATCCACAGCTATTCTGACAGCTTTTCTTACTCTAGGGTCATCAAATGGAGCTACGTCAGTTCTCATTACCATACCTCTCCAGTTTCCTGTGGGTATAACTGAAACGTCAAATTTTGAATTACCATCAAATATTTTTTTCTGATTAAATGGAACATATCTATTCATATCTATTTGACCTGTCAGTAAGGCTTGAATTCTAGCTTGACCATCTGGGATAGCTATTACATGTACCTCAGCGAGTTTCGGTGCTCCTTCCCAATAATCTGGGTTAGCTTTAAGAATTGTAGTTCCTTCAGCATCAAACTTATCAACCATAAATGGTCCAGTTCCAATACCTGTTTTCCCAATAGTATCGCCTGATCCATTTGGTATCATTCTTAATCTATAATCAGTTAATAAAAGTGGAAAATCTGCGAATGATGTGTTCAACTTTATTTTTACTGTATGTGAGTCAACAACTTCAATATCTGTTACTGCACTCATACTCTTCTTAGCAGGCGAACCAATTTCAGGATCTTTAACTCTCATCAAAGAGTATTTTACATCCTCTGCATCAAAATCAGATCCATCATGGAATTTAACACCTTTTCTTAAGTTAAAAGTCCATTCTGTTGCATCTGCGTTACCTGACCAGTCAGTAGCTAACTCAGGAGAAGTAACTCCTTTAAGATCTTTTCTAACAAGACGGTTTTGAGTCATTATTACTACTTGAAATAGTCTTCCTTTAGTAATCGCATCTAAATTTGTATCTTTTCCAAAACCAAGATCATGAGATAACTTAAAAACCCCACTTGATGCGTTGGCAAATGAAAATGTTACAAATAGTGATACCAATGAAATTGATATCAATTTTAAAATGTTTTTCATAATTTCCTCTCTTTAAAAAAACAAAAGGTAACAATTAGATACTTATATAGCAACAGTCAAAATGGACATTTTTTATTTATTTTATTGGTGTATTCTGATTATCTACAAAAAAAATAATGAATGATTTAATCAATAAATATAGGTTTACTGTAAAGCCTGTTTGCCTTGAAAATTCTAATTCATTAGAGCTTGCAAGATCAATTCAAGTTCATCCCTTAACTTATCAAGAATTACCATATGATCCAGAGTATTCAAATTATGCAGGAAGATTAACTCTTGAAAAATTATCTAATGTCAGTCCTGAAGAAATGTATTGGAAAGCAAGGAGAGAAATTATTTTTAGGCATACTGGAGAGCATCCATTTGAAATATCAGGACCAGATGCCCTTAAATTTTTACAAAAAATATTTCCAAGAGATATTTCAAAAATCGCTGTTGGAAGATGTTCATATCAATTTGCTTGTTATCATGATGGTGGGATGATTACTGATGGTATACTTTTAAGAATTGATAAAGATAAATATTGGTTTGCACAAGCGGATGGTGACCTATTTTCTTGGTATAAAGCACATTCTAAAAATTTAAATGTAGAGATAAATGATCCAAATGTTTGGGTAAGCCAGGTTCAAGGTCCATTGTCCATGAAACTACTTGAAAATTTAAGTAATGGTTTTTCAGAGAATGATTGGAGATATTTTGATTGGAAAGAGTTACAAATTTTAGATCAAAGAGTAATAGTAAGTAGAAGTGGTTTTACTAATGAACTTGGTTGGGAAATTTATTTTAGGCCTGAAAATGAAACAGAGAAAATTGGAGATTACATTCTTGAGCAAGGAAAAAAATTAGGTATGATATTGGTAGCTACACCAGGATTTAGATGTCGAAGAATTGAAGCTGGACTTTTATCTGCTGGACAAGATTTTTCAAAAAATACCAATCCTTTTTCAGTTGGACTTGGAAGATTTATAAATTTTGATAAAGAGAATTTTATTGGAAAAGAGGCACTTATGTCATCAGATAAAAAATGTAAGACTTGGGGAATTCGGATTGTTTCTGGAACAGCAATTAAAGGAGAGAGTATTAGATTAAATGAAAAAGAAATCGGTAAAATAACTTCTAGCACATGGTCTCCTTATCAAGTTTGTGGTGTAGGTATAGTGCACCTTAACAATAATGAAAATGGACCAGGTGATATAGTTGATGTCAAATGTACAGATGGGAAATTACATAAAGGTCAAATCTGCAAATTGCCAATGTATGATGAACAGGGAGAAATAGTTAGAGGTATAAACAGAAATATCCCAAATGAGCCTAAACCTTGGGTTGGTGTTTAAGCTTAAATTGTTAAAAATATAATTAGTGAATATAAAAAAAAAAATAATTACTATTGGGGGTGGAGGGTTTACTCATAACCAAGATGATGATCAGGAACAATTCATTTTAGAATGTATTAACAAAGAAAATTGCTCATTAGGATTTTTGCCAACAGCTAGTAACGATGACTCAAGCAAAACTAAGCTCTTTTATAAAAGATTTAGAGTTTCAGGTTTAAATGTGTCTCACTTTAATCTTATCTCTAGCGTAAAAGGTTTTGAAAATTGGCTTTCAAATCTTGATGTAGTTTATGTTGGTGGTGGAAATACAAAATTCATGCTCAAATATTGGAAAGAAAATAATTTAATTGGGCTTTTTAAAGAAGTCTACAATTCAGGTACAATTCTATCAGGTATAAGTGCTGGTGCCGCGTGTTGGTTCGATTGCTTTCTAACTGACTCAGATGGACCTGGATTTAAATCTATGAATGGCATTGGATTATTATCTGGAAGTTTTACACCACATTATTCGGACTCAAAAAGAGCGGAAAAATATAGAGAAAATATTAAAAACAAAACTTTGCCTAATGGTATTGCTGTTGATGATGGTGTTGCAGTACTTTTTATTGACGGAAAACCAACAGAGGTTTATTCTTCTAGAAAAGGTCATAATGCTTATTTTGTTAATCAAAATAAACAATTTAACTTAAAAGAATACATTAAAATGAATAATGAGTGATAGTATTTTACCAAGTCAAAAAATCTTTAGCATAAAAGATGCGAGAGAACTATCACGTAAACGTCTTCCTAAACTAGTTTTTGATTTTATTGATGGTGCATCTGGAGATGAGAAACTTGCCGAAATCAACAGTATAGCTCTAGACCAAATTAGATTAGAGCCCAAAGTTTTAAGAAATGTTGAAAAAAGATCTCTTAAAAAAAAGTTATTAGGATACGAATTTAATTTTCCATTTGGTTTTGCTCCAATGGGAATGACTAATTTGTCTTGGCCAGGAGCAGACTCTATGTTAGCCGCTGAAAGTGCAAGAAATAATATTCCAACCTGTGTTTCTATGGCTTCTACTACAACATTAGAAAAGATGTATGAACTCTCAGAAGGTCATTCTTGGATGCAGTTATATATTTTCCAAGATGAAAATTTTGTGATGGAGCTTTTGGAAAGAGCAAAAAATACTGGTTACGAGGTAGCAATTTTAACTGTCGATGTACCAGTTTTATCTAGAAGAACTAGAGATGATAAAAATGGTTTCTCTTATCCTTTTAAGATAGGTCCAAAACAATTTTTTGATTTTGCGACTCATCCGACTTGGTCTCTATCAACTTTGATGAGTGGAATTCCAAAGCCAATGAATTATGTAACATCAAAAAGTGGAGATGGAATTTTTAAAAGAAAAGAAAGTAGAGGATCTACTGATTGGAATACACTTAAAAGAGTAAGGGATAAATGGAAAGGCAAACTTATTGTTAAAGGAGTAATGTCTCCAGATGATGCAATAAAAATAAAGGAAGCTGGAGCGGATGCTATTCAAGTTTCAAATCATGGAGGTAGGCAATTAGACAGTGCCACAGCAGCAATAAATATGCTTCCATTGATTAGAAAATCAGTCGGAAATAATTTTCCTTTAATCTTTGATAGTGGAATAAGAAGTGGAAGCGATGTAGTAAGAGCGCTAGCATTTGGTGCAGATTATGCAATGATTGGAAGACCCGTTATGTATGCAATGGGAGCTGATGGAAAAAAAGGATTAAGAAGAATAGTTGAGATTATAAAAGAGGAAGTTAGCACAACACTAGGGTTAGTTGGATTAAATGATATTAATGAAGTAACATCTGAGATAGTAATAGAGAATACTATTAATAAGGTAAAATACTAAATGAATGAGAATAAAATTAGAGGTGGAGCATTATTAGCTAGAGCTTTAAAAGATAAGGGAATTAGTAAAGTTTTTACTCTTGCAGGAGGTTTTTGTAATCCAGCAATTGAAGGGTTTGCTGAGTGTCAAATTGAAGTGATAAATACACCTCATGAACAAATTGCAGGACATTTAGCAGATGGCAATACAAGAATAACTCGTAAACCATCAGTATGCTTAGTTGGACCAGAAGGATTTACTAACGCAGTCCCCTCTATGATGGAGGCTTGGGGTGAGAGAAGTCCTGTTATTTATATTACTGGTTCTAGCAGTCTTAAAAGACAAGGTTCAGGTGGTTTTAAAGAAATAGATGATGTTTCAATTGCTGCCCCTTTGACTAAATACAGTGCAAGCATTACCGATGGAACTAGAATAAGAGAATTTGTCGACAAAGCATATCACATTGCAACCAATGGTTATCCAGGTGCAGTACATCTTAGTCTGCCAGTAGATATTATGTTTTCATCTTTTGCAGAAGAAGTAGGGTTAGAAGAAAGACCATTTTCTCACAAGGCTAAACCTTTAGCTAAAGCTTGGCCAGATCCAAATTCTCTATCAGAAGTTTTAGAACTTGCTTGTAATGCTAAAAAACCAATTATAATAGGTGGCCATGGAGTTTGGTGGTCTCATTCAGAAAAAAATCTTGAAGCAGCTGGTAATAATTTAAATATACCAATTTTTAATGTCCCATATCATCAAAAATTATTAGGTGAGGAAGCAAATGCTTATATGGGTTTGGCAGATATACACCAATATCCTCCCTCGGAATATGCACTACAAAATTCAGATTTAGTACTTGTAGTTGGGGCGCGTTTAGACAATCAAATGAATTTTGGAAATCCACCTTTTATACCTAAATCATCAAAGTTAGTTTGTATAAATGGTTCTCATGAGGAAGTAGAACTTAATAGAGCAGCTGATTTTTGTTTATTAAGTGATCCTGGTGTTTTTCTAGATACATTATCTAATTTAAAGAAAAATAATAAGTGGACTTTAGACACAACTTGGTTCGAAGAAAACAAAAAAAAGAAAAAAGAATGGGTAGATAAATCCTTGAAAGACTTAGAGATAGAGGCTGAGGCATCAAAAAAAAATGCAGGGAAAATCCATCCTCTACAACTTTCATTAGATGTCCAAGAAGCAATGGGTGAAAATGACTGGCTTGTTATAGATGGAGGAAATACACACTTCTGGTCAGAAATTGCAATTAATATTGCAGGTGCAAAAGGTAAAAAATTAAAAGGTATCTTGCACCCTGGAACATTTAGCATGTTAGGTGTTGGTGTATCGTTTGCTTTATCTGCTAAAAATCACAATCCAGATTCAAATGTTGTTCTTATAAGTGGAGATGGTGCATTTTTATCAGGAGGTATGTCTATTGAAAGTGTATTTTATGAAAAAAAACCTATTACTGTTGTAATTGATAACAATGGTGGATTGGCCTCAATTGGACAACAACAAGAAAGATTATTTAAAAGTGGAAAAAGCGTTGCAACTGATTTTAGAGACATCCCATTTCATAAGATTTTTGAGGGTTTTGGAGGGTATGGAGAATTAGTTAATAAAAGAGAAGAGTTAGCACCGGCACTTAAAAGGGCAATGGAAAGTGGAAAACCTGCATGTGTAAATGTTAAAGCAAAGCCAGTATTAAGCCCAATAGTCTCTGCAGTTGCAAGCAAAAGAGAAAAGTCATCAATAGAATAAAATGGCAATATTTTCATCACACTTATTAGATGCTACGAATGGATCTCATGCTGGGAATATTGATGTAATAATTTATCAAATAAAAAAAAATGGAGATAAAGAAATTTTCTGTGAAAGTAAATCTGATGATGGTGGTAGAATACATAAAGAATTTGATCTAAGTGATGATGATACCAAGTGCGAATATGAAATGATTTGCAAAACTGGAGATTATTTTTCTGAGAAAAGAATTATTTCTGAAATAAATATTAAATTTAAAATGGAAGATAATAATAAAAAATATCATATACCCATAATAATTTCTAAAAATAGCTACACTGTGTGGTGGTCAAAATAGAATGAGTGGTGAAAATTTAATACATCAAAAAAATATTAAATTAAATATGTCAAGACGTATAAGGCGTACTCCATTTACTAAAAAGGTTGAAGAATGTGGCGTGTCAGATTTTACCGTTGTAAACCACATGTTATTACCAAAAGGATTTAAAAACTCAGTTGAGGAAGATTACTGGCATTTAAGAAAGGAAGTTCAAGTCTGGGACGTATCTTGCCAAAGACAAGTACAAATTTCAGGTCCTGATGCAGAAAAACTTGTACAAAAAATGACGCCTCGCTCAATAAAAAAAATGGAAACTGGAAAATGTTTTTATATTCCAATAATAGATGAGACCGCAGGAATGATTAATGATCCTGTTTTACTTAAACTAGACGATGATATGTTTTGGATTTCAATAGCTGACTCAGATATTCTTCTATGGGCAAAAGGTATTGCATTAGGTTCTGGATATAATGTTGAAATAGTAGAGCCAGATGTTTATCCATTGGCTATTCAAGGCCCAAAATCCGAAGACCTTTTGGTTTCAATATTTGGTAAAGACATAAAAAAATTAAAATTTTTCAATTTTAAAGTTTTTGACTTTTTGGGTACAAAACAAATAATCGCAAGGTCAGGTTATAGCAAGCAAGATGGTTTTGAAATTTATTTCAAAGGATTTGAAACTCATTTTAATGAAATTGAACTTGGTGAAAAACTTTGGGATATTGTTTGGGATTATGGTCAAAAATTTAATATATCTCCAGGATGTCCAAACCTCATTGATAGAATTGAGGCAGGACTTATGTCCTATGGCAATGATTTCACTAGAGAAAATAATCCACTAGAATGCAATCTCGAGAAATATTGTAAACAAGAGGATGATCATGATTTTATTGGAAAACATGCTTTGAGAAAGATCCAATCTGAAGGAATTAAACAACAGATGAGAGGAATAATTTTTGATGGTGAACCCTGTAAACCAATAGGTGTTCCTTTGCCGGTATACTCAAAAAACAATAAAAAGATTGGACAAATTGCTTCTGGAATTTATTCCCCAAGAATTAAGAAAAATATAGGTTTATCAATGATAAATAGAGATTTTTGGGATTTGGGGAATGAAGTTTTTATAAATACTCTTAATGGAAAAAACAGAAAAGGCATTATAACTTCTTTACCATTTCCTGATTAACCTTATATTTAAATTATGTTTAAACCAGTTATAGCAGGATTTTCAAGATCACCTTTTACTATGGCTAGAAAAGGTGCCTTAATAGACTCAAAACCAGTTAATCTGTTAGCAGAGGTAATTAAAGATTTAGTATCAAAATCAAATGTTAAAAAAGATGACATTGAGGATATCGTAGTTGGTTGTGCATTTCAAACAGGAGAACAAAGTTTTAATATTGGAAAGTTGACTACTTTTTTAAGTGGTATGAATGTAAAAACCTCAGGCATGACAGTAGATAGATGGTGTGGTTCGTCAATGGAGGCTATTCATATTGCTGCAGGTAAAATTTCTTTGGGTGCTGGAAAGGTATTTGTTTGTGGAGGGGTTGAAAGCATGACAAGAGTAAATACTGGTTTTGAACCAATCCCTTACCCTGAAAGTAAGACAGATAATCCACATGTTTATTTTTCAATGGGAACAACTGCAGAAAATGTTGCTAAAAAATATAACATTTCAAGAAATGAACAACAGGAGTTTGCTATATCAAGCCATCAAAAAGCACATGAAGCACAAACCAAAGGGAATTTTAAGAATGAAATCGTATCAATTGGTGATTGTGATACTGATGGAAACATAAGACCGAATAGTACAATGGAAAAATTAGATGGATTAAAACTTGCATTTGATGAAAATGGAACAGTTACAGCAGCAACTTCATCACCTTTAACAGACGGTGCGGCGGCAACTTTAATTTGTGAGGAAAATTATGCAAGAGAAAATAATTTAAATATTTTAGGAAGAATAGTATCTACTGCTGTTGAGGGTTGTGACCCTGATTTTATGGGTCTAGGTCCAATTGGTGCATCAAAAAAAGCTTTAAAGAGAGCTAACTTGTCAGCTGATCAAATTGATATTATTGAATTGAACGAAGCTTTTGCTTCTCAATCATTAGCGTGCATTAAAGATTTAGGTATAGATAAAAATAAAGTTAATTTAGATGGTGGAGCTCTTGCTCTTGGTCATCCACTTGGTGCAACAGGTGCAAGAATCACTGGTAAAGCAGCTGATTTATTAAAACGAGAAAATAAAAAATATGCTCTTTCTACTCAGTGTATAGGTTTAGGAATGGGAATTGCGACAGTAATTGAGAGTGTCAATTAAACTATCTATTTATTCCTCTTAATCTCTCAGATCTTCTTCTTAAAAGTTCAGCAGTTAATAAAATGAATACTGATAATAAAATCAAACAGGTTGCAACAGCTAATATTGTCGGACTTAATTGTTCTCTAAGCCCAGTCCACATTTGAATTGGAATTGTAGTATTATCTAAGCCAGCTAAGAATAATACAACTACGACTTCATCAAAAGAAGTTACAAAAGCAAAAAGACCGCCAGATATAACCCCAGGTAATATCAAAGGTAAAGTAATTTTCATAAATGTATTGTATGGACTACTTCCAAGACTTGAGGCAGCACGTGTAATACTATGATCAAAACCCGAAAGTGTTGCAGTTACAGTTATTACCACAAACGGGGTTCCAAGAATAATATGTGCTAATATAATACCCAAATGAGTGGCTGCCAAACCTACCTTTGCCATGAAAAAGAAAATCGCTACCCCAGAAATAATTAGCGGAACTATCATTGGTGAAATTAAAATTGCCATTATCAAACCCTTGTAAGGCATATGTCTACTGCTTAAGCCTAATGCAGCAAGAGTACCTAAAATAATTGATCCCAATGTAGCAAAAATTGCAATTATAAAACTATTTCTTGCAGCCAAACCCCATGGATTTTTTGTTCCATAAATCATGTCTTTATACCATCTTAAAGAGAATGCATCAGGATCTAACCTTTTCATTCCATCAGAAAAAACCAAGAACTCCTCAGCATTAAAAGACAACGGAAAAATTACAAATAAAGGAGCTATCAAAAAGAAAAAGACACAACCACATATTAATAAATAAAAATAGTGCCAAATTCTATAATGCGGTTCTGTATACTTTGGTAATGCCATAATTAACCTAATTTGATGTTATCAACTCCTACAAGTTTATTATAGATCCAATAAATTACTAACACGCCTGTTAAAAGCATCAGACCCATTGCAGATGCAAAACTCCAATCTAAAGTACTTTTCATATGATATGCTATTTGATTACTAATAAGTGTTCCAGATGCACCTCCAACAAGTGCTGGTGTAATATAATAGCCAATTGCTAAAATAAACACTAATAGACAGCCTGCACCTATTCCTGGAATTGTTAGTGGAAAATAAACTTTAAAAAATGCAATCGCTGGAGTTGCGCCTAAAGACTTACCAGCTCTCATAAGACTTGGAGAGATCGTTTTCATAACACTGTACAAAGGTAAAACCATAAAAGGTAAAAGTATTTGAGTCATTGCTACGTAAGTTCCAGTTTTATTGTACATCATCTCAGGTCTGTTATCGTCCGCAACAAGACCTGTCCAAACAAAGAAATCATTCACAATCCCTTGTTGCTGTAACAAAATCATCCAACTTGCGGTTCTTACAAGTAAAGAAGTCCAGAAAGGAAGAAGAACACAAATCATTAGTAAATTACTATATTTCATTGGCAAAGTTGCCAGTAAATGTGCAATTGGGTAAGCCATCAAAAAACAAAATAAAGTAACAAAAAAAGCTACCTCCACTGTTCTTATCCATAATATTCTATGAATTCTTCTATCCTCAGAAACCTGAACAATTTTTCCATCTTCATTAGAATACATGTCTACACCTTTAAGGTATTTTGAATATGTATAAGATGGAGCTCTTCTTTTAATTGCTCTCCAATATTCAACATTTCTCCATCTTTTATGAACTTTCATAATTTGTTCTTTATAATTTCCTTCCTCAAATTTTTTTTGTTTTCTTGCTAGTTTTTTTAAAACACTCTTAAATCCATTTTTTTCATAGTTTAATTGTGTCTGCAATTTTCCTGCTGTTTTGTTTTTAACTAGAATTTTATAATCTAAGTAAAATGCTTCAAAAACTTCCTCTGGTGGAAGTTCTTTACCATCCCAAGTTTCCATTGCTTTATAAGTTTTGGGAAGCATGTTTGTAACCATTTTGTCGTCTATGCTTCTAGAGAACATATCTCCGATTGGAATCATATATGTAATTATTAAAAACAATAATAATGGCGCAACTAGTAGAAAAGCTTTAATTTTATTTTTCTTTTCTGCCTGTTTAAGACTCTCCTCTAAGGGAATTCCATCTGTTGTTAAAATTTTTCCTGTTTCTGAGCTCATAAAAAAAGGGCGGTTAAAATAACCGCCCTTAATATAATATAAAATTAAAGTGTTTAAAACTTTAATTATTTAATACTAGCTTTCATAGCTTCCCATTTTTCACCAAGCTCTGTGCCATTGTCAGCCCAGTACTCAGCGTCTACTAAGAAGTATCTTTTTAGATTTTTTGGCGCTGTTGGCATATGTGGAACCATATTTGTTTTTCCATCTTTATACCACGGCTCTCCTGCTTCCATAACTGCAATTGATGATTTTCTCCAAGGAGCGTATGCAATATATTTTGCACTTCCAGCTAACATTTCAGTGTTAGTCATCATTGCTAAAGCTTTCATAGCGTCAGCTTGGTTTGGTCCACCTTTTACTAATGCAAAATATTCATAGTCAAGACCTTGTCCATCCCAAACTTGAACTATTGGAGCACCTTCTCCAACTGCTGCATTGAAAAATCTTCCATTCCAACCAGTTGCCATTACAACTTCACCACTCATTAATAATTCTGGTGGTTGAGCTCCTGCTGACCAAAATACACATCCGCCATTTGGATCTTCACAAAGTGCCTTGATCTTATTCATCGCTCTATCAACATATGCTGGGTCTTCTAATTTTTTGTAGATAAATTCTCCACCTTTACCCATTTTTACACCATCTGCTGCTAAAGCAATTTCTAAGTTAGTTAATGCACTTTTGTAAATTGCTCTTTTTCCAGGAAATCTTTTTGTGTTAAAGAAATCTTTTATAGTCTTTGGAGTGCTTTTTAATAGATCACTATTATAAGCATAGTTCCAAGAATATAAGATATTTCCTACCGCACATTTACTTGGCATATCAGTGAAGAAGTCTTCACTTGCAGGTGTACCATCTGGTGCTGGCGGGAAGTCTTTGTCAAAATCAAATTCAACAAAAATTCCTTCATCACAACCATTAATAGTATCGTAAGCGAATACGTCTATAATATCCCATGTGATTGCTCCTGCTTCTATTTGCGCTTTAATTTCTGAAAGTCCACCAGAATAGTCAACCCACTCGATTGGTATACCCAATGCTTTCGATGTTGGATCTCCATATCCTAACTTTTGACTTTCTGTGTATGCTCCACCCCATGATGCAACAACTACTGCAAAAGCTGATGTAGATATAGAAACTGCAAATGTTAAAGCAAGTAATAATTTACTTAATTTTTTCATTTATCCTCCGTTTAAACGTTTTTTTTATAAAAAAAGGAGTACAGCAACATAGAATATAAGAGTCAACAGGTGATTTTGGCGAAAATGTTGTAATAACGCTTATTTTGGGTCTAAAGCTCTAGCGTCATGACTGTTCCAGCCAATATTAATTTCATTACCAAGTTTAATGTCTAGGTTTTGAGAACTATTTGGAACTTTCAATATAAATTCTGAATTACCAAGTAAATTTAATCTAACTCTAGTATGATCTCCATGATAAATGACTTCTTCAATTTTTCCTTTTTGATTATTATCCATTTTATCTTTGGGGTTTATCAATGCTCGTTCTGGTCTGATTGATACTGTAGTTTTTTCTCCAACAGATTTAACTGAAATTGGATTAGCAATTATTTCACCCTTTTCTAATTTAACTTTACATGTTTCATTTGAAATTTCAGAAACTTCTCCACCAAAAGTATTATTTTCGCCAATGAATTCTGCAACAAAAGAGTTAACTGGTTCTTCATATAACTTATCAGGGCTTGATAATTGTTGAACTTTACCATCATTAAATACCGCAATCCTATTTGACATCGTTAAAGCCTCACCCTGATCATGAGTTACATAAACTACTGTTACACCAATATTTTCATGAATGTGTTTAATTTCGTATTGCATGCTTTCTCTTAAATTTTTATCCAACGCCCCTAAAGGTTCATCCATTAAAACAACAGCTGGATCAAAAACTAAAGCTCTTGCAACTGCAACTCTTTGTTGTTGACCACCTGACAGTTGACCTGGCATTCTGTTTGCAAATCCACCCAGTGAGACCATTGATAAAGCTTTGTCGACTTTTTTCTCTATATCCTCTTGAGACATTTTTCTTACCTTTAACGGAAATGCTAAATTTTCAAAGACTGTCATGTGAGGAAATAAAGCATAGTTTTGAAAAACCATTCCGATCCCTCTTTTATGTGGCGGAATATTAGAAATTGGATTGTTATCTAAAAATATTTCTCCATTAGTTGGGGTTTCAAAACCAGCAAGCATCATTAGACATGTCGTTTTTCCTGAACCAGAAGGTCCAAGCATTGTTACAAACTCCCCTTCTTCAATATCTAAATTCAGATCTTTTACTACTAATACTTTTCCGTCGTAACTTTTGTCTACTTTTTCAAATTTTACGAAATCAGCTTTTTTTGACATAAGGTAGTTTTTAAAACATTTAGTTATGTTATTTGCAACAGTTAATTAACTCTTTATATTTAGCTCTTTTGGATAATTACAAAATAATTCACATCCATTGTCAGTAACTCTTATAGATTCTGATGCTTCGACTCCCCAATCACCAAATTGCATTACAGCTATCATATGAAAACAAGAATTTGGAACTAGTTCTGTCATTTCTTCTTTATAAATATTTAAAGTATGTTCACCCCAATCTGGTGGGTAACCAATACCAATTGAGTAACCTGTTCTAGACTTTTTCTCTATTCCATATTTGTCTAAAACTCCCCAAAATGCTTGAGCAACATCATTTGCAGTATTTCCAGCTTTTGTTACTTTAATTCCAGCTTCTAGAGCTTCAATAGTCTTTTTCATCGTATCAATTTTTAATTGATCGGGTTTTCCTAACAAAACAGTTCTTGCCATTGGAGCATGATAT
>CACJNE010000010.1 GCA_902594675.1 uncultured Pelagibacteraceae bacterium
ATCTTTAAAAAAAAAGGGCAAACTTTTGTTTGCCCTTTTTTTATTTTGTACATTATTCATAAAAAAAATGTACTTTCTTATGACTAATTAATGTAACCCAAAGCTTTAAGTTGAGCAGTCATTTCTGCAAGCATCACTTCCATTTGCTTACCCCACTCATCAGCTCCAACAACACTAGTTGAATCAAGTCCGATGTCAGTTAAAAAGCTTTGAAAATATTTATGCTCCATAGCTTTTATCATAGCATCTTCCAATTGTTTTTTTCTGTCAGCTGGAACCCCTTTTCTTGTTACAAATCCTCTAACAGTTGATAACACAACTGGTATTCCAAGCTCTGTAGCAGTAGGAACATTACTTAATTTTTCCATTCTGTTACTTGCAAGAACAACTGAAACACATAATGTTCCATCTTCAATTTCAGTAACTGCTTCACCTAAGTTTAAAACACCTACATCAATATCTCCTTTGATTAGGTTAGTTTTAATAGGACCAACTCCTTTATATGGAACAATTGTTGGGTCTGTTAATTTTCCTTTTTTTGTAAATGCAATCGCACTTACATCATCGATACCGCCAACATGAGTAGTACCATATTTTAATGATTTTGATTTTTGAGCGCTAATAAATTTTTTAGCATCTTTAATATCATTTTTACAATTTACGACAAATAATTGAGGATCATCTGTTCCTCTAGCAAGTGGTTGCATATCACTTAGTTTAACTTTTGTTTTTCCTAATGCCATAGAAACAGCATGTCCTGTAGTCCAAGTTAAAGTATGTTGACCGTCTGCTGGTAAAGTCATCATGTAATCCATAGATGCAGCTCCACCACCACCTTTTTTGTTAACTAATTGCATATCTTGTTTTAGATACCTTCTAGTTCTTAACAACATCATTCTAGTAGTTACGTCAGTACCACCACCAAAACCAGCGTGTGTAATAGCTTGAATTGGGTGACCATCTGCTTTTGCAGAAGTAATCATAAGTGGAAGTGCAACAACAAAAAATTCAGTTACCAAAAATGCGGCAGCTAAAAATAATTTAAAACTTTTTTTCATTATTTCCCTCTTTTTTAGTTAATTTATATTTAAATATATAAACATAATCTGATACATAGCGTAAAGTAAAAAATGGCTCAAAATAAAATTAACATAGCGGTTCTTCTAGGGGATCCTTCTGGTATAGGCCCCGAATTGGTCTCAAAACTATTATCTGAGGAAATCACAAACAAGGCTAATATAATCATCATAGGTGAAAAAAATATTTTAGAAAGTGGAAATAAAATTTCAGGTATAACTCATAATTTAAATTTTGTTGAAAATTTTGATAGTATTGATTTTGCAAAAGATAATAAATTTTTTCTAGATATCTCTGAAGGTAAAAATTATAATTATAAATTATCTGAATGCTCTAAAGAGGCAGGAGAAAGTGTTTTAGCTTCTTTGAATTTAGCTTTAGATCTTGCTAAGGAAAATAAAATTCATGCAATAAACTTTGGACCATTTAACAAAACAAGCCTTAAACTTGGAGGAAATAAATATTCTGATGAATTACATTTAATGGCTGAAAAGTTAGAGGTTAAAAATTTTTTTTGTGAGTTTAATGTTATTGATAATTTTTGGACTGCAAGGGTATCATCACATATTCCAATAAAAGAAGTACCAGAACATGTAAAAAAGGAAAAAATTATAAAGCCAATTAAGCTTATAAATGAAGCTATGAAATTAAATGGTATTAAAAATCCAAGAGTAGCAGTTCAAGCATTAAATCCTCATGCTGAATTTGGAACAGAAGAAAAAGAAGAAATTATACCTGCAATAGAGGAGGCAAAAAAACTAGGCATTGATGCTGATGGACCTTTGCCATGTGATACTTCTTTTATTACTGCTTATAAAAATGGAAATCATGATTGTATTGTTGGTATGTATCATGACGCTTTGCAATCAGGTTTAAAAGCATTTGGATTTGATAGAGGAGTAACTGTACAAGGAGGTTTGCCAGTCCCTATAACCACTCCCGCACATGGTACAGCTTTTGATATTGCAGGCAAAAATAAAGCAAATTTAGAACCAACTTTGAATTCGTTTAAAATTGCACTTACAATGGCTGAAAATAAAAATAGATTATGAAATTAAAAAATTTAAAAAAAAATGACAAAGATTAAAAGCATAAGAACAAAAGTTTATCAATGGGATGGTAAAACTGTTCCACCACAAAATAATTTTTGTACAAATGCTTCTGACCTTTTATTTGAAAAATCGGATGCAATGGGATCTTTTAGATTTCATGAATGGTTAATATGTGAAGTTGAAACAGACGATGGAATTATTGGAATTGGAAATGCAGCGCTTGCACCACAATTAGTAAAAAAAACCATTGATACTTATTTAACTCCTTTAGTTATTGGTGAGGACCCTTTTGATTATGCTTATATTTGGGAAAAAATGTACAGAAGAACTCATGCATGGGGAAGAAGAGGATTAGGAATGGTAGCTATTTCAGCAATTGATATTGCTCTCTGGGATATAATGGGAAAAATTACAAATAAACCAGTTTTCAAATTATTAGGTGGAAGAACTAAAGAAAAAATTCCAGTTTATGCCTCAAAACTTTATAGCCAACCAATAAAAGAGCTGCAAAAAGAAGCTGAAAGTTACGTTAATCAAGGTTTTAAAATGTTTAAAATGAGATTTGGATGGGGACCAAAAGACGGGCCTGATGGAATGAAGAAAAATTTAGAATTAGCAGAAGCTGTTAGAGAAGTGATTGGCTATGACACAGATCTTATGATGGAATGTTATATGGGATGGAATTTGGATTACACTAAAAGAATGATTCCTAAATTAGTAAAATTTAATCCTAGATGGCTAGAGGAACCTGTTATAGCAGACGATATTCATGGTTATGCTGAACTAAATAATATGAATGCTATTCCAATATCTGGTGGAGAACATGAATTTAACTTATTTGGATTTAAACAATTGTTAGATTTAAAAGCAGTTAGCTATATTCAATATGATAATAATAGAGTTGGTGGTTTTACTATTGCGAATAAAATAAATGCGTTAGCGGAAGCTTATCAAGTGCCAGTTATTCCTCATGCTGGGCAAATGCATAATTATCATTTAACAATGTCTAACTTTAATTGCCCTATATCCGAATTTTTTCCTGTGCACGATGTAGAAATTGGTAATGAGCTATTTTACTATATTTTTGAAGGTGACCCAGCTCCTGAAAACGGATTTATTAACTTGGACGACAATAAACCTGGCCTGGGTTTAACTACAACTGATAAATTTAAATCAGATTTCAAAATAATCGAATAACTAGTAAGTTTCTACTTCATTAATACTAGGCATTGAATTTGCTGCGCCTGCTTTTGTTGTGGAAATTGCAGCTACTTTATTTGAAAATTCTAAAGCATCTTTGATTTTTAAATTATTGGATAAAGCATAAGCAAATGCTCCATTAAAAGCATCACCTGCTCCCGTTGTATCAATCACTTTATCCTTTAAACTATAAACATCTATAAAAAAACTTTCATCAGAATTTGCAAAGTAAAGACCTTTTGGGCCTAATGTTATAACAATATTTTTTACTCCTTTTGCCAAAAAAGTTTTTGCAGCTTCTTCAATTTCTGTTTTACTTTCAACCTTTTTATCTAAATAAAAACTTGCTTCAGTTTCATTAGGAGTAAAATAATCAATACATTTAAAATCACTTTCTTTAATATCTGATGCAGGAGCAGGATTAAAAATTGTAACAGATCCTGTATCTTTTGCTCTGTTGAGTGCATAACTAGTTACTTCATTAGGTGTTTCTAGTTGTGTTAAAAAAATTTCTGATTGTTTTATAAAATCAATATTGTTATCAATATCTTTTTTGGATATCGTACCAGCTGCTCCTGGTACAATATTGATTGCATTATCCCCTGTTTTTTCGTTTATCATTATACCTGCAACACCAGTTGACTGATTTGGGTCTTGGATTATTGAACCTGTATTAATTCCATCTTCTTCATAAAGCTTAAGAGCCATCTTGGCATTTTGATCATTTCCAATTTTAGTAATAAAATTTACATTTCCACCAAGTCTTGCAGCAGCAATTGCTTGATTAGATCCTTTGCCGCCCGGCCCAATTATATGATTTTTACCTAAAACTGTTTCTCCTTTAACAGGAATTTTTTCAGCAAAGAAACATAGGTCAGCTACGAATACTCCAAAAATACATATAGAATTCATTATTTCTCAAGAACCCAAACGCTACCATCTGGTTTAATTACTCCTTTTGTTAGTATAAAACATCCATAAGGCCTTGTTTCAGAAGTAGATACGATTAATTGAGATTTCTTTGCTACTTTATAAAATTCTTGCCTCTCAATTGAACCTACTTTCCAATTTTCTCCAGAGGTTTCTTTTACAGCTTTTATAAAATCTTTGTGACACTCTGTTAATTCATCTGGTTTATTATCAACTTGCATTCTTTCTGCAGCAGAGTCTATAAAACTATCTAATGGAAAAACTGAAAGAATAGCTTTCGCGGCTTCATAAATATTAACACCATCTAATCTAATTACTTTATTGTTTAAAGAATGTGAATAAGCAGGAAAATTAGCATCTGTTAAAACTAATTTATCACCATGGCCCATTGCTCTTAATTGATACAAAAGTTCAGGGTTTAAAATTGGATTAATATTAATTAGCATTACACTACTATATTACATAAAAAAAAAGGGTGAAATAAAATTCCACCCTTTTAATTTTGATTATTCTAAAGATTATTTAAAATCGTTAGCGTTTTCTTTTGTTACTAATTGTGTACCAGTATCAATATTAGGATCGATACTTCCACCGTTAGCTAACTCAAGAGCATACTTAACTCCATATGCACCCATATTGTATGAGAACTGAGCTATTGTTGCAGTCATCTCTCCTTTTAAGATACTTGTAGCAGCATCAGGAGTAGCATCAAAACCAACAACGATTACATCATTCATATCAGCATCTTTAAGAGCTTGCATTGCACCTAAGCCCATATTGTCGTTAGAAGCAAATATTGCTTTGATGTTAGGATTTTTCAAAATTATTGACTCAGTAACAGATCTGCCTTTTGCAGTATCCCACTCAGCAGTTTGAGTAGCAACAAGATTTAAACCACAATTTTTAAATCCTTTAATTGCACCATCTCTTCTTAATAATGCAGTTGATTGAGACTCAATTCCTGTAAGAATTGCAACATCTGAACCCTTTGGAGTTTTATCGCAAATAAATTTTGCAGCTAATTCTGCACCATTCATATTATTTGTTCCAATAAAAGTAACACCCTCGTTAATTCCTTTTGTATCAACAAACACAACCGGTACTCCGCTCTTAATAGCATCATCTACTATTGGAGCAAAAGCGTTAGGATCTCCTGGTGCAAGAGCTAAAGCATCAACACCTTTTGCAAGTTGGTCTTCAACTTGGTTAATTTGTGCTTGAACATCTCCCTCTTGTGGAGGTGCAATTAGAATTAACTTTACTCCTAATTTTTTTGCTTCTTCTTCAGCACCTTTAGTAACGGAAGCCCAGAAAGGATTTCCAGATCCAGGTCCCTTAATGCTAAATAAGATTTTTTTACCATGGCCATCAGCAAAAGAAGCTGAACCCATGCTAACTAGTAAAAAAATTGCTGAAAAGAAAACAACAATTTTTCTTTTTATATCTCTCATATATTTACCCCTTTAATAATTATTAAAATTAGATTTAATAAAATTTTTAAAAAAAATTCAACTGTTACAAAAGTAACTATTTTTCGTTTCAACTACTGCGTGTTTTTACTTTCTTGTCCCGAAATCTCTTCTCAATACATCAACATAAACAGCTAGTACTATAATTGATCCAATTAATACTTGTTGCCAAAATGAACTCACATCCATCAAATTAAGACCATTTCGTAAAATTCCCATTATCATCACTCCAGCAAAAACACCTAAAACAGTCCCTCTTCCTCCAAAAAAACTAGCGCCTCCGATAATACATGCTGCAATGGCATCTAATTCAGACTGTAATCCTGCATTTGGATAACCTGAGTCTGTTCGACCAGCTAAAATTAAAGCTCCAATTCCAGATAAAAAACCACAAAGCGAATAAACTATTACAAGGATTTTATTTACATTAATACCTGAGGCTCTTGCAGCATTTGGATTGCCACCAATTGCATATATCCATTTACCTGTCCGAGTTTTGTTCATGAATATCCAAAATATTATATAGACAATTGCAATAAGAACTAAACTAACAGGAAGGTATTGCGACTTTTCTAAACCAAGCCAAGTTAAATCAATTCTTCCATGCCCAAGGTATCTCACTTCATCTGTGAAGCCGCTTATTGGAGTTCCGCCAGAAATTAAATTACCCGTTCCTCTAAATATATATAATGTACCTAATGTCATTATAAACGGATGGGGCATCCTTAGTAAGGTAATCCCTAAACCATTAAATAACCCACATAAAAATCCAGCTATAAGAGGTGTGATAACAACAATATACCATGGAGCACCAGCCTTAGCGACAATTGCAAGTATCATCAGTGACAACATCATTATAGATCCGACTGAAAGATCTATACCAGCGGTTACAATCACCATAAATACTCCTAAAGCTAGCATTGACTGCCAAGATATTTGTTTGAAAACATTTGTTACATTTCTCCATGATAAAAAAACATCAGGTTGAAGAAAATGCATAACAACTATCATTATCACTAATAATAATAATATTCCGTATTTCTCAAAGTAAGGAATGAGTTTAAGATATAAAGAGTCTTTATCTTGATCTTTTGAGTCCATGATTATTTTTTACCCATTATCCATCCAATAACTTCATCTCTTGAAGTGTTTGATAATTCAGATTCTGCAAAATTTGTTCCTTGAAACAAAGCCATCACACGATCACAAACTGCAAAAATGTCATCCATTCTATGACTGATCACAATTACACCTACCCCGGTCTTTTTCAGACCATTTATTAAATCCAAAACTTTACCAACTTCTTTAATAGCTAATGCTGCTGTTGGTTCGTCCATGATCACTACTTTTGCGTTAAATGCTGTTGATCTTGCAATTGCAACTGCTTGTCTTTGTCCACCTGAAAGTTCCTCAACTTTTTGATCAGCACTCTTTACATTTATTTTAAGTTTACCAAGATGTGCTTCTGTAAGTTCTTTTATTTTTTTATAATCAAGAAACTTTAATAATCCCAAATTAGTCGTTGGTTCACGGCCTAAAAAAATATTTTCGCCTATTGGAAGATTGCCTGCTAAAGCTAAATCTTGATAAACCATTTCTAAACCTAAGTTTTGAGAGTCCCTAGGACTTTCTAAAACTTTTTCTTTTCCTTCAAAATGTAAAGAGCCTGCACTTGGTTTATATAGGCCAGATAAAACCTTCATTAATGTTGTTTTCCCTGCTCCATTGTCTCCTACAACTCCTAAGCATTCACCTGCATGAATTTTAAGGTTTACATTTTCAAGAGCAGTAATTGTACCAAAGTATTTTGTAACATTTTTAGCTTCTAATAACAATTGATTGGCAGATGACATAATCTAAGAAAATATAAAAAAATCAGTTAATTGCAACTGGTTTTGAGGCTAAGAGTTTTACAGTTTTTCTTTGAGCTCTTTTACAGAATTTAGGTGGCATATTTTTTAAAATAAGCTTCATATCTTTCAAAATTATTTCACCCATATTATAAAAAGCTTCCTTTAAAGCACCAGCTCTATGAGCAGAAAATAGTGTATTTTTTAACTTTCTTACTGGATCATTTTTTTTTACTGGTTCATCTGGAAAGACATCAGTTGCGACATAAATATCTCCCTTTTTAATTCTCTTAATCAGATCTTTAAAATTAACTATTGCTGCTCTACTCATTAAAATAAAAACAGTTCCAGATTTCATTTTATTTAATAATTTTTTATCAATTAAATGTTTATTCTTTTTGGTGATTGTGGCTAATACATAAATTACTTCACAACTACTAAACATGTTATTCAAATTAATTGGGTTAAATCCAATTTTTTTTATTTTATTTTTGGGTATCCATGGATCATGTACATTTATATTTTTTGAGAATGGCAATAGTAAAGGGTATAAAGATTTTGCTAAGTCTCCAAACCCTAGTAAACCAATTTTTTTATCTGTCAAAAGTGAAGCTTGTAAATTACTTTCTAAACCATATTTCTCTTTAGATTTAATAAAATCAAAGTGTGCATTGTGAATATTTCTTAAAAGAGACAATGTCATACCTAAAGCAATTTCAGCTACGGGCTTTGAAAATACTGGCGAAGTAGCGATAACATGAATATTTTTTTTGAAACAATAATCATAATCTAAATTGTCCATAAAATTACTTTCCACATTTATAATACATTTTAATTTTGATGCTTTAGACAACAAATATTTATCTAAATTCGGTTGACCCATAATAAATGTTGCTTTGCCAATATTATTTTCATAAAAATTTTTTTTATTTTTTTTTGGAGCAACTATTATTTTATATTTGGTTTTAAGTTCTTTTAATTTTGTCTTAGTAAAAATTAAATCCAAAGTTCTTGGATAAGGATCAGAAATTACAATCGGTTTAATCATATCTTTGCTCTATCTAATTATTTTTCTTATATCAATATTTGTAAATTTTTTTGGTTTAACACACTCAGTTTTTATTGATTGATTAATACCAGACTTTGAAGCTTTCATAATTGAGGTAATTATATCAAGGACATGCAAAGAAATTTCACCATTGCATAAATGTTTTCTTTTTTTTTCGATTGAATAAGCCATTTCTGAAAGTCCTGCACCTCTATAATTTGCATTAGTTGGAGTTTCATTTGCTCTTGAACTTTGTGTTCTTATATTAATTTTACCTAAATGCATTTTTGTAGTTTTAAATTCTTTCCAATTATCTCCAAGTTTTTTACATGTGAACACTGATCCTCCAAACATATTTGGATCAGGGACAATCATTGAACCTTTTTCACCATATAGCTCAATATGATTTCTTTGGTGAGCAATAACATCAAAAGATAATGTCAATCTAATTACTGTTTTATTTTTAAAGGTGATTGTTGATAGATAAGTTGTTGGGCAATTAACTTTAAATTTTCTCCCTTTTTTTGGCCCAATTCCAATTGTTCTGAATTTTGGACCATTTATTATTCTCCCACTAACTTTCTTTGCAGGTCCTAAAAGGTTTACTAAAGCTGTAATGTAATATGGTCCCATATCAATTACAGGACCTCCTTCAAGTTTTGCAAACCATGGTTCTGGATTGGGGTGATATGATTGAATTCCAGGAAAAGCAAAAACAGCATTACCTAATTTTATTTTTCCAATTATATTTTTTTCAACTAGCTCTTTTGATTTTTGAATTCCACCTCCTAAAAACGTATCTGGTGCATTACCAAGATATAACTTTTTTCTTCTAGAAATTTTTAAAAGTTCTTTCCCATCTTTTAAATTAATTGCCAGTGGTTTTTCTGAGTAAACATGTTTACCATTTATTAAAGCTTTTTTTGAAATTTCGTAATGAGCTTTTGGAATAGTTAAATTTAAAATAATTTCTACTTCCTTATCTTTTAGAATTTCATTTACACTTAAGCATTTGACTCCATACTCTTCAGAACACTTTCTTGCAGCTTTTAAATTAATATCTGCACATTTAATTATTTTGATATTATTAAAATATTTTTCAGCTCTGAAATAAGTTTCTGCAATATGTCCACAGCCAATTAGACCAACTTTGAAAACTTTATTCATATAAAGAAATCAGATACCTTGTCTTTGTTTTGCTTTACCTTCTTTATGAAGTTTTAAAGCTTCCTCGTTTTCTTTCGTTGTTGGTATTTCAAGCGTTGGGCTTTCCCAATAAGCTGAACCTTCAAGCCACTCATAACTATGAGTTTTTATTGATATTACATATGTTACATCTGATTTTTTAGCTCTTTTAAATGCTTCCTCTAATTCTGAAATAGTGGAAACTTGTTCAGATTTTGCGCCCATGCTGGCTGCGTGTTGAGCAAAATTAACTTCTTTAAAATTTTGAATATTAGATGAATTAAATAAGCAATTAAATTCTTTTCCACCCTTAAACAATTGAAGTCTATTTATAACTGCATGACCACCATTATCACAAACAATTATTATTAATTTGTTATTTGTTAAAACTGACGAATAAATGTCTGAATTGTTAAGCAAATAAGAACCGTCTCCCACAAAAGCTATTACGTCTTTGTCAGGATTTGCCATCTTAATTCCTAGGGCACCAGAAATTTCATAACTCATACAACTAAAACCCCATTCAGTTTCATGCGTATTTAGTTCTTTTGGTCTCCAGACTTGTACTACTTCACCAACCAATCCACCAGCAGCAGTAACTGCTATATCCGTTGGATCTGAATTTCGATAAATAGCGCCCACTGCTTGTGCATAGCTTGGTGTTTCTTGGTTTGTTGGTCCACTTTCTTTATCAACATACTCATTCCAAGACTTAAGTTCATCTTGTGATTTTTTATGCCAACTGTCAGGAGATTTCCAATTTCCTAAAGAATTTGACAACTCTGATAAACAAACTTTAGCATCTCCAATAACTGCCTCTGCTAAGTGTTTGTTTGCATCATGTCTTGCAATATTAATTGAAACCAATTTAAATTCAGGGTTTTCAAAATTAGCCCACGAACCTGTTGTAAAATCTGCCAATTTCGTACCAACACAAATAGCTAAATCAGTTTCTTTTGCTAAGTTATTTGCAGCTTTTCCACCAAGGCCTCCTATTGGTCCAAGAAAATGAGAATGATCTCTTTTCATAGTTGAGTATCCCATCACTGTTTGTGTAACTGGTATGTTATGTTTTATGGCAAAACTTCCTAATTCATCCATTGCATCTGAATAAAAAACTCCTCCTCCAGAAATAATAATTGGTTTTTTTGATTTTTTAATTTTTTCCATTGCTTGTTTGATTTGAAAATCATCTGGTTTAGGTCTTCTTATATTATGTATTCTTTCTTTAAAAAATTCCTCCGGATAATCAAATGTTTCTCCTTGCACATCTTGACACAAAGATAAACACGCCGGACCTGAGTCAGCAGGATCAATCATTGTTTGAATTGCTTGCGGAAGAGATTGTATTATTTGTTCAGGTCTTGTAATTCTATCAAAATATTTTGTAACTGGTTTAAAAGAGTCATTTGCTGTCATTCCTGGATTTGAAAAATGCTCTACTTGCTGTAGTACAGGATCTGGCATTCTATTCGCATAAGTATCTCCAGGTAAAAATAAAATAGGCAATCTATTACTCATCGCTACCGCAGACGCAGTCACTAAATTTGTAGATCCAGGCCCAACAGAACTTGTTGCAATAAAAATTTGTTTTCTTCTTTTAGCTCTTGAAAAAGCAATGCCTGTTAAGGCCATATTTTGTTCATGGTGACCTCTATAAGTTGGAAGTTTATCCTTATTTTCTTCTAATGCTTGACCTATGCACGCAACATTCCCATGACCAAAAATACCAAATGCCCCTGGAAATAAAGGCTCAACTTTACCATCTATATAGATTTTTTGAGCTATTAGATGTTTAACTAAAGCATGAGCGCAAGTAAGCTTTATTTTTTTCATTTTTCTAGTTATATTCTCCTCAAAATTCAACTAATAAACCATAAAATAAAAATTATGTATAGCAAATTTGGACAATTCATTGATGGTAAATGGCAACCATCTCAAAATAATGAAACTTACGATGTGTTAAATCCAGCAACTGAAGAAGTAATAGGCAAAGCATCAAAAGCTGGTGAAGAGGATGTAAATAAATCTCTTAAGTCAGCTGAAAAAGGTCTTGAAGTTTGGAGAAATACTCCACCTTGGCAAAGATCAAAAATTATAAGAAAAATTGCAGATCTTATGAGAGAGAGAACTGATGTACTGGCAAAATGGCTTACATTGGAAGTTGGAAAACCTTTGTCAGAAGCAAAAGGAGAAGTAGGTGGAGCTGCAGATATTTTTGAATGGAACTCTGAAGAAACAAAAAGGATATATGGTCAGATAGTTGAAAGCAGATTTGAGCACACAAGAATGTATGTAAAGTATGAGCCAGTTGGTGTTGTTGCAGGATTAATACCATGGAATTTTCCAATAGTTCTATCTTCTAGAAAAATTTCAACTGCCTTAGCAGCTGGGTGCTCAGTTATATGTAAGCCAGATGTTATTACTCCAGGTAGTGTAATGGAACTAATGAATATTATAAATGATGCAGGAGTTCCTCCAGGTGTTGTTAATTTACTATCGGGTGATCCAGCACAAATTTCATCACAACTTATATCTTCTGATATAGTTAAAAAAGTTTCTATTACTGGATCGACTAGAGTAGGTAAACTTATTTTAAAGCAAGCCGCTGAGAAAGTTCAAAGAGTAACAATGGAATTAAGTGGTCACTCACCTTTTATAGTTTTTGATGATGTAGATATAAATAAAGTTACAGATATGGCAATAACGGCAAAATTTAGAAACAACGGCCAAGTTTGTATATCACCGGCAAGATTTTATATCCATGAAAAGAAAAAAGATGAGTTTGCAAAGACATTAGTTGAAAAAGTTTCTAAACTTAAAATTGGAAATGGAATGGATGACGACACAATATTAGGTCCATTAACAACAGAAAAGAGATTGAATGAAATAGAAGCATTAGTTGAGAAAACAAAAAAAGAAGGAGCAACTGTTTTATGTGGTGGAAAGAGACCATCAGGTTTTAATAAAGGATATTTTTATGAACCTACTGTTTTTGATAATGTTCAAGATAACTTTACAATTGCAAAAGAAGAACCATTTGGACCATTAGTTCCACTACTAACATTTAAAGATACAGATGAAGTTGTTGAAAGAGCTAACGACAATGACTTAGGTTTAGCAAGCTATATTTATACAAATTCTTTAGAAAAAGCTCACAAGGTCTCAGAAAAAATGGAAACTGGAACATGTGCAGTAAACCATCCTACTATCGCATTTGCAGAAGTACCTTTTGGAGGTATCAAGCAGACAGGTTATGGTAGAGAGGGTGGATCAATGGCTATTAAGGATTATTTAAATATTAAATATACTCATTTTGGTCTTAATTATTAATGAGAAAAAATAAAGTTAAACAAATGATGGCTGAAGGAAAGCCAGTTGTTAACGGCTGGTTACAGATACCAAGCACAGTCTCTGCAGAAGTTATGGCGCATCAAGGTTGGGACTCCCTTACTGTTGATATGCAACATGGACTTGTTGATTACACAAACGCACTTCCAATGCTTCAAACAATTTCTTCAACTGATGTAACGCCTCTTGCAAGAGTGAATTGGAATGAACCAGGGCAAATAATGAAAATTTTAGACGCTGGTTGTTATGGAATAATTTGCCCTATGGTAAGCAATAAAGAAGAGGCAGAAAGATTTGTACAAGCATGCATGTATCCTCCAAGAGGATATAGAAGTTTTGGACCAGTCAGAGGATTAATTTATGGTGGGGCTGATTACGCTGATCATGCAAATGATGAAATTTTAAAATTAGCTATGATTGAAACAAAGGAGTCATTAGATAAATTAGACGAAATTATGTCTACTGACGGTGTAGATGGTATATATATTGGTCCAGCTGACCTAAGTTTAGCTATTGGAGAAAAACCTGGCTTTGACAGAGCAGAGGACACAAAAGCATATTCAGAAATATTAAGAATATTGGAGCATGCCAAAAAACATAATATCTTTGCAGGAATACATAATGGAACACCAGAGTACGCACAAAAAATGATCGACAAAGGTTTTAACTTTGTAACTATTGGCGCAGATCAAAGAGCAATGAGTGCTGGAGCTAAAGCAATTGTTGAGAAAATGAAGGGCTCAATAAATAAAAAAGAGTCTGAAACTTATTAATCAATTTTTTCAAGAAATTGTTCAAACTCCTTTTGATTTAAATTTATAGATTGTTTCTTTCCAGGAAATTTATTTGACATAGAATCTTTTTTAAATGCCTTGAGAGCTCGAATTCTCTCAATTTTAATTTCATTTTTTAATTTTAATAAATTTCCATAAGCTTTTGAATGTCTTGGAGGATTTAAAGTATCTCCACATATGTCTTCCATGAACAGGTACATTACGTCAGCTTTCTTTCCTGAACCTAAAGATACTGTAACTATATTCGTTCTTTTAGAAATTTCTCCCATTACATTTTCTGGAATAACTTCACATTCGGCAGAAAAAGCTCCTGCATCTTCTAATCTTTTAAATTTTAAAAAAAGTTCATGTGCCTCTTCACTATTTTTTCCTACTGCTCTTAAACCACCAATCCACGTAGATTTTCTTGGAACTAAACCAAGATGTCCCATAACTGGAACATCCTCATTAGCCAGCATTTCTATGATCTTCATACTTCTAGGTGTCATTACAGCATCAGCTCCATTTTCTAGGGCATCAAACGCTCCTCTCATGATATCTTCCGAAGTGACAAATTTATTTAATACTAGCGCAGCAGTTAAAAATAGATTTTTTGATCCCTCTCTCACCTGTTTCACATTAAAAGCATTGCAGATTATCATGTCAAACCCAGCCTTCTCTGCGGCCTCAGCTTCATCTATTGTATTAGCTGTGACTTGAGTAAATTTTTTTTTTCCTTTTGCTTTTTTAAGATCATCAACTGTAAGAGTTCTGTTAGCAGGTTGAGCGGCCCAAGTATAAATCTTTTTCATTTTATATTTTTTAATTCTTTATAGATATTATTCACTCTATGTACTTCTTGTGCAATATTAAAGTACCCTTCATATTCAATTTCATCTGGTGAAACGTCAAAATGATAATGTCCAGCATCATTCTTATGCTCATATGAGTGGAAGTGAGTATGCTCTCCAGACTCTCTTAAATTTAATTCTCCCCCCGTTGGATCACCAGTCCATAAAACAGTATAGCATTGCAATTTTGGTCCAACAGGCTCATAAAATTGTAGAAAGTCTTTTGTGCATTTCATCAATTGTGGATCATAATATTCATGCTTTATATCCTTATAATCTGGTTGTACGTGTGATCTTATTTTTCCATTCAAAACTCTAAATACACCAGCAAGAGCAATATGATTTTTATACCCAATTTTAAGATTGTCAGAAAGTGCTGTTCTAATTGATTGAGGTAATGAACCTTGATTTCCAGTTCTTTTTTTTATCTTTAAATATATAACTTTTCCTTTAACACCATCTGAATAATAAATGTTACCAAGCCCACCATGTTTGCTTGCAGTATAGTCCTCTACTATACATTCTTTATCTTTCCCTACCCTCGCAATTAAAGACTTATTTTCTTTTGTTATTAAGTTTTCATTTATAACTAGTTCTCCACAGTGTCCATCGAGGCAAGACATTGCTCCAGATCCTGCTCCAAGTGCATATGATTTTTCTGATCCAATCATTTTTGAGATTTCAGCATAATCAAATTCAGTTCCAAGATATTTAGGATCGTGCATGAAGGGTTCTCCTCCGACATCGATTATCCTTTGGTTGCCACTCATACCTTCAGACGGACAATCCCAATTTCTTAAATTTGGGCAATCAATTACTTCTGCTTTCACACTGTCATAATTTTTTGACAGACCTTTTTCTAATGCGTTTGATATTTCTTTTAACTCAAATTTTTTGAAAATTCCTTTTTCTATTTTTAATTTCATATATTAATTAGTTACATAATATATTGCATAATTTTTTTACATAAATATATTTCGATTTTAAATATGAATAATAAAGATTTAAAAGTTGCAGTTCTTGGTGCAGGAGCAATGGGTTGTCTATTTGGAGGTCTTCTAGCAGAAAAGGGTCTTAATGTAACGCTCATTGATGTTTGGAAAGAGCATGTTGAAGAAATTAATAAAAATGGTCTAAAAATGGATGGCCATGGTGGTGATAGATTTATAAAAATACCTGCAACATCAGATCCATCTACAATTGGAAAAGTTGATGCTGTAATAGTAATGTGTAAAGCAACAGCTCTAGAACCAGCTTTAAAAAGTATTAAGAAAATTATTAGAGATAAAACAGTTTTTATGTCTTTTCAAAATGGAATTGGACATGAAGCTATAATTAAAAGTATTGTTGGCGATGAAAAGGTAATTGGAGGAACAACAACTCAAGCATCAAATATCTTAGGCCCTGGTCATATTATGAATCATGCATCTTTACCTTCTTGGATTGGAGAATATGATGGTGGAATAACAGATAGAATAACAGAAATTGCTGACACATTTACAGCTCATAATTTAGAAATGATTGCAGCTGAGGATGTAAAAAAAAGAAAATGGATGAAACTTTTTGCTTTAACCGCAATTGGTCCACTTTCAGCTATTTTTGATCTACATCATACTGATCTTTACATAAATAATAATGCCAATGACGTATCTAAAAGTTTAGGTAAAGAGATTATTTTAGAAACAAGGGAAGTTGCTTTAGCAGATGGCGTTAATGTTTCTGAAGATGAGTGTTTATTTATGTTTAATAAAATTATTGATTCAAAACAAACAAACAAGTCTTCAATGGCTTTTGATGTACTTTACAAAAGAAAAACTGAAATTGATTTCATAAGTGGAGCTGTATCTAAAATAGGAAAAAAACATGGAATAGCAACACCTTTAAATGATCTTATGTACAAAATGATTAGAGTAAAAGAGGGTATGTACAGCTAAATGCTGAAAATTAACAAACTAAAGAAAATTAAATCAAACTTCCCGGTCATTGTTGGAGAACAAATAATCAGTAAAAAAGTCTGTAATTCGTTAATTAAAGAAATAAGTAATTCAAAAAATTTCGATGATATGATTATGGGTGGCAGAAGTAGGATTAACAAAGGGTCAAAAAATTTCAACAAATATATTTCAACTTCTAAAATCTCAAAAAAACTTTTTGCTACTTTCAATACAGAATCATTTTATAAGAAAATTGATAAGAAATTTAAAACAGAGTTTAAGGCAAATACATGGGAAAGTTTGTTTAAACCAAAAAAATTTAATAAAAAAAAATATACATTAAAAAGAAAAGTAAATTCTAAAGAGCTAAAAAGATTGCTAGGTAAAAATTATAAAAACCCGAATTTAAATCTAGATATTGATTTTTCAGTATCTAAAGGAGGGTATAGATTGAGACCGCATAGAGATGATATCAATAGAATATATAATTTTTTGATATATTTAACTGACATACCAAAAAAAAATGGAGGGTCTCTTACTCTATACCAAAAAAAAGCTAACAGAAACCTTAGAAAAAGTTTTAGAAGATTTCCCAAAATTAATGAACTTGATAAATTAATGGAGTTTACACCAAAAAAGGGAAGTGTAATTTTCTTTAAATCTACTCCTAATTCTTATCATGGGGTAACAAGATTTACGGAAAAAAACTGTCCAAAAAGATTTTTTATTTATGGAAGTTATGCATTTAATAAACCTGTTATATGGAAATATAAAAATTTTGAATATCACCCTCATATAGTTGCGACGAAAAAAAGAATGCTTACATCTTTTCATGATTCAAATTATCTGCTAAAATCTTGTATACATGCAAGTTAGTAGCAAATTAAAGAAAATTTTAGACAGAGATGGATACCTAAGAATAAAAAATATTCTTAATTTCAACAAAGATTTAAAGCCTATCTTAAACGATATGGAATATGTAATGGACAATCTAGTTAATAAGTTTGCACCCAGACATATGAGAGAAAAAGTTTTTAAATATGATTTTAAAAGAAAATATACATATATATCAAAATTAAATATTTATGATCTTGACCAACATTTTAATACCAGACTACCTAGAGATAATGTGAAAAAAGATAGTGATTACTTTGCATCACAATCTTTATGGAATTTAATAAACCATAAAAAAATTTTAGATGTTGTAGAACAATTAATAGGATCTGAGATTCTTTCTAATCCTGTTCAGAATACAAGAATTAAACAACCGGAAAGTAAACTGCCTAGACACTCTGTTCATGATGGACTTTCAGGTAGAACTCCTTGGCACCAAGACGCAGCAGTATTATCATCTGTTGGACAAAGATTGACAGATATGGTGACCGTTTGGATACCATTTACAAAAACTACCAAAAATAACGGATGCATGATTACCGTTAAAGAAATAAATAAACTGGGTTTATTAAATCATGTGTCTGGATACAAAGGTCAGGTCGAGATAAAAGGTAGTAAATTACTTAATAAATTTAAGCCAATTTTTCTGGAAGCAAATGTGGGTGATATAATTATTTTACACAAACACTCTATACATTGCTCTTTACCTAATAGATCTAACGATTTTAGAATAAGCGCTGACTTAAGATATAACAGAGCTGGGACTCCTTCAGGTAGAAAACCTCTACCAAATTTTTACGTCAGAAGTAGAAATAAAAAAAATATTACTATTCATAATTATAAGCAATGGATCTCTTTATGGGAGAAAGCTAAAAATAAATGTATACCAAGAAAATATGCATTTAAATATCCACTTCCAACATTTAAAAATAGTAAAAGAGATCTTGCTAGATTAATATAATTTCATTTTTTAAATTATGAAAAAAATTCTCATTGTCCAACCTATTCATAAAAAAGGTATGGAATTATTAAAAAGTGATAGTAACTATACTTACGAGGTACTTGAGGATTTAAGCGTTGAAAACGTTAAACAAAAAATTATAGATGCCGATGCAGTGTCTTTAAGAACATCAATTTTGCCTGCAGAAGCAA
The DNA here is from genome assembly GCA_902594675.1 of uncultured Pelagibacteraceae bacterium. Taxonomy (GTDB): domain Bacteria; phylum Pseudomonadota; class Alphaproteobacteria; order Pelagibacterales; family Pelagibacteraceae; genus Pelagibacter. The sequence goes on from CACJNE010000010.1 coordinate 18,767, forward strand.
TTGAAAATGCAAAAAAACTTAGAATAATTTCTAGACATGGAGTTGGTTACGACAATATTGATTTAAATAGCTGTAAAAAAAGAAATATCGATGTGGCGATAACTGCAACAGCAAACGCTGTAGCAGTTGCAGAGCATGTTCTTTTCATGCTTTTAAGTATATCAAAAAGAAAAGGTATGTATGATCAATCAGTCAAAAGTGGAAAATTTACTGAAAGAAATAAGCTTCCAAAAACAATAGAGATTTGGAACAAAAATATTCTTATAGCTGGTTTTGGAAGAATTGGAAAAGCATTGATTAAAAGATGTTTAGGATTTGAAATGAATGTTTTTGTTTATGATCCATTTGTAGATGCAGAAACAATAAGCAAAATGGGGGGGGAAAAAGTTGAAGATTTATCAGAAACTATAAAAGATATGGATGCTGTGTCACTCCATATACCTTTAACTGATCAAACTAAAAATATCATAAATTATGAACTTCTTAAAACTATGAAAAAAAATTGCATCATCATAAATGCTGCAAGAGGTGGAATTATAAATGAGAAAGACTTAGATAGAGCATTAAAGGAAAACATAATTTTTGGAGCAGGTATCGATGTATTTGAAGTAGAACCTCCAGAAGCTGACAATCCATTATTAAAAAATGAAAAAGTTTTCCTTAGCCCTCATGCAGCAGCGTTTACTGAAGAGTGCATGACTAGAATGGCAATAGAAACTATACAAAATATTTTCGATTTTTTTGATGGCAAACTTGAAGATAGTAAAAAAGTAAAATTATAGTTTATCAATCTCTAAATTTGATTTCTTTAAAGTATCTGTAATATATTTATAACCCATAATCGCATACTCAAGAGGATTTGCTTTTTTTGGATCTTGCTCAGCCTCCACTACCAGCCAACCCTGGTAATTATTTTTTTTCAAAATATCAAACAGAGGTTTATAGTCGATACATCCATCGCCAGGCACAGTAAAAGCACCTTCTAAAAAAGCATCTCTAAAACTTAAATCTTCAGAAAGGGCTTTTTTTAATACACCTTCTCTAATATCTTTGCAGTGAATATGGATTACTCTTTCTTTAAATTTATTGATTATATTAATAGAATTTCCCTGAGCAAATAGCATATGACCAGTATCTAAAGTTAATTTTACACTGTCACCTGTATTTTCTAACAACCTAATAGTTTCTTCCTCCGTTTCTATTACTGTGCCCATATGATGGTGGTAAGCTAATGGCATACCTTCATCTTCAAGATATCTTGCAAGTTCAGATATTTTTACACAATAATCTTTCCATTCATCATTGGACATTTTTGGTCTACTAGAAAGTTTTTTTTTTGGATTGCCTTGTATTGATTCAAAAACTTCAGCAAATACAATACATGGAGCCTCACAGTCTTTAAATAATTGAAGTTGGTTTTGAATTAATTTTTTTTCTTCTTCAACAGAATTTTTTCTAAGATTTCCACTATACCATCCAGAACATAATTTTAAATTATACTTTTCTAGTTTTGGTAATAATTCCTTGGATGTTTTTGGAAATTTTCCACCTGACTCTATACCTATATATCCAGCCTGACTTGCCTCCGATAAACATTGTTCAAGAGGAGTGTCTCCACCTAGTTCAGGCATGTCATCATTGCTCCACGCTATTGGTGCTATCCCTAATTTTACTGACATATTTTTTATATTTGCTAAGATATTTGATCATGAGATTAATTAAAGGCAAAAAAATTAAATTAGGCATTGTTGGCGGTGGTCCAAAATCATGGATAGGACATGTCCATAGAATTTCTTCAAGATTTGATGACGAATATGAAATTGTCTCAGGAGTTTTTTCAAGAAATTCAAATATTTCAAAGACTTTCGGGAAAAAAATAGGAATTGATAAAGACAGATGTTACTCAAATTATCAAGAAATGGCTGATAAAGAGGCACTAAGATTTGATGGTATTGAGGTCGTGGCGATTATGACCCCTCCTTCAAGTCACCAAGTTATTGCAGAAAAATTTATAGACAAAAATATTCATATAATATCTGACAAGCCATTTACAGGTGATCTATCACAAGCAAAAAAACTTTTTAAAAAAATTAAATCAAATAAAAACATAAAGTATGCTTTAACTCATAATTATTCAGCATATCCGATGGTTAGAGAGGCAAAGGTATTAGTTGAAAAAGGGAAAATAGGAAAAGTTGAATATGTTAATGTAGAGTATGTTCAAGACTGGACTGATGGAAAAATAGTTAACAAAAAAAATGCAAAAAAAATATTAAAATGGAAAATAAATAAAAAATTAGTTGGGACCTCGGCGGTTTTAAATGAGATTGGATCTCACGCTTATCACATAGCATGCTATGTTTCTGGATTAAAAGGTAGAAATGTATTTGCTGATATCAAACAAGTTTCAAAAACTGTTAAAATGGATAACAATGCTCAAGTAATGATCAACTTTAATAAAAATGCAAAAGGCTTACTTTGGACAAGTGTTATGGCAAGAGGTGGTGTTTATGGTTTAAGATTTAGGATTTTTGGCACAAAAGGAAGCATAGAATGGGTTCAAAATGATCCAGGTTATCTTAAATTTAATCCATTAAAAGGCGCTGTAAAATTTTTAGAAAGAGGTTTTTTTAATGCAGAATTATCTAAAAAATTTTCAAGAATTAAATTTGGACATCCAGAGGGTTATCTAGATGCCTTTGCAAACATTTATAAAGAATTTGCAGAATCATTAAGAACAAAAGTTAAAAAAAGGTGGTTTTTTCCAAATGAATATGAAGGCCTGGAAACCGCAAAGTTTATTGAAGCGTGTAAAATTTCAAATAAAAGAAAAGCGTGGACAAAAATAAAATAAAAGTTGCGTTGCTTGGTCTTGGCAGAATTGGCCAAATGCATGCAAAAAATTTAATCAAAAATAGAGAATTTAAATTAAAATATGTCTTTGACCTAAACAAAGATTTATTAAAAAAAGTATCTAATAAATATAATGTCACTTCAATAAATAAGCCTGATCTAGCTTTCAATGATAAAGATATTGACTGTATATTTATTGCGTCAAGCACACCTACGCATTTAAAATTTATTGAGCAAGGTGTAAAACAAAATAAAATTATTTTTTGTGAAAAACCATTAGATCTGAATATAAAGAAAATTAATTCTTGTCTAAAAAGGATAAAAAAATTTAAACCAAGAGTGCAAATAGGCTTCAATAGGAGATATGACGTTGGACACCATTCATTAAAACAACATCTAAAACAAAAAATTGGACTATTAGAAAAAATTATAATTACTAGTCGGGATCCTTCTCCTCCTTCGCTAAAATATCTAAAAAGTTCAGGTGGGATATTTAAAGATATGATGATTCACGATTTTGATCTTGCAAGATATTATTTAGGAAAAGACGAATTCCAATCAATTTTTGCTATGGGTAGCAACTTATCAGATAAACGTTTTAATAAAATTAATGATTATGAATTGGCAACTACAATACTCAAATCCAAAAAAGGGGTGCAATGTATTATAACAAATTCAAGACATTGTAGCTTTGGATATGATCAAAGAGTAGAATTATTTGGAAATAAAGGAATGTTAGTTTCAGACAATAAAAGAAACGATGAAATAAATTATTTTTCAAAAAGCTCAACAAACAGTAAATCACCTCTTCTTCACTTCTTTATTGAGAGATATTCTGAGGCTTTTAAACTTCAATTATTCGATTTAGCAAAATTTTGTAGAAAAAATATAAAACCTAGAGCAGTTTTTGAAGATGGAAGAAAATCAATTATATTGGCAGAGGGAGCAATAAAATCTATCAAGTCGAAAAGGTTTGAAAATTTAATTTATTAAAATTTAAATTCCTTCTATTTTTTTGTCTCCTGATTTTTTAACAAAATATATTCCGAGTATAACGATAAATAATGAAATTAATATTTTTGAAGTTACTAATTCGTTAAGAAATAAGTATCCAAGAATTACTCCAAATATTGGTATTAAATAAGCGACTTGGCTTTGAAAAACTAAACCGTTTCTTTTCAATATCATAAATCTCAATAACCAGGCTATACCAGTAGGAAATACTCCAAGATATATTAAAGACAAAGTTGACTCTAAGGATGGATTTAAATTCCAAGGTTGCTCTATAATTAATGATATTGGACAAACAAATATTGTCCCCCAAATTAATATTGATGCAGTAACATTTTCATTTTTTTTATGACTTATTTTTAAAGTTAATATCCCACCAATTACATAAAATGTTGAACCAACTAATATCATTAAAGCAGAAAATAGGTTTTCATCATTAATTAATAGATTTTCAGAAAAAAGATAAACTATTCCTAAAAATCCTAAAATTATTCCTAATATTTTCACTAAATTTATTTTCTCTTTATCTATAAACATATGTGCTAAAATAGTTGCACTGATAGGAGTGGTAGACATTAATATTGCTGCTAAATTACTTTGGACTTTTTGTACCCCGTAAGCAATTAAAAAAAAAGGAATAACTAAATTTATGACTCCAATTGCAGCAAACCATTTCCAATCTTTTGAAAAGACTTCAATTTTAATTTTTTTATAAAAACACAACAATAAAACTGGGATCATTCCAAAAAAAATTCTTAAGAACGCTATCGTTATTGGACCATAAGAGAAAGTCGCAATTTTAATGTTGAAAAAAGCTGAAGCCCAAATTAGTGATAACAATACTAATATTAAATAATCAGATGTTCTGGGTGAAGTCATTCTACAATATCCTTAACTACTCCATTAGTTAAATTAAGCAGTTCATCAAAATTTATTTTAAAAATACAGTTTGGATGTCCAGCAGCGGCATACAAATTTTTAAATCTGTTTAAAGACTCATCTATAACAATTTCTAATTTATTTTTATGACCTACTGGTGAAACTCCTCCTATAGTATATCCTGTTTGACCTTTAACCTCATCTGGAGATGCCATGCTCAAATCTTTACTATTAAAAATTTTTTTTAATTTATTTAATGAACATCTTTTATCGCCAGATACTAAGCAGAGTAAAAAATTTCCCTCATACCTAAATAATAAACTTTTTACAATTGAGCCAACTTCAGTATTTAATGAATTTGCAGCATCATTTGCTGTTCTTGCAGTTTGCTCTAATTCAATTACCTTTATTTCACGATTAAACTTTTTTAATGCTTCTTTTGCTCTTTTAACTGCTTCTTTATTAAGTGCTGACATTAGTACAACTCTTGATTGATTGAAAAATTGGGATTTTTAAGGTTAATATACATGTAATTTAAGCATAACTGATATCTATTTTATAGACATTATTTATCTTTTCTTAACTGATATGAGAACAAGAAAATTTATAGGAGACAATATGAGCGCTAGGGACGTGTTAAAACAAATAAAATCTAAGAATGTTGAGTATGTTGATCTTAGATTCACTGATCCAAGAGGAAAACTTCAGCACCTTACAATGGACAAAACTATAGTTGATGAGGATATGTTGAATGAGGGAGTTTTCTTTGATGGTTCTTCGATTGCTGGATGGAAAGCAATCAATGAGTCTGACATGATATTAAAACCAGATTTAAGCAGAACAGTAATTGATCCATACACATCACATAATACAATGATTTTATTTTGTGATATTTTAGATGCTGTTAAAAAGGATCCATACGAAAGAGATCCAAGAGGTATTGCTAAAAAAGCAGAAGCATATTTAAAAAAAACTGGAATTGGAGACAAAGCTTACTTTGGTCCAGAGCCAGAATTTTTTGTTTTTGATGATGTAAAAATTAAAAATGATATGAATGAAACTGGTTTTTCAATTGACAGTTCAGAAGGACCTTATAATTCAGGAAAATCATATGACAATGGAAATATGGGCCACAGACCTGGTGTTAAAGGAGGATATTTTCCTGTACCACCAGTAGATAGTGCTCAAGATATGAGGGGTGAATACCTGAAAGGTTTAAGAGACGTAGGTATTACTGTTGAAAAACATCACCACGAAGTTGCACCTAGTCAACATGAACTAGGAATGTTGTTTGGAACACTAGTTGATCAAGCAGATAATGTTCAACTTTACAAATATGTAGTTCAGATGGTCTCACATTCATTTGGAAAGACTGCTACTTTTATGCCAAAACCAGTAAAAGGTGACAATGGGTCTGGAATGCATACTCACCAATCAATTTGGAAAGGTAAAACTCCAGTATTTTCTGGCAATAAGTATGCTGGTCTATCTCAAACAGCTCTTTATTATATTGGTGGTATTTTAAAACATGCAAAGGCAATTAACGCCTTTTCAAATGCGACTACTAATAGTTATAAAAGACTAATTCCGGGTTTTGAGGCGCCAGTTTTGCTTGCGTACTCAGCAAGAAACAGATCTGCTTCATGTAGAATTCCAATTACCTTAAGTAAAAAAGGTGCAAGATGCGAAATTAGATTTCCTGATGCCTCAGGTAATCCTTATTTAACATTTGCTTCAATGTTAATGGCTGGTCTTGATGGAATTAAAAATAAAATTGATCCAGGCAAATCTTTCGACCAGGACCTTTATGCATTAACAGAGAAACAAGTTAAAAAAGTTCCTACAGTTTGTGGATCATTGAGAGAGGCTATGGAAGCTCTTGATAAAGATAGAAACTTTTTAAAACAGGGTAATGTATTTACTGACGATCAGATAGATGCGTACATTGAATTAAAGTATGAGGAAATTCATAACTTTGAACATACGCCGCACCCTATCGAGTTCGATATGTATTATAGCTGTTAACAAGCTTTATTTGGGTAATACCTGCTGTTATAGCAGGTATTCCCAATAAGAAATTCTCATTTTTACATAATTTTGTTATTTAATTGAATGACAAAATTTATATCTTCTTTAAAAAATATTATTGGTTTCAATAGGCCAAACTTTAGAAAAGCTAAAAAGAAGAATAATAAAATTTATACAATGAATAAAAGAGGACAATATTGGTTTATTTCATATTACCAGTAAATAGTATTAAATTTTAAAGGACTCTCCACATCCACATCTTTCAGTTTCGTTTGGATTATTAAACACAAACTGAGAAGAAAATTCCTCTTGTTTATAATCCATTTCTGTTCCAAATAAGTACATCACTGCCGCAGAGTCTATAAATACCTTTACCCCTTTGTCTTCTATAACTTCGTCATTAGGATTAATTTTATTTGTATATTCCATTACGTATGACATACCTGCACAGCCTCCAGATTTAACTCCAACTCTCACTCCAATAGAGTCATTGCTTGCAGATGTCATGATTTCCTTAATCCTTGTAGCTGCTTGATTGCTTAATGAAATTATTTGTTTCGTCATAAATTTAATTCTAATTTAGCTGCCTCAGACATCATTGATTTATTCCAAGGTGGTTCCCACACTAAATCTAAATCAACTTTATCAACTTCATCTATTTGCATTATACTATCTTTAACTTCTTTAGGCAAACTTTCGGCAACTGGGCAGTTAGGAGTAGTTAAAGTCATTTTTACACTTACATTTTTTTGATTTATATTAATATCATATATTAGTCCAAGCTCATAAATATTTACTGGAATTTCTGGATCGTAGATTTTTTTTATTTCATTTATTACTTTTTCTTTAAGTTCCATAATTAATCTTCTGTACTTGCAACTTCCTGAGAATTATTCATAGCAGTTGTTAGTGTATGCCAAGATAAAGTTGCACATTTTACTCTCATTGGATATTGCTTCACACCAGATAAACACATCAATTTTGTTTTTTCATCTTCACTTAAAAGATTTGTGCTTAATTCATCTTTCTCTTTTATCATGTCTAAAAAGTTTGTAACAATTTCTTTCACTTCTTTTTCCTCTTTTCCTTTTACTAAATCAGTCATAATAGATGCCGAGGCCATCGTTATAGCACAGCCACTTCCTTCAAAAGAAATATCTTCAACTTTATTATTTTCATTAAGTTTTAAATAAATGTGAACATTATCTCCACATAAAGGATTATTTCCTTTTGCGTCTCTAGTAAAATTATCTGTTTTTCTTAAATTTTTAGGATTTTTTCCATGTTCTAAAATAATTTCCTGATATAATTCTTTTAAGTTCATTTTAAATTAAATATTTTTTTACAATTATTTATTGAGTTATTAAGTTGATCAACATCATCTTTTGTGTTGTAAACACCAAAAGATGCTCTCGCAGTTGCTGGGAGGCCTAATTTATCGTGAAGTATTTGACAACAGTGATGTCCTGCTCTAATTGCTACTCCATCTTCATCTAAAATAGTAGCTATATCGTGAGGATGAATACCTTCTATCGTAAATGATATAACTCCACCTTTATTTTTAGGGTTACCAACAATGTTTACTGAGTTGTTTTTACGTAAAAGATCAACAGCATAGTCAAGCAACTCTTTTTCGTGCTTTTCAATATTTTCAATTCCAATTTTTTCAAGAAATTTAATTGACTCGTTAAAAGCAATTACTTGAGCAGTTGCCATAGTACCTGCCTCATATTTATTCGGTAGCTCTCCGTAAGAAATGCCTTTTTTCTTAACTTCTCTAATCATTCCACCACCACCCTGATACGGGGGAAGTTCTTCTAACCATTTTTTTTTTGCGTATAGTACACCAATACCAGTAGGTCCATACATTTTATGACCAGAAATTGCGTAAAAATCACAATCTAAATCTTGCATATCCAATTTCAAATGAGGAGCTCCTTGACAGCCATCAACTAATACAGGAATACCTTTAGAGTGAGCAAGATTTACAATTTCTTTTACTGGAAGTATTGCTCCAGTCACATTTGATAGATGAGTAACACAAATAATCTTAGTTCTAGTAGTTATTTTTTTTTCGATTTCTTCTAACGTTACTTCACCCTGATCATTTACTTCAGCAAATTCAATATTTATTTTCTTTGATTTTCTCAAAAAATGCCATGGTACATAATTAGAATGGTGTTCTAATTCTGTTATTAATACCTCATCCCCCTCATCAAGATATTTTTGGCCAAATGTATTTGCTACTAGATTTATTGCTTCAGTTGCTCCTTTAGTAAAAACAATTTCATTTTTATCTGATGCATTTATATATTTTTGAACTGAAGTTCTTGTTTGCTCATATAAGTTTGTTGCTGCTACTGCTAAATAATGAACACTTCTACCAACATTTGAAAATTCTTTTGAATAAAAATCATATATTCTATCAATTACTATTCTTGGTTTCTGTGAAGAATTAGCACTATCAAGATAAACAAGATCATTATTTTGTACTTTGTTGTCAAAAATTGGAAATTCTTTTTTAATTTTATCTATATTCATTCTTTTAGTCCCATTATATTTTTAATTAAATTTTTAATTTCGTTATCAGTTATTTTTTCAACTACATCTAATAAGAAACCATTTATCAAAAGTTCTTTTGCTTCATTATAATTTAAACCCCTAGACATTATATAAAAAATAGAATCTTGATTTAAACTTCCTGAAGCTGATCCATGTGAACATTTTACATCATCTGCATAAATTTCTAATTCAGGCTTTGCATTAAACTCAGCATTATCACTTAGTAAAATTGCTTTACTCAATTGATATCCATCAGTTTTTTGAGCATTAGATTTAACAAAAATTTTTCCTTGAAAAGCTGATTTTGTATTTTGTCCTAAAACACTTTTAATTAATTGATAGCTTTTAGTATTCTCATTTAAATGATTAATTGATGTTTTGATTTCATGACTTTTATTATTATCTAGATTGAATATACCATTTACAAATGCAGAGGAGTATTTGCCATTTAAATTACAATTAATTTCATTTTTAATAAAACTGGAACCCAATGATAAAATAAAATTTTCTGCAACACTATTAGTATCTAAATTAAAATTATTATATGAGTATTTAATATTATCATTTTCTGCTGTATCTAATTTATAATTCTTAATAATTGCATCTTTTTCTAAACTAAAATTGTAGACAATGTTTACAAAATTTTTCTCCGATTTATCGATTGAATAATCAATTATTTTAAGGCACGAGTTAGATTTTAAATCAAAGTCTAATCTTATATTGATATTTTTTGAACTAATTTTATTTGTTGTTATATTGTAGATTATTAGAGGTTTTTTAAATGAATAATGCTCTTTAACAAGAATTTTATAATATTTAGTTGCTAATGCTAAGTTTAGATCAACAAGTGAATTTACATTATTAAGCAAACCCCTATTATCAAATTGATCTTTAATTTCAAATTTATCACTTTCTTCATATTTGAAATCTATTTTTTCTATTCTTCCATTTATAAAAATAATTTTATTATGCTCTAAACCATCTATATATATTTTAGGATCTAATTCATTTGGTAAATTTTCATTAAAGTAATTTAAATTATCAATTTTAGATTTAATGGCTTGATTTATGTCTAAAAACTTCCAATCTTCATTTTTTTTGCTTGGAAAACCACTTCGAATAAATTCATTTAAACACTTTTCTTTTACAATAATTTCCTTTTGAGAATAGTCAGAGCTATCAATTGTCTTTTTAAAATCTGTTTTTAATTGTTTTTCCATTTAACTAAAGCTTTCATAACCTTTCTTTTCTAACTCGATAGCTAACTCAGCACCTCCAGATTTGACAATTTTTCCATTCATTAGGACATGTACAAAATCTGGTTTTATATAATTAAGTAGTCTTTGGTAGTGAGTTATAATTAGAAAAGAATTATTTTCTTTTCTTAAAGAATTTACTCCATCAGCAACAATACGAAGTGCGTCAATATCTAAACCTGAGTCAGTTTCATCAAGTATCGAAAGTTTTGGGTTTAATATTGTCATTTGTAAAATTTCATTCTTTTTTTTTTCTCCTCCAGAAAAACCAACATTAAGTTGCCTATTTAATTTTTCTTCATCAAATTTAAGTTCTTTTGCTTTTTCTTTCACTAATTTTAAAAACTCAATAGCATCTAGTTCCTTCTCGCCTCTTGCTTTCCTTACAGCGTTTAAAGATGTTTTTAAAAATATATTTGTATTTACTCCTGGAATTTCTAGAGGGTACTGAAATGCTAGAAATATACCTCTGTGGGCTCTTTCCTCTGTTTCTAGTTTAAACAAATCACTTCCATCAAATACTACATCGCCAGTCACTTCGTAACCTTTCTTGCCTGACAAAATATTTGATAAGGTGCTTTTACCAGATCCATTTGGGCCCATGATTGCATGAACCTCACCTGGATTTATATTCAAAGAAAATTTATTTAAAATAGATTTATTCTCAATTTTAGCATTTAAATTATTTATCTTAAGCATTTATCCTACACTTCCTTCTAAACTAATTCCAACTAGCTTTTGTGCCTCAACAGCGAACTCCATAGGTAGTTGTTGCAAAACCTCTTTACAAAAACCATTCACAATTAAACCAACAGCATCCTCACTATTTAAACCCCTCTGTTGGCAATAGTGCAACTGATCTTCACTTATTTTTGATGTTGTTGCTTCGTGAGCAATATTAGAGTCTGAATTCTTGTTCTTAATATACGGAACAGTGTGAGCACCACACTTGTTACCCATTAAAAGAGAGTCGCATTGAGTATAATTACTTGAATTCTTTGCATTTTTTGAGATATCCACTAAACCTCTATAGGTCATATCTGAATATCCTGCACTAATTCCTTTTGATATAATTTTACTTTTTGTATTTTCTCCGATGTGTATCATTTTGGTACCTGTATCAGCTTTTTGATGGTTATTGGTTATTGCAATAGAATAAAATTCACCAATAGAATTATCTCCCTTTAAAATACAACTTGGATATTTCCATGTAATAGCTGATCCTGTTTCTACTTGAGTCCAAGAAATTTTAGAATTTTTTCCTTGGCAAAGACCTCTTTTTGTAACAAAGTTATAAATTCCACCTTTGCCATCTTTATCTCCAGGATACCAATTTTGAACTGTGGAATATTTTATCTCGGCATCATCTAATGCGACCAGCTCAACATTTGCTGCATGTAGTTGATTCTCATCTCTCATTGGTGCAGTACAGCCTTCTAAGTAACTAACATAACTTCCTCTGTCAGCTATTATTAAGGTTCTTTCAAATTGTCCTGTATCAGAAGCATTTATTCTAAAATAAGTAGATAATTCCATAGGACATCTGACTCCAGGGGGGATGTATACAAATGAACCATCTGTAAATACTGCTGAATTCAAAGTAGCAAAATAATGGTCAGTTATAGGTATTACACTGCCAAGATATTTTTTTACTAAATCAGGATATTTTTGGATTGCCTCAGAAATAGAACAGAAAATTATGCCTTGCTTTGTCAAAGTATCTTTAAAAGTTGTTGCGACAGATACCGAGTCAAAAACAGCATCAACTGCAATACCATTCAACCTCTTTTGTTCTTGTAAAGGGATACCTAACTTTTTATATGTTTCTAATAATTTAGGATCTAATTCATCTAAGCTTTTTGGTTTATCTTTAAAACTTTTTGGCGCTGAGTAATAATACAAATCTTGATAATCTATTTTAGGATATTTTGGTTTTTGCCAATCGGGCTCTTTTAGAACTTTTAATCTTTGATATGCTTTTAGTCTCCATTCAAGTAACCACTTAGGTTCTTTTTTTATATTTGAAATGAATTTAATAACATTTTCATTTAGTCCTTTTGGTGCTTTAATACTATCAATATCAGTTGAGAAACCATATTTATACTCCTTAAGATTTTCTATTTGTTTATCTCTCATAACCTATTTGAAATTTTTTTATTAATTAAATCATTTAAAGTTTTTTGTTGGAAAAAATTATTAATATAATCTTCTAACTCATCCCACAGATCATGAGTAATACACTTTGAAGATTTTCCATTACATCCACTATCAGAGTGTTTTTCACAGCCAATAGTTTTCACTTTTTCATCAACTGCGATAAATACGTCTGAAATTTTTATTTCTGATGCTCGCTTTGATAAAATATACCCTCCTTTGTTTCCTCTAACACTAGATACAATTTGATTTTTCTTTAACTTTGAAAATAATTGCTCGAGGTAAACAAGAGATATTCCTTGCCTAAGAGATATATCTCTTAAGGATACTGGCTCATTTAAATTAAATTTAGCTAGATCAGCTAGTGCCATTACAGCATATCTTCCTTTACTTGATAATTTCATATTTTCCGCAATTGGAGGGGCTTATATATACCTGACTAAATTAGTCAAGATTAATTAATATTTAAAAACTTGCATTTTGTCACTCAATTTTGATAGAAAAACCTAAATTTTTTTTGAGATTAATTATCAATGACATCTGTAGATAATAAAATAGTCGAAATATTTATACCGGGGCCTGCAGGAAGACTTGAAGCGAAGTACTATAAAAGTAAAAAAAATACTTCTCCTATAGCTTTAGTTTTACATCCACATCCACAGTATGGAGGAACAATGAATAATAAAGTGGTCGTTGATATATTTCAAACTTTTATTGATAATGATTTCTCTGTTTGCAGAGTAAATTTTAGAGGTGTTGGCAAAAGTGATGGTGAGTTTGATAATGGACAAGGAGAACTAGCTGATGCTGCTGCAGCTTTAGATTGGTTAGAGAGAGAAAATTTTGATAATTCTCAATGTTGGATATCAGGTTTTTCTTTTGGATCGCTCATTGCAATGCAATTATTAATGAGAAGACCTGAAATAAATAGATTTATAGTAGTTTCTCCACAACCAAATGTTTATGATTTTTCTTTCTTATCACCGTGTCCAACATCAGGTACAATGATTTATGGGAAAAAAGATGAATTAGTTCCAGTAGAGCATATAAATGATTTAGATAAAAGGCTTAGTGAACAAAAAGGAATTAAAGTAGAATTTGAATCTATTCAGGACGCAAACCATTTTTTTTCCAAAAATAGTACAGCATTGATTAAGTCTTTAAACAAATATATTAAAAAAGAAACCGCATTATATTAGCTAAAAATTTTTTACAATAACTCCACCAAGAGAAGGTTTTTTACAATTAGTTGTAGATGGAAAGGAAATGGGTAATCCTAAGTACGATCTTATTGAAAGAAATGCAAAAGCTTGTGACTCTATATAATCTCCGTCAATATTTAAATCATCTATCAAAAATAACTTGTTTTTAATTTTGTTTTTTAATTGAAATATTAAGGATTTATTTTTTCTTCCTCCACCAGAAACAAAAATATCATTATTTCCAATTTTTTTTGATAATAATTCAGATGTTAAATCTGTCATTGTCGTAGTACCATTTTCAAACGAAAGACCTTTAGCAAAAGACACATCAAAGTCATTTGTATCAAGTGATCTTTTAAAGCCGATCTTACTATAGTAATAATTATCTAAATATTGATCGAAAATAAATTTATCTGTTTTTCCTTTCTTTGCTAAATTTCCATTTTCATCATATAATTTTTTAGAATTTTTTCTTACCCACATGTCAATTAGACAATTTCCTGGACCTATGTCCCTGCTAGAAATTTTAAATTCATCATTGATTTCAGTAATATTTGCAATTCCTCCAATATTTAATATTGAGATTGGTAATTTTAATTTTTTTTTATTATATAAAGATTTGACAAGTGCAAGATGATAAACAGGCGATAAAGGTGCGCCCTCTCCACCATTTTTTAAATCATTTTGTCTAAAATCGTATACTACAGTCTTATTAGTTTTTTTTGATAAATGTGCGCCAAGGCCAATTTGTTTAGAAATTTTTTCATCTGAATTATGATAAATAGTGTGACCATGAAAACCTATTAGGTCGTAATCAATTTCTTTAAGAATCTTTATGGCTATATCTATATGAAAATCAGTGATTTCTCTCTCTAATTCCTTAACTTCTAGAGAATATTTTAATAAATCTTGAATTTTTGAGACTCTTTCTTTCACTTTGTGAATTCTTTTTGAAAGGCTGATGGGATAAGGATCAAATCTATTATACTTTATATTAATAATGTCTTTACCATTAGAATCTATAACTGAGGCATCTACACCGTCACCAGATGTACCACTCATAAAACCAAGTGCAGATAAATTTTTTGCCATTCTTATTTTTTTTTACTGAAATATGTATATTGTATAATTACAGCACTATGAATAATTTTTTAAAAGAATTTAAAGATAGAGGGTACTTCTATCAATGTACTAATGAATTAGAACTATCAGATTCATTAAATAGGGAAAGTGTTAATGCATATATTGGATTTGATAGTACGGCTCCAAGCCTTCATGTTGGTAGTTTAATGCAAATAATGTGCCTTAGACTATTACAAAAACACGGGCATAGACCAATTGTACTATTGGGTGGAGGAACAACAAGAATTGGGGATCCTTCCGGAAAAGAAGAAACTAGAAAAATTCTCTCTGAGAAACAAATAGAGAGTAATATTAATAATATAAAAAAAGTTTTTAAAATTTTTCTTAAAACTAAAAATAAAAAATTAAAACCTATTTTTGTTAATAATTATAAGTGGTTAAGTAAGCTTAATTATATTAATTTTTTAAGAGATATTGGTAAACATTTTACGATTAATAAAATGTTAACATTTGATAGTGTAAAATTGAGATTGGAGAGAGAACAATCATTAAGTTATATGGAATTTAATTATATGATTTTGCAAGCTTATGATTTCTATGAACTTAACAAGTCAAATAATTGTAAATTACAAATTGGTGGATCAGACCAATGGGGTAATATAATAAATGGGGTAGAACTTATTAAAAGAGAAACTGGAAATCATACATTTGGTTTGACCACTCCACTTATAACTTTAGCATCAGGAACTAAAATGGGAAAAACCGAAAAAGGCGCAATATGGCTAAATAAGGATTTATTGTCAGCGTACGATTATTGGCAATTCTGGAGAAATACAGATGATAGAGATGTATTGAAATTTTTAAAAATGTTTACTGATTTATCTTTAGAAGAAATAAATCATATAAAAGATAAAAATATAAATGAATTAAAAATTTTACTGGCAAATAAAACAACGGAAATGCTGCATGGAAAAAAAGAAGCTGAAAAATCTGATAAACTTGCAAAAAATATTTTTAAAGAAAATTCCTCAGGTGAAAGTCTCCCAGGGATAAAATTAGATAACTATATATTGTCAAAAAATATAGTAGATCTAATATCTTATGTGAATAAAGATGTATCAAAATCTGAGATAAGAAGATTAATTAAATCAAACGCTATTAAAATAGATAATCAAAGCATAAAAGACGAGAAATATATTATTAACCAAAAATTGTTTTCTGAAAGAGGTTTTGTAAAATTATCAATAGGTAAGAAAAAACATTTTAAAATTACAAATTAATTCCCTTTAATTTTATCTAAAGTTCTTGTTATAAATCTTGGAGTTAATGTTTTTATTGGATTAACTGTACTTTTTAAGTTTTTAGGTGGTCCCTTAATTTTAAAACTTACTCCAAATATACCTTCACCACTTTTTTTTCCTACTAAGATATCACCAAGAAGAGGAATTTTAGCAATTGTTTTATTTATTGTCGTTGCTGGAACTAATGTTCCTTTCAAACTTGTTATCCTGTCTTCCTCGATGTAGCCGTCCATCATTATTGAAATTGCAGGTCCAATTGCATACATCTCTTCTATTTCTGTAAGATTATTTCTTGTCTTAAAATCCATTTCAAATTCGTCAAATCTTATTCCTTCACCAGTCATGAGATCTGCAATTCCCTGCAAGGACGCAAGCGTAAGTATTTTTGCTAAAACTGGTACTTCTTTAACTTTAAAATTAGTAATTTTAAGGTTAGATCTTGAACTATTATCAATTTTGATTGAGTTTAATTTTAATTCACCTTCCTCAAAACCTTTTATAAATTTATAATTATTTATAAATGGTCTTGGTTTTTCAATGAAAATATTTGTGATTTTTTCATTCTTCGTTGTTGTTCTTAGAGAGTAAGAAAATTTACTTACATTCTCCAAAACAGCATTAATTTTTGCAAACATTAATTTGCTATTTTTAAAATCTAATTCACCTTCTAAATTTTTAAGATATTCATTTTTTTCAATATATATTTTATCGATATTCAATTTCACTGACGTGGTAATATTATCAAATAAACTTGAAAATATATTTTGATTTTTTCTTTTTAATAATCTTTCAATTATTTTTTCCCCATCTAAGTGGTTTCCAACTAAATTATAATTATTTGAATTTCTTTTAATGCTAAAATTATTTTTTACACCCTTATCGTTTTCGAAGTTTACATTGACATTATCTACATTCAATATTTTTAAATCATGAGATAATAAAAGATTATTTAATGATATAAAATTTTTAGTTTCTGTAAAATCAATTTTTTTTAGTATTAAACCATTTTTAAAAGTATTTACGAGAATTTCTAATTTTGCAGGAATATTTTTTTTCTTTATATATTGTATTTCATCAATTTTTAACAAACTATTATCAAGATTTACTAAGGAATAAAGTTCAAAATTATTTTTATTACCTGTAAAACGAATAAGAAGGTTATCTTCTTTATCTTTAAATAAATATTTTCCATCTAATTGAAAATTAATTAAATTGTTAGAGTATTCGAATGAGATTTCTGGATTTTTAACAGTAAATTTGTTTCTGTAGTTTCTTAAATATTTTTTAAGATTATCTGATTTATAATTAATATTTAAATTATCAAAATTTAAATTTGATCTTACAGCAAGTTTTTTAAGATCCAATTTACTATCAAGTGATGCATTTATTATAAAATTTGAGTTTAAATTTATTATTTGATCTTCAATGAAACTAAATTGATTTTTGAAATTTAAATATTTTTTTAAATCTTTTATATCTATAGAATTATTATCAGTCTGAACAAATATTTCTACATCTGAGATTTCAGTGTCATTTTTATTTAATTTAAAATTGAAAATATTACTTTGCGAGTCATTATTTAAATTTTTATCGAAAAATGAGTAATTGCTTTTTAGGTCAACAGTTAATAGTTTATCCCCAAAAGTAAATTTACTTTTAATATTTTTTAAATATATAATGTCTTGGATTTTTTTATTAAGCTCTAATTTATCTAAATCTATTTCAGAATTTAAAATAAAATTCTCTATTTTGTTGTTATGAAGTTCAAATTTAAAGTTATTTTCAGTCTTAGCATTTATTTTTTGACCAGATAGAATTTCAGAGTCTATTTTCAGAAGATTTAGAAAAATTTTAGGATCTAAAAGCGTTTTTCTATTGCTTATGCTTCCGTTTATCTGAATTTTTTCTTTTTTTTTACTGTTTAATTGCAGTTTTAAATTGTTATTTTTGTAGTCATTATTTGATTTTAAGTCATCAGAAAAAACAAATTTTGATACAATGTCTGCAGTTAATTGCTCATTTTCAAATTTTGAATTAATTTGTCCGTCTTTTAAAAAAATAATATTTTGATATTTATTATTTAAATAGATTTCGTCGAAATTTAAAACTGACTCAATTTTTAAATTTTTTATTTTCTTATTCTTATTATATTTGAATGAAAAAAAATTTTTACTATTAAGTAAAATGTCTTTATCGGATAAATAAAGTTGTTTTATATTTAAAAATTTAAATATTAAATTTGGGTTTATTAATGCTTTAGTATTTTCTACATCTCCTTTGACATAATATATGTTTGATTCATCTTGTTTTACCTCTAAACTTTTAGATACAAAACCAATATTCTGATAAATAAATCTTAAATTTGTAATTTTTGTTATCTTATTCTGTGTTTGAAATTTAAAATTAATATCTTCAAGGTTATCATATCCTGGTATATTTAATTTTGCATCATTTACTGAACCTGAGAAGACGTAAGATTTTACATTCTGACTTAAATCATCAAATTTAGCATCTAATTCAAAATTTAGTAACCCTTTATTTATCTGACTATAAAATACGTATCTGACTAAATTAAAATCAATCACATTTAAAAAAGAAGTAACGTCTTTTATAAAATTGTTTGAAGATTTAATTTTAATATTTTTTATTGAGTTTTCTTTTTTTAAAAATTTAATTAAGTTTAAATTTATATCAATTTTAGAAATTTTAATCGGATAGGTTTCGGCAATTAAATTTGCGTTATTTGTGTTTACATTAATAGCTAATTTACTTAGATTTAATTTAATAAAAACTTCTTCAATCTGAAGTGTTAATTTTGGGTTATAATCTTTTAGTTTATTATTTATAAAATTATTTAATTTTTCTGTTTTTATTCCATATATACTTAAATAAGTTAAACATGTTAAAAGAATAATTAAAGTAGTTACACTGGTAATAATAATTTTCTTACGCATTTATTTTATATAAAGAGTTTTCTAAAAATTCATCAATTTCTCCATCTAATACTTTATCTGGATTTGAATTTTCATAATTTGTTCTGTTATCTTTAACCATTCTATATGGGTGCAAAACATATGATCTTATCTGATGTCCCCAACCTATTTCTGATTTTGAGCTTTCAATGTCATCACTTTCTTTTTTTCTTTTTTGAATTTCATGTTCATAAAGTCTTGCTTTAAGCATGTTCATACAAGTTTCTTTATTCTTGTGTTGTGATCTTTCATTTTGACATTGAACAACAATTTTACTTGGTAAATGAGTAATTCTTACTGCACTATCTGTTGTATTAACGTGTTGTCCGCCTGCCCCACTTGACCTATAAGTGTCAATTCTTAAATCCTTTTCTAATACCTCAATATCTATATCCTCGTTAATAACTGGATAGACCCAAACACTTGCAAAACTAGTATGTCTTCTTGCACCTGAGTCGAAAGGTGAAATTCTTACCAAACGATGTATTCCTGATTCAGTTTTTAAAAAACCATAAATGTATTCTCCAGAGATTTTTATAACTGAAGATTTTATACCAGCTTCATCGCCTTTATGTTCACTAATTAATTCTACATTGTGACCTCGATCAGAGGCCCACTTCATATACATTCGCCTAAGCATTTGAGCCCAATCTTGACTTTCTGTACCACCTGCACCTGCATGAAATTCTAAATAACTATCTAATGTATCATTCTCGTTTGAAAGAAAACATTTGATTTCTAACTTTTTAAAATTTTTTTTTAAATTTACGAATTTTTCTAGGATTTCCTGAATTAGTTGTTTATCGTTTTCCTCCCTAGCTAGTAGAAAAATATCATATAGTTCGCTTATCTCATTCTCTGATTGATTATGAGTATCCAATAAATTGTCGTAACTCTTTTTTTCCTTTAATATTTTTTCAGCTTTTTTTCGATCATTCCAAAATTTTGGATCTTCTATAAGAGTGTTAAGTTGGTTTCTTTTTAATTGAATATTTTGTGTTTCAAAGAAACTCCTTAATTCTCTGATTAATTTTAATTACTTCAGATTTAAATTTTTCTACTTCTTGATCCATTAATAAAATTTTAAAATATTTTTTTTTAATTTATTATAATTACGATCATCATTACTAATAAATGTTTGATTTTCAAATTTTTCTTTCTTAAATGACTCAATAATAGTTTTTTTTGATCCAAAATCTGCTTTTTTTCCAGTTTCAGCATCAATTACCATCATTTTTATTCCTTTTGCAATTTTAAAAGGTCTTGCCTCATAATTATTTACTGCTTTTTTTATAAACTCTTTAAATATTGGAAGTGCTGTTTTAGAGCCTGTTTCATAATTTCCTAATCTTTTAGGATTGTCATATCCTACATAAACCCCGACTACTAAATTTGATGTAAATCCTATAAACCAAGTATCAGTATTGTTATTTGTCGTACCTGTTTTTCCAGCAAGTTGTAAATTTAAATCACGCAGACGTTTTCCAGTACCTCTTTGAATAACACCTTCTAGTATCGAAGTCATTTGATATGCGGTTTGGGAAGAAAAGATTTGCTTAAAATTACTTTTTATTTTTGGTATGTTATTCCCTTCAAATGAAATTTTATCACAATTTTCACAAAATCTTTTTTCATTATTAAAAATAGTGTTTCCTTCACTATCCTGAATTCTGTCAATAATTATAGGTGAAACTAATTTACCACCATTTACAAATGAACAGTAAGCACTTGTGATATTTAACAAAGTTGTTTCCGCAGAACCCAAAGACACTGACAATAGCTCATCAGGATTTTCATAAATATTTAGTTTTTTTGAAAAATTTATAATTTTATCTATGCCCAATTCTTGTGAAATCCTAACTGTCATTAGGTTTCTAGACTTTTCAACACCAGATCTTAATGTAGAAAGACCATAAAACTTTTTACCATAATTCTCGGGTTTCCACATTTTTAAATCTTCTCCTTGATTTAAAACAATCGGGGCATCCAGAATTAAAGAAGATGGTGTATAATTATTTTCTAAAGCTAAAGCATAAATAAATGGTTTAAAAGCAGATCCTGGTTGTCTCTTAGCTTGGGATACTCTATTAAATTCGCTTTTTTTAAAACTAAAACCACCAGACATCGCTAAAACTCTACCGCTGTAAGGATCCATTACAACAATTCCTCCATTGACACTTGGTAATTGTCTTAAACTAAATATACCATCAGAAATTTTTTTTACATAAATTAAATCATTAATTTTAAAAATTTTGTTAAATTCTTTTCTAGTCCAGTTGATATCTTCAAAATTTATGACTCCATTTTCTTTATTTGAAGTTTGAATTACGGTTTCAAATTTATCTATTCTTTTAACAATTGCAATTTCCCAGCCAATTGTTTTTTCTAACTTAAATTTATCTAAATCCTTGTACCAATCTTTGTTCTTGCGATTATCTATTGGACCACGCCAACCCTTTCTTTTATCATAGTCCAATAAACCTTTTCTCAATGATGATGCAGCTAACTTTTGAAGTTCCAAATTAATTGGTGTTTTAATATTAAAACCTTGTTTATGAACTTTATCATATCCATAATCTTCAATTACTTTTTTTCTAATATCCTCAACAAAATATCTTGTATCTTCTAAAAAAATTCTTTTTCTTTTTTTTAAAACAATTTTTGTATCTATTAATTCTTTATATTTTTCTCTAGATATATAGGAATTTTCATAAAGATTTTTAATTACTAGATTTCTTCTATAAGTTGCCAATTTTTTATTTTTATAAGGATTATATTTGCTTGGAGCTTTAGGTAGTGCTGCTAACAATGCAGACTCTGAGTAATTTAATTCACTTATTGGTTTATCAAAATATCGTAAACTAGCAGATGCTATACCATATGATCCTTCTCCTAAATAAATTTGGTTCAAATATAATTCTAAAATTCTTTCTTTTGATAAAGCTCTTTCAATTCTAAATGCTAAAATTGCCTCTTTTATTTTTCTATCTAAACTTACTTCGTTAGATAAAAGAAAATTTTTAGCTACTTGTTGAGTAATAGTAGACGCTCCTTCTAGCCTATTGGATTTTATTAAATTAAAGATGTTATTTTTAATTGCTCTTACAACTCCTTTTGCGTCAACACCAGGATGTTTAAAAAAATTCTTGTCCTCAGAGGATAAAAACGAATGAACTATTTTATTTGGTATAGCGTTGTATGGGATAAAAATTCTTTTTTCAGTTGAAAAATCACTAATTAATACTCCATTTCCTGAATATACTTTACTTGAAACAGGAGGCTTGTAATTTTTTAAAAACTTATAATCTGGTAATTTATTTGAATACGACCATAAAATTGAAAATATAAATATTAAAGTTATCAAAGAAAGTAGGATAAGGAACAAGAATAAGTGTTTAAATAATTTACTCATTTTAGTTTAAATTATTGATCGAATTTGTTAAAGTTAAGGCACCTAATTTAAAAAAACTAATGAAAAATAATCAAAAATTATGTCAAAAAATTTATATATCGATGCATCGCATCCGAATGAAACGAGAGTTGTTCTTAAAAACGATAATCATATCGAAGATTACGAATATGAGAGCATAAACAACACATTAATTAAAAATAATATTTATCTTGGCAAGGTAAGTAGAATAGAACCCTCATTGCAGGCCGCATTTATTGATTTTGGGAGAGAGAGGCATGGTTTTTTATCATTTAACGATATTCAATCTGATTATTATCAGCTTCCACAATCTGATTTAGAAAAAATTAAAAAAGAGGAAGAAAAAGTCAGAGAGGAACTATCTAAGGAAAGTGAAAATAATGAAAATCAGATTTTGGAGGGTAATGAAGAAATTAAGCTGGATGATCCAGTTGAAAAAACAGAGGATGAAAATAAATATAATAAAAACAATGAAAAAAAATTTCCATCAAAAAGATATAAAATTCAAGAGGTTATTAAACCAAATCAAGTAATACTTGTACAAGTTCTTAAGGATGAAAGAGGGTTTAAAGGAGCAGCATTAAGTACTTTTATTAGTATTGCAGGAAAATATATAGTTTTAATGCCAAATACCGCTAAAGGCGGAGGAATATCAAGAAAAATATTTAACCCTGGTGATAGAAAAAAAATAAGAAAAATATTAAATGAAATTGAGATTCCAAAAGAAATGGGAATCATAGTTAGAACCGCAGGTTCTAATAAAACAAAAAATGAAATAGATGGCGATCTAAAAAATTTAATTACAATTTGGAACTCAATAAAAGATAATGCACTTAATTCTATAGCGCCCTCTCTGATACACCAAGAAAGCGACATTATAAAAAGAAGTATAAGAGATATGTATGATGATGAAACACAGAGTATAATTGTAGAAGGTAATGAAGGGTACCAAAAAGCAAAAAATTATATGAAACTTATGATGCCTAAACAATTAAAAAAAGTAAAAAAATTTAGAGAAAAAATTCCATTATTTTTTAAAGAAAATATTGAAAAAAAACTTTTTGAAATTTTTAAATCAGAAGTCAAACTTAGCTCTGGAGGTTATCTAGTAATAAATCCAACAGAGGCTTTGGTATCAATAGATATTAACTCTGGTAAATCTATCAAACAAAAAAACGTAGAAAGTACTGCTCTAGACACTAATCTCGAAGCAGCAGAAGAGATAGCAAGACAGATTAAAATTAGAGATTTGTCTGGCTTAATAATAATTGATTTTATTGATATGCTTAGTTTTAATAATCGTAAACAAGTTGAAAGAAGATTAAAAGAAAGGTGTAGAAATGATAGAGCAAGAATTCAGATTGGAAGAATTAGTAACTTTGGATTGCTTGAAATGTCGAGACAAAGATTAAGGGAAAGTAATATCAAATGGTCAATCAAATTAACCAATGAAACTCTAGCATTAAAGATAATTAAATTAATTGAAATTAAGACGTTTGAAACAAACGCTAAAGTGGTAGAGGTTACAATAAATGAAAAAATCAAGGATTTTATAGAAAATTATTTTTCTGAAGATTTAAAATATTTTAAGAAAAAAAATAAGATAAAAATTAATTTGAATACTGGTATTGGATTTGGTTTGCAAGACTACACAATAGAATTTAAATCAAAACTTAATAAAGTATTAGAGAATGTTGAAAAAATTGAGAATTTACAAAAAATTATCGAGGAAAAGTCCAATAAAAATCAAGAGCAAAAAAAAGAGAGAAAAACTAATTTTAAAAGAAAAAAATTTAAGAAAAAAAAAAATTTAAAAAAAAAAAATTAAATTAATCCTTTTTTTACAGTTGAGGGTGAACCTTTAAGGTTTGGCAATATCCGTCCTGAAAGAAAAGATTTTCTTCCAGAGATTACTGCATATTTCATTGCCTCAGCCATTTGGAATGGGTTTTTGGCTTTTGCTATAGCCGTATTTATTAATACAGCATCACATCCCATCTCCATTGCTTGCACAGCATCTGATGCTTGTCCTATTCCAGCATCGATTATTAGTGGAACCTTAGTTTGCTGTCTTAAAATTTTTATATTTGTTTTATTTTGAATTCCTAAACCTGAACCAATGGGTGCTGCTAAAGGCATTATAGCTGAAGCTCCAGCATTTTCTAATCTTTTACACATTAAAGGATCATCATTACAATAAACCATAACTTTAAATCCCTCTTTAGTTAAAACCTCTGTTGATTTTAAAGTTTCAATCATATCTGGAAATAAGTTTTTTTTGTCTCCTAAGACCTCGAGTTTGACTATTTTCCAGCCTCCAATTTCCCTTGCGAGCCTTAACGTTCTTAAAGCATCCTTTGAAGTAAAACATCCAGCTGTATTTGGTAAATACATAATTTTTTTTGGGTCAATGTAATCCATCAGTAAGGGCTTGGATCGATCGGATATATTTACTCGTCTAACAGCAACTGTAACTATCTCAGCACCAGAGATTTTGATTGCTTTAGAACATTCAAAAAAATTCTTATATTTTCCGGTTCCAACTATTAGTCTAGATTTAAATTTTTTATTTGCTATTTTTAAAATATCCAGTTTCACTAACCACCACCTATAAAATGAACAATTTCTATTTTATCTTTATTTTTTAAAAAAATTTTATTTAATTTTTTTTTATCAACTATTTCCTCATTTAATTCTATAGCAACTTTATCAATCGGAGTTTTTAACTTTTCGATTAGATTTTTTATAGAAAATTTAAAATTTACTGTTAAACGCCTGCCATTAACTACAATTTTTATTTTATTTTTTTTATTCATATAATATAAGGTTTTAATGAGTAAAATTATAATTATTAATGGGCCTAATATTAATCTATTAGGTGAAAGAGAACAAACTCAATATGGTAGCAAGGATTATAAATATCTTGAGGAAATTTGTCAAAAAAGAGCTAAAGATCTGAATATAAATATAGATGTCCAACAATCAAACGTTGAAGGAGATATTGTAAACATTATACAAGACTCCAGAAAAACATATGATGGAATAATTATTAATGCAGCAGGTTATAGTCATACGTCTGTTGCTATAAGAGATGCTTTAAGTATTTTTAAAAAACCTATTATCGAAGTTCATATATCAAACATATACAAAAGAGAGGATTTTAGACATAAGTCTCTTATTAGCGCAGTTGTTACCGGTTTAATTTGCGGACTAGGTATAAATGGCTATATTTTAGCCATAAATTCTATGCATGAAATCTTAAAAAATGAAAATTAATAAAAATATAATTAAAGAGTTAAATGATTATCTTGATGAGTTCAATCTTACAGAAATCGAGTACACTGAAAAAGATGTCAAGGTTAAGGTCTCAAAATCTAGAGTATCTAGAAACCATGAAGCTTTAATAACTACTCAGGAAAATAAAATCAAACAAGAGCAAGTTTCAAGTGCTACTATAAAAAAGATAACTTCTCCTATAATTGGTACAGCATATCTTGCACCTGAACCTGGTGGTAAAAAATTCATTGAAGTTGGTCAAAAAATCAAAAAAGGTGACACTGTGATGATTGTTGAAGCTATGAAAACTATGAACCATGTACCAAGTCCGTTAGATGGTTTAGTAAAAGAAATTAGTGTTGAAGATGGACAGCCAGTAGAGTTTGGACAGACTATTGTGATCCTCGATTAATTCAATGTTTAAAAAAATACTTATTGCTAACAGAGGTGAAATAGCAGTTCGAATAATTAGAGCTTGCAAAGAATGGGGAATTTCTACTGTAGCCATAC
Organism: uncultured Pelagibacteraceae bacterium; assembly: GCA_902594675.1. GTDB lineage: Bacteria > Pseudomonadota > Alphaproteobacteria > Pelagibacterales > Pelagibacteraceae > Pelagibacter. The sequence goes on from CACJNE010000010.1 coordinate 45,284, forward strand.
ATTCCGATGTAGATAGAGATAGTATGCATGTTAGATTAGCAGATGAGAGTATTTGTGTTGGACCACACCAACCAGCACTTAGTTATTTAAACATTCCTGCAATTATGTCAGCTATTGAACTTACTGGGTCTGAAGCTGTTCATCCTGGATACGGATTTTTATCGGAAAATTTTGAATTTGTAAAAATATTAGAAGAAAATAATATAAAATTTATTGGTCCCTCATCTAATCTAATTAAAATGATGGGAGATAAAATTGAAGCAAAAAAAGTTGCAAAACAATATGGATTACCAGTAATTGAGGGTTCTGATGGAGGTATAAAGAATATAAGTGAAGCAAGAGAAATATGTCAGCGAGTAGGTTTTCCTATTCTTATTAAAGCTTCAGGTGGTGGTGGTGGAAAAGGAATGAAAATTGTAAATAAGATTGAAGAATTTGAAAATCTTTTTTTAACAGCAAAACAAGAGGCAAAAAAATTTTTTGGCAATGATGAAGTTTATATTGAAAAATTCTTTCAAAATCCTAGACATATTGAAGTTCAAGTTTTATCAGGAAAAAATAGAACAGTACATTTGCACGAGAGAGATTGTTCAGTTCAAAGAAGACACCAAAAGCTTATCGAAGAAACCCCTAGTCCAGTATTAAATAAAAGTATTAGAAAAGATTTATTTGAAAAAACTATAAGTATGGTAAGCCAAATTGGTTACGAAGGTGCTGGAACAGTTGAATTTATATATGAAGATGAAAAATTTTATTTTTTAGAAATGAATACTAGAGTTCAAGTTGAACACCCTGTAACAGAAATGGTTACTGGTATAGATATTATTAAAGAACAAATATGGATAGCTTTTTCTGGAGAAACAGCGCTAAAACAAACTGATATTAATCCAAGAGGTCATGCCATAGAGTGTAGAATTAATGCGGAGGATCCAAGTAACAATTTTCAACCCTCACCTGGTAAAATTGGAATGTGTCATCAACCATCTGGTTTTAGAACAAGAGTGGATGGATCAATTTATCAGGGCTATAAAATTACACCTTACTATGACAGTATGGTTTGCAAAGTAATTACCCATGGAAGAAATAGAGAAGAAGCGATTCAGAGAATGTTAAGATCACTTGATGAATTTGTAATTGAAGGTATAACCACTACGATTGAACTTCATAAATTGGTACTTAATAATAAAAAATTTATTAACTCTGACTTTAATGTCAGTTGGCTAGATAAAGAAAAGATTCTTTAACTATAGCATTTTTTTAACCAAACATCATAAACGGGATGATCAAAAGGTTTAATAGATGGACTTGATGCGAATGTCCAGTCATTAAAGACAAAAACTTTATCATTATTTGAAACAGTCATATCCATTACTTGCATAAAAGCTGTGACTTCTGGATCATCATCAAATTTAGAATTATAACATTTTAAAACCTTTATATTTAAATTCTGAAAAATAAAATCTTTTCCTACCTGCATTTTAATATTGGTATTTTTTGAACTTACTTTATCAAGAATACTTATTTCAGCAATTGTTTCACTTACTGGCATATTTTCTGCTAAAATATTAGTAGTTATGAGAATAGAAAAAATTGTTATTACTAAAAAATTAATTTTTCCAACTTTTATATTTTTTTTTGACAGCATTATTATATTTCTTTGGGTGATAAGAATTACTTGAACCTGTTTGGTTAGATAAATGATCTTTTTGCCAATCATATTTTTTTAAATCGTGGTCATTTTCTATTTTATTGTTAATATGATGCATCCATGAGTACCATTCGTTTGGTATTTTTGATGCTTCAACTTCACCATTGTATATTACCCATCTTTTTCCTGATTTGCTTTCATAATATTTATTTCCATTTTTGTCTTGTCCAACTAATTTTCCAGAAACAAGTATTTGTAACCTTGTTCCAAAAGTCTGTTGATTCCACCATGTGAAAATTTGTTTAAATATTGTCAACATATAATTTTATTTTTTTTTCAATTTAGAATTGTAAAAATACAGTTAGACTAAATTTTTAAATTTCTATATATATTATATCTTTAAGATTCATTTTTATAAATAAATAAGAAAATTTAATGGCAAAATATTTAGTTGAAACTTATTACACATGTAGTTTTAAGGTAAGTCATTACCTAGATAATATTGATGAAAAAAACATGCAAAATATTGAAAAAAGAGAAGACGGTAAATTTGAGATTTTGGACGTAAAATTAGATAATAGAAAAACTAAAAATTTGGAAAAAATTGCAAAAAATGAGACAAATGTATTTGAACAAAACAATGCTAAACCAAGTCAAAAAAATAGCCTCAATGTAAATCAAGAAATTTTATCCAGAAATATAAAAGATAATAGTCGAAGATTTAGTATGCCCGATAGACGAAAGGGATATATACAAAAAGCTTCTATCGGTGATCATAAAGTATATCTACATACTGGCGAATATGAGGATGGCAAGATAGGAGAAATATTTATAGATACAAGCAAAGAAGGGGAACTTGTAAAAGCAACAATGAATAACTTTGCAATTGCTGTTTCTCTTGGTTTGCAATATGGAGTTCCATTGGATGAGTTTGTAAATGCTTTTGTAGATACTAAATTTGAACCTTCTGGGAAGGTATTTGGAAATGATAGGATACTAAGTGCAACTTCAATTCTAGATTATATATTTAGAGAGTTGGCTATATCATATTTGAACAGAGAAGATTTGGCTCATACTCCATCAATAGGTGGATCTGATAGTTTGGATGAAACTGGTTTAGATGAAAATAACAGTGAGGATAAAACTCAATTTTTAAAACTAGTAAAAGATATAACTAGCAAAGGTTTTGTAAGAAGTAATTATAAAAAAAAATTTGTCGATTTGTCAGATATAAGGATAAATCTTAAAGGAAAAAAATAATTAACTGTTTTTTTTAATATTTAAGTTTAATTCTTTTAATTGTTCATCAGAAACTTTAGATGGTGCATTCATCATCAAATCTTGAGCGTTTTGATTCATTGGAAACATTGTAACCTCTCTTATATTTTTTTCATTTGCGAGAAGCATAACAATTCTATCAATTCCTGGTGCTATACCTCCATGAGGTGGGGCTCCGTAACTTAATGCGTTTATCATTCCGCTAAATTTACTATCAACATCATTTTTAGAATAACCAGCAATTTCGAATAACTTGTACATTAATTCAGGAACATGGTTTCTTATAGCTCCCGAAGATAATTCAATTCCATTACAAACAATATCATACTGATAAGCTTTGAGGTTTAGTGGATTTATAAGGTCTAATTTGTCTAATTCTCCTTGGGGCATAGAAAAAGGATTATGACTAAATTTTATTTTTTTCGTAATTTCATCAATTTCAAACATAGGGTAGTCAATTATCCAACAAAATGAAAAGGTATCGTTATCAATTAAATCTAAATCCTCTGCTATTTTATTTCTTGCTATACTTAATATTTTCTCTACATCATTTTTTTTTCCGCATGAGAGGAAAACTGTATCCCCAATACTTGATTTAGTTATTTTCATAATCTCCAATAATGAATTTTCTGAAAAAAATTTACCAACTGGCCCTTTTGCACTAACTTTATCCTCTTTTTCTAAAGTAAAATAGGCAAGACCAGATGAACCTTGCTCTTTTGCCCATTTATCAATACCATCAAAGAAGCTTCTAGGCTTGTCTTTTGTATTTTTAGTTGTAAGTGATCTTACAATTGAACCATTCTTCACTAACTTTTTAAAAATATCAAACTTAACATCCTCTCTTTCAAAAATGCTTGTTAAATCGGATATCTCTAAAGGATTTCTTAAGTCAGGTTTATCAGATCCGTACTTTAACATTGCATCTTCAAAAGAAATTCTTGGAAACTTTTCATGAAGTATTTTTTTATTACTAAATTTTTTAAATAATTTCAAAAATAAAGTTTCAATTACATCAAAAATATCTTCTTGTTCAACAAAAGACATTTCAAGGTCTAATTGATAGAATTCTCCAGGGCTTCTATCTGCTCTAGCATCCTCATCTCTAAAACAAGGTGCAATTTGAAAATATTTATCAAATCCAGATACCATTATCAGTTGCTTAAATTGTTGTGGAGCTTGAGGTAAAGCGTAAAATTTTCCTGGATTTAGTCTACTTGGAACAAGAAAATCCCTCGCACCCTCTGGGCTTGATGAAGTCAATATGGGAGTTTGAAATTCTAAAAATCCAACCTTTTGCATCTCATTTCTAATAAAAGAAATTACTTTTGATCTTAAAATAATATTTTGGTGTATTTTTTTTCTTCTTAAATCCAAAAATCTGTATTTAAGTCTAATCTCCTCAGAATATTCTTGATCAGAAAAAACTGGCATAGGTAATTCTTTAGTTTCTCCCAAAATATCTATATTTAAAATTTTAACTTCAATTTCTCCAGTTGAAATATTTTTATTTACTGTTTCTTTTGATCTCTCTACAACCACTCCAATAAGTTTAACTACTGTCTCTAGAGGTATTTTTTCAATTTGCTTGAATATTTCATTACTTTTATCTATTACACATTGAGTAATTCCATAGTTGTCTCTTAAATCAACAAATAACAAATTCCCATGATCTCTTTTTTTATTGATCCATCCAGATAAAGTAATTTGTTTTTTTTTATGTGACCTATTTAATTCTCCACATGTGTGAGTTCTATATCTTTTCAATTTACAAAATCTCTTTTATTGTTTTTATGTTTATTGGTTTTTTTTTTTTTAAACTTAATTCGTCAATCTTATATATAAATTCATCAATTTTTCTATAAGATCTATCAATTCTGCTAATGATGAAATTAACAATTTTTTTTTCTATTTTAATCTGACGATCAGAGAAATTCTTCAATATTATAGCAAAAAGTAATTCATCATCCGGATTTTCAATTTCAACATAAATACAATTTTTTAACCTTGAGACTAAGTCAGGTAGATTGAATTTAATTTCATTTATAGGCTTTAATGAATTGATCAACATATATTTATTATCTTGGTCAACTAAATTAAAAATTGAGTAAAGAATTTCTTCCTCTTTACACGCATCAAAATCATCAATAATTATATTTTCATATAATTTTAGATTTTTAAAGATTGAATTATTTATATTTTTTCCATTGAGCATATAGGCTTTAGATTTTATTTTAAAAATGCTAGCTAGATGACTTTTTCCAGAAAATTTTTCACCAGATATATTAATTATTTTTTTATCCCAGTCTGGCCATCTGTTTATTAAATTAAATGCATTCGAATTACTTTTTGATAAATAAAAATCATGTTCATTAAAATTAGTTTTGTAATTAAATTCTAAAAGTAATTGATTTAACTCACTCATTTTACTTTCCAGTTGGTTGAAAAAGTGTCAATATTTACATCAAAAAATAAGATGTCTTTTAAAAACCTTTTAGGATTACCGCTATAATTAATTTTATAAATAATTTCATTACTATCAAACTTTTCAATTCTGTAATTAATAACAAAATCTAAATTTGCCAGAGCGTTTTCTAGTCTAAGCGATTTTTTTACATCTGAT
>CACJNE010000011.1 GCA_902594675.1 uncultured Pelagibacteraceae bacterium
TGTAAAAAACTTATTGAAAAGCAAATGAATTATCTCGGATATAGTTTGAGTTTTAATCAAATAGATAATATCAAAGAGTCATCAGCAAAATCTATAAATATAATAAATGTTGACTTTAAATTTGATAAAATCTTTACAACCATCTCAAATTCTTCAAACACTTATATTGAAAAATGCTTCAATGAAAGTATTAAAATTCTAAAAAAAAATAAATCTACTGTACTTATCAATGGACCAATTTCTAAAACTCATTTTTTAAAAAAAAAATATCCTGGAATTACAGAGTATATTGCCAGAAAAACAAATTCAAAAAATCCAGTCATGTTAATTTACAATGAAGCTCTCTCGGTTTCACCTCTTACTACTCACATTCCTTTAAAAAATGTTGTCAAATTTGTAAAAAAAAAAATAATCATTTCAAAAATAATAAAAATTAATAATTTCTATAAAATTAATTTTAAAAAGAGTCCAAATATAGCTGTACTAGGATTAAATCCGCACTGCGAAACGATTGAAAAATTTGGTGAGGAGAAAGAAGAGATCATACCAGCAATAAAATTACTGAAGAGAAAAAAAGTAAAAGTGAGTGGACCAATTCCAGCAGATACTTTTTTTTTAAAAAATAACATAAAGAAATTTGATGTTGTTGTTGGCATGTATCACGATCAAGTTTTAACACCAGCAAAGACACTTTTTAAATTTAACGCAATCAATGTAACTATTGGTTTACCGTTCATTAAAATAACACCAGATCATGGTCCTAATCATGAAATGCTTGGAAAGAATAAGTCAGATCCATCTTCAATTTTTTATGCTCTAAACTTTTTAGATAGACTTAAATGACATTTTTTAAAAAGAAGAGTTTAGGACAAAACTTTCTTAAAGATGAAAAAATAGTAGATTTAATAATTAAGATTGCGAATATAAATAGCAAAAATGAAGTAATTGAGGTAGGTCCAGGAAATGGGGTTTTAACAAAAAAAATAATTGAAAAAAAACCAAAAAGATTTATTGCAATTGAAAAAGATGAGAGGTTAGTAAAAATTTTAAATACAAAATTTGGAAAAAATATAGAAATTATAAATGAAGATATGATGAAAATTTCTTATGAAGATTACATGAAGGAGAATTTGATTATTTTTGGAAACTTGCCTTACAATATTTCGACCCAAATTTTAGCTAAATGGATAAAGCTTAAAAACTTAGATAAATTTTGCGAAAAATTAATATTAATGTTCCAAAAAGAAGTCGCTGAAAGAATAATAGCAGAATCTAATACTAAAAATTATGGCAGACTAGCTATTTTGTCTAATTGGAAAATGGAAATTGATAAAATAATTGATATTGATCCATACAGCTTTAGCCCTCCACCAAAAGTTAAAAGCTCACTCTTAGTTTTTACTCCAAAAAAAAAATTCTATAAATTAAAAGATCCTAAAAATTTAGAACATATAACCAACATATTTTTTAGTAACAAACGTAAGATGATAAAAAAGCCATTAAAATTTTTATTTCAAAATTTTGAAGAAGTTTCAAAAAAACTTTTTTTAGATTTAAACTCACGACCTCAAAACTTAAATAAACTTACTTATTATAAGATTTGTAAGCTTTATGAAGATTCAATTAATTAGCTTTTTAATATGGTTTTTTATAAATTCTTTATTGTAATTAAATGTATTATTTTTTTTGTTTTTACTATTAATAAAACTAATTATTAATTTATAACATTTTTCTAATTTATCATTAATCACTGTATAGTCATAATCTTTCCAGTGCATAATGTCATCTCTAAACTGTTTCATTCTTTCATTAGCAATTTTTTCGTCTTTTTGGTCTCTTCTTAGCAGTCTCTTAAACAATTCTTTTTTTGATGGGGGAAGGATAAATATTGTTAAAATTTTATATTTTAATTTTTTATTCTTTATTTGCTTTGTACCTTGCCAGTCTATATCAAATATAACATTTTCTCCTTTTTTTAAACTATCAACTACAGTTTTTTTTAACGATCCATAATAATTCTTGAAAACTTTTGCGTATTCTAAAAATTTTCTGCTATCAATCAGTTTTTTAAATTCTTGATTATTTACAAAAAAATAGTCATGACCGTTTTTCTCATTGCTTCTAGGTTTTCTAGTCGTATGAGATATTGAGATTTTAAATTTATTCCTTGAGGATATTTTTTTTACTAATGTAGTTTTACCTGCGCCAGAAGGAGATGATAATATAACTATTACTCCTGCTTTTTTTTCGGCCATTTAAGTAAAAACTAGTTTGCTTTATTTTCTATAAATTTAACTGCATCACCCACAGTTAAAATTTTTTCAGCATCACTATCAGATATCTCAGATCCAAATTCCTCTTCGAAAGCCATTACTAGTTCAACTGTATCTAAACTATCTGCTCCCAAATCGTCAATAAAACTTGATTCCTCATTTACTTTCGACTCATCAATTCCCAAGTGATCTGCAACTATTTTTTTTACTTTACTAGAAATATCATCAGACATTTTGTTCCTTTTAAGTTAATTTGTTAATAAATATTTTATTAATTTTGTCAACTAAAATACATACCCCCGTTGACATGTATAGTTTCACCTGTGATATAATCTGAAAGGTTTGAACTTAAAAATGCTATTGCATTTGCCACATCTTCTGGATTCCCAAATTTATTCAGAGAAATTCGTGATTTCATTAATTCGGTATGGTCATCACTTATTTTATCTGTCATTTCTGAAATTATAAAACCTGGTGATACACAATTTACTTTAATGTTTTTTCTACCATATTCTAAAGCTAAGCTTTTAGACATAGCAATAATTCCTGCTTTTGATGCAGCATAGTTGGCCTGTCCAATATTTCCTGAGTGTCCTACAACGGATGTGACATTTATCACTTTGCCATTTTTCTCTTTTAACATTTTTTTGATAACATTTTTTGTAATAAAGAATGTTGAGGATAAATTAATATCAATTACTTTTTTCCATTCCTCCTCTTTCATTCTTATAGATAGATTATCTTGAGTTATTCCAGCATTATTTATCAATATATCAATTTTATTAGAGAAGATTTTACTGCAGTCTTCAACAAATTTCTCTATTTGATTATGGTCTGAAATATCAAATTTTAACACATTAACATTTTTAAATTTATCTTTAATTTTTTTTAGTTTAATTTCGTTTGTTCCTGTTGCTATTACATTGCATCCAGATGTGTTTATTTTTTCTAAGATCGAATTTCCTATAACTCCAGTTGCACCGGTTAATATTATATTAAGATTTTTAAGGTCAATCATAAATTTTTTAAATTTTCAAGATCTTGAATATTATTTACTTGAATTGTTTTAATATTTCTATCAATTCTTTTTACTAGTCCTGATAGTACTTTTCCTGGACCTATTTCAATAAATTTTTGATTACCGTAATTTATCATGTTTATGATACTCTCTCTCCATCGGACCGGTTTTTCTATCTGTTGAATTAAAAGATTTTTAATTGTTTCAACTTCTTTGCTTGGTTCTGCTGTGACATTAGAAATAATTAAATTTTGAGGTTTTAAAAATTTAGTTTCTGTAATTTCTTTTTTCATTATTTTTGTTGCTGGGCTCATTAAAGCACAATGAAAAGGTGCAGAGACTGGAAGTTTAATATTCTTTATATTCATTTTTTTTAATTCAGAAATAAACTTATCTAAATCACTTGTTTTACCACTTATAACAACTTGTCCATTGCTATTATCATTTGCTAAATAACAAGTGAATATATTTTTGTTACTTTCTATTATATCTAAAATTTTGCTAATATCTTCACCCAATACAGCAACCATACCTCCTTCATTTTTGGGAGCAGAGTTTTGCATCGCTTTTCCTCTAATTTTCAAAAGTTTTAATGTATCATTAAAATTTATTGCTCCAGAACATGCTAGTGCTGAATATTCACCTAATGAGTGTCCAGCGAAAAAATTTGCTTTTTTAAAATCAAAATCTGTTTCTTTTTTGATTGTGCAATAAATTCCATAACTAACTAAAAAAATTGCAGGCTGCGTATTTTCAGTTTCGTTTAATAACTCATTAGGTCCCTCAAAAATTAATTTACTAATTGGCAAATTCAGGGTCTCGTCTGCCTCTTTAAAAAGATCTCTTATATAATCAAAATTTTCATATAGTTCTTTGCCCATTCCAACTGATTGAGAACCTTGTCCTGGAAATAAAACAGAAAACATAGAAAATATACGCAGAAACCTAATTTTTTATATTGTAATTAAAATATTATAATAGTATATCCTCTTTTTTTTGAAAGAATTATTATGAACTTATATGAGCATACAATTATAGCAAGGCAAGATATAAGCCCTGCCCAACTCAAACAAATAGAAGAAAAGTATTCTAAAATTGTTGAGAAACATGAGGGAAATATTGTAAAGCTTGAGACCTGGGGACTTATGAATTTATCATATTTAATAAAGAAAAATAAAAAAGGAAATTATATTCATTTTAAAATAAAAGCAGATGGAAAAATAATTTCTGAATTAGAGAAAAATGAAAAAATTGATAAAAATCTACTGAGATATTTAACAGTGAGAGTGAAGAAATTTGACCTTGATACTGAATATTTTAAAAAGTCTGAAGAAAAGGAAGATCTTAATAAATAAATATTATGAAAAAAAGAAATAATAAAAAAAAAACAAAACAAAGTAATTTTGCTAAATTAAGTATTTTTCAAAATCAGAAATATAAATTTAAAAAAAAATGCCCTCTTTCCGGAAAAGGTGCACCAATAATTGATTACAAAAATATAAAATTATTAAAGAAGTTTGTTTCGGAAAACGGCAAAATACTCCCATCAAGAATTACATCAGTAAGTCAAAAGAAACAAAGAGAATTATCTTTATCAGTTAAAAGAGCAAGAAACTTAGCACTAATATAAAATGAAAATTATTTTACTTGAGAATGTAAGAAAAGTTGGATCAATTGGAGAAATAATTGATGTAAAAAGAGGGTTTGCCAGAAACTTTCTTATATCAAAAAAAAAGGCTCTATTTGCATCAAAAGAAAATATAAAAGAAGTAGAAAAAATTAAACAAGATTTGTCAAAAAAAGATCAGGACAGAAAAAAAGAAGCTAAACAAATCCACGAGAAAATTAAAGATAAAATTTACGAAATAAAAAAACTAAGTACTGAAAATAAAGAACTTTATGGGTCTGTTAAGCCATCAGAAATTTCAAAAGTTATAGATGAATTTGACAAAGTAAAGATTAATCCATCTTTAATTCAACCTTCTAAAGAAATTAAATCTCTTGGAGAATTCGACGTTTTAATCAATTTACACCCAGAAGTTCAAACACAGATTGTAATTAAGACATTGCCTCAAGAAGAAGCAAAATAATTATACATAATTTTCCCCAATAATATAAATTATTTGTTTTTTTTAATTTATTCTATAATTTCTATATGTGTCTCAACCAATAAATATAGTCAAAAATAAATTAGATGAACTACCAAATAATATTGAAGCAGAGCAATCAGTTATAGGCTCTATTTTACTTTCTAACGAAATATTTGACGACATAAGTATTATTATTTCAGATAAAAATTTTTACGATCCAATGCATCAAAAAATTTTTAGTGCTATTGAAAACTTAATATCAAAAGGGATGTTAGCAAATCCAATAACTTTGAAAAATTACTTTGAGAATGAAAAAGATGAATTGAACATACCTGAATATCTTGTTAAGATTACAAAATTTTCAACATCTTCAAGACAAAGTATTGAATATTCAAAACTTATTTATGATCTGTTTGTAAAAAGAGAACTCATAAAAATTTCAGATAACGTGATCGACTCTGCTAAGCTAAATGATTTAAACAGTGATGGTCAACAAATTATAGTAAATTTTGAAAAATCTTTATTTGATTTGGCTGAAAATGGATCGTTTAATTCTTCAATTGTAAAATTTGATGAAGCAATGAAACAAACTATTGAGATGGCATCCAATGCATACAAAAATGAAGAAGGTATAGTAGGAGTTCCCTCTGGTCTAAAAGATCTAGATGATAGATTGGGAGGAATGCATAAATCAGATTTAATTATAATAGCAGGCAGACCTTCTATGGGTAAGACTGCTCTAGCAACTAATATAGCATTTTATGCTGCAAAAAATATTCAAGAAAAAGGTGAGAAGTCTAGCATTGCTTTTTTTTCATTAGAAATGTCCTCAGAGCAATTATCTACTAGAATACTTGCTGAACAATCGAGAATTAAGTCTAATGATATTAGGAGAGGAAAAATTACAGAAGAACAATTTGATAAGTTTATTGAAACTTCAAAAAACATAGCAGAACTTCCACTATATATTGATGAAACACCAGCAATATCAATTGCAGCTCTTAGCAACAGAGCAAGAAGAATCAAAAGAAAGTATGGTCTTGATATGATAGTAATTGATTACATTCAATTGATGAAAGGAACAAACTTTAATAAAGATGGAAGAGTCCAGGAAATTTCTGAAATTACACAAGGATTAAAAGCTTTAGCAAAAGAATTATCTGTTCCAGTTTTAGCCCTTTCACAATTATCTAGAGCAGTTGAACAAAGGGATGACAAAAAACCTTTACTCTCAGATTTACGAGAATCTGGATCGATAGAACAGGATGCAGATGTTGTAATGTTCGTCTTTAGAGAGGCATATTATTTGAAAAATAAGGAGCCAAGAGCTGCAACTGTAGAACATGCAGAGTGGCAGGCAAAAATGAATGAAGTTTCTCACTTAGCTGAGCTTTTGATACTTAAACAAAGGCATGGTCCAACTGGTACAATAATGCTTGAATTTGAGGAAATGTTTACGAAATTTAAGGATATTCAAAATAATTAATATAATTTATAAAAGCTAATATTCAATGTTAGCTAATTTTTATCAAAAAAATATAATAGAGAAACCAAAGCTAATTTTCTCATTACTTATAATCATATTGATATTAGCCTTTTACAATTCAAAAGATTTTCGATTAGACGCTAGTTCGGAGACATTATTATTAGAGAATGATCCAGATTTAAAATATTTGAATGAAATTAATGAACGATACGGAGCTAAAGAGTTTTTAGTACTCACTTACTCACCAAAAAATAAAATGATTTCAGAAGAGTCAATTCAAAATCTTTTTGAACTTAAAAATGATTTACAGAATTTAAATTGGGTCCACAATGTAATTACTTTACTTGATATTCCTTTATTGGATGCAACTGATGATAGTTTAGTTGATCGAATTCAAAATTTTAAAACATTAAAAAGTGAAAATATAGATAAAGATAGAGGTTTCAAGGAAATATTAAATAGTCCTGTATTTAGAAATTTTGTTATTAGCGAAGATGGTAGAACAAGTGGGATAATTGTTTATATAAAACCAAATAATGAGCAAATAAAAAATAAGTCAAAAAAAGATTTGGAAATACTTAAGGATAAAATAAAAAAACAGAGACACAAAAATATTTTAGAAATAAGAGAAGTCATAAAAAACTACAATCAAGATACCCAAATTTATCTTGGTGGTATCCCTATGATTGCGGACGATATGATGACCTTTATTAAAAATGATATTATTACTTTTGGATTAGGTGTATTAGCTTTTATTATTTTAACACTTTGGTACGTATTTAGAAAACTAATATGGATAATAATACCAATTAGTAGCTGTTTCTTTTCAGTTGTCTTAATGATTGGATTGTTAGGATTTGTTGGATGGAAAGTAACAGTAATCTCATCAAATTTTATTGCATTAATGTTAATTCTAACAATGGCAATGAATATTCACATGAGCACTAGATATTTACAATTGAACAACCAATTTCCAGATAAAAATAAATTAGAAATTTTGATTTTAACCGCAAGAAAAATGATATGGCCGATCTTTTATACAGTGATAACAACAATTTGTGCTTTTATGTCATTAATTTTTAGTGGAATAAAACCAATTATAGATTTTGGTTGGATGATGACTTTTGGGTTAATAACCTCTCTTGTAATTACATTCACACTTCTTCCTACCATTCTAAGTTTTGTAAAAACCTCAAATATAGCTTTATCTAAAGAGAAAGATTCAAAAATTACAAATTATTTAGGAAATTTAGCAGTTAACCATAAAAATTATATTTTTGGGCTCACTGGTTTAATTATTTTTTTAAGTATTTTAGGAATATCTAAACTTGAAGTCGAAAATAGTTTCATTAACTACTTTAATAAAAAAACTGAAATATACCAGGGTATGAAATTAATAGATGAAAAACTTGGTGGAACAACTCCTTTAGAAGTTATTTTAAAATTTCCAGATGAAAAAGATGAAGTAAAGGATAGTGAGGATGATTGGGGTGATGAGGACAAAAATGATGAAAAATATTGGTTTACAAAAGATAAAATTGATAAAATAACCAGGGTTCATAATTATCTTGATAGCATTGAAGCTGTTGGAAAAGTTTTATCATTTTCCTCAATAATTGAAGTTGCAACAAAATTGAATAACAACAAACCACTTGGAACTTTGGAGATGGGCGTTCTATACACTAAAATACCTGATACTATAAAAAAGGAGATTATTGATCCATATATCTCTATTAAAGACTCTGAGGCAAGAATTAGCCTAAGAATAAAAGACTCTCTGGATGGACTAAGAAGAAATGAACTAATTAACAAAATTTATTTTGATTTAGAAAATGAATTAGGTATTAAAAAAGATGAATTTAAACTTGGAGGAGTTCTAATATTATTTAATAATTTACTTCAAAGTTTATTTAAATCTCAAATATTAACTCTAGGTTTTGTAATGATTGGTATTATAATTATGTTTTTAATTCTTTTTAAAAATATAAAAATTTCATTTATAGGTGTGATACCAAATTTTATAGCTGCTTTTTTTATTCTAGGAATTATTGGATTAGCTGAAATACCTCTTGATATGATGACTATAACAATTGCAGCAATCACAATTGGAATAGCGGTAGATAATAGCATTCATTATATATATAGATTTAAAGAAGAATTAAATATTTTAAAAGATTACAATAAAACTATAAAATATTGTCATTCAACGGTTGGAATAGCTATACTCAATACATCTATAACAATCGTATTTGGTTTTTCTATACTAATTTTATCTAACTTTGTTCCAACAATTTATTTTGGTATCTTCACTGGAATTGCAATGATGCTAGCTATGATATCTGTTTTAACATTATTACCATCACTTCTTCTAGCATTTAAACCTTTTAAAATAAAATAAGTGGTTGAAATTTTTAAAGATATATTCAATGATTTATATACATTTGATATTGTCTATTTAATTTTTACTATTCTCTCATTAATAAAATGTTCAAAAAAAGGTTTTGTGTTGAGTATTTTATCTGCCTCTAAGTGGCTTTTGGCTTATGTAATTACTCTTTTCTTATTTCCAAAAGCAAAACCATATTTAAAAAATATCATTGATAGTGAATATGTTCTTGATCTAGTTGTTGGCATAGGATTATATGTAATAATTATTTTCTTAATTTTATTAATTAACAAAGGAATAAGTAGAGCAATCACATACTCTGTTCTTGGTAATTTAGATAGAATCTTTGGTTTCTTTTTTGGCTTTATAAGAGCTTACATAATTGTAGTATGTATTTATACAACCATAAATATAGTCTATAATCAAAAAAAATGGCCAATTAACTTAGATGATGCTTTTACATATGCATGGGTTGAAAAAGGCAGTAACTATCTTATAAAAGAATTTCCAGATAAAAAAGATTATGAAGAAACTAAAGAAAAAGTTCAAGATATATGATCCTAAAATTAAAGAAGAGTGTGCAGTTTTTGGTATAAGTGACTCTAATGATGCATCTACTTTAACTGCTTTAGGTCTTCATGCTCTTCAACATAGAGGTCAAGAGGGTTGTGGTATTGTTTCATATGATGGTGAAAAATATCACTCTGAAAAAAGATTTGGTTTAGTTGGAGATAACTTTAATGATGAAAAAGTAATAAAAAAACTTCCTGGAAAATATGCAATAGGTCATAATCGTTACTCAACAACCGGTGGAACTGCTTTGAGAAATGTTCAGCCTTTTTTTGCTGATACTAATGCAGGTGGTATAGGAGTTGCACATAACGGTAATCTTACAAATGCAATTACATTAAGAAATAAGTTAGTTCAAGAAGGAGCCATTTTTTATACAACGTCTGATACGGAAACCATTGTTCAACTAATAGCTAAATCAAAAAGAGTCAAAACTATAGATAAAATTATAGACGCTATATTTCAAATTCAAGGCGGCTATGCACTTGTAATGATGACAAGAAATACACTTATTGGTGTAAGAGATCCATATGGAATAAGGCCATTGGTAATTGGCAAGCTAAAAAATTCCTATGTTCTTGCATCTGAAACATGTGCTTTTGACATAATTGGAGCTAAATTTGTTAGAGAGGTAGAGAATGGTGAAATTGTTTATATTGAAAATGGTGAATTGAAAAGTGTAAAACCATTTCCTCCAAAAAAAATTAGACCATGCGTTTTTGAATATATTTATTTTTCAAGACCAGATAGTATTTTAAATGGTAAAACTGCTTATGAATATAGAAAAAATTTTGGTGCGCAATTAGCGAAAGAAGATAATATTAAAGCAGATTTAGTTGTGCCAGTTCCAGACTCAGGAAATGCTGCAGCATTAGGATATGCTGAACAAAAAGGACTAAAATTTGATTTAGGCTTGATTAGAAACCATTATGTAGGGAGAACTTTTATTGAGCCTTCACAACAAATCAGAAGCCTTGGAGTTAAATTGAAATTAAATCCAAACGTCTCTGTAATTAAAAATAAAAAGATAATTTTGGTTGATGACTCTCTTGTTAGAGGAACAACATCATCAAAAATAGTTAAAATGCTTTATGACGCTGGAGCAAACGAAGTACATGTTAGAATAGCAAGTCCAGAAATAAAGTTTCCTGATTTTTACGGTGTGGATACACCTACTAAAAAGGAACTCATGGCTGCGAATAAATCTACAGATGAAATTTGTGAATTTATTAAGGCAAAATCTCTTAAATTTTTAAGTTTAAACGGCTTATATTTAGGAATGGGTTTTGATAAAAGAAATAATAACTACCCACAGTTGACAGATCACCACTTTACAGGTGAATATCCTGTAAAAATAATTGACGAACTTGGTGAAGATAAAGTGACGCAACTTTCATTACTGAGTACTGCCTCTAATAATTAATATGAAAAAAGTAAGTTTTACTGAAATGAAAAATGGTACAAAAGATGACTATCAGCTTTTAGAAAAGTTAGAAAGTCAGTATGAGAGAAAAACTGCGGATAGAGTTTTAAAGTATTTAGCATCACAAACAACTACACTTGAGGGTTACCAAGTAACTAGACTTGAGCATGCTTTGCAAGCAGCAACAAGGGCATATAAAAATGGAGAAAATGAGGAAATGGTAGTAGCTACTTTATTGCATGATCTTGGAGATGAGTTGGCTCCAATGAATCATTCTCAATATGCAGCTTCAGTAATTAAACCATATGTCTCAAAAAAAACTTACTGGATTATTTTGCACCATGGTTTATTTCAAACTTATTATTCTGCTGAACATCTAGGTGGAGATAAAAATGCTAGAGAAAAATATAAAGATTCAGAATATTATCAAGCAACAATAGATTTTTGTGAAAATTATGACCAAGCTTCATTTGATCCAAATTATAAGTCAATGACTTTAAAAGATTTTGAGCCAATGGTTAGAAATATTTTTGCGAGAAAACCTTTCTATCATCACTAAATTGTCTAATATTTTAAAAAACGAGAAAAGCCCTTACCTTCAACAACATAAAGATAATCCTGTTGATTGGTTTCCATGGAATAAAGAAACTCTAGAAAAAGCAAAAAAAGAAAAAAAGCCAATATTTTTAAGCGTTGGATACGCTAGCTGTCATTGGTGCCATGTTATGGCACATGAAAGTTTTGAAAATGAGGAAACTGCCAAACTTATGAATGAAAAATTTATAAATATTAAAGTTGATAGAGAAGAAAGGCCAGACTTAGATTATGTTTTTCAAAAAAGTTTATCAATATTAACTGGTGCTCAGGGAGGATGGCCATTATCAATGTTTTTAGACGAAAATGGTGTGCCTTTTACAGGTGGAACATATTTCCCACCAAAAGAAATTCAAGGAAGACCAGACTTTAAAAAAGTCTTAAATAATGTTCACAATGTTTACAAAGATAATAGAGAAAAAATCTTAGCTCAAGCCCCTCAAGTAAAAGATATTTTTTCAAAAATTAATCAAAGATCTGCAGTTTTAAACCAACCTCTGGAGCCATTTGTTGAAAAAATTATCAATTATTTAGATGAAAGTTACGGCAGCTTTAAAGGAGCTCCAAAGTTTCCACAGTTTTATTTATTTGATGCAATGTTTTATTTTTATTTAAAAACTAAAAATATTAATTATTTTAAACCTGTTGAAACTTTGCTCACCAACCTTTGCTCAAAAGGAATTTATGATCATCTTGATGGGGGAATTTCAAGGTATGCTGTAGATGAAAAATGGATAATTCCTCATTTCGAGAAAATGCTCTATGATAATATTCAGTTTATAGATCTTTTGACTAAATTTTATCAAAATACAAAAAATAATTATTTTAAAGATAAACTTTTGCAAACCATTCATTATTTTAATAATGATTTTAAAAACAATGAAAAATTATATGGTTCAGCATATGATGCTGACAGCGAGGGTGTTGAAGGAAAATATTATGTTTGGTCATATGAAGAATTAAAAAATCTTTTAAAAGGAGATATTAAATTACTAGAAAATAAGTACGAAATTTCGGAGAGTGGTAATTTTGAAGGTAATAACATTTTGGTGGAAAAAAATTTAATACCTGACGTAGATAAAAATAACCTAGACCAAATAAAAAATAAATTACTTAATATTAGAAAAAAAAGAGTAAAACCGTTTTTTGATGATAAATCTCAAACTGATTTAAATGCATATATGCTCCAAGTTCTTCTCAAAACTTCAGTACATTTAGATGATGAAGATTTAAAAAATAACACGATACAAACAATTGAAATATTAAATACAAAATTGCATAAAAAAATTATTCATTGTTATGAAAATAAAGAAATAGAAACTTTTCTTGAAGACTATGTATATTATGCTTTACTCATGATAACGCTATATGAAGTTAATGCTGACAAAAAAGCTTTGGAAAAATCAATAAGAATAATGAATGATACTTGGGAATTATTCTTTAATAAAGAAACACAGCTATTCCAGAAAAATATTATCAAAGATAATGATCTGTTTGCAAGTCCACTAGACCTAAACGATAACAATATACCAAATGGTAATAGTGTTTATCTACTAATTTCAAATAAATTATATTCAATTACAAATGATAAAATATGGTCTGAAAGAAATGAGGTTCTTAAAAAATCATTTCATCAGGTTTTAAACTCTTATTATTCACAAATGTTTAGCTTTATTAAAACCCTAGATATTTGTGATAATAGCTTATCATTCACATTCAGTGGAACATCCAAGTCTATTAAGGAAATACAGCTTTATTTACAAAAAGAATATCTAGGAGTCGCAACATTTGTTTACCAATTAAATAATGATACAAAACCTAGTGTTATTGTATGTAAAAATCAAACTTGTTCTAACAAATTAACTAACATAAACGACGCTGTTGAATATCTAAGTAAGAGTTATTAAATCATTAATATGAATAAAGATAATATAATAGATCATTTTAAATCTGGAATTAAGGAGTCTATAAATTCCAAAATAGGCGTTGAGCACGAAAAATTCCTTTTCTATAAGATGAATAATAAAAGAATTAATTATTCTACAATTAAAGATATTTTCAAAATTTTATATGAATTTGGTTGGAAACCATCCTATGAAGGTGAGAATGTTATAGCATTAATTAAAGATAATAAGAGTATAACTTTAGAACCAGGTAATCAAATTGAGCTTGCAGGTGCTCAATTAAATAATATTCATGAAGTTTGCTCTGAAGCTAATAATTATTTGTTTGAACTTAAACAAGTTGTTGAAAAATTAGATTTAAAAATAGTAAGCTCTGGATTTGATCCAATATCTAAGTTGTCTGAAATTCCAAATAATCCTAAAAAAAGATATGAAGTAATGACAAAGGATATGCCTAAAGGCGGACCTCTCAGTTTAGATATGATGTATAGAACATCTGGGACACAGCTAAATCTAGACTACACGTCTGAAAATGATTTCATAAAAAAGTTTAAATTAGCAAATAGTTTAGTTCCGTTAAGTATCGCACTTTTTGCTAACTCATCAATAGTTGAAAAGAAAGATAGTAAATACTTATCATATCGATCAAAAGTATGGCAAGAAACATCAAGGGGTGGTCTTCCAGAAATTTTTTTAGAAAATGTTGATTTTGAAAAATATGCTGAATTTGTAATGGATTATCCAATACTGTTTATAAAAAAAAATGATAAATATTTATCTGGTAAAAATTATAAATTTTCTGATTATATGAATGGTAATATTCAAGAAATAAATAAATCTTTACCAAGTATTGATGATCTTGGATTACATTTAAGTACTATATTTACAGAGAACAGATTAAAACAATATATCGAATTAAGATCCATGGATACTTGTGGTTGGGACTGTATCTGTGCTGGCCCTGCTTTTTTTACTGGTCTTTTATACGGTAATTTAGACGAAGCATTAGAGTTTATTTCAAAATGGGAAAAGAAAGATTTATTGAATGCGTATAAAGATGCACCAATGAAAGGACTTGATACAAATCTAATGGGTAAAGATATGATTTATTGGATCTCTAGCTTGTTAAAAATTGCTGAAAAAGGTTTAGAAAAGAGAGATTTTATTGGAAAAAGCGGTACAAACGAAACTAAATACCTGGAACATCTAAATAATATTATCAATAATAAAGAAACAGTGGCCAGTCATGTTATAAATAAATTCTCTAAATTTCAAAATTTAGAAGATTTATATGACAAATAAAATAATAGGCATACAAGGTGATAAATTAGATAAAATTAATATATCTTCTGATACATCAATATTTTTAGCTCATGAAGCTCAAAAACTAGGATATAAAATATTTTATTATACTCCTTCAAACTTATCCATTATCAAAAATAAAACATATGCAAATGGAGTGTTTGTAAAATTAAATTATGAAAGTAAAAAATTTTATAAAATTTATAAAAAACAAAAAATTGACATCGAAAATCTTAAATTTATTTTAATTAGACAAGATCCACCTTTCAACTCAGAATATTTAATTACTACTCTTATTTTGGATGATCTAAAAAAAACAAGGGTGATAAATAACCCAATGGCTATTAGAAACGTATCTGAAAAATTATATTCGAAAAAATTTACAAAATATATGCCAGATACAATATTTTCAAATAATATTGATGAAATTAGAAAATTTTTTAATAAAAATAAAAATATGATTATGAAGCCCATTAATGGATATGGTGGGAATCAAATTCATCTAATTAAGAATAAGTTTAATAAAAAATTAATTACAAACTTTCTAAAAAAAAATGGACATTCTATGTTTCAAAAGTTTTTAAAAAATATATCTAAAGGAGATAAAAGAGTTTTTATAATAAATGGCAAAGTATGTGGTGCAATTTCAAGAGTTCCTAAGAAAGGCTCATATTTAAGCAATATGAGCAAAGGTGCTGTACCAAAACTTACTAGCCTTACTAAAAAAGAAATTAGGATTTCAAAAATTATTGGTAAAAGATTAAATAAAGATAATATTTATTTTGCTGGGATAGACTTTATAGATCAGCAGTTAAATGGAGATATTAATGTTACCTCCCCTACTGGATTAAAAACATACTACGATCTATCTAAAATAAATCTTGCTAAGACATTTTGGAAAGGTTTAAAAGCTTGAATAAATTATCTGATCAAAAAAAAGGATCATTGCTAGCTTTCGTGGCTGTAATGTTTATAACACCTGACTCACTTTTAATTAGACTTTCTAACATTGAAACTTGGGGAATGCTTTTTTATAGAGGTATAATCCCTTTTTTTCTAGTTTTTATTGGATTGTTATTATTTTATAGAAAAAATTTCATAAACGCATTTTTCAAAGTAGGCACTGTTGGCATATTTTATGCTATCAGCTTTTCAATATGTAATATTACCTTCATAATATCTATTCAAAATACAAATGTAGCCAATACTTTGATCATGATTGCGTTAGCGCCAATGATATCTGCAATTTTAGGTGCTATTTTTTTAAAAGAGATACCTAGTGAAGGAACCTGGATAGCTATTTTTATAACATTTTTTGCTGTTTTATTCATATTCTATGACTCTATTAAAATAGGAAATCTCTTTGGAAATATTATGGGATTTGTTACCGCTGCAGGATTAGCAGTCAACGCTGTGCTGATAAGATATGCTAAAGACAGAGATCTTTTGCCATCTGCTGTCATGGGAAAATTAGGAGTTGCTGTTTTTGCCTTCTTTTTTGTAGAAAATTTCAATTTAATCGGATCTGATCAGATTTATATACCTTTGATGTGCATAATTTGTGTAGCTCTTCCATTTGTTTTGGTAACAATTGCACCTAGGTTTATTCCTGCTGAGGAAGTGAATTTGTTTTTCTTACTTGAAACTATAATTGGCCCAATTTGGGTTTGGTTGGTTATAAAAGAGCAACCAACTTTAGAGACCATAATTGGGGGAATTATAATTATAACAACTATAGCCATCCACTCTTTTTTAAAACTTAGAGAACCTCAAAAAATTAATAATTAATTTCTTGATTTAATATTAAATCATCCATAGATAGCGAAATTATGGATAAGATATTAAAAAACTCATGGGCCCTTTTTACAGGTATGGGACTAATTATGTTAGCTCACGGTTTCCAAGTTTCCTTGTTAGGAGTAAGAGCCGTACATGAGAGTTTTAGTATAACGGCTACGGGGTTTATGTTAACGGGATATTTTGTTGGGTACTTTATTGGTGCACGGACAGTACCTATCCTTGTTTCAAGAGTAGGTCACATAAGGGTATTTGCGGCTTTTGCTTCAATTGCATCAATAGTCGTATTAGTTCACTCAATTGTAATAAATCCTTTAACTTGGTTTGTACTTCGAGTTTTTTCAGGATTTTCTATGGTTTGTCTTTATACAATTGCAGAAAGTTGGTTAAACGATAGGGCAAGTAATAAAAATAGAGGAAGTGTTTTATCAATTTATATGATTGTACTCTTTAGTTCTATGGCAATAGGCATGTTTTTTTTAAATTTTAGTAGACCTGAAAACTTTCAACCTTTTATCTTAGTTTCATTATTTATGTCTTTATCGCTAGTTCCAATTCTACTTACAAAAAAGAAAGCTCCAAAATTTAAAAAAATTATTGGTATGAAAATTAAAGAACTTTATGAAGCCTCCCCATTTGGTATGGTAAGTGCTATTTTGTGTGGTGTTTGTCATTCAGCAATGTTTGCATTAATTGCAGTGTATGCTGCAGCAATGAATTTTAGCATATTTGAAATATCTTTTGTAACTTTTCTAGTTGCAATTTCTGGTGCTATCTCACAATGGCCAATTGGAAAACTATCTGATATTTATGACAGAAGGACAGTAACTGTTTATTCTACTTTTGCTGCAGCTTTTTTTGCGCTATGTGCAATTTTTTCTGTAGGGACAATGCATTTGCCCGATGGATTAGCAAGTTCAAAGCTTTGGTTTTATGTGTTTACAGGTTTATATGCATTCTTTAGTCTTCCAATGTTTGCATTAATATTTGCTCACACAAATGATTTTGTAGCTAAAGAGAAGTTTGTTTCTGCAGGTGCTGGTTTACAATTTGCTTTTGGTATGGGAGCTATGAGTGGTCCATTTTTGTGCTCCTTGTTTATGGATTTTGTTGGCGAAAATGGCTATTTTATTTTTTTGATCATATTCCATATTTTGATAGGTATGTATGGTGTCTATAGAATGAAAGTAAGAGAAGTTATTGAAAACCCTGAGTCTCAGTTTACACCTTTGCCAACAACAATTACGCCAATCGGTTTAGAATTAAACCCAGCAACTGAACCTATCGAAGAACCATTAAAATCAGATTCAAATAATGTAAATGGAACTAAGGAAGTCACAAACACTTTAGGGTAATTCTCGATAAAATTAATAATTAATAAAACAATTAATATCCTAGATCAAGGTCCACTTGATTAGATAGTTTTTTTTTATCAATAAATAGTTTTAAATTATTAAAAAACTTATCTAAAACCATTTCTATATATTTTCCTTTGCTATCTGACGATATGTGAGGTGTAATTAACAAATTTGGAGTATCCCAGAATTTAGAATTTCTATTTATAGGCTCTTCTGAAAAAACATCTAAAATTGCTCCAGAAATTTCATTTTTTGTTAATTTTTTTTGTAGATGCTCATAATCCATTACAGATTGACGTCCAATGTTAACTATTCCACATGAATTTTTTAAAACATCCAATCTTTTCTTATTTATTAATCCTTTTGTTTCATTTGTTTCTGGAACTGCTAAATAGAGAAAGTCAGCTTCGGGTAAGACTTTATCGATTTTATCATATGTTAAAACTATTGAGCATCCTTCAACTTTTCTACCTCTTCTATTTATACCAATTACATTTGCTCCTAACGAACTGATATGTTTAATCATTGACCCTCCTAATGATCCAGTGCCGACAGCCAAAACTGTTTTATTCTCAATTGGGTTGCTTAATAAAGTTACAAACTCTTTTTTTCTCTGATTAGTAACTATTTTTGTCATATGGTTTTGAAGCATCAAAATACTCATCAAACCAAATTCCCCTGCTTTTTTTGCGTGTATCCCGCTACTATTTGTTAAAACCAAATCTTTTTTAATCCAGTTAAATGGATAAAGATGGTTAACGCCAGCTGAAACAATGTGAATCCATTTTAAATTTGGTGCTATTTTACTTAAATCTTTTGTTGGAAAGTCCCAAGCAAGTAAAATATCTGCATCTTTCATCGAAGAAATCCAGTTATCATCATCCCAATCAACCAAATATGAGACTTTATTTTTTATTTTAGGATATTTATTAAGTTTGCTCTCAAATAAATCTTTTGGGACACTACTATTTTTTTCACCCTCTGAATCACAAGGTAAAGAACCCTTTTTCCAGTGATTATTTCTTATATGGATTTTAATTTTGCCTTTAGTCATTTTTAAATTAAATATACTAAAATAAAATTAAGTTGAATAATGAATAAAGAAAACGCAAGTAAACTGTGGAAAATTATTCAGGAAGCTGGCGATTATTTACAAGGACAACTTCCTGACCATCCTAATCATCCAAAAGGGCGAAACCCTTATGCTCATGTTGCAATTTGTGTAAAGAGTAAGTTTAGTGCAAGTTATAAAGATATTGAGGATGAAAAATTTGATGAAGTAGTAAAATATATTAACTTTCTAAGAGAAAATCCTAGTTAAATTAAGATTTAATTATATTTAAAAATGAATCAACATCAGATGGGTCTGTGTTCCATGCAGCAACTAACCTAACTGCTTTATTCTCCCATTCTTCATCATTAATTTTGTAACCGTGCGAATTAAATTGATCGATTATATCTTTTGGTATTTTAACGAATACTTCGTTTGCATCTGTTGGGTATGCTAATTCTATATTTTTATGCAGCTGCAAACCTTGACTTAACTTTTTTCCCATTGCATTCGCATGTTTTGCATTTTTTAACCAAACTCCATTTGATATATATGCATCTAACTGTGCGGATACAAAACGCATTTTTGACAGCAAATGACCTGCTCGTTTCATTAAAAAAGGTAAGTTACCTACTAAGTCTTGATTAAAAAAAATAATTGCCTCGGCAGCAAAACATCCATTTTTAGTAGCCCCAAATGAGAGAACATCAATTCCAGATTTCCAAGTCATTTCTGCAGCAGAACAATTTAATGAAACTAATGCGTTTGCAAACCTAGCACCATCCATATGGATATTTAGCTTATGTTTATGTGCAACTTCTGATATTTTTTTTATTTCATCTAATTGATAAGCCACACCTGTTTCACAAAGTTGTGTAATACTAACTGATGAAGGTTGAGTGTGATGAACAATTCCTTTGCCAGATATGCTATCATCTAACTCTTCAGGAATAATCTTACCATTAATTCCATCAAGATTAACCAACTTTGCTCCTCCAGTATAAAATTCAGGTGCTCCACATTCATCTACATTTATATGAGAAAGCCTATGACAGTAAATATTTCCAAAAGAGGGTGTCATAGTTGATAAAGCTAAAGCATTAGCAGCAGTTCCTGATGCTGTTGGAAAAACTATTACTTCTTTTTCAAAAATTTCTGAAAATTTATTTTGCAGATTCTTTGACAATTCATCATTACCATAAGGAGTTCTATCTTCATCATTAGCTTTAAGAATTGCATCTAAAACCTCTGGACAAGCACCAGTAACATTGTCTGATGCAAATTTTACTCTTTCTCTTTTTGTTTTTATCTGTGCCACAATTATTGCTTCGGAAAATAATCTTTTAATTCACCTTCTCGGTATACATCAGCCGTGCAACAGTGTAATCCACCTCCGAATGCATAAGCATCTCTTAATTCAATAGGAATAACCTCCATTCCCAATTTATCAAGTTGCTCTGCTTGATATATTTCACTTTTTTCAACACATACAGTTTTTGAGTCTAAAACTAATACATTCATTGATAACCAAGTTGATGAATAACATAAGGGTGGTGGTTCGTTATGCGCTGGTTGAGCACTATCAACTATTTCCCATCCATTATCCTCAAATAATTTTCGTTGTTCTTTAGGAAGTCTTCTTTGAGGATTATTAATAATTAAGCCCTCCTTTATAGGTGTAAAGGTTGCATCTATATGAATAGGATAAGGGTCACCTGGAAAATTAACAGCATGAACTCTGTGATCTTTATAATGTCTTTTCAACCAATCAATTCCTTTTAAATTTGTTGTAAAACCGTGTTGAATAACTAAATCCTTACCAAATCTCAAAACATCAGCAGCATCAAATAATGGCTCCTCTTCAGTTGTTACAAAATATTTTTTTTCAGTCCATTCCAATCTTTTTTGAATACCGATTTTATCTGAAAGATAATCTTTACGATAATCAGCGTCTGTTAATCTTGGCTTTGGTGCAGATTCATGTCTCATATTAGGATCGGAATTATAATATTTCTTTAACAAAGGTCTGTAGCATAGATATTCAAACCATCTACACCTATAACTCATTGTGGCTTCTAGGATTTCATTACCAACAGTCAATAACACATCTCTTGGAGGCATACATCCAAACATTGTCTCTGCTTCCCAATCTGGTGTAGATGTTTTTTGATTGAAATCAATAGGATCTGGTCTATCAACTTTAATCCCTCTTTTTCTTAAAATATCTGAGAAATCATCTAAAAGTTGATTTGCTTTATCTACTGTATCTTTTGTGCGTGGTCCAAATTGACCTCTCATATCGCTATCTTCAGGAACCTTTGCGTCTAATGCTGGCTCAGGAGCTGGAATGCATGTACCATCTGCTTTTCCTACTATAACATGTTTTAATGGATCCCACTCATTCCAACTATTAACAATTATTTTTTCATCACTCATATTAATTTAAGCCTATAAATCTTCTATTGGATTGCATTATTAAACTATAATAGAAAATTGACATAAAAATAAAAAATCCACCAATTATAGTATTTGTTGATGGCACTTCATTAATTCCAAGCCATGGCAACCATACCCAAAAAATACCACCTATAACCTCAGTTAAAGACAGCAAAGTTAGATCTGCTGCAGGAATATTTTTAGATCCAATTGAATATAATATTAAACCCATGCAAACTAAAGTTCCATGGGTTGCAAATAAAGCTTCATTTTTACCAGTAGATAAAAAGCTAGCGCCATTACTCATAAGCATTACTGCAGAAAACAAAAAACAAAATAATCCAGCCAATGCAACAGTGGTAAATTTTGGTGTTTCTTTTCTCCATCTAAGTGAAACTGAAAAAATTGAGAAACCTAATGCAGAAATAAGTCCAAACACTAATCCTGGTAAAGTATTTTTTTCCGAATTATCAAAAGCCATTATACAAATACCAGCTGCAGCTACTATTATTGCAACCCACACTGTTAAAGAGATTTTTTCTTTTAGGAATAAAAAACCTAACAAAGCAGTTATAAATGGCATAGCAGCAAGACAAAGCAATGTTATAGCTGCAGTAGTATTAGTTATAGACCATATGAACGTAATCATTGCAGTTCCTAAGCCAATTCCTCCTACAACGCCAGATATACCTACCTTAAAATAATTCTTGTAAAAGTCTTTTCCCTCCTCAAGAAATAGATAGATATTTAATAAAAGAAAAATAACTAACCCTCTAGTAAATAAATATTGCCATGGAACTGTCTCCGGCTGATCGATGTGTCTTACAACATAAGGACCAAATGACCAGAAAACTCCAGCTATTAGGACAATTGGAATGGCTACTTTTGAATTTTTTAAATCAAGCATGTGCTATTTTTTTATTTAAGAAGTAAGAAAATATAAATATAAATTTATATAATAACAATCAAATAAAATTTAGATTAATGGATATTAATATTTTAAAATTAGCTTCAGATACCAAAAATAACAAATATATTGGAAACTGTACTCATTCAACAAAGTTCAAAAGTCAGATTTGTGGAGACGAGATTGAAATTTTTTTAATTATAAAAGATAATATGATTAAAGATTTTACCTATCAATCTCAATCTTGTATATATTGTAATGCATCAGCTAATATAGCTTCAAAAAATTTTAAAAGAAAAAGTAAAAGCAAAATTAAAAATTTTTTAAAATTATTAGAACAGTTTAATGATAAAGAAAACATTTTATTTCCTAATGAATGGAAAGATTTTAAAAAAATTTTTAATAAAAAAAATTTTGCTAGGAAAGATTGTATAACATTGCCAATTAAAGCTTTAAAAAAAATAATTTAATAAATGATAAAAGATAAAATTTATAAGTCACTTTTGGCAGCTTTTTTTTCTACAATAACAATTGGTATTTTAACATTATTAACATATAAGACCAATTTTGGTCTTTTTTTAATTGCTTCATTTGGATCTTCAATGGTTCTTTTGTACGGCTATCCTGAAAGCCCATTTGCTAAACCAAAAAATATATTATTTGGTCACCTAGTTACTTCTGCTATTGGAATTTTATTTTATAATTACATTCCCTTACCTATTTATATCTTGATACCTTTAGCTGTAGGTTTTGGTGTTGGATTAATGATATTTTTAGACGTAACTCATCCACCTGCGGGTGGAAACCCCATTATAGTCATATTAGGGTCAGTATCATTTGAATATCTTTTGTCACCAATATTAACTGGATGTCTGATAATAATAGTATTTGGAATTCTTCTAAATAAATTTGTTGCTCAAAAGAAATATCCTTAACATTTACTATTCATTTGATTGATGTTCCAATTGTGCTAGACTTTGTTTAGAAAATATCTATAGAGAGAGATTTTAAACTTAAATATTAGGAGATAAAATGAAAGTACTTTGTGTGTTATATGATGATCCTAAAGGCGGTATGCCTAAGTCTTATGCCTTATCAGATCTTCCAAAACTAGAAAAATACCCAGATGGAATGACTTTACCAAGTCCAAAAGGTAGAGATTTTACACCAGGAGAATTGTTAGGGTGTGTATCTGGAGAGTTAGGATTAAGAAAATTTTTGGAAAGTAATGGCCATGAGCTAATTGTTACAAATAGTAAAGATGGAGAAGGATGCGAGGCTGATAAACATATTGTAGATGCGGATATAGTGATCTCTCAACCTTTCTTCCCTTATTATTTAACTAAAGAGAGAATTGCAAAAGCAAAAAATTTAAAAATGGCAGTCACTGCAGGAATTGGGTCAGACCACGTAGATCTACAAGCAGCAATGGATAATAAAATTGATGTTGTTGAGGTAACATTCTGTAACTCAAGATCGGTTGCTGAACATATTGTAATGATGATTGTATCTTTGGTAAGAGATTACCATAACCAGCACAGAATAGTTAATGAAGGCGGGTGGAACATTGCAGATGCTGTACAAAGATCCTATGACGTTGAGGGAATGCATATTGGAACTGTTGCAGCTGGAAGAATTGGACTAGATGCTTTAAGGAAAATGAAACCTTTTGATGTACATCTTCATTACTTTGACAGACATAGATTGCCTGAATCTGTTGAAAAAGAGTTAAATTTAACTTTTCATGAAACAGTAGAGTCAATGGTTAAAGTTTGTGATGTGGTAACTATAAACTGTCCACTACACCCTGAAACAGAAAATTTATTTGATGATGCAATGATTAGCAAGATGAAAAAAGGTGCATACATTGTGAATACTGCTAGAGGTAAAATTTGTAACAGAGACGCAATTGCTAAAGCATTAAAAAGTGGTCAACTAAGTGGATACGCTGGAGACGTATGGTTTCCACAACCAGCACCAAATGATCATGTTTGGAGAACGATGCCAAATCATGGAATGACACCTCATACTTCTGGAACTTCTCTTTCAGCACAAGCTAGATATGCTGATGGTGTTAGAGAGATTTTAGAATGTTTCTTTGAGGGTCGTGAAATACGTAACCAATACTTAATTGTTAAAGATGGACAATTAGCAGGTATGGGTGCACATTCTTATAGTAAAGGAAGTGCCACTGGTGGTTCTGAAGAAGCGGCAAAATATCAAAAAAAATAGAGTTTTAAATATAATTCATTAAAGGTAAGCTATGAATAAACCAGATAGCTACCTTTAATGAAAAAATTTTTATCAATAATTTTCTTATTACTCTCTTCAACGAGTTTTGCAAACTCACCAAATTTTGAAAGAGCATATTTTGCTGGTGGGTGTTTTTGGTGCATGGAAGAGTCATTTGAAAATATTCTAGGTGTTTCAAAAGTTATTTCTGGGTATTCAGGTGGCACTACAGAAAACCCAACCTATAAAGAAGTCACATATGGAAATACGGGCCATTTTGAAGTTATTGAAGTGATATATATTCCTGAAGTAGTTAGCTATGAAAAACTTTTAGAAGAATTCTGGGTAAATATCGATCCATTTGATGCTGCAGGACAGTTTTGTGACAAAGGATATAGCTATAGATCAGTAGCATTTTATCAAAATGAAAAACAAAAAGATTTAATAGAAAATAGTATTAAGGAAATAGAAAAAAAATTTAAAAAAAAAGTCGTAACGTATGTTAGAAAATTTGAAAAATTTTATAAGGCTGAAGCTTTCCATCAAGATTATTACCAAATAAATTTTGTTAATTATTTAAGATATAAGAAGGCTTGTAGGCGCGAGGCAACATTAAATAATATTTGGGGATCTTAAAGTGGCTATAATCAGCAAATATGTCGCTTTAAAAAACTATATTCCAGCTGGCTTACCAAAAGAAACTGATTTTGAAATAAAATCGAAAGCAATATCAATTAATAAGGAAAAAAATATTTTAGTCTCAAATTCATGGATATCAGTTGATCCGTATATGAGAGCAAGAATGACCGAAAGAAAAAATTATAAACCACCATTTAAGATTGGCGAGGAAATGGAAGGGTATGCGATTGGTAAAGTAGAGATTTCAAATGATAAAAGTTTTAATGTTGGAGATTTAGTATTTAGCAACCACGGTATGAGAGACAATTTTGTTTGCAATGCTGATAAATTAAAAAAGCTTAAAGCTATTGACATTCCCATACAATCTTATTTAGGTCCTCTTGGTATGACTGGACATACTGCATATATTGGACTATTCAAACATGGAGAATTAAAAGCTGGTCAGACAGTTTTAGTATCTTCAGCTGGAGGTAGCGTTGGTTCCACAGTTTGTCAAATTGCGAAAAATCTTGGTTGTAAAGTTATTGCTAGCACAGGTTCCGATGAAAAAGTTGATTGGTTAAAAAACGAATTAAAAGTTGATTATGCTTTCAATTATAAAAAGGTAGAAAACCTTGTGTTACATTTAAAAGAAATATGTCCTGATGGATTTGATCTTTATTTTGATAATGTTGGGGGTGATTTTTTGGAGTCCGCAATTTTCCAAATGAAAAATTTTGGTCGTATAGTTGTTTGTGGTAGAATTTCTCAGATGAATGTAACAACACCAGGATCTGGAATAAAAAATATGGCACATGTTCTTGTTAAAAGACTAACCATTAAAGGATTTTTAATATTTGATCATGAAAATGAGAGAGAACCATTTGAAACTGATATGTTGAAATGGTTATCTGAAGGTAAAGTAAAATTTAAAGAAACTGTTTATTCAGGAATTGAGAAGGCCCCAAAATCATTTATAGATTTATTAAAAGGAAAAAATATTGGTAAAATGCTTGTCAAAATTTAATTAAAAAATTTATGACAATATAAATCCTTTATAATGATAAAAACTTTTCCTTTGCTATTTATACTATTGTGGTCATCTGCATTCATATCAGGTGATATTATAGTTCAGAACGCATCTCCATTTGCAGCACTTGCTTTTAGATTTGGAATTGTAACCATAGGATTTTTTATATTTGCATTATTTAAAAGAGAAATAATTTTTACAAAAATAAGATATATTCTAGAAAGTATTACTACAGGAGTGTTGTTTCATGGGTTGTATCTTGGTGGTTGTTGGTACGCTTTTCATGTGGGAGTTCCTGCAAGTGTTGTAGCATTAATTGTTACTCTTCAACCGATATTAACTAATTTATTATCAGGACCAATCTATAAAGAGGTAATAGGATGGAGGCAGTGGGTTGGTATTGCGTTTGGTTTTGTAGGCTCTTTGCTAGTACTTGGAGTAGATTTTGGAGAAGAGTTTCCTAAAGATGGATTAGTAACTTGTTTTATTGCCCTTGCTGCAATCACTACAGGAACCTTGTGGCAAAAAAAACTAAGTGGTAATGTCCCATTATCAGTTAATAATGGATTTCAAGCTTTTGGGGGCTGTTCTTTTAATTTAATTTTAATATCAATATTTGAAACTCCTTATATAAATTTTACAACAGGATTTTTATTAGGGATGACACATCAGATTATTCTAGTGTCGTTTGGAGCCTTTACAATTTTAATGTTTTTAATAAAAGCAGGTTCGGTAAGTAAAACTTCAACATTATTTTTTCTTGTCCCACCTACAACAGCTGTGATGGCCTATTTATTTTTAGGAGAAAAATTATCTAATATTGATATAGCAGGATTTATACTTGCAACAATTGGCGTTTATATTGCAACTAGAAAGTAAGTGAAAATTTTAAATTTTATAAAAAAATTTTATCGACCTTTTGTGTTAACTTATCTTTTTTTTTCAATTGGGATAAGTTTTTATCCATCTTTTGAATTTTACTCGTTTAAAGGACAATTATTGATTTTAGCTGTATCTATATTTAACGGAATACTAGGAGTTTATATTAAAAAATTATAAAACGTAAGGTTCCGGTCTAGCATTACTTTTTAAAACTCTTTCTACATCAAAAACACTTATATCTATTGATTGGTAGCTACCTGTTGTGATCAATTCAGTCAGAGCCCTTCCAATACCTGGTGCCTGCATTAAACCTCTTCCAGTGAAACCAGAGGCTAAATAAACATTGTCATATTTTGGATGTTTGCCTACAACTGCGTTGTTATCAAGTTTATTACAATCATAAAATCCTGCCCAACCACCGGTTAATTTTAGTTCTTCAAAGGCTGGAACTCTTTTTGCCAGAGCAGGCCAAACTAATTCTTCAAAATCATTCCATGCTGGTTCTAAATCTTTCGCATCAAATACAGATATAGGTGAACCTGCTAAGAACTCTTTACCCTCTGGTCTCCAATATACACCTGTTGTTAAATCTCCAGTTAGTGGCATATCAGGAAAATGTTTTGGACATTTAACTCGAAATACAGTGTGCTTTTGTGGTTCAACTGGAATATCTGATAACAATTCTTTAGTCCAACATCCTGCTGCTGAAATGATAGTTTTTGCATTTATCTCAGACAAATTTTTAACCTCACCTTTAAGAAACTCTGCGCCTAACTCAATTGCTTTACTTTTTAAAGCACTATGAAACATAAAAGGATCAATCCAACCTTCACTTTTATTATCAGTATATGTAGCTGTTTCTATACCTTCGTTATTTATATATGGAAAAATTTTATTTAATTCTGAACCTTTAATATTTTTTGTACCAGCATCGCATTCTCTATGATTTTCCAAAGCTTTATATTGTTCCTCTGCATGTTCTGGTCCAAACATTAAAAGGTATCCATTAGGAACCATGCTTGCCGTTGGGTTTGGATTTTTTTTTGTTTTTAACAATTCTGGTATTTTAAAAATGAATTCTCTAGCAAACTTACCTAAAAGTATATTTTCTTTTTGAAAAAATTGTCTTCTAAATCCACCTAAAGACAAAGGAAATGAGGCAGTCTTATATGTAGGGTCTCTCTCAATTACCTTAACTTTTCTACCTTCCATTGATAAAAAGTATGCAGTAGCAGCGCCTATTATACCTCCACCAACTATGACGACATCATCCATAAATTTTAATATATACTATTTTCTTTGCATTAACCATAAAGCATCTTGAGATAAAAAATAAATTTTTCCGTTAGAGGGATGTACTTGAATGTCTCTAATTCTTCCAATTTTATTTTTAAAAATAACCTCTTCTTTTACATTTGATAAGTCTTCAAATATCAGTTTTCTTAAGGATTTATCTTTTAAAGAAGTGATTAAAGCATGACTATTCCACTCATTAAACTCGTCACCTTTATAAATAGTTATTGCGCTAGTTGCTATTGAGGGTACCCAATATTGAATAGCTTTTGTAAATCCAGGTTTCCATTTTGGGCCAATTGGAATTCCAGAATAATTGGTTCCTCCCCATCCTAAAATTTTCCATCCATAATTTTCACCTTTTTTAACTTCTCCGAACCAATCTCCACCTTTTGCCCCATGATTACTTATGTAAACTTTTCCATCAAATTCAGAAAGTGCCATCCCTTGAGGATTTCTAATTCCAATTTGATAAATCTCTGGCAACCAATCTACCATACCCTCAAACTTTGGATTATCTTTTGGTATACTTCCATCTAAATGAATTCTTATAATACTACCTGGATGCTTTGAGGCGTCTTGTGCAATCATACCTTGTCCTCTCTCACCCGCAGAAGCAAATATAAAATTATCTTTGATAACTAATCTTGATCCAAAATGATAACCAGAGTCTATTGGGGGATTTGCTTGAAAAATATTTTTAAAGTTTAATTGTTTCCTATTAAATTCTGCTTTTGCAATAGAAGTGCTAGTTTTATATCCACCTCTATCTTCAGTATATGAAATCCAAATATTATTGTCTTTATGAATAATATCTAATAAGCCTCCTTGACCATGGACAACAAAGTTAAGTTGATGACTAATTTCTTGAACTTCTCTAGATAAAATATTTACAATTTTTATTTTGCCGCTTTTTTCTGTAATTATTATTTCATTACTATTAATAAAAGAGGATCCCCAAGGTGAATCTAGGTTAACTAATTTTTCTAATTTAAAGTTTTGTGAATACGATTTTGAGGCAAATACGAAAAAAAGAATTAAAACGTATATTATTTTTTTCACTTTATGAAAGTTTTGATCTTCCACCATCAACTGCAATTATTTGACCCGTTACCCAGGAACTTTCCTCGGTAAGTAAAAATTTTGCCAAAGCTGCTCCATCTTTACCCTCACCTAGTCTTTTAAGTGGGTGGGCTTTAGCTATTCCTTGAGCAATTGCTGTATTTTTTAACATTGGTTGAGCTATCTTAGAATTAGTTAAACTTAGAGCAACACTATTAACTCTTATGTTTGGAGCAAATTCAGCTGCTAATGATACAGTTAGTCCCTCAATAGCCGCTTTGGTTGATGCTATTATTGAATGATTTGTAAAGCCTCTTTGAGCTGCAACTGTTGAAAATAAAACAATTGAACCATTATTTTGTTTTAGGTTATCTTGATATCCTTTGATTAAGTCTACCGCAGAATAAAAATTAAGTTTCATACATTTATTGAAATCATTCTCAGTTGCCATCTTTAAAGGCTTCAAATCTATAGACCCAACACAATATGCTATACCTTTGATTTCTGATATGTCTGATTTAATTGTATCCACGAACCCCTCGTGTAATACATCTGCCACAGTATAAGAAGAGTTCAATTTCTCAGCTAAATTTTTAAGTTGACTTTCATCTCTTCCAACTAAATGAATTTCTTTACCAGAAGAATACATTTGCTCTGCTAAATTGGATCCGATAGAACCTGTCGCACCGACAATTAGATATTTTTCTGACATATAATAATTAATGAAATTATTTTTTATACTTGGAAATCAGTTATTTCCATTAAAAAACCTCGACCGCTTCAAAAAAGACCACCTATTTTTTATGTCAGAAGACTACCAATTATGTACATATGAAAGACATCATAAATTAAAAATTCTACTATTTTTATCTTCAATGAGATCTTATGCGGATAAATTGAAGGAAAATAAATTTAAGCTTAATTACTCAAAAATTGATTCTACTGATTTTAAAAAGGACTATACGAAGAAATTAGAAAAATTGTTAAAGATGAATAAGATAAAAGAAGTAACTAGTTTTGAAATAGAGGATAAATTTTTTGAAACAAAAATAAATAATTTTTTAAAAAAACAAAATATTCAGTGGAATATAATTCGATCGCCAATGTTTTTAGATAGTCGTGAAGATTTTAAAAAATATTTATCAAAAACAAAAAAACCCTTTATGGCAAAGTTTTATAAAGAAAAGCGAGAGAGATTAAACATTTTGTTAAACAAAGATGGTACACCAGAGGGAGGAAAATGGAGTTTTGATGAGGATAATAGAAAAAAACTGCCAAAAAATATCTTAATACCAAAATTTCCAGAAATTAAAGAAACTAAACATACAAAAAGTTTAAAACCAATTATTGAAAAATTATTTAGTAAACATCCAGGTGATACCAAAAAATTTTGGTTTGCAACTGAATATAAAGATATTTCAAAATTATTAGATTTTTTTATTAAAGATAAGTTAAACCTATTTGGTGATTACGAAGATGCTGTTGATCAAAAAAATAATATTTTATTTCACAGTGCTCTTAGTCCGTATTTAAATCTAGGTTTAATAACGCCAGACATTATCATTCAAAAAATAATGACTTATCACCATAGTAAGAGTGTCAGACTAAATTCTTTAGAAGGTTATATAAGACAAATAATTGGTTGGAGAGAGTTTATGAGAGGAATATATCAAAATTATAGTAAAGAAATGGAAAGTGGAAATTTCTTTAAACATAATAGAAAAATGAAAGATACATTCTATGATGGCAGCACTGGTTTGGATCCTTTAGATCATGCAATTAAAAATGCTAGCAAATTTGGTTGGTCGCACCACATTGAAAGATTAATGATATTGTCAAATATTATGAATTTATGCGAAGTTGAACCAAAATCAGTTTATAAATGGTTCATGGAAATGTTTGTGGACTCATCTGATTGGGTTATGGTTCCAAATGTTTATGGAATGGGTTTGTTTAGTGATGGTGGAATTTTCGCAACTAAGCCTTATATCTGTGGATCAAGTTATTTTATGAAAATGATGGATTTTAAAAGGGGCAACTGGTGTAATGTTATGGATGGTCTTTATTGGCGTTTCATAGATAGAAATAGAAAATTTTTTTTGAAAAATCCAAGGTTGTCTATGATGGTAAGAATTTTTGATAAAATGAAAGAAAATAGAAAAAAATTAATATTATCAGAAGCAAACAAATTCATTAAAGATAATACTTATGGGAGTTAAAGTTTATTTTAACGATTCTTGCAATATTTGTAGAATGGAAATAAATCATTATAAAAAAATTGCAAATAGTGATTTGGAGTGGATAGATATTACAAATAATGATGAGGCTATAAAAATAACATCTAAGTCGCAAAAAGAGTTGCTCAGAAGGTTGCATGTAATAAATGATGGTGAAGTTATTGGAGGTGCTAAAGCATTTATTATAATTTGGTCAAAAATACCAAAATATAAAATCCTATCTAAAATTTTTTCAATAAAACCCTTATTTATTATTTTTCATTATATATATGAAATTGCTGCATTTTTCTTATTTTTAAAAAACAGAAAACAATTAAATGAAAAAACAAAACCTACCAACTAAGGTATGCAAAGTTTGTAACAAGCCTTTTTCTTGGAGAAAAAAATGGAAACTTAATTGGGAAAAAGTTAAGTATTGCTCTAAGAGATGCGCCTCTAGTAATTAATTATTGTGTATTGCTTTTTCTAGGATCTTTAAGTGATTTTAAAATTTTTGATAGCCCCGTAATTTTTAAACTATAATAAATCACATAAATTAAAGTTAGTCCTAAAGCCATGGTAGATAGAAACACAAAGATGGCTGTCAAAATTTTTTCTTGGAACCAGTTCTCTACTCCAGAGTTAGAATAATAAAGAATATTCCAAAACGCGACGAAAATTAACTCATATATGATTATAATTTTGAACATATGGTTGATATAGTTCTCAATATAATTAATACTATTCAATTCTTGTCGCATGTCGATAAAAATTTATGAGATAAAACAAAGAAAATAGATGAAAAAAGTAATTTGGATAACTGGCGGTAGCAGTGGAATAGGAAAAGCAGTTGCATTAAAGTTTGCAAATAAAGGATGGCAGGTAATTATATCATCAAGACGTGAGGAAGTCTTAAAAGATATTTCAGATAAAAATGAAAATATTGATTATTTGAAATTAGATATTGTTGATTATGAAGCATGTCATTTAGTTTTTAAAACTATTGTTGAGAAATACAACAAGGTTGATATTTGTTTTTTTTCTACTGCAATTTATGAGCCTGAAAAAGAGAAGGATTTTGATCTTCAGAATATAATTGATGTTACAAATGTGAATTATATTGGAACCATAAACTGTATTAAAGCTGTTGAAAAATATTACAAAGAAAAAAGGCAAGGAGTTATATCTATTGTATCTTCTACTGCAGGATACAGAGGATTGCCAAATTCAACTGCCTATGGGCCTGCAAAAGCAGCTCTTATTAATTTAGCAGAAAGTTTATATCTTGATTTTCAAAGATATGATGTTCGCGTATGTCTAGTCAGCCCTGGATTTATCAAAACAAGACTTACGGATAAAAACACATTTAAAATGCCATTTTTAAAAACCACACAATATGCGGCTGAACAAATTTATGATGGTTTAATAAATAAAAATTCATTTGAAATAGCTTTTCCTAGAAGTTTATTTTTAATATTAAAATTTTTTAAGATTTTGCCAAATGGGATCTACTTATATTTGATAAGAAAAATGACGAAGCTTCAAAAAAAATAAATTTAATCTTTTACAAACATCACAGTTAATTCTGCAACTTTAATACCAAACTTTGTCATTTTTGCTCTATTAATTGCTACTCTTTCATCTTGCATAAAGATCCAATCATCAAAAGTTATTTTCATTTCTCTTCCTTTTACAGGAACTAACAGTACATATTCAAACTTAAATGCAGGACCATAAGAAAAACCTTTTGCAGTTCCAACTACATCTCCAGCAGTGCCTTCATAGTTATGTTCATCAATTTTATTGATTGTCCATTGCCTATTTTGAATTTCTCCATCGTTCCAAACAAATTTTTCGTCAAGTGTTAATTGTTTTCCATCCCACTTTCCATTCAAATCTGCAGAAAACTGTCGAGTAACTTTACCTGACCTATTTTGTAAAATACCCCATGCTTTTACATTTCCAGATAAATATTCTTCAATTATCAGTCTTGGTTTTTCGTTTTTAAAATCTTCTGGTTTCATACCTTGATTAGATGAACAGTTTGTAATCAATACTGAGATTATTATCAATAAAAAATATTTTAATTTCATAAAGTTACTTTTGAAGAGCAAATTGTATTAAATCGATATTTTTGGATTTAAATCCAGCCTCGCAATAAGACAAGTAAAAGTTCCACATTCTTTTGAAAGTGTTATCAAAACCTTGGGA
Organism: uncultured Pelagibacteraceae bacterium; assembly: GCA_902594675.1. Classification (GTDB taxonomy): domain Bacteria; phylum Pseudomonadota; class Alphaproteobacteria; order Pelagibacterales; family Pelagibacteraceae; genus Pelagibacter. Next base: position 34,140 of record CACJNE010000011.1, read on the forward strand.
TGAAATTTGATCCCACTTGTTGAAAAATTCATCTCTCCAAATTCTCAGGGTATTTGAGTAATGTTCTCCGTAAGAATTACATTTCTCAAATTTAAGTCCTGATTTATTTGATAAAGAAACTAACTCATTTTTACTTGGCAAAAAACCACCAGGAAAAATATATTTTTGGATGAAATCAGTCTTATTTTTATACCTTTCGTAAATGCTATCATCAATAGTGATTGCTTGTATGGCAGCTGTTCCACCATCTACTAGATTATGCTTTATTGTATTAAAATAATTTTTTAAATAGTTATGACCGACAGCCTCGATCATTTCTATTGATGCAATTGAATTATATTTATTTTTAATATCTCTAAAGTCTAACATTTGTATGTTTATCTTCTCATTTAAACCAACTTTATGAATTCTTTCCTTGGAAAATTCATATTGTTTTTTAGAAATAGTAATACAATCTAATTTTACATCATAATTTTTTCCAATGTATTCCGCAAAGCCTCCCCAACCACATCCTATCTCTAGCATTTTGTCACCAGGCTTAGGCTTTACTAAATTTGAAAGTTTCTTATATTTGTTGATTTGTGCTTTTTCTAAGTCATTTCCTTCTTCAAAGATTGCACTCGAATATGTTAATGTTTTATCAAGCCATAAGGAGAAGAACTCATTTCCTAAATCGTAATGTTTTCTTATATTTTCTTTACTTCTAGATTTATTATTTTTAATAAAAAAATTTTTGATTTTGTTAAATATTGCAATATCAAAGGATCCAGAAAATTTATGTATTATTTTTATATTTTTGGCAGCTAATTCTATTAAGTTGGTTAAATTTTTTGTTTCAAAACTGTTATCCATATACGCTTCTGCTAAACCGATGCTACCATTTTTGATTATTTTTAGAGTAATTCCTGGTTTATTGATTTTTAAATGAGCATGTAATCTTTCATTACTATTTCCAAAATTATATTCTTTTCCATCATGATTGATTATCTTTAACGAACCATGTTTTATATATTTGAGTGAGCTAAAAACAATCTTGTCTGACAATTTATTCAAATTCATTTATTTCTTCTGAAATATTATTTTTAATTCTTAACTTTTTCTTTATAAACTTTATTCCTTTTAACCATAATTTAAATGCTTCATAATGGATTGCGACAATAACTTTGAATGTCATTAATGGGTGAAAAATATAAGAAAAGAACAAATTTTTATTACTTAAATCTTTTGCAATACCGTCTTGTGATGCAAATAATAATTTTCCCTCTTTATCAGATTGGTCTATTATAACTGATATTTTATCAGAAGGTTTGTTTACTTTAAATTTATAAATACACTCCATTTCTATAAAAGGCGATACATGAAATTTTTTTGTACAACTATTTTTTATAGTCTCTGTATCATGAGTTTTAAAAATATAAGTATGCTGTTCACCAAAAGTATTTTTAACTTCATAGAAAATTGAAATTATTTTGTTATCTTTATTATATATAAAAAAAACACTTAAAGGATTAAATACATACCCAAAAATTCTTGGATAACACAATATTTTAACTTTTACTTCTGTTTCATCAATGCCAATATTTTTTAAATTATGTTTAACCCAATTTTTTAAAGATGTTCCATCTCGATTACCGTGATCTTTGTCAAAAAAACTTATAATATTAAATTTATTATAAGAAAATATATTAATATTCTTATTAATTTCCTCTAAATCATCAAGGTCAATCAACAATGAAAAAACACTATATTTAAAATAGTGATTTTTAGGTTTAAATCTTCTATGAATTACTTTCCCAGTATAAATTTTTGAGTTTTTAAACATTAATATAATTCATCATATCTAATGATGATTTTATACCATCTTCATGAAAACCATAACCAAAATAACTTCCACAAAATAAAATATTATTTTTATTTTGAATTAAATGTAGATCCTTTTGACTATTAATTGCTTTTTGATCAAAATAAGGATGTGTAAATTGTACCCTTCTAATTATTTTTTCTTCAGGTATTTTCAAATAAGGATTCAATGTTAAAAATATATTTTTAGAAATATTCAGATTCTGCAATAAATTTAACCAATAAGTAATGGAATTTTGCTCGCTGTTTTCAGCCTTTATTGATGAATTCCAAGAACACCAAGCTTTATTATTTTTTGGCATGTAATTAATATCTTCATGAATAACCGCCTCATTTGTTTTATATTTAAAATTACTCAAAATCTTTTTTTCATTTTCATCTGGAGCTTCAATCATTGAAAGAGCTTGATCAGCATGTGTAGCTAGTACAACTTTATCATAAGTAAAATACTCATTTTTATCACCATAATAAACCTGGACTCCAGATTGAATTCTTTTAATTTTATTTATGTTATAATTTTTATAGTATTCGCCACTTATATTGCTCAGTATTTTATCTACATATGTTCTGCTTCTGTTTGAAACTGTAAACCATTGAGGTCTATTTTTTAATTTAAAAAGACCATGGTTTTGGAAAAATTTTAAAAAAAAACTTAAAGGCATTTGCTTTGCTTCATAAGGAGGCATTGACCATATTGCTGAAACCATTGGAATAATATGAAATTTTATGAAATAGTCTGAAACATTTAATTTTTCTAAATATTTTCCTAAAGTAATATTCTCGGTAATTAAATTTTTGTTTTCACTCTTTTTGTAAAAATCAATTATTGTAAAAAACATTTTTAAAAATTTTATATTTAATAGATTTAATTTATTGCTAAAAATTCCTGATATTCCTTTTCCACAATATTCAATTTCTGAGTCTCTAACAGAAACTGAAAATGACATATTACTTTTTTCTATAGCTATGTTATTTTCTTCAAAAAAATTTATTAAATTTGGATATGTTTTTTTATTGAATACAATGAAGCCTATATCTACAGGTATTTTATTATCTTGAATTTTGATATCTATTGTATGGGAATGTCCACCAAAGTGATCTTCTTTTTCAAAAAGATCAACTTTATGATTTTTCGAAAGATAATATGCTGCACTTAGACCTGAAATACCAGACCCTATAATTGCTAATTTCATTATTGAGGATTATATTTATTTTCACCTTTAAATGATGAGACAAATTGTAGAAAAACTGCAAATATTATTATCCCGCCACCAATTAATACGTGAAATGATGGATTTTCATTTACAAAAAGCCATGCCCACATAGGACCTAAAATTGCCTCTGTTAGCATAATTATACCAACCATTGCAGATAATGTTTTTTTAGCTCCAATTGTTATAAATATAAAACCAAGCCCTATTTGAAATGTACCTGATAAAAATGCTAAAAATATATCGTACATAGATACAGAAATTTTAGTTGACGCTAAGAAACCAATAATCATAGCAACTATACCTGCTACTAGTTGAAGAGGTACCATATCCACAGTCGGATACTTTCTTACAATTAAAATTAAAATTGCAAATGTAATAGGCATTACAAAAGCAACAATGTTTCCTGACATTTGACCACTTGAAAGGGTATTTCCAAGCATAAGTATTAAACCTGATATTGCTAAAATAATTGACGCTAGTGTAATTTTTGAAATTTTCTCTTTTAAAAAAAAATAACCAAAAATTGCTAAAAAAATTGTCTGCGTCTGGATAATAAAATTAGTATTGGCAACTGTAGTATTATACATGGCAAAAACATAACTACTAAAACCAATACCAAGAATAATACCTCCAATTAATCCTGGAATTCCTGATAAATAAATTTTGCTAAATACATTCTTTTTATAATTAAAAAATAAAAATATAGTTACAGTTATTATAAAAAAAACTTGTCTCCAGAATAGTATTTGCCATAAAGTTGATCCTTCAAACGATTTTACAATTAAACCTCCAAAACTAAGACAAAATGCACCAAGAAAAATTAATAATGGTCCTGGTAATTTTGAAATTAAATTCATTTAATTTTAGATATTAAATTTCGGGTTTCCATTTCATAAAGTTTGTAAATAGTTTCAGCGTCTTTTAAATTGATTTCTTTAAATTTTATTTTACTTCCGGGTGGTATTTGGACTAGCTTATCGTAATCAGCACTTATAACAACTCCAATTTTAGGATAACCACCAATAGTTCCATGATCCGAAAGCATAACAATTGGGTCACCATCAGCTGTTATTTGAATCGTTCCTTTAACTAATCCCTCAGATTTGATGTTTGTATATTTTATGTTTTCAATTTTTGGTCCATCTAATCTAATTCCCATTCTATCTGTCAATTTTGTTATTCTAAATTTTTCTTTAAAAAATAATTCTTTTGCAGTTTTAGAAAAATAATCGAAGTGTGGTCCTTTTATTACTCTAATATTTTCAATTTTTGAATTTATATAATCTAATTTATTCAAAGAATATTTTTTTGTAATATTTTCTATTTTAATTATTTGATTTTTTTGTAAGATTTTCCCATTGTTAGCACCAATTTCTGCTTTCGTATTTACTGAGTAACTATCAAGATAAAAATCTATTTTAAATGATGCATTTATAGATAAATAACCATAAACAGATCTATTAGTGGATATTAGATCTAAACAATCATTATTTTCTAAAACAAGATTTTGATAACAAACACCTTCTTCTATTTTATTTTTTCTTAATATTTGAAAGTTTACATCACCAGTGACATTAAAATAAACTTTATCTCCTTTGTATCTCAATTTTGGCCCTTGGAGTGCAAATTCTATAACAGGACTATTTTTTTTATTATTTGATATAGCATTAGCTATAACAAAATTTCTATTATCCATCGCACCACTAAAAGGTATTCCTATATGATAGTAGTTTTTTCTACCATTATCTTGGAAAGTTGTATTTATGCCAGATCTTAAAACCTCAAAATAATTTTCAGCCATATTTTTTCTCGAATTCTGATTTTGATATTTGAAAAAATGATATCGTATCACCCGGGTTAATTAAATTTGGTGAAGTGTTATTTTTATTGTCGAATATATCTAAAGGGGTTTTTCCAATTATGTTCCATCCACCAGGACTTTCAAATGTATAAATATTACAAAATTGTTCTGTTAATCCTATAGAGTTTTTTGGTACTTTAACCCTTGGAGTGTCTAGACGTCTAGCATGTAATGAACCATCCAAATCTCCCAAAAATGGCATACCAGCAATAAATCCTGTCATATAACAATAATATTTTTTAGAAAAAAATTTTTTATAAATTTCCTCTTTTTCAAGATTTAACAATTTTTCTAATCTTTTTATATCAAGAGCAAAATCGTTGTCACAGCAGACAGGTATTTTAATGAGATTACCTTCATTCACTATTTCATTTTTGAAATTTAATTGTTCAACTTCTGTTTTAATTTTATCAAAGCTAGTAATGCTTAGGTCAAAACTAATTATTAATTTATTATAACTTGGTGTAATATTTGTAATACCAGGGATATTACTTTTTTTTATATTTTTAAAAAATTGAATTACATTTAAATTTATTTCCCTGTTTACATCATTTCCAAAGTCACAGTATAAAGCTGCGTCACCAAGATTTGATATATTTTTTATCATGCCATGTTATACTTTAAGCTATTAAGTATGGAAATTAATTTAAATTGCGATTTAGGTGAAAAATCAAAGCATCATTCAAATGAAAATGATCCTGAACTACTCAAAATTGTAAATTCTGCTAATGTGGCATGTGGATATCATGCAGGTGATGAGCAGACAATGCATGAGGTGGTGAAAATTTCTAAAGAAAATCATGTTAGTATTGGAGCACACCCATCATTCAATGATCCTGAAAATTTTGGACGTAAAAGAATGAACCTTTCGGCTAGTGAAGTAAATAAACTAATTATTGATCAATATGAGATATTACAAAATATAGCTAATCTACAAGGAGAAAAGGTTTCACATATTAAACCGCATGGTGCGTTGAATAATATGGCATGTGAGGACTTAGACCTAGCTACAACTTTAGCTAAATCAATATACCAAATTGATAAAGATATCATTTATTTAGTACCTACTGGTTCTAAAATGGAAATAGCAGCAAAAAAACTTAATATGAAAATTGCCTGTGAAATATTTGCCGACAGAAATTATGAAGATGATGGAACACTAGTTTCTAGAACAAAAGACCATGCTTTAATAACAGATCCCACTCAAGCTAAAAATCATGTATTGAATATGGTTAAAAACCAAACCCTTAATTGTCACAGTGGTAAACAAATACCTTGTGAAATTGACTCTGTCTGCATACATGGTGATAATATAAGCTCATTGGAAACTGCAATGTTTGTAAAACAAAATTTATTAGAAAATAATTTAAATTTAAAACCTCTAAATAAAATGAGTAAATTTCTATGAAGATTATAAAAATATATTTAACCTTATTTTTACTTTTAACTTTTTCTGCTCAATCTTTTGCGGCTGGAACAAGTTCATCAGATAAAAAACCAAGTTATAAAAATGCAGTAAAATTGATTGAGGCTGCAAAAAAATATGAGTCGAAAGATAAAAAGGATAAAGCTTTAAAAAGATACAAAAAAGCCCAAAAGATTTTATTGGAATTAGATAAAAAAAAACCATTACAGGCTGACACTTTGAATTATTTAGGTTTTACAACTAGAAAACTTGGAGATTTTGAAGCTGGAGAGAAATATTACTTACTAGGTTTACAGGTTGAACCAAATCATGTTGGAATAAATGAATACTTAGGTGAATTATATGTCGTTACAAATAGAATAGATTTGGCAAAAGAAAGACTAGAAGTTTTAAAAAGTTGTAATTGCGAAGAGTATCAGGAATTAAAAGAAATTATAGACGGATCAAAAAAATCAAAATATTAGTTTATATTTTGAATCATTTGCTCAGGCATCCATAAGGCTATTTGAGGAAACAAAACAATTAAGATTACCGCAAATATCATCAACAAGAATAACGGAAATGCACTTTTGGCGATGTAGCCCATATCTTTGTTAGCCATACCTTGCAAAACAAATAAATTAAAACCAACTGGAGGGGTAATTTGAGCCATTTCAACAACTATAACTAAAAATATACCAAACCAAATCATATCAAAACCAGCCTGCCTAATCATAGGTTCGATAATAGCCATTGTAAGTACAACTGCTGATATTCCATCAAGAAACATTCCTAAAATTATATAAAAAATCATTAATACGAAAATTAAAACATATGGTGATAATTCCATATTTTGTATCCAAATTGCTAGATTTCTAGGAAGGCCAGTAAATCCCATAGCGAGTGATAAAAATGTTGCTCCAGCTAGTATGAATGCAATCATGCACGAGGTTTTTGTTGCACCAAGTAAAGATTCTTTAAAAGTTTTTAAGTTTAAACTTTTTTGAAAATAAGAAAGTATTAAAGCTCCCACAACACCCAGAGATGCTGCTTCAGTTGCTGTTGCAATTCCAGTATAAATAGAGCCAATTACACCAAGGATTAATAAAATCACAGGTATTAACTGTTTTGATTTACTTAATTTATTTAAAAATGAGTAATTTTCTTCAGTTAACGGCATTTTATTTTTATTTAACAAAGACCAAATGATTACATAGCCCATAAAAATCAGAGCAATCATTATTCCAGGAATTATTCCAGCTATAAATAGTTTAGCAATTGACTCTTGAACAGTTACTCCATAAATAATTAGAATAATTGAAGGGGGGATTAGTAATCCTAAAGTTCCAGAGCCCGCAAGACTTCCAAGTAAAATTTTTTCGGGATATTTTCTTTTTCTTAACTCTGGAATTGACATTTTTCCAACTGTAGCGACTGTTGCAGCTGAGGATCCAGATATAGCTGCAAACAATGCACATCCGACAACATTGACATGTA
>CACJNE010000012.1 GCA_902594675.1 uncultured Pelagibacteraceae bacterium
ATTAAAATTATCATATTTATTTTTATTTTTTCTTGATTTAAGCCTCTTCAGCATGTTTTTTTTGTTTACAACACTTAAGAAAGTAAAATTTGGTTTAAAATTACCTAATAAAAAATTGTTCATTCTTAAAATTAAATTTTTATCTAATCCCATACCATAGTGTTGGTATGCTAATGTCGAGTCAATAAACCTATCTATCAATATAACTTTTTTTTTGTAATTTTCTTTTAAAATTTTATCAAAATTTTCTGATCTAGATGCCATAAGCAAAAATAAGTCAGTTTTAGTATTTAATTTTGATTTTTTATTTAACATTAATTGTCTTAGTTTTTCAGAGAAATTAGTACCACCAGGTTCTCTAAAACTAATGTATTTAATTTTATTTTTTTTTAAATGTTTAATTACTTTATTTAGACTGGACGATTTTCCAGAAGTTTCTATGCCTTCGAAGACTATTATAGGGTTTTTAGACATCACCCCAGATTAGGAAATTTATTGAGGAAATAATTCTAGAAAAAATATTTTGTCTTTTTACATTTTCTAAAGCTAATAAATCATATTCTCCTATTTTTTCATCTTTATAGGTAATTTTAACTTTACCAATTATGTCATTTTTTAATATTGGAGCTTTTAACGGTCCTTGATAATCAATTGAAACTTTTAGGTATTTCTTTTTTGCTTTTGGAATGGTTTTATAGATGTCTTTATTAATATAAGATTTAACTGTTTTTTGAGTACCTTGCCAAACATCAATTTCATCAAATATTTGATCTTTTTTGGCAATATTAATTGTGTCAAAATTAGTTAGTCCATATGTTAATAATTTAAGTGACTCTTTTGATCTTGAATTTTTTGACTCAAAGCCACTCCCAACCGCAATTATTCTTCTTTCATTTCTTTTAATTGTTGAGGCTAGTGAATATTTTTCATATGCAAGATATCCTGTCTTTATTCCATCAACACCAATATTTTTATAAAGCAAAGGATTACGATTACCTTGTTTAATTGGATCTCCACCAGTTCTTTCCCATGTAAATTCAGTTTCTTTATAATATTCATAGTAGTTTGGATAATTTTTTATTAAGTAATTGGACATAATTAATATATCTCTTACTGTTGACAAATTATCTGGAGCATTTATTCCTGATGAGTTTGAAAAATTAGTATTTTCCATACCAATTTCTCTTGCTTTTTCAGTCATCATAATTGCAAACTCTTCCTCTGTTCCTGCAATACCTTCTGCAAGTGCAATACAAGCATCATTTCCTGATGAAACAATTATACCTCGTAATAAATTTTCAACACTTATTTCATCTCCAACCATAATAAACATTGAAGAATAACCTGCTTGAGACAATCGCCAAGCGTTTTCAGAAACAAAAAATTTATCGTCTAAAGACAATTCACCACTTTTAAGTAAATCAAAAGCTATTATTGAAGTCATGATTTTTGTCATTGAAGCTGGAAATATTTGTCTATCAGCATCTTTTTCAAACAATATTTTGCCTGACAAATAATCTTGTACAATAGCAGTTCTTGCATTTACATCAAAGTTAGCAAAAACTGGCTTTATTAGGAATGCAAAAATTATTAAAATTAACGATAAATCTTTTATTTTCATAATTTAATTATTTCAATACTATCAAAATCAAGATTTTCGATATTAAGAAATCCTTTCTTTAATTTTTCAAAATCTTTATAAGGTCCTTTATAAACTCTAAAATTATTTTGTGACAACTTTTTGATTAAAATATTTTCAATTTTATACTCTTCAAATAACCTATTTTTTAACATAATAGCAGAGTCTTCAAAATAAAAATCCGCAAATTTAATAATGTAATTAAAATTTGTTACAAAATTTTCAGCTTTAGATTCTTTTTTTTCAGTTTCCAGACTTATACTCTGAACCATTATATCTTCAACCGGAGCTTTATTAGCCACTTCTTTTTCTTCATCAAATGTTTTTACATCACTTGCAACATATAATTTATTAGAGTTGATAGTTTCAATATACACATAAGGTTCACTTGGATTTATTGATAATTCACTTACAATTCTATTTGTAATTACTGAATTGTAGTAGATAGGTAAAACAGTTTTTTTTTTGACAACAGTTAATAAAGATTTTCCATTGATTATATTTGTTATTCTAACTGGTGTTCCATTAGGTAAATTTGGGCTTAATATATTAATAGATGTATCATCTAATTTATATTCTAATGAATTATCTGTATCTTCACTGTATATTAAAGCAAAACCTTTGTTAGAATAAACAATATTAACCAATTCTTCTTTTTTGATTTTTTCTATTTCTTTAATTTCTTTTTTTTGAACTATAGATTTTGTCTCTTCAGGTTTGTTCTTAATATTAATATTTGAAGAATGATGTTCACAAGCAAATAAAGATAAAAATATTAGATATAAAATATATTTAAATTGCATTTTTAAACTTACTTTTCAATGTACAAACAGCTAGTGCAAACCTTAAGGATCTATTCCATTTTAAAATTAATTCATAATTATCAAAAACTACATAAGCTGGGGTTAATTTTTTTGCATCTGGAATTATATCATAATCAGGGGTTACTAGTGCCGCTTTCAAGTTATCATGATCATTTAAAAATTCATTATTTTTAATGTACCTTTTTAAGTAGGATATTTTATTTTTGTGTTTAATTTTTTTTGCGGATGTATTTAGATATTCATGGGGCGTTTCATTGATAAGCTCAACTTTGTAAAAACATGGTTTATTATTATCCCAACCTATTTTATTTAAATAATTAGCAGCAGATGCAAATGAATCTTCGATTTTTTTTAAGTTTATACTTTTGTCTTTATCATAATCAATTGCGTAATTTTTAATAGTAGAAGGCATAAATTGGAAATTCCCAAATGCCCCTGCCCATGATCCTAAATAATTATTTGGATTTATAATTCCATTATCAAACAGGATTAAAAGAGTTATAAGTTCTGAGGTAAAAAATTCGCTTCTCCTTTTGTCATAACTTAATGTTGCCAAAGAAGAAATTATATCCATTTTTCCTAAATAGTTGCCAAAATTTGTTTCGATTCCCATAAGAGACAAAAGCAAGTTTCTATCAACAGAAAAATCTTTAGTAATTTTATCAATTACTTTTTTATTTTTGTTGTAAATTTTTATTCCAGTTTTTATTTTTTTACTATTAGCTCTCTTGGAAACATATGTTTTGGTATCCTCATAAAATTCTGGTTGATATCTGTCAAATTTTATAACATCTTTTAAAAAAATTGATTTACCAACTGTATTTTCAATTGTATTTAAAGTAACACCTCTTTCTAAAGCAATTAATTTAAATTTTTTCTTCCACGCGTTAAACTCAGCATCATTAGCATGTGCGTTAAAATTTAAGATAATAAGAAGAAAAAAAATATAAAGTTTAATTTTTTTCATAAATATCTTTTAAATATATGAATACAGCAATCCATATTAAAATAAAACTAACTAACTGATTTAAATTAAATTGCTCATTATAGATGAAAAAACCAAGTATAAATTGCAAAGTAGGAGTAATATAAAAAATCATACCTGCCGGACCTAATCCAGCTAATTCAACTCCCCTTACATACAAAAAAAGTGGAATCACTGTCATTGGTCCCGCTAACATTAATAATGGAATTAAAGAGGGATTTGATAAACTAAAATCATTTAAATTATTTATGCTTATAAAATAAAACATAACTAATGCAAAAGGAAGTATATACAAACTTTCTATAAGAAGACCTATATCAGTTTCAACATTAATTTTTTTTCTGAAAAGATTATAAAAACTCCAACTGAAGGCTACAATTAAACCTACCCATGGAATTGAATTAAAATCTAATATTAGTAAATAACTTACTGAAGTAATTACTAAAAGTATTGATATTTTACCTTTTTTTGTAATTGGTTCTTTAAAAAAAAAATTACCTAGAAAAACACTTATGATCGGCATTATAAAATAGCCAAAACTAGCATCTATTATTTTATCTACGCTCACCGCATAAATCCAAACACCCCAATTAACAAAAATTAAAAAACCAGAGATAAAAAGAATAAATAATTTTTTTTTATCTAAAAGAATTCTTTTAAAAATAATCCATTTAGAAAATAAAAAAGTAGTAATTAATAATATAAATGCTGTCCAAACACTTCTATGAATTAATACTTCTACATGTCCTGCAAAAGAAATATATTTGAAATATATAACACCAAAAAAACCCCACCAAAAAGAACCAAAGGATGTAAGTAAAACTCCTTTATTAAATTTTTTTTTGTTCATTTTTAATTAATTGATTAGTTTAAGTAACTACTTAAGTCATTTTATTCTTGAAATATACTAATAATAATAAAACCTTGCTCACGGAGAGATGGCTGAGTGGTTGAAAGCATCGGTCTTGAAATACTACGGATACCCTTACCACCTTACGACGATTCACATACTTATCAAGCCATTGCTTACTATTTAAAATTCTGCTTTCACGAAAAACACATCGTTATTGACTTGCCTAAGCTATCAAACTTGTACGCCACTTGTACGCAGATTATTTATCTTTATAAGTCCAGCCATTCTTTTTTAATGCTTTAATTAAATTTTCTAGCATTTCATCTCTAGAAGTATTTTTATCACCTATTTTTTCAAAGAAAATAGGTTCTAATCCCCTGTCCTTTTTTGATTTAAAATAGTTTTTGATTGATTGTATTAATAGTTTCATTAGCCTCCTTTAGCGTTATGTTTAAAGTCCCAGCAAGTAAAGATTATTCTAAATCAGGACATTATCATCTTAACTTAAACAAGTTTTAATTCAAGATTTTATTAGATCAGAAGCCTCAAAGTATTTATCTGTATTAAAAACATTAGCTTTAGTTTTATGTTGGACCTTTTTTCTATGATGGCTGAGCGGTTGAAAGCACCGGTCTTAAAATTCCAAATAACCCCTACCGCTTTACAACAATACACTTACAAATTAAGCCATTCTTCACTTTTATAAATTTAGTTTTTTCAAAATCTGCATCATTATTAGGTCGCCTAAGCTAGAAACTAGAACGAAACTACAACGAAATTAATTAATTAATTCCAGCAACTTTTACATCACATAAATAGTGATCCAAAAATTTATCATTTATATAATCATACTTTGACATAGACATAATCGGATCTTTTTTTCCCTCAAATTCATTAATTTGAAAACCCAATTCATATTCAGGAAATCTAGCTGCAAAGAAATCTTTTTTTATAATTAAATTTTTATTTGGCACTTCTACATAAAGATTTTTATTATGATCAAAATATTGGAATGTAGTTACATCAAACTTATATTTATAAATTATATAATCTTTATCCAGCAAGTTCTTCATATTTACACAAGATATATTTACTCCTTCATCAGCATAACCTGTATTTAAAAATGTGAATGAAAAAAAAATACAAAGACATAAAAAGTATTTCATAAGTATTATTAACATTGGTAAATGTTATTAATTAGACTTAATTTTGGTTAAAAAAAGAATTAATTTAAAGGATCAAAAGAACTAGGAAATACTGCTGGTAAAAATTCACTAAATAAAAAGTAGATTAGATATGATCCCCACGCCAAAACAACTATTCCAATACCAATCTTTATACCACCTACTGGAATTTCATTTATAGGATCAAAAGAATTCTTTTTAAATTTTTTTCCATTAAAAATTATAGATTTTGATTGATTAGGTATTTGATATCTATTTTTATAAATTCTGAATAAGCTATTGCTGGCACTATGGCAAATACATAACAAACAAAAATCATTATATTTCCATAATCATAATAGCCATTTAATGATTGATCCCACAATAAATAACTTCCAACAAATGAAAATATTGGAACAATAATATTTATTATAAATGCCATAGAAATTTTTATTTACCGCCAAGTCCACCAATCTTATAATATTTCGCTCTAGCTTTTGTTCTAAACCACCAAGATTTCATTCCTGTTAATGAATAACCTTGAAGTCTACAATCAACCCAAACAATATGTTCAACAAATTGATCCAAAGTACGTCCGGTATCCATAGCAGCCTTACAAGCCTTTAACGATCTCAATAGGGTATCATAGGTTTGCTTAAGATCCTTTTCATCAAGATCTTCAACAAGATTTTTGTAATATTCAATTTCTGATGGTCCTAATGACATAATTAAATGTTAAGTTTATTTTTTATTTTAAATAAAGCATATAGATAAATGCCAGAAGTTGCAAAATTTATGGGTAACCACATTTCTCTACTTAAATAAATAGGGATTAATGGATTATATAAAATTAAAGTTAAAGTAAAAATTATAGAATATTCATTAATTCCATTAAAGTTTTTATAACTTTGATAGATAATTATAGCTGAAGTTAAACTAATTATAATTCTCAAAAAAGTATAGAAACCATAAGGAAATGAAATTAATGGAGCCAAAAAAAGTAAAATAATTGGTATTAAAAAAAATAAATAAACAGAATTTTTATTCATAGGATTTTGTAGGATAACTAGAACGAGACTAGAACGAAAGACAAAATTTTATAAAAAATTAGCTCTGTTTTTTAGTTGAATTTTAATATTATACTTATAAAACCTTGCTCACGGAGAGATGGCTGAGCGGTTGAAAGCATCGGTCTTGAAAACCGACAAAGGGGCAACTCTTTCCTGGGTTCGAATCCCAGTCTCTCCGCCAGTTACTTAAAATCAATTAATAGTTTTAATATTTTTTTATTTTCAAAAGTTATCTCATTATTTAAAATTTTGGAAATATCTTCATCATTCATATTAACTAATATATCTAAATCTCTTAAATCATCTATTGATAGTGAATCGATAATTGATTTAACAAAACTACTTACAAATATGTCCATTTCTTTTGTACCTCGATATTGAGATCTATAAATGATTTTATTAATTAAATTTTGTTTATTTGAATTCATTACTTATAACAATATATATATATTTAATGAGTAATTTTGAATATTTATTATCACCCATAGATAAAATTAAGGGGGTTGGCAAAAAAACATTAAATTCGTTTACCAAAAAAAAAATCTTTACAATTTTTGATCTTCTGTGGCATTTACCTGTATCAAGAATTGAAACTGCTGATGACACAGAAGTTAATGATTTACAAGTAGGAAAAAATTACAACATTAAAGTAACACCAATAAAATATAATTTTCCAAGAATTAGAAATTTACCAAATAAAGTAATATGTGAAAAAAACGGTGTTAAATTAGATTGTATTTTTTTTAATAGTTACGAAGGCTATATCAGAAAATTATTACCCTTAAATGAAGAAGTAATAATAAATGGAAAAGCAAATAACTTTAGAAATAAATTTCAGTTTGTAAATCCAACTTCAAAAAATACAAATAATTTAAAATTTATTAATGAAGATAGCAAATATAGTCTTACAGATGGTTTAACCTTAAATAAGTATAATCAAATATTAAATAATGTTTTACAAAATTTGCCTGATTTAAATGAGTGGTTGCCACCCTCAGTGTCGAATTTGTTTGATAATGTAACTTGGAAAGAATGTGTTATTAAAATTCATCAGGAAGAAATTACAAAAATTCGAAATACGAAATATTTTAGAAGACTCGTTTTTGATGAGATTTTTGCAAATTTTTTACTCTCTTCAAATATTAGAAGTAAAATTAAAAAAATAAAAAAAAAAAATAAAATTATAAACTTGCAGCATCAAAGTAAAATAATTAGCAACTTAAAATTCAAGCTAACCGTGGATCAAATATCTTCATTGAAAAATATAAATAAAGATATGGGATCAAAAGAAAAAATGTTTAGATTGTTACAGGGAGATGTGGGTTCAGGAAAAACAATAGTTTCAATAATATCTGCTTTAAATGCTATTAAAGCAGGCTATCAAGTTGCAATAATGGCTCCTACAGAAATATTAGCTACGCAACATTACAAATTTATATTAGAAAACTTTAATATTTATTGTAATGCAGAAATATTAACTGGAAAGACTGAATATAAAAAAAGGAAAAAAATTTTAAACGATCTATTAAATAATAAAATTGATATTTTAGTAGGAACCCATTCTCTTTTTCAAGAAAAAATAAATTATTTTAATTTAGGTCTTATAATTATTGATGAGCAACATAAATTTGGAGTAAGACAAAGGAAAAAACTTTCAGATAAAGGAGGTAAAGATTGCGATGTACTCGTGATGTCTGCAACGCCAATTCCTAGAACAATGATGATGACAATTTATGGGGATATGGACATTTCTCTAATTAAATCGAAACCAAGAAATAGACGACCAATTAAAACATATAGTAAAAATGAGACAAAAATTAATGATGTTATAAATTTCATTAAAAGTGAAATTATAAAAAAAAATCAAGTATTCTGGGTTTGTCCACTTATCAAAGAGTCAAAAAAATTGGATCATCAATCCACAACAGAAAAATATAAATATTTGAGTAAAATTTTTAATGATAAAGTAGATATTGTTCATGGATCAATGAGTAAAGAAGAAAAGGATAAAGTATTAAATAAGTTTAATGACAGAAAGATAGATATATTGGTCTCAACTACAGTTATAGAGGTTGGAATTGATTTTCCAAATGCAAATGTAATAGTGATTGAAAATTCTAATAAATATGGATTATCACAGCTTCATCAATTGAGAGGTCGCGTTGGTAGAGGCAATAAAGATTCATCATGTATTCTGATGTTTAAAGCAGGATTGAGTGAGAACGCTCGTAAAAGAATTACAATTCTTAAAAATACTAATGATGGTTTTAAAATTGCTGAGGAAGACTTAAAAATAAGAGGATACGGCGATATATTAGGATTTAAACAAAGTGGATTAAAAAAATACAATTTTGCAGATCCTCTTCAACATGAAGATCTTTTTAATATTGCAGAAAAAGAAATTAAAAAGATTGAAAAAAATTACACTAAAATAAACAATTTTAACAAACTTATAAAACTTTACGATAAAGTAGCAGTTATTAATGAGACTATTTAGATTTAGAATCTGAAGTACCGGCTGAAACTATAAACTTTGAAGCCTCTTCAAATGTCATATCTAGATATACAACTTCACTTTTAGGAAACATTAATAAAAAACCACTTGTAGGATTTGGTGTTGTTGGAACAAAAACATTTATCAGGTCTGTATTAGTTTTTTTTGAAATCTCACCTTTATTCTCTTTTGTCGCAAAACCAACTGCCCATGTACCTTTCCTTGGATACTGAATTAGAACAACACTTTTTTTTGCTCCCTTTTTAGGAGCAAATGTTTCGGTCATTTGTCCAATGGCAGAATATATAGTTCTTAAAATTGGTATTTTTTTCAATAAATCATTAAACAACTGTAAAAATTTTTTACCTATAAACGATAGTGATAATCCACCTACAAAAGTTATAAAGATTACCGAAAGTAAGATCTCTAATCCTGGTATTGCAAAAGGTAAATAACTATTTGGATTTATTCCCTGTGGAATAAGTTTTGATGAAATTGATATAAAAAATGTTGTGAGATATAAAGTGATACCAATAGGAACTAAAACAACAATTCCTGTTATAAAGTAGTTTCTTAATCTTGCTATAAATGAAATTCTTTTTCTTCTTAATTTAGACATAACTTTAATTGATTATGAATTACATGTAATATAAATATTAAGAAAAGTGAATAGAAGAAATTTTATATATTTAATGGGTTGTGGCTGTCTTTCTGCAGGTTTGCATGCATGTACTACTACTCCAATCACAGATAGAAGACAATTAAGATTAATTCCAGAATCAAAATTAAATGCACAAGCAGCTCAATTGTATGAAAAGGTAAAACAAAAAGCTAAATTAAGCGATGATAAAGAGAGTTTAAATAAAATCATTGAAATTGGATCAAAAATAGAAACATCAATATCTGAATATTTTTATAAGAATAATATGGATGACCCAACCACAAATTTTTCATGGGAGTATATTTTAATTGACAATAAAAAAGTTAAAAATGCATGGTGTATGCCTGGAGGAAAAATTGCTGTTTACACAGGTATGTTAGATATAACTAAAAATGATGATGGTTTGGCTGCTGTAATGGGTCATGAAATTGCACATGCTGTTGCAAAACATTCGGTTGAAAGAGCTAGTAGAACAGTATTATTAAATACAACAACCGGAATAATTGATATAGCAACTGGAGGTAAAATATCTCAAGTAAATAGAACAACAGGTATGAATACAGTTGGCTTATTATCTCAAATAGGAATAATGAACCCTTTTACAAGAAAACAAGAGAGCGAAGCTGATTATTTAGGATTAATTTTTTCATCTTTATCTGGTTACGATATAAGAGAAACTACTAAGATATGGGAAAGAATGAAAAAAGCGAATAAGGGAAAAGAGCCACCTGAGTTTATGAGTACCCATCCATCAAATGACAGAAGAATTGACCAAATCAACAATTGGATGAATGAAGTAATTTTAAAATACCCACCAATTGCCTAATGCGTTGGTGAGCCCTGATGGACTCGAACCATCGACCCATTCCTTAAAAGGGAATTGCTCTACCAACTGAGCTAAGGGCCCAACACGAAAATTCTTATATTGATTTTTTAATATTTGGCAATGGTAAAAATTTACAAAATATTAATATACTTATCATGAAATTGTTCAAAAGTTCCCATTTTAATATTTTTCCTAATTTCATACATAAGTTCCTGGTAAAAATTAATATTATTTATGGTCAAAATCATTGAAGCTAGCATTTCATTAGTATTGTGTAGATGATTCAAATAATTTTTTGAATACTTGTTTAAATCAAATTTTGTCACATTGCTATCAAGAGGTGTATTATCAAATTTATTTTCAGAATTTCTAATTTGAATTCTACCATTCCACGTGAAAGCCAATCCTGTTCTTCCTGACCTGGTTGGTAAAACGCAATCAAACATATCAATACCTCTTTTGACTGCACCTAATATATCTGATGGTGTTCCTACACCCATTAAATATCTCGGTTTATCTTCTGGTAAATAGTCTTTAATACCATCTAAAACATCAAACATTTCCTTTTGAGTTTCTCCAACAGCCAAACCTCCAATTGCGTATCCATCAAATTTTATGTTAATTAATTTTTTTAAAGATTCAATTCTAAGATCGTCAAATAAACCACCTTGGACAATACCAAACAAAGCTTTATGAGGGTTATTTCCAAATTCATTCTTAGATCTTTTTGCCCATTCTGTAGACAATTCCATAGAGTTTTTAATTTTGTTGTAATCTTTGGTATTTTTTGGACACTCATCCATTACCATAACAATATCTGAATTAAGTTTTTTTTGAATTTTAATACTTTCCTCAGGACTTAAGATGAAAGTTTTTCCGTCTATATGAGATTGAAAAATTGCTCCTTTATCTCTGTCGATTTTGTTAAATTTAGATAAAGACATGACCTGATAGCCTCCTGAGTCAGTAAGAATAGGTAGTTTACAATTCATAAATTTGTGAAGACCGCCAACAGCCTCGACTCTTTCAGTGCCAGGTCTAATCATTAAATGATAAGTATTTGAAAGAATAATTTGACTACCAGTCTTTATAATATCATCAATAAAAACACCTTTTACTGTGGCCTGAGTTCCTACAGGCATAAAAGCAGGTGTATCTATTTCTCCACGATGAGTTTGAATTAATCCAACACGATAATTTTTATTTTGATGTTTTACGCTAAAAGAAAAATTCTTTTTTATGTCTTCCATCCATTAAAATCTACTCAGATTTAAAACTAATTATTTTATCAGGATTAGAAACAGATCCATTTGGTCCGTCACCTTTTGTAATCATATCTACAAACTCCATTCCTTCTAAAACTTTACCAAATACAGTGTATTGTCTATCTAAATGTGGTGTTGGACCAAAGCAAATAAAAAATTGACTATTAGCACTGTTTGGATTTGAAGATCTCGCCATAGACAAAGTACCTCTCTCATGTGGCAAATCATTAAATTCTTCTTTAAGGTCAGGTAAATCAGATCCACCCATACCTGCCCTGCTTAAATTAAAATTATCAGATGATGAGTTTCCGAATTGAACATCTCCAGTTTGAGCCATGAAACCATCTATTACTCTATGAAAAACTACTCCATCATATTTTCCACTATCTGCCAACTCAGTTATTCTTTTTACATGGTTTGGTGCTACATCTGGAAATAATTTTATTTTTACATCTCCATCTTTTAACTTAAGTATCATAATATTCTCCTTTGCTTTTAAAGCTGTTGTTAATAATAATATTGATATAATTAAAATAATTGTTTTTTTAAGCATAGATTTTCTTCAAGGATTTTATTGTGCTTTTAGTTGTAAATTTTCTTAAATCACCTTTATGGATAGCTATTTCTTTAACAAAACGAGACGAAATGATTTGATTTTCAACATCTGACATAAGAAAAACTGTTTCAACTTTATTATTCAATTTTCTATTCATTCCAGCAAGCTGAAATTCATATTCAAAATCAGACACTGCCCTTAAACCTCTTAATATAAGGTTTGATTTATATTTTTTACATAATTCAGTCGTTAAAGAATTAAATTTCACAACTTGAATTTTGTTTTTTGGGAACTTGAGATCATTATATAAAGCTTTTGATACAATTTTATATCTTTCATCTATTGGAAATAAAAAATTTTTTTGATTTCCATTAGAAATACCTACAATAATTTTATCTGCTAATTTTAAAGCTTTTTTAATTACGTCAATATGTCCATTAGTAATGGGATCAAATGTTCCTGGGTATATAGCAATATTTTTCATTAAACCAAATTATCATCTAATTTGATTGCGGAAACAACCTTTTCATCGCCAGTTAATTTAATGATTCTTACACCTTGGGTGTTTCTACCAGCAATCCTTATTTCTTTAACTGCGGTTCTTATAACTCTTCCTTTATTCGTGGAAATTAAAATTTGATCTCCTTCAAAGACTGGGAAAGATGATGAGACGTTTCCGTTTCTAGGTGAGTTAACAATGCCTATTATACCTTTGCCACCACGATTTGTAACTCTAAAATCATAATGTGATGTTCTTTTGCCGTAACCATTTTCTGTAATTGATAAAATAAATTTTTCTTTTGCTTTAAACTCAGATTTTTCATCTTTAGTTTTGCTTTTACTTTTTTTAATAACATCATTATCAATTATTGATAATGAAACTATTGTATCTTTTTCTGCAAGGTTGATGCCTCGTATTCCTTTTGAGGACCTTCCTTTAAATACTCTTAGTTTTTTTGACTCAAACCTTATGCATTTTCCAAATTTTGTATTAAGCATAATATCTTGATTGTCTGTGCATATTTTTACTCCAATAATTTTGTCATCAGAATCTAGCTTCATTGCAATTTTTCCTGATGCATTTATGGAAGTAAAATCATCTAAATTATTTTTTCTTATCTTCCCTTTGCTTGTTGCAAAAATTATATGCATATTTTTTTTATCTATACCTTCATCTGGGAAAGGCATAATAGAACTAATAGATTGATGATTTTTCAGTGGTAAAATATTAAAAAGTGATTTTCCTTTTGATGAAGCAGATCCTTCAGGAATTTTCCATGCTTTAACTTTATAAGCTAGTCCCTCTGTTGAAAAAAATAAGAGAGATGTATGAGTATCAACGGACAAAGTTTGAACCACTGAGTCTTCTTCTCTTGTTTTAATACCAGTCTTACCTTTTCCGCCTCTTTTTTGTTGTTTAACTCCACTTAAAGCACCTCTTTTAATATATCCCTGTAATGTTATTGTAATTATTACAGACTCCTTTTGAATTGTTTCCTCTATGTCATAATTTAAAACTGCATCAATAATTTTTGTCCTTCTTGGAGATGAAAATTTTTCTTTTATTGTTTGAAGATCATTACTAATTACCTTCAATAACTCATTTTTTGAATTTATAATTTTTTTATAATTAGAAATTTCCTGAGCTAATTTTTTTATTTCAACTTCAATTTCAGTAATTCCAATAGCGGTTAATTTTTGTAATCTTAACTCTAATATTGAAATTACTTGATTAATCGAAAGAATGTATTTTCCTTTATAGTTTTTGGTGTCAACAAGTTTAATAAGCTTTGAAGCTTTATTTATTTTCCAGGAAGTTTTTAAAAGAGTATTTTTCGCTTCCTCTGGATTTTTCGAAGATCTAATTATTTTAATTACTTTATCAATATTTTCCACACTTACTGACAAACCTAATAAAATATGAACTCTCTCTTCTGCTTTTTGAAGATCAAATTTAGTTCTTTTTATAACTACATCTTCTCTAAATTTTAAAAAGTTTTCTAAAAAATCTTTAAGAGTACATGTTTTTGGTTTTTGATCTACTATTGCTAAAGAATTAAAACCAAATGAAGATTCTATTGAGGTGTATTTATAAAGTTGCCTTTTTACAGTTTCTGGTTCAACATTTCTTCTTAGATCAATAGATACTCTTATACCTTCACTATTTGACTCATCTCTAATATCACTTATGCCCTCTATTTTTTTATCTCTTACTAATTCTGCAATTCTCTCATTTAAATTAGCTTTATTAATTTGATACGGGATCGATGAAATAACAAGTCTATCTTTACCATTTTTTAAATTTTCAACAGATATTTCTCCTCGTATTTTAAATGAGCCTCTTCCTGTTTTGTATCCTTGTTTAATAATATCTTTACCAATTATCAATCCCCCCGTTGGAAAATCTGGTCCAGGAATATGTTTCATTAATTCGTTTATTTTAATATCTTTGTTTTTGATAAGAGCTAAAGTTCCATCTACAACCTCACCTAAATTATGAGGTGGTATACTTGTAGCCATTCCAACTGCAATACCACCCGCACCATTCACTAAAAGATTTGGATATTGGGCAGGAAGTACAACGGGTTCATGCTCTGTTTCATCATAATTGCTTTTGAAAGCTACTGTGTTTTTTTCTATATCATTTATTAAAAATTGTGAAACTTTAGCAAGCTTAGTCTCAGTGTACCTCATTGCTGCAGGAGGATCTCCGTCAATAGAACCGAAGTTACCTTGTCCATCAACTAATGGTAAACTCATTGAAAATTCTTGAACCATTCTAACTAAAGCATCATAAACTGCTTGATCTCCATGTGGGTGATATTTACCAATTACATCTCCAACAATTCTTGCAGATTTTCTGAATTGTTTTGACCAATCAAAACCACCTTTGTGCATTGCATAAATAATTCTTCTGTGAACTGGTTTTAATCCATCTCTAACATCAGGTAATGCCCTACTTACTATAACGCTCATAGCATAAGACAAATATGATGAACTCATCTCATCATACATTGAGATTGGTTTAATATTATTATTTATTTTTGGAATTTCGTTTTTTTCCATATTTATTAAAATGGAATATCGTCGTCTAAGCCACTTTGATCAGGTGCAGGGCTATCATCAAAACTTTGTTTACTTTCTTGTGATCCAATATTATTTTGATTACCACTTCCTAACATTGTTAAAGATGAATTGTAACCTTGTATTAGTATTTCAGTTGAGTACTTATCTTGTCCACTTTGCTCGTCTTTCCATTTTCTTGTTGAAAGTTGACCCTCAACGTATACTTGTGCTCCTTTTTTTAAATATTGTTGAACAACGTTAACTAAGCCCTCATTAAAAACAACGATTCTATGCCATTCAGTTTTTTCCTTTTTTTCACCTGTATTTTTATCTTTCCAGGATTGACTTGTTGCAAGACTTAATCTGGCAACACTTTTACCATTGACCATTTGCTTCACTTCTGGATCTGCGCCTAAACGACCAATTAATAATACTTTATTTAAACTACCAGCCATAATATTTTAATAATAAAGAATGTTTATTATAACACTAATTAACTTGAATATTAATTTTATTAAACTAAAGCAACAAAAATTATGCTCAAAAAGATAGTTATTAAGGGTGCAAAAGAGCACAATTTAAAGAATATTACACTCGAGATTCCAAAAGAAAAATTTGTAGTGATTACAGGGTTATCTGGGTCTGGGAAATCGTCATTAGCATTTGATACAGTCTACGCAGAAGGTCAACGAAGATATGTTGAAAGTTTGTCTGCCTACGCAAGACAATTTCTAGATAAAATGAAAAAACCAAACGTAGATTTGATTGAGGGTTTAAGTCCAGCAATTTCTATTGAGCAAAAAAATACATCTAAAAATCCAAGATCTACTGTAGCAACAGTTACAGAAATTTATGACTATATGAGAGTCCTTTATGCAAGAGCAGGTATACCCTACTCACCTTTTACAGGTTTGCCAATTACTTCACAAACAATTAGTCAAATAGTGGACAAAATAAAAACTCTTCCTAAAAAATCTACAATTTATTTATATGCCCCTGTTGTTAGAGGAAGAAAAGGAGAATATCGAAAAGATATACTTGGTTATAAAAAAAGAGGATTTAGAAAAATTAAAGTAGATAATAAATTATATGATATTGATGAGGTTCCAGAATTAAATAAAAAACTTAAACATGATATCTCTGTCTTAGTCGATAGGATAGTTCTAAATGCATCATTAGGTAATAGATTAGCAGAGAGTGTGGAAACAGCTGTAAATTTAGCTAATGGTCTTATGTTTGTAGAGTATGAAGATGAAACGCTTCCAAAAAAATTTAGAAAAATTGAAAATTTAATTTTTTCTACAAAATTTGCATGTCCAGAGAGTGGTTTTACTATTGAGGAAATAGAACCTAGATTATTTTCTTTTAACAGTCCTTACGGTGCATGCGAGGAATGTGAGGGTATAGGAGTAAAATTGAATGTAGATCCGAAATTAGTAGTGCCTGATGAAAAAAAAACTATAGCGGATGGTGCAATTGAACCTTGGTCAAAGTCTTCTTCTTTATACTATGCCCAAACTTTAGCATCTATAGCAAAACACTATGGTTTTTCATTAAATGATAGATGGTCAAAATTACCAAAAAAAATTAAAGATGTAATTCTTTTTGGGTCAGACGATGAGGAAATAAAATTTTCTTATGATGATGGATATGAAAAATATTCACATAAAAAAACATTTGAAGGTGTAGTAAATAATCTAGAAAGAAGGTTTTTAGAAACAGACAGTGATTGGAAAAGAGAAGAAATCTCTCAATATCAATCTGATACAAAATGTGAAAGATGCAATGGGCACAGATTAAAAGATGAGGCTTTATGCGTAAAAATTAATGAGCTTAACATTAGTGAAGTAACAGAAAAGTCAATTTACGATGCAAAAGATTGGTTTAGATCGCTTGAAACTAAATTAGATAAAAGACAATTAAAAATAGCTCAACACATTCTTAAAGAAATTAACGAGAGATTAAACTTTTTGTTAAATGTTGGACTTGATTACTTAACATTATCTAGAGAGTCTGGAACATTGTCAGGGGGTGAAGCTCAAAGAATTAGGTTAGCATCTCAAATAGGGTCTGGATTGACTGGTGTGTTATATGTTCTTGATGAACCATCTATAGGTTTGCACCAAAAAGATAATGTAAAGTTAATTAATGCATTAAAAAGATTAAGAGACCTAGGGAATACTGTAATTGTGGTTGAACATGATACTGAAACAATGGAAAATGCTGACCATATTATTGACCTTGGGCCTGAAGCTGGAAATAAAGGTGGAGAAGTAATAGCTCAAGGTTCTTATAAAGATATTCTTGATAATGACAAAAGCATTACTGGAAGATACTTATCAAACAAGAGTTATATACCTATCCCAAGGAACAGAAGATTAGCAAAGAATGGTAGATTTTTAGAAATTAATGGTGCAAGTGGTAATAATTTAAACAACGTGAATCTTAAAATCCCACTAGGAAGTTTCACATGTGTTACTGGTGTATCTGGTAGTGGTAAATCTACTTTAATACTTCAAACGCTTTACAATGCTTTAAACCTTACTTTAAATAATAATAAATCAAGAAAAATACCCAAACCATTTAGAGGTTTTAAGGGAATTGAATTAGTAGACAAAATTATTGATATTGATCAATCGCCAATTGGAAGAACTCCGAGATCAAATCCTGCCACTTATACAGGAGCTTTTGGACCAATAAGGGATTGGTTTACTAATTTGCCGGAGGCAAAAAGCAGAGGTTATAAACCCGGCAGATTTTCGTTTAATGTCAAAGGAGGTAGATGTGAAGCTTGTGAGGGTGATGGAGTAATAACATACGAGATGCACTTTTTGCCTGATGTATACATTACATGCGATGAATGCAAAGGAACAAGATACAATAGAGAAACATTAGAGATTAAATTTAAAGATAAAAGCATTGCAGACGTTTTAAATATGACTGTTGATGAAGGTTGTGAATACTTTGAGAATATCTCAAATATAAAGACTAAATTGTTAACACTCAAAAAAGTTGGATTGGGTTATATAAAAATAGGTCAGCAAGCAACTACTCTCTCTGGTGGTGAGGCTCAAAGAATAAAGCTAGCAAAAGAATTATCTAAAAGATCAACAGGAAGAACTATTTATATTTTAGATGAACCGACTACAGGATTGCATCAACATGATATTAAAAAATTATTAGAAATACTTCATACTTTTGTTGCAACAGGAAATACAGTTGTTGTGATTGAGCATAATTTAGACGTAATCAAAACAGCTGATTATATTGTTGATATGGGTCCTGATGGTGGTGTGAAAGGTGGAAATATTATAGCAGAGGGAAAACCTGAGGAAATTATTAATTTTAAAGACAGTTATACAGGTAAATTTTTAAAACCTTTGCTAGATAACAAATTTAAAAAAACAGCTTAAAAAATATTTAAAAATGATATAAAATATTTATATATGACTTCGATTCTACAATCTTTATCAAAAACTATTCACGTTTCTTTAGCTCTATCAATTTTACTATTCCTTGGTTTGTATTTTGGAAACGGTGGTTTTGATTTCGATTTAGTTTTTTGGAGTTGGTTATTTAGATACATACATGTAATTGTAGCTATTATGTGGATAGGCCTACTTTGGTATTTTAATTTTGTACAAATACCTAATATGGCTAAAATTCCAGATGAGCAAAAACCGGCTATTGGAAAAGTGATTGCACCAGCAGCACTATTTTGGTTTAGATGGGCAGCTTTATTCACAGTACTATCTGGACTTATATTAGCTTATTTAAATGGTTATGTTCATCAAGCTATGGCCCTTGGAATTGGATCAGGTGGAGGTAAGGCTACAGCAATTGGTATTGGAATGTGGCTAGGAATTATAATGGCTTTTAATGTTTGGTTTGTTATTTGGCCTAATCAAAAAAAGGCTTTAGGTATTGTAACAGTAGAACCTGACGTAAAAGCAAAGTCAGCAAAAACTGCAATGATATTTTCTAGAACAAATACTTTGCTTTCATTGCCGATGTTGTTATCGATGGTTGTAGCTCAAAACTTATATTAATCTTTTTCTTCTTTAACAATTGTTCTTTGGCTAACATTTAGTGCAACTAAAACTGGATTAGCTATATATATTGATGAATATGTTCCAAATATTACTCCTAAAATCATCGCTAAAGAAAAACCTTTAAGAATTTCACCACCAAATAAATATATGGATAATAAAGCTAGAAGAGTAGTTACTGAAGTAATTATTGTTCTTGATAAAGTCTCATTGATAGAAATATTTGTTAATTCATAAATTTTAATATCTGAATACTTTCTTAAATTTTCTCTTACTCTATCAAATATAACAACTGTATCATTCATTGAGTATCCAACTATAGTTAATACAGCAGCTACTATTGATAAATTAATTTCAAGAGAAAAAATAGAGAATATTCCTAATGTTATAATTACATCATGAAATATTGCTAATATTGCTCCTAAGCTGAATTGCCACTCAAATCTAATCCAAATATACAACAACATCGCAGCTAGAGATAAGCTTATTGCAATAATTCCAGATTTAAGAAGTTCTGAACTTACTTTGGGTCCAACGTTTTCTACTCTTCTAAAATCGACATCTCCTATAGAACTGGATAATTTGTTTTGAATATTTTTAATAAATTCTGGATCGTTTGAATTTTGTTTTTCAAATTTAACTATGAAATCTGTCTCATTACCAAATTTTTTAACTGATACATCTCCCAAATTCATTTGATTAAAACTATCTCTGATCATGGATATATTATTAGTTTTGTCATTTGTTCTTAATTCAATTAAAGTTCCTCCTTTAAAGTCAACGCCATAATTCAAGCCTTTAATAATAAGAAATATTAAGGAAGTAATTATTAAAACAAGGGATAAAATATTAAATTTTCTATAAAATTTATTAAAGGAAATATTATTCATTTATAATAACTGCTCCTTTTCTTTATTTTTAATCACATATAAAGACGTCAGTAATCTTGCTACAAAATATACAGAGAACAACGTTGTTAATATTCCAACTCCTAATGTTACTGAGAAACCTTTTACAGGACCTGAGCCCATAAAAAATAATATAAAGGCAGCAATTAACGTTGTGATGTTGGCATCTAAGATTGTAGTTCTTGACTTCGTATAACCAGCATCAAATGCGATAATAGGATTTTTTTCACTTTTAGTTTCTTCTTTTATACGCTCGAAAATTAAAACATTTGCATCTACAGCCATACCTACAGTTAAAATTATTCCCGCTATACCAGGCAAAGTCAGAGTTGCCTCGAATATTGTAAGAATTCCAATTAATAAAAATAGGTTTGTAATTAAGGCTAAATTGGCAATTAATCCGAATGCTCTATATTTATAAATCATAAATATAATAACTAGCAAGAAACCAATAATCAAAGATAGTACTCCTGCATCAATTGAGTCTTGACCTAAGTCAGGACCAACAGTTCTTTCTTCAATAATATTTAAAGGTGCTGGCAAAGCACCCGATCTAAGCAATAAAGCAAGATCAGTAGCTGATTGAAATGTAAAGTTTCCAGAAATTTGACCAGATCCTCCAACTATAGGTTCTCTGACTGTTGGGGCGCTGATTATTTTACCATCTAAAATAATTGCTAATTGTTTTCCCACACCTGTGCTGGTAGCTTTTCCAAATTTTTTCGCACCTACTCTATCTAAACTAAATGAAACTACTGTTTCGTTAGTTTGTGAATTCATGGTAGGTTTTGCATCTACTAAATTATCACCACTTAGAATTATTCTTTTACTTACAATTGCCTCTCTATTATCATCTTCAAATGATAATTTTTCAGTTCCAAAAGATTCTTCGCTATTTTGTGAAATAAATTGAAATGTAAGATTGGCTGTCCTTCCTAACAATGATTTGATTCTGTTGGGATCATCTAATCCTGGTAACTCGACAAGAATACGGTCATTACCTCTTTTAAGTATATTTGGCTCATTAGTTCCAACTTCATCAACTCTTCTTCTTACGATTTCAATTGCTTGATCAAGGGATGCATTTTTTAATAAAACTAATCCATATCTTGAATAATTAAGATTAAATAAATTATTATTTTCAATAACATCAAATTCATGAGATTTGTAACTCTGATAGTATTGGTTAATATCACTTTCCTTATCTTTTAGTAATTTTGATACTTGTTCAAGATCTTGTTCTTGAGCTTCAAAAGTAATGGTATCTCCATTTAAAGAAAAATTCTTCAAACTTACCTCTTTTTCCTTAAAATATCTTTTCAACTCAATAATTTTTGCCTGTAGTCTCTGAGTAATCACGGGTCGATTGTCAATTTCAAGCAACAAGTAAGAGCCTCCTTGAAGGTCCAAACCTAAATTTATGTTTTTTGAAAAAAATCTATCATCTAATTTTGTAAAATTTGAAAGAGCAAAATATGAAAAAATTATCGTAAAAATAATTACTGATATTATCCGTAATTTTGAAAAGTATAACACTTTTTTGTTATGTTATTTTTTTGGTTCGATGGAACTTACTAAACTTTGTATACCAGTTGCTCTAACAACTTCAACATTTACATTATCAGAAATTTTTACTTCAACTTTTTCGTTATCTATAATTCTCTCAACTGTGCCAAGTATGCCGCCAGATGTGATAACCTTATCACCTCTTTTAAGAGCTTCTACCATAGCTTTATGGTCTTTAACTTTTTTTTGTTGAGGTCTAATTAAGAAAAAATAGAAAATTACAAAAATTAAAATTAAAGGTATAAATTGTCCAATTCCAGCATCCATAATGTATATAATTTGTTAAGGCTATTTATCTTATCTTATATTCAAACTCAACTCTTAATTGATGGAAATTTTGTCTATATTAGGCATATATGGCTTTAGAACTTCAGGTATTAAAATTGAACCATCTTGAGTTTGATAATTTTCCATTATTGCTATCATTGTACGTCCAACTGCCAACCCGCTACCATTTAATGTTCCTAAAAACTCTTTTGAATTTTTATCTTTGTATCTTGCTTTCATCCTTCTTGCTTGGAATGATCCACAAGAGGAACAACTAGAAATTTCTCTATATCTATTTTCAGAAGGGAGCCAAACCTCAATGTCATACGTTTTTTCGGCGCTAAAACCCATATCACCAGTAC
>CACJNE010000013.1 GCA_902594675.1 uncultured Pelagibacteraceae bacterium
CACTTTCGATTTCTGCAGTTCCCAGGTTATGTCCTGAAACAATAATTACATCATCAACTCGTCCTGTGATCCAATAATATCCATCTTTATCTCTTCTACATCCATCTCCCGTAAAATACTTTCCATCAAATTGTGAAAAGTATGTATCTATAAACCTTTGGTGGTCACCATACACAGTTCTCATTTGTCCAGGCCATGATTGTGCGATGCACAATCTGCCTTGAGCTTCTCCTTTTAAAACTTTACCATCCTTATCAAGTATCTCTGGTTTAATCCCATAAAATGGTTTAGTTGCAGAACCAGGTTTTAAATCTATCGCTCCGGTTTGAGGACTAATTAAAATTCCACCTGTCTCAGTTTGCCACCAAGTATCTACAATTGGGCATTTACTATCTCCAACAGTTTTAAAATACCACTCCCATGCTTCAGGATTTATTGGTTCACCAACGGTTCCTAAAAGTTTTAAGGATTTTCTAGAAGTTTTTTTAACAGGTTTTTCACCTTCTCTCATTAAAGCTCTAATTGCAGTCGGTGCAGTATAGAAAATGTTAACTTTATACTTATCAACTATTTGCCACCATCTTGATGTATCAGGATAAGTTGGTATTCCTTCAAACATAATTGTTGTAGCACCATTAGCAAGTGGACCATAAATAATATAACTGTGTCCTGTAACCCATCCAATATCAGCTGTGCACCAATAAATATCTTTTGGTTTGTAGTTGAAAATATATTGATGAGTCATTGATGCATAAACCAGGTACCCACCAGTTGTGTGAAGAACTCCTTTTGGTTTTCCAGTCGAACCAGATGTGTAAAGAATAAATAGAGGATCTTCAGCACTCATTTCCTCAGGTTCACATTTTGTAGAGACTTTCTTGGTCATATGATGATACCAGACATCTCTGTCACTAAACCAATCTATTTTTTTAGTTCCAGTTCTTTTTACGACGATACATTTTTTAACATTTGGACAGCTCTGTAAAGCTTCATCTGTAATAGATTTTAGTGGAATTGTTTTACCACCTCTAACACCTTCATCCGCAGTTATAACATAATCGGACTCACAATCATTAATTCTACCAGAGATACTATCTGGAGAAAAACCACCAAATATTATTGAGTGAACCGCACCTATTCTTGCACATGCTAGCATTGTATATGCAAGCTCAGGTATCATAGTCAAATAAATTGTAACTCTATCTCCTTTTTGAACTCCTAAATTTTTTAATCCATTTGCAGCTTTGGAAACTTCTTTATGTAATTCCTTGTAACTAATTTTTTTTTGAACTTTTGGATCATCACCAACCCAGATAATTGCAGTTTTATCTGCATTCTTTTTTAAATGTCTATCTATACAATTTGCTGATGCGTTTAATGTACCATCATAAAACCATTTAATATAAACATCATCTTTGCTGTACTTTACATCTTTAATTTTTTTATAAGGTTTAATCCAATTTATTCTTTTTCCCTCTTTTTTCCAAAATCCATCATTATTCTTAATAGATTCATTATATTTTTTTAAATATTGTGACTTATTAACAATTGCTTTGCTTACCCAATCTTTCTGAGTTTTATAAATAGTCTCTTTAGCTTTTTTGGAAGCTATCTTTTTTTTAACTTTTTTTTTTGTTTTTTTTTTCTTAGGCATGAAATTTTTATTATTTAATTCTACCCATGTTCAAAATTATTTTCCAGCTTTTAGTATCAATTGGCATAACTGAGAGTCTACTTTGTTTAATTAGTGACAAGCTCTTTAAATCCTTAATTTTTTTGATATTTTCAAGTGTTACAGGATTTTGAAGTTTTTTTTTAAATTTTACCTTAACTGCAACAAACCTTTTCTTCTTATCAGATGGATCAATGAATGCAGTTTTTATAACTTCAACAATGCCAACAATTTCTTTTCCTATATTAGAATGATAAAAAAAACAAAGATCACCTTTTTGCATTTTTTTTAAGTTATTGGCAGCTTGATAATTTCTAACACCATCCCAGTCAGCACCTTTTTCTCCAGCTTTGATTTGTTGATCAATTGACCATACATCTGGTTCTGATTTCATTAACCAATATTGCATTTAATTTTTTCTCTTCCTTTTTTCTTTTTTAATTTTTCTTTTTTCCTTTAAGGATAGTTTAGCTTTTTTCATTACACTCGCATCTTTAAATGATTTTCCACTGTATCTTTTTGACATTTATAATCTTACTCCCGCTCCTTTTAAAAATTTTGCTTTTTTATCAAGTGGAAGTCTTGGACTTGCTGGTAGATCTAAATTATCAAATTTTTTGATTTTATACTTTTCAAGACCAACAAGTGCAATCATGGCTGCATTATCTCCACATAATTTTGGTTCAGGGAAAATTGATCTGAAGTTATTTTTCTTACATACTTTTATTAATTTTTTTCTTATACCTATATTAGCTGCTACACCTCCAGCGATCACAAAAGCTCTCCCTTTCTTTTTGCTGAATTTCTTAAATTCATCAAATGCTATCTGAGTTTTAACTTCTAAAATTTCCTCAATTGTTTTTTGAAAAGATGCTGCAAGATCATATTTCTCCTGCTTAGATCTTATAGAGTTTGATATCCTTAAAATAGCTGTTTTAAGACCTGCAAATGATAAATTACATCCTCCTTTATTTATAATTGGTTTAGGAAGTTTAAATTTATCCGCATCCCCCTGCTTTGCAAAACCTTCTAACTTTGGTCCTCCTGGAAATTCAATTCCTAAAAGTTTTGCGGTTTTGTCAAATGCCTCTCCTAATGCATCATCAATTGTTGTTCCTAATCTTTTGTATTTTCCAAGCCCATTCACACTTAGATATTGAGTATGCCCGCCCGAAATTAATAATAATAAATATGGAAAATCTAATTTTGTGTTAAGTCTTGGACTTAAAGCATGTCCTTCAAGATGGTTTACACCAATAAAAGGTATATTCAAACTTGCAGATAAAGCTTTACCAAAATTTATACCAATGGTTAGACAAACAATTAAACCTGGGCCAGATGTTGCAGCAATTGCAGAAACATCTTTTAAATTCACACCACTTTCGGTAATTGCTTTTTTTGCAATTAAATCGATTTTTTCAACATGAGACCGTGCTGCAAGCTCAGGAACTACACCTCCGAATTCTTTATGAATATCAAATTGACTTGAAACTACGTTAGATAATATTTTTATCTTACCATTTTTATCTTCTTCTATGATTGACACAGCGGTTTCATCGCAACTTGTCTCAATTCCAAGGATTATTTTTTTTTCATTCATAAATATTTATAATTAATACAATTAATCTATAAGAATGTAATAAAAATAAGAATTATGAAAAGAGATAAATTTATTATTGGAACTCGCGGAAGTAAGTTAGCTCTAATTTATACTGAAAAAGTGACTAAGTTTCTTAAAAAAGTTTCATCAACTCACATAGAAATAAAACAAATAGTAACAAGTGGAGATGAAAACCAAAATGATAGGTTGTCAAATATTGGTGGAAAAGGCTTATTTTCAAAAAAAATTGAAACAGAGTTAATTAATCATAAAATAGATATAGCAGTTCATGCTTTAAAAGATATGCCAACAATTGAAACCGAGGGATTGATAACAAATTTTTATTTAAAAAGAAATTCACCTAATGAAATATTTATTAGTAATAATAATATCAAGTTCCAGGATCTTAAACCAAATTCAATTATTGGGACTTCTTCATATAGAAGAGAATATCAACTCCAAAGTATTAGATCAGATCTAAATTATAAATTAATAAGAGGTAACGTTGATACTAGGATCAAAAAGTTGGAGAATGGAGATTACGATGCAATTTTACTCTCCAAAGCTGGTATTGAGGCTTTGGGATTAGAAAATAAGATTACTCAGGAATTTAATACTGAGGAACTTATACCATGTGCTGGACAAGGAATTATTGCAATACAATGTAGAGAAAATGATCAAGAAATAATAAATATATTGGAAAAAATTAACGATAATCAGTCGAGAATAATTGCAAATGCAGAAAGGAATGTTTTGAAAATTCTTGAGGGTGATTGTGATACAGCAGTTGGTGTCTATGCAAAAATTATCAAAGATATTGTAAATATTAAGGCAGAACTTTTTTCAGTTGATGGCAAACAGAGATTTTATGTTGATGAAAGTGAAAATGAAATAATGATTAATGATCTAAGTATTAAGATTGGAAAAAAATTAAAATTAGAGTCAAAAGGATCATATAAAAGGTAGAATGCATATTTTATTAACAAGACCACTAGAAGATTGTAAAGAATTAATCCTAAGATTTAGTTCTCTGGGTCATAATGTTTCTCATTTACCTGTAATAAAAACTGAACCAATTAAATATGATGAACCTGACTTTAGCCAATTTAAGGGATTAATATTTACCAGTTCCAACGCGATAAAGAATTTAGATTTAACTAAAGTTGATAAAAAAATTGAATGTTATTGTGTTGGTTCTGCAACAGAAAAAGTTGCAAAGTTAAATGGTTTTCAAAATATTATCTCTGCAGAAGGAAACGTAAATAATTTGAAAGAACTAATATTACAAAACTTTGATTCAAAAAATGGATCACTTCTTTACGTAAGTGGAGAAGTAGTTTCCAGTAGGTTAGATAAAGATCTCATTGCACAGGGTTATTCTTTAAAAAGATTGATAAATTATACAGTTTCATCAACTTTAGAAATAAAAGAGGAATTCAGAGAAGAACTAAAAAAGTCAATTCCTGACATAATTTATGTTTACTCAGAAAATAGCGCTAAGAGTTTATTAAATTTACTTAAAAAATATGACCTTTTAGATAGTTGGATGGATACTAATTTGATGTGTATGGGTGAAAAATCATCATCAATTTTAAATGAGATCAAGTGGAAAAAAATTTTTCTATTTAATCCTGGTGAAGAAGAGTTTTTGCTATATAAAATTTAGCCATGGATGTTTTTGATAATTTTACAGGACTTTTTCTATCAGTTTGGGAAAAAGGAATATTGGGCGTTAACTTTGTAGAGATCCTAATAGGTCTTGGAATATTCTTTATATTCCTAGTTTTTAGAGGCTTGATTAGTAAATTAGTAATAAGAAAATTAGAATTAATTTCAAAAAGAACTACCAATAAACTTGATGATACTTTTGTTAAGGCAATGGAGGGACCAGCAAGATTTCTTCCAATTGTTTTAGGAGTATTTTTTGCAAGTTATTATATGTCTTTTTCAGATGACACCAGATTATTTTTAGATAATGTAAATAGAACTTTAATTACTATTCTACTTTTTTGGATTATACATCAGATAATTGAGCCAATCTCTTACATTCTTAGTGGTTTTGACAAAATTTTAACTAGAGAACTAATCGGTTGGATTATTAAATCACTTAAAATTTTAATTTTAATTTTAGGTGCTGCAGCAGTTTTAGAATTATGGGGAATAAAAATTGGACCAATAATAGCCGGACTAGGTTTATTTGGTGTTGCTGTTGCATTAGGAGCGCAAGATTTATTTAAAAATTTGATTTCAGGAATTTTAGTTCTTGTAGAGAAAAGATTTAAGATGGGTGATTGGATTGAAGTTGAGGGAATAATTGAGGGTGTAGTAGAAAAAATAGGTTTTAGATCAACCGTAATAAGAAAATTTGATAAATCTTTAGCTATTATCCCCAATTTTCAGTTTGCAGAAAATGCTGTTATAAATAAAAGTCAAATAACTAATTGGAGAATTAGTTGGACGATAACTCTTCAATATGACTCAACGGTAGAACAATTAAAAACTATTAGAAATGAAATAGAGAATTTTATTAACCATTCAGAAGATTATGATACTGCTGTTGGAGTATCAGTAAGAGTTGATAAATTTTCTGATAGCTCAATAGATATGTATGTGAGATGTTACACAAAAACAAATAGTTGGAGCGAAATGTTATTAGTAAAGGAAAGACTTGCAATTAAGATTAAAGAGATTGTAGAGGGTAACAAAGCCTCTTTTGCTTTCCCAAGCACATCTATTTATGTAGAAAAGAAATGATAGCTATATTTTATTTAGTTCTCCAACTTTTGAAATTATATTCATATGTTGTGATAGCAAACGTTGTTATTAGCTGGTTAATAGCTTTTAATGTCTTAAATACATCGAACAGATTTGTTTATTCAATTTTAGAATTTACCTATAAACTCACAGATCCAATTCTCAACAAAATCAGGGGTTTTTTACCTAGCCTTGGCGCTTTTGATATATCGCCAATCATTCTTCTTTTGTTGATATGGTTTATAGAAATGTGTATGAAGCTCTACATAGCACCACTAATTTTTTAATATCATGATTTTAATTGATGGAAAAAAACAATCAGCTGAACTAAGAGAAGAACTAAAACAAGAAGTTGAGGGTTTAAAACAGAAATACAATAAAGTTCCAGGTCTTACAGTAATTTTAATTGGAGACTTAGCCCCAAGTCAAATTTATGTAAGAAATAAAGAAAAATCAGCAAAACAAGTTGGTTTGAAATCAGAGGTTATAAAATATTCAGATAAAGTAGATGAAAAAACTGTTTTAAATAAAATAGAGGAACTTAATAAGGATGAAACAGTTTCAGGAATTTTAGTTCAATTACCATTGCCCAAACATATCAACAAGCAACATGTTATAGAAACTATCTCACCACATAAGGATGTTGATGGTTTACATCCAATGAATGTGGGCAATCTATCCTCTGGATATCAAGGATCAATTCCTTGTACACCACTTGGATGTTATTACTTATTAAAAAAAATTGAACCCAACCTAACAGGAAAAAAAGCCGTCATGATTGGTAGATCAAATCTAAATGGAAAAGCTATGGCTCAGCTTTTACTGCAAGAAGATTGTACAGTAACGATCACTCATTCAAAAACTAAAAATCTTAAGCATGAGTGCTTAGAGGCAGATGTGATAGTTGCAGCAGTTGGAATTCCTGAACTTATAAAGGGAGATTGGGTAAAAAAAGATGCAATAGTTATAGATGTCGGAATTAATAAAACAGAAAATGGTATAGTAGGTGATGTAAATTTTGAAGAAGTTTCAAAAGTCGCAAAAGCTTTAACGCCAGTTCCAGGTGGCGTTGGACCTATGACAATTGCATGTCTTTTAAAAAATACAATTGAGTGTTTCAAAAGATCGTTAATTAATTAAAGATAATTGCCAATGTTAGCAATTTTAATTTTTTTTTTTTATCTATAATTCTTTATCATTAGCTATGGAAAAAATACCTTATCATCACTTACCAGACGGTAGCTTCAGAAATCCAGAGGGCACACCTGAGAGAAATTCTAATTTCAAATGGTCATTTAAAGTATTCAACAAAGAAAAGAAAAAACTTAATATGTCTGTTCCCGAGGATCATATCGTTGATAAACAAAGAGTTCTTTCAAACTTAGAAAATTTAAAAAATGATGATTATGTTGGTTGGATTGGACATGCAACTTTCTTAATTAAGCTAGGAAATACAACAATTATAACTGATCCTGTCTTTTCAAAAAATGCAGGTCCACTAATTTTTGGTCCAAAAAGATATGTTAAAACAGCACTAGATTTAAATGAAATTCCTAAGACAGACTTATTTCTTCTAACTCACAATCATTACGATCATCAAGATATGACTACAATTAGAAGATTTCCTTTTAAGGATGCAAAAGTTTTACTTCCTCTAAAGCTTGGAAAGTATTTCATGCGAAATAGCTACAAAGATGTAAAAGAAATGGATTGGTATGATGAAATTAAAGTTAATGAAGACCTTAAAGTAACACTATTACCAGCAGTTCATTGGTCAAAAAGAAGCTTAACAGATACAAATAAAACTTTATGGGGAAACTTTTTAATTGAGTACAAGGATAAAAAAATACTCTTTGCTTGTGACACTGGAGTTGGAAATATTTATAAAGAGTTGGGTGAAAAATATGGACCTATTGATTTAACGTTTATTAACATTGGGGCTTATAATTTTTATCCATTATCACCTTATAAAGATAAATCCTCTTACCATACCAACCCCGAAGAGGCTTTAAGTATTGCAAGAGACCTTAAAAGTAAAAAGGTTTTAGGGATGCACTGGGGTACTTTTGTTTTGTCTTTAGAGCCAATAATGGAGCCACCAGTTAGATTTAAAGATAATGCAGAAAAATATGGTTTTAAAAAAGAAGATGCAATTATTTTTAAAATTGGTGAATTTCAGTCTTTAAAAAATTTAGGAATTTAACAACAGCCGCAAGTTTTCTTTGGCTTACTTTTTTCTTTTAATAATTTTTCTTCAGTTTTTTTTATTTCTAGCTCCCTTGCACTTTCTTCTAAAGCAGTTTTTTCTTGCAATAGTTTGTTTTCAAAATATGCGTAAAGAGAGTTGAACCCTAGCTTAGAAGCTTTTTTTCTTCGTAGTTTCTTCTTCCCTTTAAATTTTCAATTAATTCTAATATTTGTGGGTTTTGCATATTATTTTTATCTCATAAATTAAAAAAATTTCAATTATATTTTATTCAAGTTTTTCAACTATTTTAGGAATATATTTTTTAAAGTTAAAAAAACCTTTGTTACAAAACTTCCATGAATTTTGATCTAATTTTCTAAAAAGAAACTCAATATTTTTTAGCGAGTTTTGATTTATGTAATCTAAATTTTCTCCAACAGTTGGATAAAGGCAGTAACAACTTTCTAAGTTTTTAATTTCGTTTATATTAATAATCTCACAATTAATTGATTTTTCCTCTAATCTTTTCTTTTGTTCCTCAATCAAACTAGCCTTAAAATTCAATACATTTTCACTAAGTTTAATATTTCTATTTTCATTTTTATTATCAATAAGAAAAATTTTTTTGAATTTTTGAATTGCAAAGTCAGTGATTTCAAATGCTAAGTTATTTTCAAAAACTAGTAAGTTTTTCTCTTCAATATTTATCGGATTTTCAAAAGTTTTATGAAGAATAGTATAATTTTTATCATTTATTATTGGAGGAGCATTTTCGTTAAGTTTAATATTTTCAAATCTGTTATTTGTAAATTTTTTAATATTCCATTCACTTGCAAGATAATGTTTCCCTTGAGTTTGAATACCTGCAACCCAACGCCAGCCCAATGTATTAGATGCAGTATCACCATCGTATAAGTGTTGCATAAAAAATTCAGCACCAAGTTGCCAAGGTAAGTCTAGTGTAAATATCCAAATGCTCGCAAACCACATTCTGGTATGATTATGCAAATAATTATAAGTCTTAAGTTCATTTACCCAATCATTGAAGCATTCAATTTTAGTGTTACCCTCAATGGCATTTAAGTAACTTTTATTATCTTTAAATTCTTCTTTTATTCTTTTTAAGTCTAATAAATAATCATCCCAAACTTCTGATCTTAGTTCTAACCAACCTTTCCAGTATGTTCGCCATAAAACTTCTTGAATAAATTTTTCATTTTTTGAGAAGGAAAATCTTTCTAGTGATTTAATAATCACTTCTTTTTCATTAATCACTCCATGTGTTATATATGGTGATAGGCAAGATGTATTTGATCTTTTGTCAGGACCAAAATCAAAATTTCTTAATTTTGAATATTCTCCAAGACTATTTTTAATAAAATTATCTAGGTTCTCAATAGCCGAAGCTCTTGTAGTTTTAAATTCCATTTTTTTTATCTTAATTTTCTTTTATGAAAGTTAATAAATCTTTCTACATTTGACTTATTAAAAGTTTTATTTTCTTCGAAAGAAACTTTTTTCATTGAGTAAGCATTACTGGAAGTTTGTCTTGATTGAATTGTAATATTTCCTTTATAAAGTTTAAGTTTTACTGATCCATTTACTTTATTTCTATTTAAATCGACTATTTTTTGCAGTTTAAATCTTTCTTTTGAATACCAATAGCCATTGTAAACAAGTTCTGCATACTTTGGCATAACCTCATCTTTTTTATGCATTGTGTCTTTATCCAAAGTTACAGACTCAATGGCTCTGTGACCCACAAGCAATAATGTTCCTCCAGGAGTTTCATAAACTCCTCTAGACTTTATTCCAATAAATCTATTCTCGACTAAATCCACTCTTCCTATTCCATTTTTCCCTGCAATTTGATTGAGTTTATCCAAAACTTTTGCTGGAGATAATTTTTTTCCATTTAATCCAACAGGGTCACCATTTTTGTAATTAATAGTAACAAAGCTTGGTTTATTTGGAGCCTTTTCAGGAGAAGTTGTTCTTTGAAAAATAAATTCAGGTGCAGAATTTTTAGGATTTTCTAAAACCTTTCCCTCTGTTGAAGTATGAAATAAATTATCATCTACAGAAAAAGGTGGTGCACCTTTTTTATCTTTTGGAATAGGTATTCCATGTTTTTTTGCATAATTAATTAGATCTGTTCTTGATTTTAATTTCCAAATTCTCCATGGCGCAATTATTTTAATTTTAGGACCAAAATAATGATATCCAAGTTCAAATCTAACTTGATCATTTCCTTTTCCTGTCGAACCATGTGAGACAGCATAAGCATTAAATTTTTTAGCAACCCTGATTTGATCTTTTGCAATCAGTGGTCTTGCAATAGATGTACCTAATAAATAAACACCTTCATAAAGAGCATGACCTCTTATCATAGGATATACATAATCTTTAACAAAAATGTTTTTTAGATCGTTAATTATTATTTTTTTAACTCCCAGTTTTTTTGCATTCTTAATTATTTTTTTTCTATCCATTTCCTGCCCAACATCAGCAGTGTATGCTATAACTTCAGAATCATAATTTTCTTGAAGCCATTTAAGAATGATAGACGTATCCAAACCACCTGAATAGGCGAGTACAATCTTCTTTTGTTTTTTCATTTAAGTGCAGCTTTTTTTTGCAGCGTTATAAGCTTTGGTAAAACCCATCAATGAATAGTCATCTGTAGTTCTTGTGCCACTTTGTTTGTAGGCTGTTATCATCAGTCTTGAGGCCTTTTTCATTCTTTTAATAATTTTTTGCTCTGTTTTTCCACTTGAAATCCATGCAAATTTATTTTGTGGTAAGTCAAACTCAAATTTTGATTTTCCAGATGTAGCTAATATTGCATTTTGAACATTAAAGTCATAACCAGAAGTTATGCTCACTTCATCTGAAATTTTATCCTCAGGTCTAAAGGATACAAATAATCTTGCTTCTCGGCTGCTTGCTTTAGGAGACTGGCTTACTGGTATCGAATAAGCAAAACAAATTTTTCCAGTTTCATTAAAAACTGCAACAGCATTCCAATCTTTAAAAGTACCTAACTTTGTTAAGTCTTCTGATTGGACAGATGTCATTATAAATACTGTTGATATAAGTGTTTTTAAAAATAATTTTTTAATTATGGACATGGATTAGGATATTTCTTTTGTACATCATTTATTTCTTTCATTACCTCACTATCAAGATTCACTTTTACACTTTCTACGTTAGTTTTCAACTGCCCCATAGTTGTTGCTCCAATTATCACACTCGTCATAAAGTCTTGGACTTCACAGAATTTTATGGACATTTGACTCATATCTAGATCATATTTCTTACTAATTTTGTAATAATCTTCAACTGCATTTTCCATATTTGGCTTTCTATATCTTGTCCAAAAATCCCAATCTCTTTCCATTCTTGAGCCTTTAGGAAACTGTTTATTTCTATATTTTCCACTTAGATAACCACTTGCAAGTGGTGAATAAGCTAAACATCCAATTCTCTCTCTTATTGATACTTCAGCTAGCCCTACTTCATAAGATCTATTCAGGAGACTGTATGGGTTTTGAATTGCCATCATTCTTGGAAGGCCTTTATCTTTTGCAAGTTGAAGATAATTCATTACTCCCCATGGGGTTTCATTTGATAAACCAACATATCTAATTTTGCCCTGTTCAATAAATTTTTTTAGGTTTTCAAGAACATCTTCAAATTTATTCCAGTCATTTTCTTTGTGCTCGTAACCCAATTTTCCAAAGTTATTTACGTTTCTCTCAGGCCAATGTAATTGATAAAGATCAATATAATCAGTTTTTAATCTTTTTAGACTTCCGTGAAGAGCATCCTCTAAGTTTTTTCCAGTAAAACTATTTTCTCCATTTCTCATATATTTTCTGCTAGGGCCACCTACTTTGGATGCTAGTATTATATCTTTTCTTTTTTTTGTTTCCTCAAACCAATTTCCAATAATAGTTTCTGTATGACCATATGTTTCAGCTTTTGGTGGAACTGCATAGAGTTCAGCAGTATCCCAAAAATTAACCCCATTTTCTAAAGAGTAATTCATTTGTTCAAATGCCTCACTTTGGGTATTTTGTTCACCCCAAGTCATTGTCCCAAGACAGATTGTGCTCACATTTATGTCAGTATTTCCTAGTTTTTTATAATTCATACTCAGTTATATGTAATGTTTGTTACATTTATTTTGACGACTTGAAAATCTCAAAAAAAAAACTTATATAAATATTATGGAATTCAATAAAGAAAATATTCTTAGAAAAACTACTACAGCTAAACAAACAGTTGTTATGGACGAAGGCCTAAGAGCCTACATGTTAAAAGTTTATAATTATATGGCAACCGGTGTATTGCTTACTGGTATAATTGCACTTTTATCGTTTAAAATGTCTGTTGTAACAGATCCAAATGGTGCGATTGTTGGACTAACTGAATTCGGAAGTGCAATTTATTTATCTGGATTGAAATGGATTGTTATGTTGGCTCCTTTAGGGATTGTGTTTTACATGAGCTTTGGCATAAATAAAATGAGTGCATCAAGGGCTCAAACTACTTTTTGGGTATTTGCAGCTTTAATGGGATTATCGCTTTCATCAATTTTATTAGTTTACACAGGGTTGAGTGTTACAAGAGTATTCTTTATTTCTTCAGCAACTTTTGGTGCTATGAGTATTTATGGTTACACCACAAAAAGAGACCTAACCAAAATGGGATCTTTTTTAATGATGGGTTTAATCGGGATCATAATTGCATCAATAGTCAATATATTCTTAAAATCATCAATGATGTATTTTGCAATATCAATAATTGGTGTTTTGGTATTTGTTGGTTTAACTGCATACGATACTCAAAAGATTAAAAATATGTATGCAGCATCTGACAGCGGTGAGTTAATGGGTAAAAAAGCAGTAATGGGTGCCCTAACTTTATATCTAGACTTTATAAATCTTTTTATAATGCTTTTAAGATTATTTGGTCAAAGAAGATAAACCCTAAATTTTTTTCCAATCAACTTTATTTAAAAGTATTTTTAAATCGTAAGAATTTTTTAAAATTTTACCATTAGTATCTGTAATTAAATATTTTAGATTTTTATTTGATGGTTTAAAATTTTTACAAATTTTATAAATTGCTTTTTCAGCGGCATTTTTAAAAACGCTGAAACTTACCTGTTTTCCTGAAATAGAAAGACCATAGTCTTTCCAATTTCCTGAGGAAACCATTTTTGCATAAAGATCTAATATAATTTTTAACTCAGTTCTTTCAAAAAAAAGTTTTTTGTTTTCATCTTTATTTATATTATTTACTACTAGTTTTAAGTTTCTATTCATTTAATTTGTATTTATTTATAAGACCAATTTGAAAAGCGGTAAAAATAAAGGTTATAGGTAACATTCCCCAAACTTTAAAGTTGACCCAAAATTCTTCTGATTGAGTTCTCCATATTATTTCATTCAATATGGCTAGTCCAAAAAAGAAGTATGTCCATCTTTTATTTAAAATCTCCCATCCTTCATCACTTAAAGGCATAGATTTCCCAAGTAATTTTTTTAAAACTGGTTCGTTTGTAAAGTATTTTCCAAACATTAGTGCAAGACCAAACAAAATATTTATTATTGTTGGCTTCATGTAAATAAATATAGGATCATCA
The DNA here is from genome assembly GCA_902594675.1 of uncultured Pelagibacteraceae bacterium. Lineage (GTDB taxonomy): Bacteria > Pseudomonadota > Alphaproteobacteria > Pelagibacterales > Pelagibacteraceae > Pelagibacter. The sequence continues at coordinate 13,868 of CACJNE010000013.1, forward strand.
AAATAAATTGTTAATCCACCAAATAGTGTAATTAATATTCCACTTATTAGTGGTACTTTTGGAATTGTTTTTTCAACAATCCACATAATTAAAACTGCTATGATAGTTGCAACTATAAGTGGAGGTATTGCAACAATTAAGTTTTTGTCATTATTATAATAAAAATAAAAAAATATTACCAAAGGCCCTAAATCAGTAACAAATTTTAAAACAGATTTATTCACTGCTACATAATAGCAGAATAATAAAACAATCATATTTTTTTTATTGATTTTTATTTTTAAATATCCATATTTATTGGGTGACTATTCAAAAAGGAAAATTTTCAATTGGAGACGTTGTAAAACATAAGCACTTTGACTTTAGAGGTGTAATTTATGACGTAGATTTTGAGTTTAATAACTCAGAAGAGTGGTATCAATCTATACCAAAAAACGTTAGACCTAGAAAAGATCAACCTTTCTATCATTTGTTAGCTGAGAATGATGAAATAACATACGAAGCATATGTTTCTGAGCAAAATCTATTAGTGGACGACTCTGATGAGCCTATTAAACACCCATTAATAAATGAAATATTTTCAGGAAAAAGAGGCTCTAGTTATTTCAAGCCTTCTAACTAGACATAATTACATCATTTAAACACATTTCGTGCAAATCTTCGACATACATGAAGGTTAAGACAATTAGATATTTTGACCAAGGATGCATAATTTATCCATTTATTTATCTCCCTCTGTGTTCTTGGTCAGAATAACTCACCATAAAAATTTTCAAAAATTTTTAATTTGATATAGATAGCTAAAAAAATGATAAATTATTTTAAACCAAAAAACTTAATTCAGATTATCAATAGATCTCAAAAATTTGTCTTCGTCGTATTTATTTTAATCTTAATTCTTGGACTTGTTGAAGCATTAATTCTTTCACCTGAGGATTATAAACAAAGTGAATCTGTAAGAATTATGTATGTACACGTTCCTGCGGCTTGGATCTCGTTAGGAATTTTTTCTTTAATATCAGTTTTATCTTTTGGTATTATTATTTTTAAAAATAAAAATTTTTCACTAATTACTAAAAGTTTAGCTCCATCTGGATTTGTGTTTAATATAATCGCACTAGTAACAGGATCAATATGGGGCAAACCAACCTGGGGAACGTGGTGGGCATGGGATGCAAGAATTACATCCATGTTATTATTAGCAATATTCTATTTAATGTTTATTTTGTCTTGGAGAATTGCGGGAACTGAGGATAAAGCTGTAAAATTAAGTTCCTATATCGCTATATTTGGAGTTATTAATGTTCCAATTATTAAATTTTCTGTCGATTGGTGGTCTACTCTTCATCAACCAGCTTCAATAAATCTACTTAAAGAAACTACAATTCATTCATCAATGCTGCTTCCTTTGGGAATAATGACTGCGGCATTTGCACTTTTTTCACTTTTGATATTTTTGATGAAATATAATACAGAACTGATAAAAATTAAGAATAAAGGATTAGACAGATTATGATTCAAGACGTTTTATACATGAATGGGTACGGCTTATACGTATGGTCTTCTTTTGTATTTACTTTATCTTGTTTTTGGATTTTACATTCAGTTATTAAGCTTCAGTTAATTAAAGAGCAGAAAAAATTTGAAGCAAAATTTGAAAGTTTAGATATAGAGAAAGTTGAAAAAGCAAAAAAACAGGAAACTTTCAAAGAGATTTTAGCTACTTCTTCAGTTTCTAAGATTTAATTACTTATTTTCATGTATGGTAAAAAAGTAAAATTAAGAGCTGTTTTTATATTATCAATATTTATTTCTTTAATTTTAATCTCTTTTTTAATTATTAAATCGCTAGAGGAAAATGTAGTTTATTTTAAATCACCAACAGAAATTAAAGTACTTTCTGAAGTTACAAAGAAAAAAATTAGAGTTGGTGGAATGGTAAAAAAAAATTCAATTAATATTAATCAATCTGAAGTAAATTTCGTGATAACTGATTTTAAAAACGAGCTTATAGTAAATTATAAAGGCTCAATACCAAATTTGTTTGAGGAAGAAAAAGGAGTTGTCGCTGAGGGATTTCTTCAAGATAGAAATTATTTTAAGGCGGTGAAAATTTTGGCGAAGCATGATGAAAACTATATGCCCCCAGAGGTAGCAGAGTCTTTGAAAGAAAATTAGAATGGTCAATCAACTAGGCAATTATTCTTTATATATAGCTTTATTAATTTCGATTTTTATAATTATAAAAACCTCATTATCGTTTAGGAATTCCTCTAATGTTTTGAGTGGCAATATTTTTTCGTTAATATCGGTACAATCTTTAATGGTTATAATTAGTTTTCTAACTTTAATTTATGCTTTTGTAACATCAGACTTTAGTAACGAGACTGTTTACAACAACTCACATACTGCAAAACCTTTGTTCTATAAAATTTCTGGGACATGGGGCAATCATGAAGGAAGTTTACTTTTATGGTTATTGGTATTAACAATTTTTTTATTTTTATTTGTAATCGACTCTAAAAATCTTCCTCAAAGATACAGAACTCTTACATTGTTTTTTCAGGAAATTATAATTTTTGGTTTTCTTCTATTTATACTTTTCACATCCAATCCCTTTGCAAATATATTTCCGATTCCATCTGAAGGAACAGGATTAAATCCAATACTCCAAGATCCTGCATTAGCAATTCATCCACCTATTTTATATTTGGGTTATGTTGGAACCTCTATTATATTCTCATCCGCTTTAGGTGCAATTATCTCTGGCTCTATTAATAAATCATGGGCAAGTCATATTAAGAGATGGGTTTTAATTTCGTGGGTATTTTTATCTATTGGTATTCTATTAGGATCTATATGGGCATATTACGAATTAGGATGGGGAGGTTTTTGGTTTTGGGACCCTGTTGAAAACGTATCACTAATGCCTTGGTTTTGTCTTACAGCATTATTACACACAGTTTTTACTTTAGAGAAACGAGGAACATTTCAATCATGGGCAATAATTTTATCAATTACAACTTTCTCATTAAGTATGAGTGGAACTTTTTTAGTTAGGTCTGGAATTTTAAATTCAATTCATACTTTTGCAAACGATCCATCACGTGGAGTGTTTATTTTGTGTTTTTTATTTGTATTAATTTTTATCTCTATATTTATTTATTTTTTTTATCAAAAAACTATTACGGTTGATCCAACTAAAACTTATTTGATAAGTAAAGAAACTGCAGTTTTGATCAATAATTTATTCATGATGTTTTTTTTATCAGTAGTTTTGATTGGTACAGTTTATCCAATTTTTTTAGAGGTAATTAACAACCAAAAAATTTCGATTGGACCACCTTTTTACCATAAATTAATTGTACCATTCTTAATTCCATTTTTATTTTTTATGGCAATCGGACCGAATATTAAATGGATAAAAGATAAGATGGGAAAGATTAATTTAAAAGATATCTTTTTCTTCATAATATCAATAGTAATTTCGTATATTTTTGTAAATAAATTTGGCGTTTCTTACCTTCTATCTCTTCCTCTTTTTATTTTCAGTTTATTTTTATTTTTTGTAACAATTAGAGATTTTTTTGGTAAAAATATTAATATATCTCAAAAAATCTCTCATTTTGGTTTCAGTCTGTTAATTTTAAGTATTTTATTAAATGGTGTTTTGGCCAAAGAACATTCCTCAAACATGAAAGTTGGAGATGAAATAAAATTTTTAGATAAAATAATTCAATTTCAAAATATTGAAGTAATTAAAAAACAAAATTATCAAACATTAATTGGCAAATTTAATATTGTTGATGAAAATAATTCATTAAGTTTAAAACCAGAAATTAGAATTTATGACCAACCTGAAACCATTACCAGTGAAGCTGATATTTCTTCTACAATTTTTGCAGATAATTTTTTAGTATTTAATATAATTAAAAACGATGGTTTTTATAATGTGCGATATCAAATTAAACCATTAATGATTTGGATTTGGATTTCAGTATTATTAATCTCATTGGGTGGGTTATTAAGCTTAAAGAAAAAAAATGTCTAAAAATTTTAAATTAATCAGTATAGTTTTATTTACATTGTTTTCTTTTTTCATACTCTTAAAGGGGTTAGACAAATCAAATATTTATTCTCCAGAAATTAAAGAGAGCAATGTAGATTTCAATTTTAAAGCAAAATATCTTTTTTCTGAAGAAGAAGTTTTTATAAATGAACTATTAAATAATGAGGGTATGTCTTTAATTAATATATGGGCTTCCTGGTGTTTACCATGTCGGGATGAGCATGCATATTTATTAAATTTAAATTCTTTAAACAAATTAAGTATTATTGGTATTAATTATAAAGATGATGAAAAAAATGCTAAACAATTTCTTAGTGAACTTGGAAATCCCTATACAAATATAATTACCGATCCTAAAGGGATTAATTCGATTGAATTTGGTGCGTTTGGTGTACCTGAAACTTATTTGATTGATAATAAATCTAAATTGATTATTCAAAAATTTATTGGTCCTTTAGATGATAAGGCATTTGCAAAAATTATTAATATAATTCAATGAAAAAGATAAAAATTTTATTCAGATTGATAATAATTTTATTATTCTTTCAAAATTATTGTTTAGCTGAGACTTCTCAAGAAGTTGATAAAATTTCAAAAAATCTAAGATGCTTGATTTGCCAAGGACAATCAGTTTATGACTCTCAATCGGATTTTGCATTAAGTATGAAAATTTTAATACAAAATAAAATTGATGAAGGTAAAAACGATGAACAAATCTATGAATATCTTAAAGCTAAATATGGCGAATGGATAGTTTATGATCCAGAAATTAATAAAAACACAATTTTACTGTGGGTATTACCTTTGATTTTGTTTGTTTTTGGCGGTATTCTAATTCTCAGAAAAGTATCTATAAAGTAAATAAAGTTATTTATGAATATCATTTTAAAAATATTTTTAATTTATTTTTTACTAGTATTTAATCTAGCGAAAGCAGATGGACATAATTCTGATGAAAATTGGAGTTTTTATACTGGAACTTTTGATTTTAGTGATGATGGAAAAAAAGCTACCTTATTTGGTATACAACATATCAATACTGGAAAAAATAAAGAGAGTTTTTTAGGAATACTTCAACCAGTAACGGGTTTAATGGTAACAGCTGATAATGCTGCATATATTTACACGGGGTTTCAGATTTACAATGAGGGACCACTAAAATTTACTCCAAGTTTTACACCTGGATTATATTCTGAAGGTGATGGTAAAGATTTAGGGCATGTGATTGAGTTTAAAACTGAAATTCAAATATCTTATGAATTTTCAAATAATAGCGAAATAGCAGTCTCATATAATCATATATCTAATGCTAGTCTTGGAGATAAGAATCCTGGGGCAAATAGTTATATGTTTAATTATATAAAAAAATTTTAATTTATTGATATGAATTTGAAAGATTGTCACAATTTTAGTGATTTTAGAAAATTAGCTAAGAAAAAATTACCTTCTCCAATTTTCCATTACATAGATGGTGCCGCAGATGATGAGATAACGTATGCTAGGAACACAAGTGCTTTTGATGATGTTGATTTAGTTCCAAATGTTTTAAGAGGAGTAGAAAATGTTGATCTTTCAACAACAATATTTGGAAAAAAATTGGACCTACCTTTTTATCTAGCACCTACAGCCTTACAAAGACTTTTCCATTATGATGGAGAAAGAGCTGTAGGAAAAGCAGCAAAAAAATTTAATACAATGTTTGGTGTTTCAGCTTTAGCAACTGTAAGTGTTGAAGAAATATCATCTATGATTGATACACCTAAAATGTTTCAATTTTATTTTCATAAAGACAGAGGTCTTAATGACTCTTGTCTAGAGAGAGCTAAAGCAGCAAAGTTTGATGTAATGGCATTAACAGTAGATACTATTACTGGTGGAAATAGGGAGAGAGATTTAAGAACTGGCTTTACATCGCCTCCAAAATTAACTTTATCAAGTCTATTTAGTTTTGCCACAAAGCCTATGTGGGGAATAAATTATTTAACAAAAGGTAAGTTTGAATTACCTCATCTTCAAGATTTTGTTAAAGAAGGTACCAGTACTAATTCTTCAATTGGGAGTTATTTTTCTACCATGTTAGATCAATCTATGAATTGGAAAGATGCTGAAAATCTTTGTTCTAAATGGGGAGGTCATTTTGCTCTTAAAGGTATAATGAGCGTTGAAGATGCAAAAAGAGCTGTAGATATTGGGTGTACCGGTATTATGGTTTCCAATCATGGTGGAAGACAACTTGATGGATCCAGATCTCCGTTTGATCAATTAGCAGAAATAGTTGATGCTGTTGGAGATAAACTTGATGTTATATGTGAAGGAGGAATTCATAGAGGTACTCATATGCTTAAAGCATTGTCACTAGGTGCTAAAGCATGTTCAGGTGGTAGGCTTTATTTATATGCACTAGCTGCTGCAGGCCAAGCTGGTGTTGAAAGATCGTTAAATCAATACAAAACAGAGCTGCAACGTGACATGAAACTCATGGGTTGCACAAAAATTAGTGATCTAAATAGAAGTAATTTAAGATTCAGAAGATAATGAGTCTAAAGAATTGCTACAATTTCGATGACTTTAGAAAGCTAGCAAAAAAAAAATTACCTGCCCCCATTTTTCATTACATTGATGGTGGAGCTGACGATGAAGTCACAATGAATAGAAACACAGACTCATTTAATGACTGCGATCTAGTCCCAAATATTTTAAATAGTGTCGGTGAGCCGGATTTAAAAACCGAGGTTTTTGGAACAAAAATAGACATGCCAATTTTTTTGTCCCCTACTGCAATGCAAAGTTTATATCATCCAGATGGAGACAAAGCATCTGCTCGTGCAGCAGAAAAATTTGGTACAATTTATAGTATGTCTACAATGGCATCTTTTTCGATCGAAGAAATTGCAAATCTTTCAAGTGGACCGAAAATTTTTCAATTATATATCCATAAAGATCAATCTATAACCGACGATTTAATTGATAGATGTAAAAGAGCAAATTTCAATGGTATGTGTATTACTGTTGATACAATTGTTGCTGGAAATAGAGAAAGGGACCATAGAACAGGTTTTACAACACCTCCAAAATTTACATTAGATAGTCTAATGAGTTTCGCAATGAGACCGCAGTGGGTATTTAATTATTTTACAAATAAGAAATTTGAATTAGCTAATCTGAAAGATAAAGTTGAAAAAGGAACAAATATTGCTCAATCTGTTATGGGATATATAAATGAACAGTATGATCCAGCAATGAATTGGAAAGATGCAGAATACTGTATCAAAAAATGGGATGGTCCTATTGCTCTTAAAGGAGTTATGTCAGTTGAAGATGCAAAAAAAGCTATAG
>CACJNE010000014.1 GCA_902594675.1 uncultured Pelagibacteraceae bacterium
CATTTTCTTTTTCGAGATAATCTCTGACTTTTGGTAATAATTTTGAACTGTCTTTTAGAACCTCGAGTATATTAGATTGATGTATCCAGCTATAGTTATCCTCCCATGTTATATTGTGACAAGATTTTATCTCAGGTTTTTTTTCAAGATGTGGTATTTTCATAGTAAAAATTATTAATATATGAATATTTTTTTTATAACAGTTATTATTTTTCTAATTGTCTACGTTATCCTCAATTGGTTTGCTAGAACATCTGCGAAAAAAATTTCAAAATTTATAAGGATAATAATAATTTTATCTTCAATTTTACTAGCTTTTGCAATGGTGTACGCTGGGAGATATATTTTTTCTTTACCTTTTGTGTTAGCCATTTTGCCTTTAATCAAAACTAAAGCAGGAATATCACTTTTTCAATTATTAAGACTTTGGGGTTTGTTTAGAGTTCTAAGAAATTCAGGAAGATTTAATTTCAATAATTTTAATCAAACAAGCTCTCAACAGAGTATGAATTTAGAAGAGGCATATAAAATTTTAAATTTAGATCCAAAAAAAAAATATTCAAAAAATGAAATTTTAAACTCTTATAAAAAAATTATGAAAAAGATACATCCTGATGTAAGTCCTGAATTAAATAGGCTTGCATCAATTGTGAATGAGGCGAAAGAAATAGTAATTAAGAGTATATAAATCTTTAATAATATTAGTACTTTACTAAATTTTATTTTATATTAATTTTATTGCATGATTGAATTAAAGGGTATTTTTGCTGCGTCTTTATCAATACTTAAGAGTGATCTTTCCCTAGATATTGATAATACAATTAAGCATGCAGAAAATGTTATAGACTCGGGTTGTCATGGAGCAGTTTTTTTTGGAAGTACTGGCCAATCACAATTGATTTCATTAAGCGAAAAAATTCAATTAATCAACCAGTTACCAAAAAGCAGATATAGGGATAAATTTATAATTGGCACTGGCCTTAATTCTCTGGCAGATAATATAAATTTAATAAAAATTTCTAAAAGTATGAATTTTAATACTTTTTTAATTATGCCTCCTGCGTACTACAAATATAATGATAAAGATGTCATAAATTTTTATTCAAAAATTATTGAACAAGTAAATGACTGTAAGATTATTTTGTATAATTTCGAGAAACTTTCTGGCTATAAATTTAGTCCTGAATGTATTCAGCATTTGGTCAAGATTTTCCCTGATCAAATTGTAGGTGTAAAAGACAGTAGTTATAATCTTTTTGAAAATTTGAAAATAAAAAATTTTTCAATTTTTCCAGGATCTGAGACAAAACTTTTAAAAGGATTAGAACTAGGCTGTCATGGCATAATTACCGCAACAACAAATGTTACAGGGAATTTAGCAAGACAAATTTATGATAATTTTCATAACAATCAATCTCTTTCTCTAAATCAAAATTTGTGTGATGTAAGGATGTCTTTTGATAAATATAACTTAATTTCAAGTCTTCATACTTTAATGGCTGAAAAAAATTCAATTTATAAGAATCTTTTACCTCCCTTGAAATTATTAGATGAAACAGAAAAAAATGATTTGTTGTCAAATTTAAAAAAACTTAATTTTGATATGGAGATATTAAAAGCAGCATAAAATGAGTTTAGTAAGTTTTTTAAATAATTTGTTTAAAGACGATGGTTTTGAACTTGTAGATTCAAACTCAAAAAAGTATGTAATTGGTAAGCCAATAAAAGAAAAGCCAATAGTAATTAAGTTGCTTGATCAAAAGTTAATGCAAAAGCTTCTTATAAATCCAGATTTATATTTTGGCGAGGCTTATATGGATGGATCTCTTGTTATAGAGAATGGAACACTAACGGAATTTTTAGAACTAGCCTTTAAAAATATAGGTCGAGGAAATATTAATTCATATGGAGCAATAATAAAAAAAATAAGAGGTACTTTTGGCTATCTTACAAATTTAAACAAAATCATAAAATCAAAAGAAAATGTTGCACATCATTACGATATTTCAGAGAAACTTTATGATCTATTTCTAGATGAAAACAGACAATATTCTTGTGCTTATTTTAAAAATGATAATGATACGCTTGAACAAGCTCAAAGTAACAAGATCGATCATATTATAAAAAAATTAAATATTCAGCCAAATCAAAAAGTTTTAGATATTGGTTCAGGATGGGGAACATTAGCATTAGCAATAGCAAAGAAAACAAATGCTACTGTTACAGGTATAACATTGTCAGAAAATCAATTTGAATATAGCAATAATAAAGCAAAAGAAATGAATTTATCTAATCAGGTAGACTTTAAACTTATAGATTATAGGCAATTAAATGAGAAGTTTGATAGGGTTGTAAGTGTTGGAATGTTTGAACATGTTGGAAGAAATTTTTACAAAACATATTTTAATACAGTTTTTAAGCTTTTGAGTGAAAAAGGAATAGCATTAATCCATACAATTGGTTCCTCAATGCCTCCAAGAGACCCACAACCATGGATACAAAAGTATATTTTTCCTGGTGGTTACACACCAAGCTTGAGTGAAGTAGCAAAACCCATAGAAAAGTCTGGTCTTATTGTGTCTGATATTGAAGTTCTTAGAATGCATTATGCACATACTCTCAGAAATTGGAAGGAGAGATTTTTATCTAAAAAAGATGTAGTTTTAGGGATGTTTGATGAAAAATTTTTTAGAATGTGGGAATTTTACTTAGCAAGTTGTGAAATGGCATTTAAATGGGGAGATCAGGTTGTATTTCAGTTGCAATTATCCAAAGATAATATTTCTGTTCCTAACACACGGGACTATATTTATTAATATATTACTGATAAATAATTAAACAGTAATAATGAGAAAAAATAAAAAAAAAAAATCAAAAAATATCAAAAAAAAAAGAAAAATTCCTTTAAAAGCTAGAAAAAAAATTAAAAAGAAGAAAAAGATCATTAATTCAAAAAAAAAGAATGTTCGAGAAAAAAAATTCATCCTTAAAAAAAAAATAAAGAATAATTTAATTACAAAATCAGTCAGAGTAGAGGAAAAGTTAAAATCAAAATTAAAGCTTAAAGTGAAATTTGACATTTTTGCAATTGACAGAGGTATATCGAAGTTTTTTCAATCTATAGATGAGAAAATAAATGAATTCAAAATTCTGAGAAAGGAAGAAAAAAGAAGACTAAAATTAATAGAAATTGAGACAAGAGATATAGAAAAAGAAAAAATTAAAAAAAAGAAAATTTTACAAGAACAAATTCAGTTTAAACTTAAGCAACAAGAATTAAAAGATGAAGAGAGAATAGAAAAAATAAGAGCTAAAGATTTAAAATTATTTTTAAGGAAAGAACAAGCACTACTTAGAAAAGAGCAAGCAGAAAGACAAAAAAAATTTTTACAAGAGTTAAGAATACAGAAGCAGATCGAGAGATTTAGAATAAGGGAGGTAAAAGAACTTGAAAAATTAGAGAAGATGTCTCTTAAAGAAAAAAGAGAAGACTATGGAGAATTGCAAAAGAGAATAGAAAATTTAAAAAATAAATATAGGTTAATTAGAGATCAAAAAATTAGGGAAAGAGTAGAAGCTCTTGGACTAAAAACTGATGAAGAAGATGATAGATCATCTCTACTTCAAAAAGAAAGGGAATATAACTTAGCAAGACAAAAAATTGAGTTTGCTTTAGAAAGTTTTTATAGAAGTGCTAACAGTTTAGTTTTTCAGTTAAACAAAAGATATATTACAAGACATATGTCTATATTCAGATGCATAGATAAAAGATTTGAAACTGGAGAAATATTTATAAAATGGGACGAGTCATCAGATGAAGAATGGTTAATTTTAATATATATTAAGGATAATTCACCTGATAAAGGAATAATAATAGAAGATAAGACAAATGATGAAAAAAATATGTCCTATGAGTTCAAACCTAATGAAATATTCAAAGCATCAGATTTGATGGTAGACTCACTTACTCAATTAATTTCAAAGAAAAGGCAGAAACTGAAGCAAAATTAACCTTTTATTCATTTACGTAAACAGAAACTCCTCTAGAATTTATATCTACATCAAATTTTTTATGAAGAGGTGGAAAGGCCCTTTGTGAACAATCAAGTCTATCGCATGTTCTACATGAAACGCCTATAGGTAACTCAGATTTTTTATCAGTTAAATCTAAATTTTCAGTATAGACAAATTCTTTTGCATATTTCGCTTCGCATCCAAGACCTATAGATAACATACTTTTCTTCTGTCCATATCTTCCGACACCTTTTTCAACTGTCTTTGCTATACAAACGTATTTTTCTCCATTAGTCATTTTACTCACCGCTGCTTGAATTACACCAGGTCTTGAAAAAGCCGAGTAAACATTCCATCTTGGACAAGCACCACCATATCTTGGTATTTCAATACCTGATAATGAAAATCTTTTTGAGATATTTCCTGCAACATCTACTCTTAAAAAATGAAAAGGTATTCCAGGAAGTTTGGGATCTTGCAAACATGTTACTCTATGTGCAACTTGTTCAAAAGATGTTGCAAATGTATTTTGTAAAAGTTCAAGATCGTATTTCAATTCTTTACACTCCTTATGAAAAAGAGAGTAGGGCATTAATATTGCTGCTCCACAATAATTTAAAAGAGCAACCCTAGTTAATTTTTTAGACTCGTTTGTAGGAAAACTAAATGTCGATAGGTATTCATCAATTTCTTTTGATGCTCCCTCTTGTGAAATTTGTGCTGCAGCAAAAAGTTTTTTTGTTTCAAGAGAAAGATAATCAGACAGTAATAATTCTTTATCTTTTACTTTGTATATTTTTGAGAATGGCTTTCCTTCTTTCGGAATCAAATCTTTAACTGTTATACCATACTCAGTTTTTAGAAAATCACAAAGTGCTATGTATCTTGTTCTGTTATTTTGTTTAACCTTATCAAAAATTTTATTTGCAAAATCTTCTAATTTTGGAAAAAAGTTTTTATTTTCTTGTAGAAAGTCAGAAATTACTTCTCCGGGGAATGCATTTTTTCTTCCATCAATAATTTTACCTGAAATATTTTCTAGTTTATTAAAAATTTCATGACCTTTTTGTTTATAGTTATCGCCAAGCTTAATTAAAGCTTTAGCAATTTTTGGATTTGTGTTCACCAAATCTTTTACTTCTGGTCCTAAGATATCTAGATCTTCAAAAAGTTCGTCACCTAACAATTCAGATATGTTGTTCTCTAAATTAATATCTGTCTTACTTGTTAAATCTGAAAGTTCAATTTTAAGTTTATCACAAACCCTTAATAGCAAATCACCATCAATTTTCCTTTTTCCACTTTCGATTAGATTTAAATAACTTGGAGAGATAGACATTTCTTCAGCTAGTTTGTTAGCTTGGATACCTAACTGTCTCCTAAAAGCTTTAATTTTTGGACCAATTTTAGTATCAATTTGACTCATTTTACTATTTGTAAATTTTGTAAATTTAAATTTACATAAAATTATTCGATTTTACAAGGAAAATATAATTAATTGTAGATTTTGTAAATATTGTAAATTATAAAGTTTACATGGAAAAAAACAAAATCAATAATATAGAAAATAACTACCAAATTACTAATAAAGAAGAGCATTCTGAACATAAGTCTAAAGGTATCTACATCAGAGACGATCATTGCGATTGGGGATCAAGCGGAATGAACGAATTTACTGAAGAATATAGTTCAAATTAAAAATTAGTAATTTCTAGTCATTTATTCAAAAAGAGAGAGGTTTAAGTGTCAGCTGAAAATATTTCATACGATTTACAAAGATTTGCAGGAATTAAAAGAGATTACACACCTGAGGAAGTTGAAAGGTTAAGAGGATCAATTAAAATTGAGTATTCAATGTGCAAAATGCAGTCCCAAAAGCTTTGGAGACTTTTAAATACAGAAGCTTACGTTAACACCTTAGGTTCACTTTCTGGAAACCACGCAGTTCAACATGCAAAAGCTGGTTTAAAAGCAATTTATCTGAGTGGTTGGCAAGTAGCAGCTGATGCCAATAGTGCTGGTGAAATGTACCCTGACCAATCATTATATCCATATGATAGTGCACCAAAATTAGTTGAGACCATGAATAATTCTTTAATCAGAGCTGATCAAATTCAACATATGGAAATGATAGATGGAGATATGGATAAAAGTAAAAGAACTGATTACATGTTACCAATAATAGCTGATGGTGAAGCTGGATTTGGTGGTCCATTAAATGTATTCGAATTAACAAAAAAATTTATCAGAGCAGGTGCCGCTGGTGTTCACTTTGAAGATCAATTGGCAAGTGAGAAAAAATGTGGTCACATGGGTGGTAAAGTTTTGGTTCCAACTGGAACTATGGTTAGAAACCTTAAAGCAGCAAGATTAGCAGCAGATATTGCAGATGTCCCTCTCATCATACTTGCAAGAACTGATGCTAATGCTGCTAAATTAATTACCAACGATTTTGATGAAAATGATAAACCATTTTTAACTGGTGAAAGATCTCCAGAGGGTTTCTTTTATGTAAAAGATGGAATAGAGCAAGCAATCTCAAGAGGTCTTGCTTATGCTCCGTACGCAGATTTAATATGGTGTGAAACAGCAACACCGAATTTAGATGAAGCAAAGAAATTTGCTGATGCTATACACGAAAAATATCCTGGTAAGATGTTAGCTTATAATTGTTCACCATCATTTAATTGGAAGAAACACTTGTCAGATGAGGAAATTGGATCGTTCCAAAGAAAAATTGGAGAAATGGGTTACAAATTCCAATTCATTACACTTGCTGGTTTTCATACACAAAATATTGCGATATTTGAGTTAGCAGAAAAATACAAAAAAGAAGGAATGACTGCATATTCTAAAATTCAACAGCATGAATTTGCAAGAGAAAAAGACGGATATACAAGTGTGAAGCACCAAAGAGAGGTAGGTACATCTTACTTTGATGCAGTTTCAAATACAATTAGCTCAGGAAAGAGTTCAACCACAGCAATGGAAGGGTCAACTGAGTCAGAACAATTTTAGATGACAGAATAATGTTTACTAGTGGTCTTCTCTTAATAGTAAGCTATCTTTTATTTAAATACACAGTCCAATGGATTCAATATTACAATCAAACTGATCCCAGAATGCCAGACTCTATTTGGCGGTACACTTGTGACTATAAAGTAATAGGCATAAGAGACATTTGTGACCTAGATGACAAGCCATTTGTGAGGCAAAGAAGGAAAAGAGATAAAATTGTTACTATAATGTACTTTATAGTTGTCCTCGCCTTCATATTCTCAATGTATTTTATGGCTAGTTTATTAGGATTAATTCTTTAATTTTTGTATTTGGCTCCAGGCAGAATTAACTGTTCTCATTTTAGCTTTACTTTCATCTAAAACTTCTTGAGGTACACCTTTGCTCATTAATAAATCTGGATGATGCTCTTTACTAAGCTTGAGATAACGTTTTCTAATTGTGTCTAATGAGTCGTCAGGTTTGCTTTCTAATACAATGTAAGGATTAAGCTTGTCTGATGATTTTCTACTCTCCTTAATTCCATTTATTTGAATATCATTTAATCCAAATATTCTTGCTATATCCTCAATCATTTCTAATTCTTTTTCACTTACATGTCCGTCTGACTCAGCAATATAAAATAAAGTATTTATTACTTCCTCCAGAATATTTAAATTACCTTTGTAGACCTCTGCAATTTGTCTTGCGTATGGTTCGTAACCTGTACTTTCTTCTTTTGCCTTATTAAAAATTTTTCCAACTTGATCTAATTCACTGTCAGGTATTTTTAATTTATCTTTAACTGCAATTAATTCTTCACGACTAACCTGTCCATCTACCTTACTTAGTTTAGCTGACAAAACAATTAAAGAAAGCGCAAAAATTTGTTGTGGTTGTGCAAATGATCTAAATCCTCCCCCAGATCTTGATCTTGACATTTTTCCACCTATTAAGGATCCTAAAAGCATTCCGAATGGTCCTCCAAGTGAAAAACCTATCATTCCACCAATTAAACTTCCCCATATAGCCATTACTCAAAACTCCTTAGTCTATATTCCCAGTTTCCCATTTTATTATAAGTTACTTTTAAAATTAAATTATTTTTTGGATTATACCATACATCAAATTCAAATTGCTTGTCTTCATCAAGGCTTTCATCATTTGATATAATTTTAAAATGTTCGCTTGAATATTCTTTATTATTTATAACAATATTTTCAGTTCCAATTAAATTTACCGTTTGCTTTTTTATACTTCCAGATAAAGGACTGATTTGTTTATTAGCTTTAAAAATTTTATGGTTCCACCAATGACCAATAGTACAATCTATATCTGCTTCTCCTTTAAATGACGAACCATCAATAATGAATTTATTTTTTGCATTGTTATATTTTAAATTTACGTATTTTTCTTTATCATTTTGGAATGTATTCGATTTAAAAAAAATAAGTTTATCATCTTTATATTTTTCTATTGACTCACTTAATATTGAAAAAACTTTAATACCGAACAATTCTACTTTAAAATTGGTATAATTTTTAACTACAAATAAATCCTCATCAAATTCAAAAAAATAGCTAGTACTACCAATAACTTCATTATTTCTTATAACATCCATTTCAATTTTTTTTAAACCTTCATAGTGACTACTGTGTGCAATAGCCTTTGAGCAACAAATAAAAATTATTATTATCAATACAAAATGTTTCATTTTCATAGATTTTAGTTCAAGAAAGTATAAATAATAGTTAATTATATGTTCCTTACTATCAAAAAAATCCCAAAAGTCTCATGGAGTTCTGATGAAACCTTTAATTTAAAACCGAAATTATCAACATTATTTTTTCTTTGTTTTGGTCTGATATTGTTCGGTTTTGGTGAAGCATTGGTAGTTATTTCATTTCTTGGGAACTCTCCATGGACTGTAATGGCACAAGGAATCTCAATTAAATCAGGATTATCAATTGGTGTTGTCACTTTCATTGTAAGTGTTGTCGTGTTGTCTTCATGGTACTTTTTAAAACAAAAGCCGGGTCTTGGAACTATATTTAACATCATAATTATTGCGGTAATGTTAGATGTAACTATTGCGTTAATTCCAACCCCTGAAACTTATATAATGAAATTGTTAATGGCAGCTCTAGGTGTTATTACAGTTGGAGTAGGGAGCGGAGTATATTTGATTGCAAATTTAGGACCAGGACCAAGAGATGGTTTAATGACCGGATTACAAAAAAAAACTAATCTACCAATTGCAGCTGTTAGAGCTTTTATAGAAATTTCAGTTGCATCAGTAGGCTGGTATTTAGGTGGGACTCTCGGTATAGGGACTTTAATGTTTGCTTTCGGTATTGGTCCTTGTATAGCTCTAAGCTTATATTTAATTGATAAGATGATGAATTAAGTAATTAGATTATTTTTTTCACTTCTTTTTCTTTCGTGAGGATCAAGAATTGCTTTTCTTAGTCTGCATGATTTTGGTGTAATTTCTAAAGCCTCATCTGTATTAAGCATACTTAATTGTTCAGCTATAGACATTTGTCGAACAGGAGTGAGAACTATATTTTCATCCGTTCCTTGTGTTCTCATATTTGTAAGTTTTTTACCTTTCATAACATTAATTATCATATCACCTGGTTTTGGTGCTAAGCCCACTATCATTCCAGTATAAACAGGATCATTATGTGTAACAAACATCTCTCCTCTGGCTTGTAAGTTAAAAATTGAAAAAGCTACAGCCTTACCTTGATCCATAGATATCAATGCTCCATTCCTTCTTCCCTCCATATCGCCTTCAAATTCTCCATAAGAATGAAAAATTCTATTAATAACACCTGTACCTTTGGTTAATGTTAAAAATCTGCTTGTATATCCCATCAATCCTCTGGTTGGAGCATGAAAAATCAATCTTTTTTTATCTTTTCCAGTATCTTTAAGTTCAACTAATTTACCTTTTCTTTTATTCATAGAGTCTATGATTTTAGATGAATATTCTTCATCAATATCCATAGTGATTTCCTCAATTGGCTCTAATTTTCTGGAATTATTGTCAGTTTTAAATAAAACTTTCGGTGGGCTTACTGTCATTTCAAATCCTTCCCGTCTCATTTGTGTTAATAAAATCTCAAGCATCAGTTCGCCTCTACCACTTATTTCAAATGCATCTTTACTGAAATTTTCAGAAAAATTAATTCCAACATTATTTTGAGCTTCTAGAATTAATCGATCTCGGATTTGTGTGCTGGTCAATTTTTTACCCTCAGTTCCTGCAAGGGGAGAGCTATTTACTGTAATTTTTATAGACATTGTTGGTGGATCAATTGGGGTAGCTTTTATTGGCTCATTAACTTCCAAGTCACAAATAGTATCTGCAACGTTAGCTTTTTCTAATCCAGCTATTACTACAATATCACCCGCTTCACCAATTTCGATTGGCACTTTTTTTGTCCCTTCATATCTAAAGATTTTTGTAAGTCTTCCTTCGTCTACTTTTTTACCCTCTAAATTAATCGCTTTAATCTGTTGATTTGCTTTCGCAGTTCCCTGAGAAATTCTTCCTACGAGACTTCTTCCTAAAAAATTATCTGCATAAAGCAATGTTGAAAGCATTGCAAAAGGTTTAGATCTATCAAATTCAGAAGGTTTAACATGTTCAAGCACTAAATCTAATAGTGGATTAAGATTTTCTCGAGGTCCATCAATATCTTTACTAGCCCAACCCGATCTTCCACTTGCATATAAAACTGGGAAATCCAATTGTTCTTCGTTTGCATCTAAACTTACAAATAAATCAAAAGTCTCATTTAAAACTTCATCGGCTCTTTGATCGGTTTTATCTAATTTATTAATAACAACTATCGGTTTCAAACCCTGCCTTAAGGCTTTACTTAATACAAATTTTGTTTGCGGCATAACACCCTCCGCAGAGTCCACAAGCAATAATGCTCCATCTGCTAAACTTAAAACTCTTTCAACTTCTGCTGCAAAATCTCTGTGGCCAGGTGTATCGATAATATTTATCCTAGTATCTTTCCAATTTATAGAAGTAGGTTTAGCTAAAATTGTAATTCCTCTTTCCTTTTCTAGTTCACCAGAGTCCATTACCCTCTCATCTACGACTTCATTTTCTCTAAAAGAGCCACTTTGCTTCATCAAATTATCAATCAACGTTGTTTTTCCGTGGTCTACATGAGCGATGATGGTAATATTTCTAATATTTTGATTCATATTTCGGTGTTCTTATACATCTAAACCTCAGATTGAAAACAAAAAAAATTTATCAAATTTCACTTTAAGATAGAAAAAAAATTAGAGTTTTATTGAATACAACCTGAAAAATTTATAAATTTAATTTATGTGGTTCCTTAGAAAAAAACTACATAAATTTGTTAAATTAAGTTTTCGTCCACCTTGAAAAAGGTAAATATTTTATTTCTTTAATTTAATTGTCTTACCGTGCTTGTTATTTTTTTTTGTTCCCTCTGATGCCAACCAAATGAAAAGTGGAATTAATCCTACAACTGTAAAAGCAATTAACTGCCACCAACCTGATTTTCCTAAATCATGCAAACGTCTTGCTCCTGCGGCTAATGAAGGAAAAAAAACTACAGCATATGCAATCCAGTACATAAGGCCACTTCCAGAAAAATCTCCTGATGTAGCATCCCATATGCTACCAGCTATCTGGAGCATAATTGAAAATAGAAAGAACCACCAATATTCAGATCGTGAACCTCTGCCACTAAAATTAAAGTAATTTGAGAAACAATAAGAAATTGATTGACCAAAACTCATTAGAATACATTATTAATAATTTTTCATTATGTCAAAGTTAAAAAAAATCCTCAGAAGTTTTGCAAGGGTTATATGTCCATTCTACCCATAATTTTGATTAGTTATTTTCTAATAGAATTGTGTACAAAAATTAAGTCAGAGTGTAACCAATTTACAAAGTGGTAATCATTCTTGATCATATGCTGGTAAATATCAGAGTTTATAATCTGATCTATATTTTGATTGTGGAACTCCATACTGTCCATAATATCTCTTTCAAGAAACTCAATAATAATCATTTCTGGGTAATATTTATTTAAATTAATACTTCTCAAAACTTCAATTTCATGACCTTCGACATCTATTGATAATAGGTTAATTTTTTTATTATTAAATTTAGAGTTCTCAATTATGGAATTTAAAGTTTTTGTTTTAATTCTTTTTATTTCTTTTGCTTCTTTTTTTCTTATCTCACTTAAAGAATTTATTGCTGAGCGATTATGAAAAAAATATAATTCTTTTTCACCTTCTTCTTCTGAAATTGCTATATTTATATTTTCATCTCGTTTTCTTATAAAATTGAAAAAGTCTATAGTATGAAAATCTAAATCAATATTAATTCCTGACCAACCTCTATCGTAAAGTAATTTTGTATTATTACCATTGTAAGGATGATAACAACCAACATCAATATAAATACCTTTTTTTTTATCTTTAAAAAAATAGTTGATTATTAAATCTTGAGCACTACCTGAATATGATTTTTTAATATAATTATTACTTTTTAATTTTTGAATATAAAAATATAAAGTTTTAAATAAATTAAAACCAGCACTGTATAGATATTTCTCCTTAATTTTTTCTTCTAATTTCATAATTAAATCATTTTTTAATTTCTTAAGTTTACTAAAAACAACGAAGGAAACTACGTAGAATATACATTGTCAGCACATTGAATATAAAAACAAAAAAAAACGCCAGAGAGGTTGATTTCTCTGGCGTTTTTAATTCTTTTGAGTGTCTGGACTTGTTACATTCCCATTCCACCCATTCCTCCCATGCCGCCCATTCCTCCTGGAGGCATACCTCCTGCAGCAGCATCCTTCTCTTCAGGTTTATCAGCAACCATAGCTTCAGTTGTAACCAACAATCCTGAAATTGAAGCTGCATCTTGTAAAGCTGTTCTTACAACTTTTACAGGATCAATAATTCCTTCTTTGAACATGTCGACATATTGCTCTGTTTGAGCGTCGTAACCTTGAGACACTTTATTTGCCTCTAAAAGTTTTCCTACAACAACAGATCCATCTACACCTGCATTTGTTGATATTTGTCTGATTGGAGCTTGAAGCGCACTCTTTACAATATCTATCCCAGCTTTTTGGTCTGCACCTTTAGCTTTTACTTTATCTAAGTCCTGAGAAGCGTATAAAAGGGCACATCCGCCACCAACTACAATTCCTTCTTCTACTGCAGCTCTTGTAGCATTTAGTGCATCTTCAACTCTATCTTTTTTTTCTTTTACTTCTACCTCAGTTGCACCGCCAATTTTAATTACCGCAACTCCACCAGCTAACTTAGCTAAACGTTCTTGAAGTTTTTCTCTATCATAATCAGAAGTGGTTTCTTCAACTTGCTGCTTGATTTGAGCACATCTTGCTTCAATATCGGATTTCTTTCCAGTTCCGCTAACGATAGTACTATTTTCTTTATCAACTTTTACTCTTTTAGCCGATCCAAGGTCTGTAATTTTTACATTTTCAAGTTTAATACCTAGATCTTCAGATATAACCTGACCACCAGTTAATATTGCAATATCCTCTAACATTGCTTTTCTTCTATCGCCAAATCCAGGAGCTTTCACTGCAACAACTTTTAAACCACCTCTTAATTTGTTAACTACTAAAGTTGCAAGGGCTTCTCCCTCTACATCTTCAGATATGATCATAAGAGGTCTTCCAGCTTGAACAACTGCTTCTAAAAGTGGAACCATTGGTTGAAGGTTTGTTAATTTTTTTTCGTGTAAAAGAATTAACGGATTTTCAAGCTCAGTTGTCATTTTTTCAGCATTCGTTACAAAGTATGGTGATAAATATCCTCTATCAAATTGCATACCCTCAACAACATCTAGCTCTGTCTCAATACTTTTCGCTTCTTCGACAGTAATAACTCCTTCATTACCAACTTTTTGCATTGCTTTAGCAATCATGCTTCCAATTTCTTTATCTCCATTTGAAGAAATGGTTCCAACTTGTGCAATCTCATCACTATCTTTAACTTTTTTTGCTGAGGAGATTAATTTTTCTTTCACATGCTCTACAGCAGCGTCAATTCCTCTTTTTACATCCATTGGGTTCATTCCAGCTGTAACATATTTGCAGCCTTCTTTTACAATAGCTTGAGCCAAGATAGTTGCTGTAGTTGTTCCATCACCAGCTTCATCATTTGTTTTGCTTGCAACTTCTTTGACCATTTGAGCTCCCATATTTTCAAATTTGTCATCTAGATCAATCTCCTTAGCAACTGAAACACCATCTTTGGTTGTTCTAGGTGCACCATATGCTTTATCTATAACTACATTTCTTCCTTTAGGACCTAGAGTAACTTTTACTGTATTAGCTAGTATATCAACACCTTTTAACATTGATGTTCTAGCATCTGAATCAAATTTTACTATTTTTGCCATTATAATTTCTCCTTCTATATTAATTTTATTTAGATGTAGAAATTCCCATAATGTCAGACTCTTTCATTATGCTGTACTCTTTGCCATCTATTTTAACTTCCGTTCCTGACCACTTGCCAAAAAGAACTTTGTCACCAACCTTAACATCCATTGGTATAATTTTTCCATCCTCAGTTTTTGACCCACCACCTACAGCAACAACTTTACCTTCTTGTGGTTTCTCTTGTGCAGTATCTGGGATTATAATTCCTCCAGCAGTTTTTTCACTACTGTCTAATACTTCGATTAATACTCTATCGTGCAATGGTTTAAACTTCATAAATTCTCCTTTAAATTAGAGTTCATATAGATGCATGTGACTATTTTTTCAAGATCTGGTCTTAAATATATAAAGTAGAAAATCCAAGAATTTATTAGTTTTTTAAGCTATATCTGAAATATGAGTAAAAATTTAGAGGAAATGGGCTTAAAATCAATTGCAAATCAGTATGATTTATTTTTTATCGATATTTGGGGAGTAATTCATAATGGAATAAAGCTTCACGAGAATGCAATAAAAGTTTTAGAAGAATTATCAAAAAATAATAAAAAATTTATTTTACTTACAAATGCTCCAAGACCAAATTTAACTGTAATTAATACCTTGAAGGGAATGGGTTTAAATAAGTTTTCTGAAACTGTTTTTACATCCGGAGAAGCATCTCTAAGATATATTTTAGAAAAATTTAAAAGCAAAAAATTTTTTCATTTAGGACCACCAAGAGATTTTGATTTATTCAGAAAATTTGAAAAAAATAAAGTCAACAATATAGATGACTCAGAATACATCTTGTGCTCAGGACTTTTCGAGGAATATGAGAATGATTTGGAATATTATAAAAATTTTCTATCAACGCAAATATCAAAAAAAATGATATGTACTAATCCAGATTTAATAGTTGATAGAGGAAATAAAAGAGAAT
>CACJNE010000015.1 GCA_902594675.1 uncultured Pelagibacteraceae bacterium
ATCATTTAAATCATCTTTATTTAATTCTATGTCTGTTTTTAAACCTGAAAACATCACAATCGTTTCAATTGATAATCTATCGTTACCAGTGACCTTTATCTCATCGTAAATTTCAGCATTTAGATTTGATACTTTTAAAAATACAAAAAATAAAATCAGATAGTATTTTATGAACTTAGATTCTTTTAATATTTTTTGCATTTTTTGTTAGATACTCATTTAGGAATTTTTTGGTCTTTTCTACCATAATTTTAATATCATTAATATTGCTTGGTGATGATTTATAATATTTCTTAAAATAAGGTTTTTTCAACAAAATTAGCATAATATTATGTATTGAAATGTAAGAGATTTTATTTTCTAAATATTTTTTAACAAGCTCATCATTTAAAGATACTAAAATTATTTCAAAGTATGTTTTGTTAAATTTATAATTTAATATGTTAAGTAAAGGAAAATTATTTTTGTTTGGCTTTATAAAATTTTCACCATTTAATAATTCAAATTTAAAATTAGTTTGTTCGAATAAATAATTAAACTGATTTTTATAAAGAGCATTAGCTATAGGTATCTCCATGGTAGTATCATGGGCTAATAATTTAATTAGGCCTGATTTAAAATGAACTATAGCATGAATATATGATTTAGGATGAATTAATATTTCAAATTTATTTATATTTAAATTAAATATATTTACTGCCTCAATTATCTCAAAAATTTTATTCATCATTGTTGCAGAGTCAATTGAAATTTTTTTTCCCATTTTCCAATTAGGATGTCTTAGAGCATACTTGGATTTAATATTTTTAATTTCATTCAATTTTTTGTTTAAGAAAGGACCTCCAGAGGCTGTTAAATAAATCTTCTTAATATTTTTAAAATTCTCATTCCTTAATAGTGACCATATTGAAAAATGCTCGGAGTCAAGTGGTATAAAATCTGTTTTATTTTTTGTTAATTCTTTTTTAATGAACTTCCAACCACAAATAATAGACTCTTTATTTGCGATAGCTATATTATTTGAAAATTTAATTACATCAAGCGTAGGTTCTAATCCGTCTATGCCAGAAATTGCATTAATAGTTAAAAAAACTTTTCTTTTTTTATTTCTTAATGCGTCTTTTATGTTAAAAAAAACTTTAATTCTTTTCTTTTTAAATCTTTGGTAATATTTTAAATATTTTTGTTTATTAAAAATTACTACCCGTTTAACATCAAATTCAATTGCTTGATTAAAAATTTTTTCAACATTTTGATTTGTACTTAATAATTTTATATTAAATTTTTTTTTATTTTTTTTTAATATTTTGAGTGTTGAGTCTCCTATAGAGCCAGTTGATCCTAATAAAAAAATATTTTTTACCATTTTTTAAAAAAGCATAATTAAAATACCTAACGGAATGGCTAATAATATTCCATCAATTCTGTCTAAAATTCCACCATGACCAGGCAATACTTGTCCGGTATCTTTTATTTTTGCTTTTCTTTTAATAAAAGAAATAAATAAATCTCCACATTGTGAGATAAAAGAGATCAATACGATCAAAACAATAATGTTTATATCAAAAGATAAGATATGATTAAATTCCTTATAAAACAAAAATCCAAGAGTTAGTGAAAGTACGAATGAACCAACAACACCAGAGTATGTTTTATTGGGACTAATTTTAGTAAATTTTTTACCTCCAATAATTTTGCCAAATATAAAACCTCCTATGTCTGTAGCTATACATATCAAGATAAAAAAGATTATTGACATTTTATAATTTGCATTCCCTTGTATTAAATAAATCCATGCACTTAATGTAAAAGTAATCATGTATAATAATGTTGCTGACATTGCTAAAAAATGCTGAAAATATTTGTTTTTAAAAATTTTGTTAAATATCATATTAAATTCTTTCAAGACTAAAAAGTTAATTAATACTAATAATAAAAGCAAAACTAGGTTGTATTTAAAAGTTAGAATTAATAAAATTATAAGAACAATAGAAGTAAAAAATCTTTTAGATAGTTCACTCATTTAATTCCTCCAAAATTTCTTCTCACCAAAGAAAATTCAGATATTATTTTATTAAAATCCCTTTTTTCAAAATCAGGCCAAAGTTTCGATACAAAATATATTTCTGTATAAGACAATTGCCATAGTAAAAAATTACTAAGTCTATTTCTGTTTCCAGTTCTGATTAATATTTCTGGATCAGGTATACCTTTTGTGTACAAGTTTTCTCTAATATTTTTTTCATTTATTGGTAGATTTAATTTATTTAGTTTTCTCACAGTATTAATCAATTCCTCTTTTGAACCGTAATTAAGAGCGATATTAATTTGAATTTTATGTTTTCCTTTTGTAAATTTTTCAGCTTGCTTAAGTTTTCTTTTTAAAAAATTCGGAAATTTATTTATATTACCAATAATTTTCAACTTAACTTTTTTAAGTATTAATTTATTCAATTCTTCATCAATATAATTAGATAAAAGCTTGAACAAAAAATTTACCTCTTTTTTTGGTCTTTTCCAATTTTCTGTTGAAAATGTAAAAAGTGTAAGATACTTAATTTTTTTTTTTATTGCCTCATTTATTATTTTTTCAACAACTTTTACACCCTGTTTATGACCAAAGTTTCTTGATTTTTTTTTCTTAATTCCCCATCTGCCATTTCCATCCATTATTATGGCTACATGTTTAGGTGTCATATCGTCATTATTTCATCTTCTTTATTAGAAACTCTCAGATCAATAGCTTTGATTTGTTCATCAGTATAGTCCTGTATAATTTTTTCTTTTTTTTTTACTTCATCTTCAGAAATTTCTTTATTTTTTAGTAAAGCTTTTAACTCATCGTTTGCTTCTCTTCTTATGTTTCTAATAGAAATTTTACATTTCTCACCCATAGTTTTTATAATTTTTTTGATCTCTATTCTTCGCTCCTCGCTTAAATCGGGAATTGGCAACCTAATCAATTGTCCATCTATTTGAGGATTCAAGCCTAATTCTGATTTTTTAATAGCTGAGTCGATTAAAGAAACATTGCCTACATCCCAGACTTGTATATTAATAGTTCTAGGTTCTGGGGTTGTTATGCTACCCAATTGATTGATTGGCATTTTTTGCCCATAAACATCTATTCTAATAATATCAAGCATGCTTGCATTTGCTCTTCCAGTTCTTAAAGATGCTAGCTCTTGTTGAAATACCTCATGTGTTTTATGCATCTTATTATTGTATTTAGTCTCTTCAAACATTATTCACCAATTTTCAGTCTAATAAACTCATTAATTTTTAAGTTTGTTAATTCTAATTTTTTTAATACATCTTTAACTTTCATTTTTGGATCCATTACCCAATCTTGAGTTAATAAACTATTCTCATCTTTAAATTTGTTAATTTTACCAATACTTATTTTTTTTGCAATTTCCTCGGTTTTTCCTGAATTTTTTAATTCTTCTGCAATCAAATTGACTTCTTTGTCTATCAGTTCTTGCTTTATATCATTTGAATTTAAAGCTATAGGATTAGATGCTGCTATATGCATTGACAATTGCTTTCCAAATAAATCAACATTGTCTGTTCTTTCATTTGTATTTAACGAAACTATAACAGCTAATTTTGAGACATTTTCTTTAATAATTGAGTGTTGATAAACGAAATTTCTTGAACTTTCAAAACTTATGGTTTTTGCTCTTCCTATTGAAATTTTTTCACCAATTTTTGCTATTAAAGCAACTAAATTTTCATCAACAGTTTTTTTATTTTTCATTGTAGTTTTAAGTAATTCATTAAGATTTGAGGAGTTGTTGTCATTTAATTCGCTTAGTTCTTTAACGAATTCAATAAAATCATCATTTTTAGCTACAAAATCTGTTTCGCAATTTACCTCTATCAAAGACATTTTCTTTTCATTACCCGAAATTACAACTACACCCTCGGTTGCTTCTCTTGACATTTTTTTTGAGGCTTTAGCTATACCTTTTACTCTAAGAATTTCTGCTGCTTTTTCTAAATCACCGTTTGACTCTTTAAGTGCTGCATTACAATCTTTAAAACCTGCGCCAGTTGATTTTCTTAAATTTTTTACTTTTTCAATATCACTCATATTAACCCTGAAATATTTTGTTAGTTTAATTTTGTTTTGCCTTTATATCAGTCTCTGTAGCAATTTCTGAAATAGGAATTTCAATTTTTTTTTTATCATTTTCTTCTTCAGAACTAGATGACTGTGGAATGTCTTTTTTTGCGTTCTTAATTGTTTCTTTCAAAAGAGAACAATATAAATCTATTGATCTTCTAGCGTCATCATTTCCTGGTATAGGAAAATCAATCCCATCTGGGTCAGAGTTAGTGTCTAAAATAGCAATTATTGGGATACCTAACTTAATTGACTCCTTTATTGCTAATGACTCATAATTTGTATCGATTATAAATACCAAATCTGGTACCTTCTTCATATTTGAAATTCCACCTAGTGATCTATTCAGCTTGTCTCTCTGACCGCTCATTTTTAATAATTCTTTTTTAGTAAAACCTCTATTTTCTGATTTTAGATCTGACTCAATTTTATCAAGTTTTTTTATAGAATTAGATATTGTGCCCCAATTAGTTAACATACCTCCTAACCATCTATAATTTACAAAATATTGATCAGTTTCGTTAGCAAGATCTGCAATGGCTTCAGATGCTTGCTTTTTGGTTGATATAAACAAAATTTTGCCACCAGATGAAATTGTTGAATAAACTTTTTCTAGAGCGACTTTTGTTAATTCAAGGGTCTGTGTTAAGTCTATAATATGTATGGAGTCTCTTTTTCCAAAAATGAATTTTTTCATTTTTGGGTTCCATCTTAAGGTTTTATGGCCAAGGTGAACGCCAGCTTCTAATAATTGTTCTATTGTTATATTTGGTATTTTCATATTTTTTCCCGGTTATGCCACCACAATTACTGCCTAAAAAGGACCGGAGGTATAAAACCAGAAATTGTGTGCGTTTTAATTTATGTGACTAAATACAAAAAAAAAAAGAAAAAACAAGTAATATTTATATAATTTCAATATTCGCTTCTTTTCTCAATAAATTAAGCATTTTGTGATCTATTTTTCTTTTATCCTTAAGCTCAAAAGATATCTTTTTTTTATCTATTTCTATATCAATTTTGACTTTAGTTTTGCCACCTTTCGTACTTAAATTGTTTATTTTATTTATCTCATTTAAGTCATTAATTTTAATTTTTACCTCAGCCAGAGGTTCATCAATTACTTTCTTCATAGAAGTAATTTTTTTTATATTTATTTTTTTTTGTAACCTACTTTCATCTGAAAAGTTTTTAACTAAGGTAATCATAACAGAGTTTCCTTCAATGAGTATCTCTCTATTTGTTTCAAAAATATCAGAAAACAAAAAAAGTTCAAAGACAGCTGACAAATCGGAAAACTTGATTATCGCATATGAATTTCCCTTAAGTGTTTTTTTTTCTTGAACTTTTAAAATTGTGCCAGAAATATTAGAGCTTAAAAGATTTTCATTTTTGTTAAATTCATCATAACTAATAATATTATATTGATTGAATATTGATTTATATTGATTTAAAGGATGGTCTGACACAAAAAAACCTAAAGTTTCAAATTCTTTTGATAATTTATTATCGGCATTCCAATCCTCTATGTTTTCTATGTAGCTCTCATCATTATCCTCTTTAAATAAATCTATTTGATTTACTGAGTTATTTTCAAAGATATTTTTTGATTTTAAAATAATATTGGGAATAGAGTTGTACAATGATTGTCTATTACTATTTATTTCATCAAAGGCGCCCGCTTTAACTAAACCTTCAAGCTGCAATTTATTCATATCTTTTGGATTAACTCGATTTATAAAATCTGTAAGATCCTTATATTTACCATTTTGAGTTCTTTCCTCTACGATTTTTGAAATTGCATCGAAACCTACATTTTTAATTGCTCCTAATGCATAAAAAAAATTTTTACCATCTGATGAAAAATCTGCATAACATTTATTTATATCTGGACGAACTATATTTATATTTAATCTTTTAAGCTCCTCATAAAATTCACTCAATTTTTTTTGGTTTGAAAGCTCCATGGACATGGATGCAGCAAAAAAATCGTGTGGAAAGTATGTTTTTAAAAAAGCTGTTTGATAAGCAATTACTGCATAAGCAGCTGCATGGCTTTTGTTAAATCCATATTCAGCAAATGGTTCAATTTTTAAAAAAATTCCAGCCGATATATCTTTACTAATTCCATTTTTATAAGCCCCCTCCACAAATCTTTCTTTTTGTTTTTCTAATTCTGCTCTTTTTTTTTTACCCATTGCTCTCCTTAATATGTCTGCCTCTCCTGCGGTAAAACCTGATAATATTTGCGCTATTTGCATCACTTGCTCTTGATAGATTATTACCCCATATGTAGGTTTTAATATTTTCTCTAATTTTGGGTGTAAATAGTCAGGTTCTCTTTTGCCATGCTTACAATCGTTATAAATGGAAATGTTGCTCATGGGACCGGGCCTATATAAGGCAACTAATGCAATTATATCTTCTAAATGATTAGGTCTCATATTTATTAGGGCATCTTTCATACCAGAACTCTCTAATTGAAATAACCCAACAGTTTTACCACTTGATAAGAGATCAAATACTTTTTGATCATTGTAATTAATTTTCTCAATTTTAAAATTTGGATTTTTTTTTGCTATAAGCTTTTGACTTTTGCTAATTACTGTCAAAGTTTTTAAACCAAGAAAATCAAATTTAACCAAGCCAGCGTTTTCAGCAGAATACATGTCAAATTGAGTAGATGGAAGCAATAGATCTGCAGATGAGTCTTTATATAAAGGGACAGTTTCTG
Organism: uncultured Pelagibacteraceae bacterium; assembly: GCA_902594675.1. Lineage (GTDB taxonomy): Bacteria > Pseudomonadota > Alphaproteobacteria > Pelagibacterales > Pelagibacteraceae > Pelagibacter. The sequence goes on from CACJNE010000015.1 coordinate 6,864, forward strand.
TTAACTTTTTATCTGCTATGACAACTCCTGCAGCATGTGTAGCTACATTTCTATTCAAGCCCTCTAACTTTAATGATAAATCAACTAATCGTTTTACTCTTTTATCTTCATTTATTAGTTTTTGTAGTCGTGGCTCTATATTAATGCTATCTTGCAAATTTAATGGTCTAGATGGATCAAAGGGTATCATTTTACAAATATTATCTATAAAACCGTAAGGAAGACCTAAAACACGTCCTACGTCTCTAATTACCATTCTAGCTTTCAATTTTCCAAAAGTTATAATGTGAGCAACACTATCTTTATATTTTGTTGTTAAATATTTAAATACTTGATCTCTTTTTTCTTCACAAAAATCTATATCAAAATCAGGCATAGAAATTCTATCAGGATTCAAAAATCTTTCAAAAATTAAATTAAATTTTATTGGATCAATATCTGTAATAGATAAACACCACGCAACTAAAGAACCTGCTCCCGATCCTCTTCCGGGACCAACAGGGATATTATTGTTTTTTGCCCATTTTATATAGTCTGAAACAATTAAAAAATATCCTGAGTAACTCATTTCAGTTATAATTTTTATTTCATGATTCAATCTATCAATATAAATTTGTTTTAATTTATCATTATTTGATATTTTGATTATTAAATCAGGGTCAGTTTTAAATTTTTCGTCCAAACCCGCAAAGGAATCATTTTTTAACTTACTATCAATGTTTAAATTATTTTTGCTTATATTAGGTAACAATGGTTTGGAGGGAATAGGTCTAAATTCACATCTAAAAGGCAAATTATAATTATTTTCTAACGCTTCAGGTAAATCTTTAAATATTTTAGACATTTCTTCTGAAGATTTTAAATAATGATTATTTGTAAGCTTTATCCTTTTTGGATCATTTATGTAAGTTTTTTGACCAATACACATTAGAGCATCATGAGCCTCATGCATATCTTTACTCAAATAATAAACTTCATTAGTGGCTATTATTGGTATTAAATACTTTTTAGAGAGATTTAAGTTAAAAATTTCAAATTGTTTTTCATTTTGATCTCCATGTCTTTGGATTTCTAAATAAAAATTTTCTTTAAATGTTTTGTTAATATTTATTACTAATTCCTCTAAGTCCTCAAATAGCCCATTATTAAATAGTTTTCCAAATAAATTATTTATTGATCCAGATAATAATATTATACCCTCTCTATATTTTATTAAATCTTCAATATTGCAATGTGGATCATTATTATCAAGATTATCTAAAAAAGCTTTAGAAGAAAGTTCAATTATATTTTTATATCCTTTGAAATTTTTAGCTATTAATGGGATAGCTCCATATGTACTTTTAAATTTAAAAAGAATTTGAGATCCAATAATTGGCTGTGTCCCAACAGATGAAATATTTTCTGAGAATTCTAGTGCTCCTGATAAGTTGTTAGTATCACTAAGACCTACAGATTTAATTTTATTTTTTTGGCAATATTTTTTAAGTTCTTCAATTTTTAATGCACCCTCACAAATAGAATACTGTGAGTGAATTTTTATATGGTTAAAAGAATTATTTTTAGATTGAGCCATTGGTAATTTGTATATTACCATTATTCATTATAATTTTACAATCTGCCATATTAGCGAAATATCTATTGTGGGTTGCAAAAATAAAGATTCTATTTTTATTTTTTAGATTAAATAAAATTTTAAAAATAAGTTTAGCATTTTCAGAGTCTAGACTTCCTGTTGGCTCATCAGCCAATATAATGTTTGGATTATTAATTAATGCTCTTGCAATAGCAATACGCTGATTTTCTCCCCCCGAAAGCTCATTTGGAAAATGATTGATTCTGGCAGACATGCCTATATTTTTAATTAGTATTTTTGCACGTTCCTTTGAGCTTTGTTTTTCTTTAGAAATTAACAAATTAGGCAAGTAAACATTTTCTAGAGCTGTGAAATCTGACAATAAGTTTTTATCTTGGTAAATAATTCCAATATTCTTTGCTCTAATTAAATCATTTTCTACTCTATTACTTGATTTTATATTGTTATTATTAATTTCAATTGAGCCTGATGTTGGTGTATCTATTAATGATAGCAAATTCAATAAGGTCGATTTACCTGATCCAGATGGTCCCATGATAGAATATGTTTTTCCAGAATCAAAATTAAAAGAAATATTATTTAAAACTTTTATTGATTTATTTTTTTCATACCTTTTTGTCAGATTTTTTATTTTAATATAATTATTCATATTTAATTGTTTTAACTGTATCTAAAGAAGATGCTTTCGAAGCTGGATATATAGATACTAAAATTGTTGTAATTATTGAACAAAATGAAATTATTACTATTGAGTTTATATTTATTTCAGACGGCATCGAATTTAAAATATAAATATCTTCTGGGAAAAGAGTTATGCCAAATATATTTGAAATGAATTGTCTTATATTTTCTAAATAAATAGAAAAAAGTATACCTACTATAACACCAAATAGTGTTGCTAAGGTTCCAATTGAAAAACCAACCAAAAAAAATATTTTTTTAATAGATTTGTTTGTTACGCCAATTGATTTTAAAATACCTATATCTCTTGTTTTATTTTTAACTAAAATTGTTAGACCAGATATAATATTAAAAGCTGCAACAATAATTATTAATGAGAGAATTATAAACATTACATTTCTTTCTACTTTTAGAGCAGAAAATAATGAATTATTCATGTCTGCCCAAGTATATATTAAAGCATCTGGGAAAAAATTTTTTAATTTTTCTTTTTGCATTTCTATATTTTTTGGATTTTTAAAATAAAACTCTATAAATCGGTCAATTTCACTTTTATTAAAAAAGCTTTCAAGTGTATTTAAATTTATGTATGCAATATTTTCATTGTAATCTGAAAGACCGCTATCAAAAATTGAAATTATTTTAAAGTTTTCTTGCTTAGGAAGACTACCGACCAAAGTTTGAATTCCCGCAGGAGATAAAACAGTAATAGTATCGCTTATATTTACATTTAAATTAATACTTAATTCTCTCCCAATAGAAATTGAATTGCCATTTAATTTTTTTGATCCAAAATATTTTTTATTATTTGCTATCTTAAGATTTCTAAAATCATTTTCTAAGTACCCTTTTAAAAAAACTCCCTTTGTATTATTATTATTCAAAATTACTGCTTCTCCATCATTTGAAATTATAATTTCTTCAAAGTCGGAAACATTTGTAATAGTTGCTGGTTTTTCGCTTTGTTGAACCACAGCATGAGCATTAAAACCTACAATTTTATTTATTAGTTCAGTTCTAAAACCATTCATTACAGACATAACAATTATGAGTACAGCTACTCCTAATGAAATACCTATAAATGAAAATACAGAAATGATATTTAAAAAACCATCATTTTTCCTGGTCTTCAAAAATCTAAATGCAACTTCTTTTTCTAGCTCTGTGATCAATTTAATTTTGCTTTTAGAATTTGTGATGCTGCTTCTTCTATATTTAATTTTTGAGTTTTTCCATTTACTTCAGTAAACTCAAATAAGTTACCTTCAGATTTATTTCCAATGATTAATTGATATGGAATACCTATTAAATTAAATTTTTTAATTTTTGCAGAAATATTTTCATCTGTGTCATCTATTATAGAATCTATATTTTTTGATTTAAAATATTCAAATATTTTTTTTGATTTTTCTAAATTTGTAGGATCGTTTTTTTTAACCATAGGAATAATTGCACAATGATATGGAGCAACTGATATTGGCCATTTCATTATTTCATCTTTATCGTTATATTTTGCCTCAATTATGGCACCTACTAATCTTGATACACCTATTCCATAAGATCCCATTTTCACAAATTCTTTTTTCCCATTAAAATCCACTGCTGCATTCATTGGTTTAGAATATTTATCCCCAAAATAAAATATATGACCTACCTCAATTCCTTTTGTGTTTACTCTAAATTCCTCTGGTACTAAATTTTCAAATTCATCTTGATTAAACTTTTCATCAGTAACAGAGTAAAAATTTTCATATTTTTGTCTTAAATTATGAAGTGAATTTTTTTCTAATAATGTGGATGAGCTATCTACTTCAAAAATTCTTTTATCCGTATATATTTTACTTTCACCAGTATCCGCTAAAATTATAAATTCATGAGATAAATTACCTCCAATTGGTCCTGTATCTGCTGCCATTGGAATTGCAGACAAATTCAATCTTTTAAATGTTCTCAAATAAGAAAGAAAAAATTTATTATAGGAAAAGAGAGCATCATTATCATTTAAATCAAATGAGTAGGCATCTTTCATGTAGAATTCTCTACATCTCATTATTCCAAATCTTGGTCTAAGCTCATCTCTAAATTTCCATTGAATATGATATAATAATTGTGGTAGAGACTTATAAGATTTAATACTTGATCTAAAAATTTCTGTCACTAACTCTTCGTTGGTTGGTCCATATAACATTTCTCTATTTTGGCGGTCTTTAATACGTAGCATTTCTTCTCCATAATCATCGTATCTTCCGCTTTCTTTCCAAATTTCAGATGATTGAATTGTTGGCATTAAAATTTCTTGAACACCAATTCTATCTTGTTCATCTCTAACAATTTGCTCGATTTTTTTCATTATTTTAAAGCCAAGGGGTAACCACGAATAAATCCCTGCTGATGATTGCTTAATCATTCCAACTCTTAACATAAGCTGGTGAGATTTAATTTTAGCTTCTGTTGGATTATTTTTAAGAATTGGTACAAATGATTTTGAAAAATACATTTTATTATTTAAATTCTCACCAAGTTTATATTTGTTAGTGGTTTTTTCCCAGTTTTTTCTTTTGAAAATTTACGACAAGTTATTTTAAGAGCATCTATGAGATTATCTTGTTGTTTTAAGTTATTTAATGAAAATGTTTTAACAGTTTTTTCTATTTCCTCCTCTAATCCGTAAATAAACTCATCATTCTCATGTACTGGCAAACCTTTAAAAGTTACCAAAGGTTTATTATGAATATTACCTTTTGGTGTTATCATAATTGTAGCCTCTAAAAACCCATTTGATGAAATATTTCTTCTTTCTTTTATTGATCTAGAATCCTCCTCAACTGGAACGTTGCCATCTAAATAAACTCTTCCACTCGGCGCCTTGTCATAGACCTCTGGTTTTTCTCCAGGATATAACTTTACGATATCTCCATTTTCTACTTGAACTGGATATTTTACTTGCATTTCTTTAGCAAATTCTATGTGCTCTATCATGTGTCTATGCTCTCCGTGAACAGGTATTACTGTTTTTGGCTTAACCCAATTATACATATCTCTTAAGTCTTCACGATTAGGATGACCAGAAACATGAATATACTCATTATCTTCAGATATAACCTCTATTCCCTCTTTTACTAAGTTGTTATGTAGTTTGTATAATTTTTTTTCATTTCCTGGAATAATTTTTGAAGAAAAAATTACAGCATCATTTCTTTCTATAAAAACGTCTGGATGTGTATATTTAACTATTCTACTCATAGCACCCATTGGTTCTCCTTGACTTCCAGTACATAAATAGACAATTTTTTCTCTAGATATATTTTTTGCATCTCTAGAATCTACTGGATCAATTACATTTTGTAGATAACCACATTGTCTTGCTGCTTTAAAAATTCTATGCATTGATCTGCCAACCAGAGAGATATTTCTACCAGTTTTTTCTGCACAATAAAAAACGGACTCCATTCTAGCTACATTAGAAGCAAATGATGTAACAATTATTCTTTTTTTTAATCTTTGAAAAACTTTAAGTAAATTTTTACGAACATCAAGCTCTGATCCTGCTCTACCTGCACTAAATATATTTGTAGAATCACAAATCATAGCTAACACACCCTCGTTGCCTATTTCTTTTAATCTTTCAGAGTTTATGTTTCCACCTATTAAAGGATCTGGATCACATTTCCAATCTCCAGTATGTAGTATATTTCCAGCTGGTGTTTGTATTCTAAGACCATTAGGTTCTAATATCGAATGAGTAAGAGTAACAAACTCTATTTTAAAGGGGTCTAGATTTATAGTGCTATTAAGTTCTACTATTTTTAAATAATCAGTTACATCAATTTTTTTTTCTTTAAATTTTTCAGTAATTAATACTGAAGTAAATGGTGTAGCATAAATTTTACATTTTAATTTAGGCCAAACATGAGCAATAGCTCCAATATGATCTTCATGAGCATGTGTTAGGACTATACCTAGCAAGTCCTCTTTTTTATCGATAATAAATCCTGGATCTGGATATATGATATCAACACCAGGTACTGTATCATCTGCAAATGTAACACCAACGTCAACAATAATCCATTTTTGATTTTCTGGCTTACCATATGCAAAAAGGTTCATGTTCATACCTATTTCACCAGATCCTCCTAGGGGACAAAACAATAATTCATCTTTCATATTTTTTTAATTTATAGCAACTCTTAAAATACCTTTAATTGTTAAATCTTTATCAACCGTTTTAATACCCTTAATTGATGTTTTAAATAAGTGTGCAAATCCACCTGTAAGTATAATTTTAAACTTCTTTCTAGTTTGTTTTAAAATAAGTTTAATTATATTTTCGATTAAACCAGTATAACCATGATAAAAACCAGCTCTTACAGCACTTTTAGTGCTTTTACCAATGACATTTGCTGTCTTTTCTAGCTTAATTTTAGGTATCAAAGAGGCTTTATCTATTAAATTTTTCAAAGAAAGTTCTACACCAGGTGCTAAAATACCACCAATATAATTTTTTTTAATAACAATATCAAAATTTGTAGCCGTTCCAAAATCAACTATAATATAATTAAACCTGCTATCAATAACTGCAATCGCATTAGC
>CACJNE010000016.1 GCA_902594675.1 uncultured Pelagibacteraceae bacterium
CTTAAGATTAAAAATAATAAAAATTTCGCAAAAAAATTTCAATTAAATTTTAAGAAAGTGAAAGATTTAGATAAAATTTACTTTAAAATAAAGAGAAACATTAATTCAGGTTTAGTCTCAATATTTGAAATTAAAATAGATCAATTAGATTATGTGGATAAAAATAAAGAAGGTGATCCATATTATATTAAAAATTCACAGGAACTTAAATCATTAGTCAAAAGAATAATAAATTATTAAATTGGTTTTATCATTTTTAATGGATCAACAATCTTATTATAATCTTCTTCTGAAATCAGGCCTGACTTTATTGTTTCTGCCTTTAGAGTGGATTTATTCCTCAAAGCTTTTTTTGCAATTTTAGCGGCATTATCATACCCGATCTTTGGTGATAGGGCAGTTACTAGCATTAAAGAATTTTCTACCAGATGTTTAATTCTGTTTTTGTCAGCCTTTAATCCTGATATGCAATATTTAGCAAAACTTTTTGTACTATCTGATAATATCTGAATTGATTGAAGAACATTGTGAATTATTAAAGGCTTGAAAACATTAAGTTCAAAATGCCCATGTGATCCAGCCATAGTAATTCCATTGTGATTTCCTATTACTTTTACACAAACCATTGTGACGGCTTCACATTGAGTTGGGTTTACTTTACCTGGCATTATAGAGGATCCTGGTTCATTTTCTGGAAGTATTAATTCTCCATATCCGGCTCTAGGACCTGATCCTAAAAATCGTATATCGTTAGCAATTTTCATTAAACATACTGCGGTTGTATTTAATGTACCTGAATAATTTACAATCGCATCATGAGCTGCTAAAGCAGCAAATTTATTTTTAGCTGGCTTGAATGGTAACTTTGTAATTTTTTTAATTTCATTAACTATTTTCTTATCAAAATTCTTTTTTGTATTTATTCCAGTACCAACGGCAGTACCACCTTGAGCAAGAAAGTAAATTTCTCTTAAAGATGACTCAATTCTTTTTATACATTCTTGCAATTGTGTCTGATAACCTGAAAATTCTTGCCCCAAAGACAGAGGCGTTGCATCTTGGAGGTGTGTCCTTCCTATTTTTACAATTTTGTTAAATTTTTTTACTTTTTTTTTTAATTCTTTATTTAATAGATTTAAACTTGGTAATAGTTTTTCTCTGGTTTCCATAGCTATAGCAATATGCATAGCAGTTGGAAATACATCGTTGGTAGATTGAGATTTATTCACATGATCATTTGGATGAACAGGTTTTTTTGTTCCCTTCTTGCCGTTTAAAATTTCAATAGCTCTATTTGCAATTACCTCATTTACATTCATGTTAGTTTGGGTACCAGAACCAGTCTGCCAAACTTTAAGTGGAAAATGATTATCTAATTTTCCACTTATAACCTCATTGGCAGCTTTAACAATAGACTTAAAAATTTTTGAATTAAATTCTTTATTCTTGAAGTTTGTAAAAGCTGCAGCCTTTTTTATTATAGCTATAGATTTTATTAATTTTGGTCTTACTAAGACATCCCCAATATCAAAGTATTTTTTTGATCTTTGAGTAGATGCTCCCCAATACTTATCCACAGGCACCCTAATAGTACCAATGCTGTCATATTCTTTTCTGAATTTCATAATTTAATTTTGAGAGTATATTAAATCTTTATACATGAAATAATATCAAAATCATATAGGAGCAAAATGACAAATTTTGAAAAGGTTGGTTTATTTATGAAAACTTTTAATCAAGATGTTAAAGTTTCATCAAGCTTAAGCACAGACAAAATAAATTCATTAAGAATATCACTTATTAATGAGGAATTAGAGGAACTCAAAAAAGCTATATCAGATAAAAATTTAACTGAAGTTGCTGATGCTTTAACAGATATATTATATGTAACTTATGGAGCAGGGCATGCATTTGGCATTAATTTAGATGAATGTTTTAATGAAGTTCAAAAGTCCAATATGAGTAAGTTAGGAAAAGATGGCAAACCAATATTTAATGAATTTGGAAAAGTAATGAAGGGGCCTGATTATTTCAAACCAAATTTGTCAAAATTTATTAAATAACTTATAACCAAACTGGTTTGAGGGCTTTAATATTTGCATCTCCACATTTTAAATCATCTTCAAAATTAAATTTTTTATTTTCTAGTTTTAATAAAGCAAATGGATTTTTATTATTAATCAATAACTTTCCTATATTTTTATTCCCAGAAGTAATTTCCTCACTGTTGAGATCACCATTTAGTACTTTAATTGCAAATAATCTTTTATTAAGTTTGTCTTTAAGTTTTATTCTTGCTGTGTTCTCTTGTCCCACATAACATCCTTTTCGAAAATCAATTCCATTTAATTCTGCAAAGTTACATTCAATCCCAAAAATTTTATTTTGTAAATCTTTCATGTCAATTTGAGGTATACCCAATTCATGACTATGATTATAGTAATCCTCAACATCTGAAATTTCTAAACCTAATTTTTTTAATGACAAATATAATTTTTCTAAATTAATTACCAGCCTGGCTCCTAATTTTTTAGATCTTGGATCTAATAGGATGTAATCTTCCCTAAATTTAATTGTATATCCTTCCTCATCTTTAGAATTTTCAATCTCTAAAAATTTTTCTTTACTTAAATTTGCTACAACAAATTCATTACTAAGATTTAATATTTCTACTTTTGATCTTATTTTGTATAAATTTAATTGTTTATATAAATCATCTATATTTTTTTTTTCGCAATCAAATAAATAGCCCAATTTGTGTTTAATAATTATAAAATCATAAAGATATTTACCTTGAGGGGTTAGAAGAGCCGAAAAACAACTTTTGTTATCTGATACATTTTCAATATTGTTGGTAATTATATTTTGTAAAAACTCTTTAGCATCGTCTCCACTAATATAAAGAAGACCCCTATCTTCTAATATGTAAACATTATTTCTATTCATATTGTAATATTATAACAAATGATATAAGTACTTTTTTTATAAATGTTAGACCTAATAATCAAAAATGGAAAGTGCTATATTGATAAAGATCTTAAAAATGTAGATATAGGTATTCAAAATAGCAAGATCGTAAAGATTGGGAAGTTAAATGAAGATTCAATTCAATCAATTGATGCAAATGGACTTACAGTTCTTCCTGGATGTATTGACACTCAAACGCATTTTAGAGAACCAGGCTCAACTGATACTGAAGATTTAGCTTCAGGAAGTAGAGCAGCGATTGTTGGAGGCATTACCTCAGTATTTGAAATGCCAAATACAAATCCTGCAACTACAAATAAAGCAGAATTTCAAAGAAAAATCGATCTAGCAAAAAATAGAATGTATTGTAATCATGCATTTTATTTTGGGGCTACACCCACTAATCAAAGCGAATTAGCTGACCTTAAGGGTTTAGATGGATGTTGTGGTGTAAAATTGTTTGCTGGCTCATCCACAGGAACTTTGCTAGTCCATAAAGAAGAAGATATTGAAAAAGTATTTGAAAGCACATCAAAAATTATTGCAGTTCACTCAGAAGATGAAGATATTTTAAATCTAAGAAAGAAATTACGAGAAAAAGGCAATGTTCATTCACATCCAACATGGAGAGATGAAGAATGCGCAATTTCTTCTACTAGAAAAATTGTTAAAATTGCAAAAAGGTTAGGCAAAAAAGCTCATATCTTGCATATTACAACAAAGCAGGAGGTTGATTTTTTATCGCAAAATAAAGGAGATATAACTTTTGAAATAACTCCACAACACCTAACGATGTATGCTCCAGATTGTTACGACAAACTTGGAACTTATGCTCAAATGAATCCACCAATTAGAGAAAAAAGTCATTACGATAGACTATGGTATGCAGTGAGAAATAATTATAATGATACTATTGGTTCCGACCATGCTCCTCATCTTAAAGTTAATAAAGACAAAGAATATCCAGATACCCCCTCAGGAATGCCTGGGGTACAGACCTTGTTACCTGTGATGTTGAACCATGTAAATGATGGAAAACTAACTTTAGTTCAATTAATGAATCTTGTCTGTGAAAATCCAGCTAAAATTTTTGGTATTATAGGCAAGGGATATATAAAGGAAGACTATGATGCAGACTTTACAATTGTGGATATGAACAAAATTATTGAAATCAAAAATGAAAAAATAGAGAGCAAGTGTGGATGGTCACCTTTCAATGGATTCAAGTTTAAGGGAACGCCAATTTATACAATCGTCAATGGTGAAATAAAGATGAAAGATGGTGAAATTCTTGGAGAACCTTCTGGTAAACCATTAATTTTTCAAAATTAAATTATATAGTTTTACTAGAATATATATTTACTAATGTAACACCTATTACAATAAGAAACATTCCTATTATTGCTTGCCAGCTTAAAGACTGTTTAAAAAAAATATATCCTAGTATAGCTATTGTAAATATACCCAGTCCACTCCAAGTTCCATAAACAATAGCAATAGGTATTTTGTCAACAACAAATGTAAGTAAGTAAAAAGCTGACAAATAAAATATTGCTAGAAGTATTGTAGGGGTTAATTTTGTAAAGTTTTGGGTTACAGGCAGTAACATAGTTCCACAAACTTCACAAATAATTGCTCCAACTAAAAATAAATATGTTTTAAGCATTATTTTAAAATATTAATCTTGATCAAATCATTTTTAATTTCATCCAGAATTGTAGGATCATCGATTGTTGCTGGCATTTTGTAATCTTCACCGTCAGCTATTTTTCTAATAGTACCCCTTAAAATTTTTCCTGATCTTGTTTTAGGTAATCTTTTTATAACTATTACAACTTTAAATGCAGCAACTGGTCCTATCTTATCTCTGACCATTTGAATACACTCCTTTGAAATAGTATCATTATTTTTTTCAACTCCAGATTTTAAAACAACTAAGCCTATTGGCAATTGTCCTTTTAATTTATCTGCAATTCCAAGAACGGCACACTCCGCGACTGATTGGTGTTCAGATAAAACTTCTTCTATTGCTCCAGTAGACAATCTATGTCCTGCAACATTAATAATATCGTCTGTTCTTGACATAATCCAAATGTATCCATCTTCATCAATGTGTCCGGCATCATAGGTTTGATAGTAACCTTTATAATTAGACATATAATTTACTTCGTACCTCTTATCAGCATTCCAAAGTGTAGGAAAGGTTCCAGGTGGTAAGGGCAATTTAACAACTATGTCTCCCATTTCATTTGGCTTTGCAATTGAGTGGTCTGGTTTAATTATTTTTACATCATAACCAGGGACTGCTTTACATGCTGATCCATATTTAGTTTTTTGCATTTCAATACCAGTGCAATTTGAACTTATTGCCCAACTAGTTTCGGTTTGCCACCAGTGATCAATGACAGGAACATTTAAAAGATTTTCTGCCCACTTTAATGTATCAGGATCAGCTCTCTCTCCTGCTAGAAATAGTGACTCAAATGAAGTTAGATCATATTTAGAAAAGAATTTTCCATCTGGGTCTTCTTTTTTAATAGCTCTAAAAGCTGTGGGTGCAGTGAATAAAGATTTTATTTTGTATTCAGAAATTATTCTCCAAAAAACACCTGCATCAGGAGTGCCTACAGGTTTGCCTTCAAACAGTACAGTTGTACATCCTTTGAACAAAGGCGCATAAACAATATATGAGTGTCCTACTATCCATCCAATATCACTTGCAGACCACCAAACATCATTTTCATCGATATTATAAATATTTTTCATTGTCCACTTGAGAGCAACAATATGACCTCCAACATCTCTTACTATACCTTTTGGAATCCCCGTTGTTCCAGATGTGTATAAAATGTATGCAAAGTCATTAGCTCCTATTTCAACGCAGTCTTTATCTTTTGCATTTACCATAGACTCTTCCCAACTAATCTCGAGTGGAGAATTAAGTTTCACTTCATTTCCCTTCCTTTGAAAAAAAATTACTTTTTTAACTTTGTGTTTTGCAAGTTTCAGAGCTCCATCAACTAGTGGTTTGTATTCAACTATTCTGCCTGGCTCATATCCACAAGAAGCAGTAATCAAAATCTTTGCTTTACTATCATCAATTCTACTTGCTAACTCATTTGATGCAAATCCACCAAATACAACTGAGTGTATTGCCCCAATTCTTCCACATGCAAGCATAGCAATGACTGCTTCTGGTATCATAGGCATATAAATAATAACTCTGTCACCTTTCTTGATACCTTGATTGTCTAATGCGCCAGCAAATTTTGAAATTTTTTCTCTTAATTCGTTGTATGTAAACTTTGCTTTATGGTTTGTAATAGGACTGTCATATATTAAGGCTGTCTTATCACCTTTGCCTTGATCAATATGAATATCAATAGCGTTATAGCAGGTATTTGTAACACCATCCCCGAACCATTTGTAAAAGGGAGGGTTTGATTTGTCTAAAATTTTTGTGGGTTTTTTAAACCAAAAAATATCTTCAGATACATTTTGCCAAAATCTCTCGGGATTTTCGATAGATTCTTTATAAATTTTGTTAAAACTGTATTTCATAGTGATTTGTTATTTGACTCACTTTTATAATGATTTTATGTAACAGGTTGTATTTAATTTCACAAAGTAAGTAAAATCAATACTTTTTAGAGGTCAAAAACTCTTCAATAAACCAATTTTTTTTGCTATTTAACCCTAACTTTAGACTAATCATTAGATTAGTTTGTAGTTTAAATTTAAACTAATAAAAAAAACTAACTATGAGGGAGTTTTTTATGAAGACAATGAAAATGTTAGCTTTAGCGGCAGTGCTTTTTGGAGCAACTACAGCAGCTAACGCGGCAACAGCCTTTTTAGCCACAGACGATTTCGTAGGTATTTCGTTTTGGTTAATTTCAATGGGTATGTTAGCAGCTACAGCATTTTTCTTTATGGAACAGGCTAATGTCGGTTCACAATGGAGAAAATCAGTAAACGTAGCTGGATTAGTAACAGGTATAGCATTTATTCACTATATGTATATGAGAGCAGTATGGGTTGAAACAGGTGATACTCCAACTGTTTACAGATACATTGACTGGTTAATTACTGTACCACTACAGCTAGTAGAATTTTACTTAATTCTTTCAGCAGTAAGAAAAGTTGACACAAACATATTCTGGAGAATCTTAATTGGTTCACTAGTTATGTTAATAGGTGGATATCTTGGAGAAGCTGGATTCATTAATGCTACACTAGGTTTCATAATCGGTATGGCTGGATGGATTTATATTCTTTATGAAATCTTTTCAGGTGAGGCAGGAAAAGTTGCTGCTAAATCTGGAAATAAGGCTTTAGTAACTGCATTTGGAGCTTTAAGAATGATTGTTACTGTAGGTTGGGCAATTTACCCATTAGGTTACATTTTTGGTTACCTAACAGGTGGAATTGATGCTAACGCATTAAACGTTATCTATAACTTAGCAGACTTTGTTAATAAAATCGCATTTGGTTTAATTATCTGGTCATGCGCAGTTTCTAACTCTACAAGAAGAGCATAGTAACAGTTAGTTACGATATAAAATAGGGCAAGTTTAATTACTTGCCCTATTTTTTTTTCTACTTATATAAATCAAATGACAAAAATAAAGTATGTAGAACATAATGGTAACGAACATATAATAGATGTTCAAAATGGCCTTACAGTCATGGAAGGTGCTGTTCAAAATGATATTCCTGGAATTGATGCTGACTGTGGGGGAGGAATGTCTTGCGCAACATGCCATGTTTATGTCAAAGAAGAATGGTATAACAAGTTACCAAAAAAAGAAATAGGTGAGGATGATATGTTAGATCAAGCTTATGAACCTAAATCAAATAGTAGATTAAGTTGCCAAATAATTGTTTCAGATGAATTAGATGGTTTAATTGTTCATATGCCGGAGAAACAAGTTTAATGATTAAAACAGATGCTGTTGTTATTGGAGCAGGTCCAACTGGTTTATTTTGTGCTCATCAGCTAGGTATTATTGGATTAAAATGTGAAATAGTTGATAACCTTGATAAAATTGGAGGACAGTGCATTGAACTTTATCCAGATAAACCAATTTACGATATTCCTGCTGTACCAGAATGTACTGGAGAGGAGCTTACAAATAATTTAATTAAACAAATAAAACCATTTAAATTTAATTTTCATTTAAATGATAGAGTTCAAGAGCTGACACAAGAAAATGAAAGTTGGATAGTTAAAACATCAAACGGAAAAGAATTTATAACACCTAATGTTATTATAGCAGGTGGCGTTGGTTCTTTTGAGCCAAGAAAATTTCCTACAAAAAGTGCAGAAAAATTTGATGGTATATCTGTTTTATACTCGATTAAAGACAAAACTATTTTTAAGGGCAAGTCAGTAGCCATTTTTGGTGGAGGAGATAGTGCGCTTGATTGGGCAATTGAACTTTCTGGTTCTTCAAAGGTTTCACTTATACATAGAAGAGATGAATTTAGGGGTGCTCCTGCAAGTGTTCAAAAAATTAAAAAATTAAGTGAAAAAAAAATTATTAATTTATTTACGAAGTATTCGATTAAAGATATTAAAGGGAATGGATCATTAGAAGAAGTAGAAATTAAAAATGAAGATGGTCAAAGCAAAATACTTAAGACTGACTATGTTTTAGGTTTTTTTGGTTTAATTATGCAACTTGGTCCTATAGCAGATTGGGGTCTAAATTTAGATAAAAAAGCAATTCCAGTTAATACTGAAAACTTCGAGACTAATAAAAAAGGGATATTTGCTATTGGAGATATTTGTACTTATCCAGGAAAACTCAAATTAATACTCTCTGGTTTCCATGAAGGGGCTCTGGCTGCAAGAGGTTGTTTCAAGTATGCGAGACCCAATGAGAAATACAGGTTTGAATTTACTACTGCATCCAACACTATAAAAGATAGATTGGGCGTAAAATAGTGATCGAGCTATTCTCAGCTGATACCCCTAATGGCTGGAAAATTAGCATCATGTTGGAAGAGATAAGTTTTGATTACAAAATTACAAAAATTAATCTAAGTGAAGGTGAACAACATAAGACAGAATTTAAAAAAATTAGCCCATTTAATAAAATACCAGTCATCACAGACCACCAAAATAATAAATCAATATTCGAGTCAGGAGCTATACTGATGTATTTGGGTGAAAAAAGTAAAATGTTTTACCCTGAGAATAATAAGTTACAGATAAATCAGTGGCTGATGGCTCAGATGGGTTTAATTGGTCCAATGATAGGACAACATCATCAATTTCACTTTTATCACAAAGGAAAAAGTGAATGGGGAGAGGAGAGGTATTTTAAAATCACAAGAAAAATATATGAAGATTTGGACTCAAGGCTCTCTGAGAGTGATTACTTAGCAGGAAAAGAATACTCTATTGCAGATATTGCAACTTGGTCTTGGATTGCAAGGCATAAGAGGCATGATATCGGTTTGGAAAATTTTAAATATTTATCCAGGTGGTATATCGATATTGCAAAACGTCCTGCCGTTATAAAAGGATTTAAGGCGTTAAATAAAGATGCAGAGATAGATTATCCTTAAATATCAGCGTAAACTTTTTCCTCTTTTTCGTGTTTTTCCTGTGCAGCTATACATAGAGTCGCGACTGGTCTCGCCATTAATCGTTTAAGACCAATTGGCTCCGCAGTTTCCTCACAAAAACCATATGTTCCATCTTGAATTTTTTTCAAAGCTACATCAATTTTTGAAATTAATTTTATTTGTCTGTTGATTGCTCTCATCTCAACATTTTTCTCTGTATATGAACTTGCTTGATCAACAATATCTGCTGAGGCACTATTGTCATCCATTGAAGCATTGAATATCGCTTCATTATTTGTTCTCTTAAGATCTTTTTTCCAGTCCATTAACTTTTGTTTAAAATATGCAAGATGTTTTGCACACATGTATTTTTCAGTTTCTTTTGGAATATATTTTTTAGAGATCTTTACCATACTCAATTTTATAAATCTGGTGAATATATTCATCATTTATTGAGTGTCAAGAATGCATTAATTGTATAAATTAATAAAAATGGCCTTTTATAAAAAGAATATAAACAATATTTTTTATATTTTTATTACATCACACTTATTGATCTGGACATTGATTCCAACTTTTACAAATCATAATTTACCATTAGATACAATTGAAGCCTTAGCGTGGGGAAGCAACTTAGATTGGGGATTTAATAAACATCCTCCGATGAGTGCTTTTTTAACAGAAATAATTTATTTTATTTTTGGACCACGAGATTGGGCGTATTATCTATTAAGTCAAATTTGTATTGTAGTTTCATTTTTTTTTATTTTTAAATTAGCTGAAGATTTTTTTGATAATAAAATTTGTTGTTTGTTATCTGTTTTATTATTGGAAGGAATTTTTTTCTATAACTTCACCACACCTGAGTTTAATGTGAACGTTTGTCTAATTCCTTTTTGGTCACTTTCTATCTTTTATTTATGGAAAGGAATTATAAATAACAAAATCTTAGATTGGATATTACTTGGATTATTTGCTGCATTTGGTTTCCTTTCGAAATATTTATTTGTTTACTTAGGTTTAGCAATAGCTGTCCTTTTAATTTACTTAATCATTAACAAAAAAATAAATTTCAAGTGCTTGATATCCTTAATTCCTTTTTTTTTAATTTTATCCCCTCATTTTATTTGGCTATCTGAGAATGAGTATGTGACTATAACTTATGGTATAATGAGAACTGGATCAGAAGAAGCAAGTATTTTAGGACACTTAATACACCCATTAATATTTTTACTAAAACAAATTGTAATATTGATACCATTCTTGCTTATGATTTTTGTTTTAATTAACAAATTTAAAATAAAAATTAATTTAAATGATGATAAATTGTTATTTCTGTTATCAATAAACTTAATTCCTATTTTATTTGTTTTTTTAACATCTTTTACTATGGGTGTTAAAATAAGAACCATGTGGATGACTCCCTTCTATATAAGTTTTAGTTTGCTATTTATTTATATTTTAAAATCTGAAATTAATTTTGAAAAAATAAAAGCTTTTACATCTGTCTTTTTAGTCTTATTTTTTATTTCACCAATTTTATATGCGTATGTTTCTATCTCAAAAACTGACAAAAGAACTGATTTTAAAGGAAAAGATTTAGCAAAACAGGCTAAAGATTTCTACTTAGCAGAAGCAAAAGGACTTGGAAAAATGGAATATGTCAAGGGCAATGAGTGGATTGGAGGAAATATATCTTATCATCTTCCAGAAAGACCAAAGTGGATTTATATTTCAAAGGATGTTTACATGTGTAATAGAGACATGGAGTGTATAAAATACGAATGAAATTTCAACTGGACCAAAAAAATAAAAAACTTTTATTCATTATTGGAATAATTGCTTTAATAGAACTTTCTGGATATGGTTTTTTTGCCTCTTTATTTAGATTAATAGGGTCGGTGAGTTAATGAATATTATAATATTAATTCCAGTCTTTAATGACTTTAAATCCACGTCAAAGTTAATTGAAGAAATCAATAGTTATATCTCTGATTTAAATGCTTCATTTTCAATTATTTTAATTAATGATGCATCAACAGAAGAAAAAAATTTAGAAAATAAAAATTTAAATAAGATTAATTCAATAAAGTTGATAAATATGAGAAATAACAAGGGTCATTCAAGATGCATAGCTGCTGGACTAAAATATATTTTAGAAAATGAAGATTTTGATTATGTAATACCCATGGATGGAGATGGAGAAGATAGACCAGAGGAAATAAAAAATTTTGTAGAAAAGATTAAAGATAATCCTAACAAAAGTATTGTTGGAGAAAGAGTTAAAAGATCAGAAGGTTTAATTTTTAAAATTTGTTATTTTTTCCATAAAATAATTACTTATACATTTACAGGAAAATTTATAAAATTTGGAAATTTCACTTGCCTTACAAAGGAAACTATTAAAAAATTAATTGAAGAGAAAGCAACATGGAGTAGTTTTTCTGGATCATTAGCAAAAATTGAAAATAATTTAATTAATTCTCCATCAATAAGAGGTTTTAGATATTTTGGCCCCTCAAAGATGAGTTTTTTAAACTTAATAAAACATTCCTTGGCAATTATTGCAGTATTTAAATCTTCAGTGATATTCAGATCAATAGCGTTTTATGCGCTATATTTAATAATAATTGCTGAATATATAAGTGTAAT
>CACJNE010000017.1 GCA_902594675.1 uncultured Pelagibacteraceae bacterium
TTATCATTTGCTTTGTTTTTCGAGTTTAATTTTAACAAGGACTCTTGTTTAAGCCGCCAACTCTGTAATAATTTAAAACTACCAGCTTTTAAGAATAACATGCAGTCTAATTTTGAAAACAATTTTTTATATTTAGTCTGTAATTGTCGATTTACAAATTTTCTCCATTTAAAATTTTTATCTTCTTTTTTCTCTAGAGGGTTAATAGATTTTTTTAAAGTAATTTTTTTTTCAGCTCTTGCTCCTACACACCAACCCTCAAAGATAATAACATCTGGCACTCTTTTAACTAAATACCAAGACTTTCTTTTAAGTCTATCATCTATAGCTTTATTAAATTTAGGAATTCTATACTGACTGAATTTTTTTTTTTTTATTTTTTTTAAAAGATCAAACATAAAATTTACATCATGAGTTCCTGGAACACCCCTAGTTTTTAATAAGGGATGGACTTTTTTAGACAACTTTATTCTATCTTTTCTAGTTTTGTACAAATCATCAATTGAGATTTTAAAAACGCTAAGCTTAAAATATTTTGTCAGAATAATTTTTAAAATAGAACTAATTGTTGTTTTGCCAGTTCCTTGGCCTCCTGCTAAGCCAATTAAATAAGGTTTTGATTTTTTTGCTTTATTTGAAATCCAGAAACTAATTGGAATTAAAAAAGATTTTATCATCTTCTCTTTATTTTTAAATTTTTCTTTAGATGTTTCTTGGGATCTAATGAATTTAATACAATCTTTACTAACTTTTCTGTAACAGTCGCCAATTGGTTGCATAAAGAAATTTATTGTTTTTGATCTAGTGGATGATTCTTTCCATCATTTACAGGGACATCCTCAATTTCGAATGGCTCTACACCCTCTATACATGCAATATTTACACCATATATTTTTGGATTACTTCTAGGTCTGTTATGAGTGTGAATTCCACAGATAGAGCAAAAGTAATGTTTGGCGGCATTAGTATAAAACTGATAAAGTGATAACTTATCCTCTCCTTTTGTAAGTTTAAAATCATCAGGACCAAGCACTCCTATAATGTAACCTTTTTTTTTACAGATTGAACAATTGCAACGCATGATCTTTTCTACACCACCTATAGGAATTTTTACTTCTGCTTCAATTGCTCCACAGTGACAAGTCAACTTTTTCATATTTAATCTCCTAATAAAATTATTTATTAATAACTTTTAAATATTCTCCGTATCTTTTTAAACTTTCCTCTGGCCATATTTTTTTAGGATCATACATCTTTTCAAAACAAATTACATCATCTGTAAGGTTTAGCCATGGATCTTTATCTTTTGTAAAAATATGTACTTGTGGTGGATAACTTTCTGAATTATCTAAAGTTTTAGTTCTAACTGTTAATCTACCAACAGCTGAGGCATAATCTGTGTAAATATAAGTTCCACATTTGGTACAAAAATATGCATTAGAAGTAGCGCCGCTTCCTGCTTTAAGTTCTGTTGATGCAACTTCTCCTTCTATAATTAAAGTGTTATCTAAGACGCTTGTATTAATAACGTATGAAGACCCAGTTATAATTTTACAATCTTTGCAATGACAAGCTTGGGTGAATAAAGGTTTTTCTGTAATTCTATATTTAACCTGACCACAAATACATCTTCCTGTTAAGCTTTCGTTTTTTTCCATTTATTCTCTTCAAACTATTTATGGTTAAAGTTATCCACATGTATACAACATGTGGTTTTGATGTTCACGTTTTGATTCACTTTTGATTCAGTTACAGACTCAAAATACAACCTGATTGACACTATTGAATAACTTAGATATTAATTAGAACAAAATAAGAACATTTATGAAGCTAACTATACCTTACTATTTACATAAAGCTGGCGCGGGTTTTCCGTCCCCTGCTACTGACTATATTGAGGAAGACATAGATTTAAATGTTCATTTAATCAAAAACGTTCCAGCAACTTTCATTATAAGAGTTCAGGGGAAATCAATGGTGGATGTGGGAATTAATGATGGCGATCTATTAGTTGTTGATAAGAGTTTAACACCAAAAAATTTCTCAACAGTTATTGCAAATGTTCATGATGAACTAGTTGTTAAAAGTTTAGTTCAAGAAAGAGATAAAAAATTTTTAACATCAGGCTCTAAAGAATTTACAGATCGAATTTTAATTAATGAAGATGAGGATATATTTATTTGGGGAGTCGTAACTTATGTCATCCATTCAGTATACTAAAAAAATAGCACTTATTGATTGTAACTCTTTTTACGTTTCTTGTGAAAGATTATTCAATCCTAAAATAAGAAAAAAACCTGTTGTAGTTTTATCTAATAATGATGGTTGTATAATTTCAAGATCAACTGAAGCAAAAGCTTTAGGTATTAAAATGGGAGAGCCTTACTTTAAAGCAAAAGATATTATTATTAAAAATAAAGTTGAAGTTTTTTCATCTAATTATTCTTTATATGGAGATTTATCTAGAAGAGTAATGAGAACATTAAAAAGATTTAATTCTGCTATTGAAGTTTATTCTATCGATGAAGCATTTCTAGATTTGTCAAATTTTTCAGATGATGAAGTTGAAAAGGTCGGAAGAGAAATCAGAGAGACAGTTTTAAGGTGGACAGGTATTCCAACTAGTATTGGTATTGCTAAGACAAAAACTTTAAGCAAAATTGCAAATCATATTGCAAAGAAAAAAAAATCAGGTGTAACAAGTTTGATAGGAATTGAAAATATTGATCCAATATTAGAAAAAGTTGAAATTAACGATGTATGGGGTGTGGGAAGACAGTTAACAAAATTTTACCATAAAAACGGAATTTATAATGCAAAGCAACTAAAGAACAAATCAAATACATGGATAAAGAAAAACTCTAATGTTTTGGGTTCAAGAACTGCAATGGAGCTAAGAGGAGTTCCTTGCATTGACTTAGAGACAACACAAACAAAAAGAAAAAGCTGTGTTGTATCTCGTTCTTTTGGTCAAAGAATTGAAAAATACCAAGAACTAAAAGAAGCAGTTGCAAATTATTGTTTAAATGCATCAGAAAAAATACGATCTGAGTCTTTAATTGCAAAATCAATTACAGTTTTTGTTAGGACAAGTCCTTTTCAAAGTAGATTTGGATATTATTCAAACTCAAAGACCATAGATTTTGCAATTTCAACAAATAATAGTATTGAAATAGTTAAAACTGCTTTAGTTGCTTTAGACTCTATCTTTAAAAATGGCTATCGTTACCAAAAAGCAGGTGTAATGCTGACTGGTTTATCCAATGAAGATCGCAGCAAGAACCTATTTTCTTGTGAAAAAGATGAGAAAATAAAGGGTTTAATGAAGTCTATTGATAATACGAACTATCGATATGGAAGATCTACTCTAAGTCTTGCTAGTGCTGGTGTTCAAAAAAGATGGAACATGAGAAGAGAGCATTCTTCCAAAATAGATACAGCTGATTTCTATTTACTACCAACGATTAGAGCCTAATTAAAAAGGTCTAGGATTATTTGGATAGCCAAGATTTTCACAAGTACTATCGTTATCTGCATCAGCTGGTTTGCAAAGTACAACTGCTGAAGCACCATGTACTTGGGATTGATTTTTAAGCTGGCCTGTTATTTCATCACATCCACTCCATAGTTCATCACAGGAATTTGCTTTACCCACATTAGAATAACGAATAATTGCGTCTTTTATTGTTAAACCTGCATCAGTAGCATATGTCATATAATTTCTATAAGGTCCAAATTTAAATCTCACACTAGTAGCACCACCTAAAACATCTCCGAAGTAACTAGATCTGAGCTTACCATCTATCCAAAAATGTAAAAATCCATCTTTAGACCATTTAGCATTAATCAAAATATTTACCCATTTACCTTTCAACGGAGAAAATTTTTGATCCAAATTAACTACATAATGATCAAAGAAAAATTGTTCATCAACTTCATTTTTTGAAACTCTATAATTTGGCCCATTGAACAACCAAGCAAAACTATTGTTATTTAAGTTATAAGAAGGGCCAACTGTTTTTTCACCTTTTCCATAAAGCATTTTAAAATCAAATAATGAGATATTATGTTTTTCGGTATCTACTTCATTTGGAATAAAATAACCAACTCTATACCACTTTGTTT
Source organism: uncultured Pelagibacteraceae bacterium (assembly GCA_902594675.1). Taxonomy (GTDB): domain Bacteria; phylum Pseudomonadota; class Alphaproteobacteria; order Pelagibacterales; family Pelagibacteraceae; genus Pelagibacter. Next base: position 4,126 of record CACJNE010000017.1, read on the forward strand.
TTCCTTTTTTTGTAGTTTGCTTATATGGCTCCATAATTTGAAATCTCTGAGCAAAACCTGGACTTCCCCACCTACTCCAGTCCATTTCATCCCCTACATCTGAATAGCTTAAATTAAATTCAATTCCTTTTTCCGCAACACCCATTCTATCTTCTAATTTATCAAAAAATTTTATTAGACCTGGACGATTTGGAACATTTCTAAGATTAAAAACCATTTTATTTTTAGATTGATTTCTAAGAACATAATTTGCAAAATCTTTCCTCTCTTGCTTTTTCATATTTGTATGCCATTTACCAGCGTACGAATATGATGGAATTAACAAGAGAGATAGAAGAATGATTAAAATTTTTTTCATAAATTATTTTGGTAAATTATTACAATCATGAAATAAGGCTGTTTTCTTACATTTTTTTCCACTTCTAAAAGAATCATAATAAGCAACTTGTGTTTTTACAGGAATTTTTCTTTTTCCATTGTAAATTCCAAAACGAAAACTAGGTCCCATTTTTTTTCCATCTTTTTTTCTTTTGAGCAACTTACCAAATGTTTTGCCTTTTGATTGATAAACTAATTTATCATTAATCCATAAATCAATGAAACCATCCTCTTTATCAGTCCAATTTACGTTCATTAAAAAATCATGCCATTTGTTGTGCAAAGCCTTTGTAGGTATAATTAATTCTCTTCCATACCCCTCGCATTGGAGCACTCCATCTTTTTCAATTGTAACTCCTTCTCTTTCTAATTTGAACACTATTGGTATTTCGGGACAATCTTCATCAAAACCAGAAGAATTAACTCTATTCAATTGCTTAGTATAGTCACTTGGCATTTTAAATTGTCCTAAGATTGTATAGGCAGGTCTAATATGATTTGTACCTTCGGGGATATACATAGACCATGCATACCAAACATTTCCTAAATGCCCTTTTGCACTAGATGGATAATTTCCTTCAAAAATAACTTCACTCCGTCCAGCTTTATTAGATCTATCACAATCTCGTCGATGGCAATCCCCATCTCTCATTTCAAAACGTAATGAATATTTTCCATCTCTAACAATTTTTGTCTCATATCTTAAATTCCAAGGATTTGGTGCGATACGTCCATGTGTTTCAATTTTACCCCATGATCCTGTTTTCTCTGGCCATTTTATAAATTTCGAGTGTTTAAAAACATAATTTTCATCTAAATATTTTTTAGGCGGATCTTTTGCTTGAGCAAAAGATGATAAAATTAAAATAAAAAAGATAATTAAAAGTTTTTTCATTTTATACAATTAGCATTAAATCCAATTAGATTGTCTATGCCATACTTTGATCTTTTGGCTAAATAAGTAATATCTTTTTCATGTTTTATTCCAGTTACCATTTCCATTAAGGTATCAATAGCTATAGCCTCTTGATGTGTGTGCTTTCTAGCATTATGTTTTTTATATTGATTATTTTTTTGCTTACCATCGTATTTTCTTGAGGAGAAACTTTCATAATCAGTGATCCCTAAATTTAATACTTCTGCTGCTTTAGTAATTCTATTCATAACTAAGTCTGGAACTTTAGCCCCCCAATTTTTAGCTAAATAGATGTAACCTAAAGCTGAATTTAAACCATAAGAGTGATACCATAAGGCTCGAAACCCTCTAAAAGAATTATTATTGATATAGCCATCATCATAAAATACTTCCTCTATATTTTTAAATCTAAAATTGAATTCTTTTGCTGCTAGTTTTTTATTGTTTGTCCAATGAGCATAAGCTAAGTTTGGAATTCCTCCGTTTCCCATTGCATAAAATCCTTTTTCTTTCTCTAAAAATTCTTCAGGCTTAATAAATTTTTTATGCATTTTTTTAATATACTTGTTAACAATTTTAATTTCTTTATCACTTAAGTAATCTTTAAGATAAATTGCTATCAGCAAATAATTTGTAAAAGCATCCCTTGCAAATTCATATGCATGATACCAGCAAGGTGCCTCGGGATTTCCATCTTTCCAACATTTTGGTTTCTTTTTTAACTCTTCTTTACCGATTGTATCCAGTAAAACATTTGCTTTAGCTATTTTAATCAATATTCCTTTAGCGGCATCAATGTCAGTTTTATCATTATTACCAATTGCATTATGGGTAGCAACAGCATACGAGCTCATTGGACCAGTTAGATTTAGGTGATTTACACTTCTAGAATTACCCAGCGCCCATTCACTCATCCAATCTAAACGTATTAAGCTTTCAATTCTAGCTTTTTTATATTTAGATTTAAAAGTCTCACCGCCCACATATGAGCATGATTTAATCTTATCTATATAAAAATGTTTAGGAAAAGATATATCTTTAGATTTAACTTTTGCTTCAGCAGATAAACATAAAAATATACTAAATAAAATTAAGAAAATTTTTTTCATTAAATTTTAAATAATTTGTCAGATAAATCTTGGAGTTTATCTCCCCAGAAAACTTCTTTTTGGACTCTTTTAAAATCTGTATCAAAAACTGTAGACATAGCTGATGCATAGACAGATCTAGCATCAATTGTTGAATTTAAATCTCTTCCTTCAAATAATTCCTTTCGCTTAAGTCCTGGCCAGTCTGTATAAACTTGAGATTTTTTTAAAAGACCACCTGCCATAAAAATTGCAGATCCATAACCATGCTCTGTTCCACGTCCTCCATTTTGTTCGATTGTTCTGCCAAATTCTGTTAGGGTTAAGACTAAAGTATTTTCAATTTCTGGTCCTAGACCTTTCTCTAAACTTTTAAAAATTGAGTCCATTTCAATTAAGCTATCTGAATGAGAACCATTTACTCCACCTTGTGCAGCATGTGTATCGAAACCATCAACTTCAAAAACAGCAACTCTTGGACCATTAATTTTTTTTAATTCTAAACCTGCTTTATAAGCTAAAGACGAATTTTTACGAGACATCGAAGTACCACCGCTACTCATCATAGATCTGTTAGCAATTATCTCCATCATATTTGCTAAGTCATGTTCGGATTTATCTGTGTAAACTGATTTTAAAAGTTGTAAAAGTTCTGTTCTTGGAAGTCTTTTTTTTGAAGGGTAAAAATTATCGTTACTAGGAATTCCTCTAAGAAGTAAAGGCATTGGTAAAGCTAATGCTAGACCATCACCTTTTAATTCTGCTAATTTCATTCCTCTTCCCAACCAACCAGATTTTATGGAGTAAGGTATATGGCCTCCTGTTTCCATTAAATTTTGACCGTCAAAATGTGATCTTTTTGTATATGGAATATTGGTTGCATGAACTATTGCTCCCAGATTATTTTGCCACAAATTATGAAAATTCTTTAGTTTGGGATGAAGTGCGAAATCAGAATTTAACTTTATTGTTTCATCTAAAATCAAATCTTTTCTTCTTTTCGCAAAATTCTTATCTCCTATTATCGGAACAGCACATAAACCATCCATTCCACCTCTTAACATTATAACTACAAGATTTTTTTTCTTGTCTGTATTTGCTAAAACCGGAAAATTAAAACCAGCTAAAAATAAAGTAGTAGCTGACCCTTTCAAAAAATTTCTTCTTGATATTTTCATGATCTAAGTGTCTCCGGTAAATTAAATAAAATAACATGTTTATGAACAAGCTCTTTATGCTGATTTATAATTTGTAAAATTTCAGTTGGATCATCATAATTTTTTTCAATCATTTCCTCATAAAATTCAGTTGTCTGTGACTTACCTGACTTTTTATAATAAGCCTCTCTTGCATAAACCAGCCTTCTAATTAGTAATTCTGGTGACATCCAATCCTCTGACATATCTGACCATCCATTTGGTTGTTTCGCTAAATAAGGATGTTGCCCAAGCTCATCCATCAATCTTTCTAAAGCTCTTTGATCCTTAATCGGTTTATTTCCAAGTTTATAAAGATCCATAAACGAAGGAGATGGGATTAAATCAACATCAGCCATTTTGCTCATTTGCAAAAGCCAGTTTTCTGGATTCTGAAATTTATTATATTTATCAGAATAATTGAAAGCAACTTCTACAGCGGCTTTGTGAACCTCTGGTAAAAAACCATCTGATTTTTCCCAAGCTTTTATAATTGGTTCCATCATTTCTTGAGTTGGGTTATCTGTAATTAAATATCTACAGAGTTTCATTGCAATAAATTTTCTACAAGAAGGGTGATTAACAAGATCTGTAATTGCAACTGATAAACTTTTTCTACCTCTTTTATATTTTTTACCTAAAACTGTTTTAGTACCAGGTTCATGAGCATCAGGGTTAAAGTGGACATCGCCTGTCTCAAGTCTTTTCTTTCCATATTTGGGTCTCCATCCACTCATTATATATGCCATCTGAATTACATCTTCTTGGGTGTACCCACAATCTGGAGAAACGGTGTGAAGTTCTAGAAGCTCTCTAGCATGATTTTCATTTACACCTTTTGTTTTTCCTTTCTCTCTTGCCCATCTAGCTTCCTGGCTCTTAGGTCCTATATTCTGTTCATTGTCTAAATGATGTATCATAGACCAACCAATGGTTGCCTCTTGAGCCATTTTTTCAAAATTTTGATTCATGTTAGCTCTAATTATCTCTCTTTGGTAAGCACCAGTTGTATATTTTGCTAAAAAATCCTTTTCACTGATTGCGAAATGATTGCCCCAAAAGTACCAAAGTTTAGCTAAAACTGGTGTTTCACTTTTTAATGCTTCTGAATATCTTATGCAAAGTTCAAGGTTCCACCAAAATTTTTGTCCAGTCGCATGCCTTAACTTATTTTTTTCTCTTTTATAGCCATCTTTGTCGTTTTTAAATTTTTTTCTTAATACTTTTCTATCTCCATAGACCCATTCTCCGTAAAACTTTCTAAGTTCTTTCTCTGGTAAGATTTTACCTTTCCAAGAAAATTCAGGGATTTCGTTCAATTGGTCTTTTGCCCATTCTAATGGATCTGAGGGTACTTTTTCATCAGGTCCTAAACCAAAAGCAACTTTACGATAAAAATTTTTCATTATTTATCTTTTTTTTCTATCAATTTTAAAAGTTTTTCTTTTGTTTTTGCAATAGCAACTGCATCAGCCCAAACTGTTGAGTCTTGGGAAGTATTTTTATCAATCGCCGTTTGAGCACCATTGATATAAAGTCCAGAGGCAATAAAACAATTTAACCTTTTTTTTGTAGCTGTTCGCCCTGTATAATCAACTGTTGGTTTCTCATTATCGTCAATCCAAACTCTAAATCTTCCTTTTTCACTTTTTGTAGAGTTTATCAAATGTATTGTGACACTTGTCCATTCATCTGCACCGTTATATTCATTAACTTTAAATTTTTTTAGTAACCAATGTTTTTCATATGGTTCTGAAAATTGTAAATTTGCTTTTAGTTGACCTTTTTTATAGGTAATCATAAAAGTTATAGTGTCACCTTTGGGATGACATTGCATTATATGGAAATTTCTTGATTTGTTGAATGGGAATAAAATATTTCTTACTGGTTTAGTTGCAAAATGTATCCAAGCTTCTCCACCTTCTTTTGATAAAAGCTTAGTCCATTTTCGTTTATCTCTAGATTCATTATGTATTGAACCCATATGATGATCACACTCTCTAAATTCCCAGTATTGTGGATTACAATTTTCATATGAACCTGTAATTTGATAAAATTCTTCTCCATGCCACGCATGATTTTTTGATTTTATCAATCCCATTTCGCCATTCTCTATAATATCTCCTCCAATTACAGAAAAGGCAGCCTGGTTAAGTTTTTTCTTACCACTTTTCCAATTCCAATTTCCACCTACTTTAATTCCAAGAATTGGCATTTGTTTTTTTTTTATTCTTAAACCCTCAATTCCTGTATGGAATGAAGCTATATTGTGATAAAAATTTTTCTTGTCTTTGATCCAATATTTTTTATCAATCCAATCTTTAC
>CACJNE010000018.1 GCA_902594675.1 uncultured Pelagibacteraceae bacterium
TTATATTTAAAAAGCCTGGTACAAAAACAATTTCCATGTTTATTTTTCTGATTTTTGAGCAATATTGCAAGAATGATGGAGTAAAATAATTTTCTTCAGAAGTTGTAATTATACAAATTTTTTTAGTCATGTTACTTTTCGTGAAAATTAATTAATTTAGAAATTTTAATAACATCGTCTTCAGATATTTTTTTGTGGGTTGGTAAACTTAATATTTTTTCATGCAAATTTTCACAATTAGAAAAGTTTTCCAAAATAAAGTTTAATTTTAAATATCTAACGCTATTTACATACCATGTATGTCGAACATCATATCCAGCTTTTAATAATTCCCGGCTTAAATATTTGTTATTTTTTTTTTTTAACAGAATTGGATATTCTAGAAATGAATTAATTTCATAAGAATCGTAATTAGTAATTTTTAAATTTTTATCTAAATATTTTTCGTATAGTTTTACTTTTTCAATCCTATCATTTATTTGATTATCTAAACATTTAAAATTTTCTATTCCTGCGATTGCAAAATTACTTTGAAATTTATATTTATAATGACTGGGTATTTTTTTAAGTAATTTCGGATAAATATTTGGATACACAATCTTTTCAAGTTTTTTAAATGAAAGCATTAAAATGTAATGTGTAAAAAAACTATAAACAAATTTGTTATACAAAGTGTCAATTAACATACAAAAAAAAACTAACTTTAAAGACAAAAGAGTCGGGTAATTAATGTTTTTTTCTAAATTCTTCTCTATTTCATTGAGCTTAGATTTGTCTTTAGCATAAATTGCACCTCCATGAAATGTACATAGATGCTTCATTACACCAAAACTGTAAAATCCATAGTCAAACAAAGTGCCAAGCGGTTTCCCTTGACTGACTTTAGCACCAAAATTTATTGCAACGTCCTCTATAATTTTTATTTTTCCACTATACTTTTTGTGAAAATCTAAAACATCATCATTGCACGAATATAGTTGGGTTAGTACTAATCCTGCAGTATTTTCGTTTATTTTATTTTCTAAATCCTTTTCTAATGGCAATCCATTTTTAAGGTCAATTTCAACATATACTGGCTTACCTCCTGCATAAATTATTGCATTTATAACTTCTGTTAAAGTATACGGACAAATTAATATCTCTTTTTTTTTATTAGATAAAATCACCTTGAAAATGTTAAATGCGGCAACTCTACCTTGTGAAGTAAGTAAAATATTATTTGTTAAAAAAAAATTTCTTAAATAATTTTTAAAAATAATTTCATTATTCTTTCCTTTATTAAATATAAAACTAAAAAAAACTTTAAGATAAATTTTTATAGAAGTATTGATATTAATTCTTGTTTTTTTTATCATTAATAATTATTTTTTTTGATATAAATCTAGCATATAACATAAGAAAATAAGTTGGATAATATAATCCTTCCTTTATAGATGAACCATCTATAATATGAACATTTTTAAAATTATTTAACTCAGAAAAATCATTTAATAATTTTTTTCCTTTTATAGATTTATTAACTAAAGTACTTGTATAATGAGCATCTGAACCATTTTCTAAAAATTTAAGATTTTGTGGAAAAAATTCAAATAGATTAAATTTAAATAAGAAAGAATTTAATTTTTTTTTAAGCATAGATATTAGATTTTTTCGATTAAAATTATCAGTTGAATAAATTAATGTTTTGTTCTTATTAATATTTATAAAAGTATTAGAGTAATTGGATGGTAAAAAAATATTACCAACAAAAATAAACTTTTTAATAAATGAAAAAATAAAATTTGATTTACTTATGCCAAAAAAATTATTTGAAATATTGTTTAAATACATTAATGAACCAAAAAATTTTTCTTTTTTTTCATGAATGCTTAAATTAAGTAAAGGTAAACTAAATTTAATTTTGTTTTTTATCTTTAAAGGTAATAAAAAAGTAAAATACATTAATTTAAGCATTGGAGTGTGGTGTAGTCTATATTCTTCTGAATAGTTTAAGATTCTATCAACAAGTATAGTAGATCCGACGGTTCCAGAGGATATTATAATTTTATCAAATCTAATATTTAATTGTTGTTTATTATCTGTAATAAGTTGAAAAAATTTTTTTCTTTTTATATTTTTAACAAATGTATTTGGAACATAATAAAAATTTTTATTACTTAATAAATTAGATATTTGATGCTTTGAGTTATATATACTTTTGTTATAAGAACTTAATAAATCTATATTATTGTAATCATCAATTGTTAATTTTTTATTATTGTAATGTTCAATTGCTAATAGAAATTTAGAAAAATAGACTGATTTATTTTTTTTTTTTAACATTTTCTTAACTACTTTTTGTTTAAAAAAAAAGTTAAAAAAATTAAACTTATCTTTGTCAACTTTTAATTCCCTATCAATATATTTTTGTTCTTTCATTATTGATTTACCAAAAGGATATTTTTTTAGATAATTCAAACTAGGTATTTCTAAACCAGCACCCCAGAAATTACTCAATCCTCCAGAAATTAAGCTACTTACTAAAAAAAAGTTTTTAGTCTTAATATTATATTTTTTTTTAAAAATTTTTAATGAATTGGTTAGATTTTTATTATTATATTTAGGAGATTTTTTAATATCTGGTAAAAATTTGTATTGTTTTTTATTTTTTTTTGTTTCTTTATCTAAAACATTTCCAGAGTCAATTAAGTATACTTTGTATTTATATTCTAAAAATGTCTTAGCAACAATTACAGCTGAAATACCTGAACCAATTATAACTATATTCATAGTTCATCTAAATCTTAAAATTTGATTTTTTGCTATCGATCAAAAAAGCTTTAACAGTTTCTTTTGTCAATTGATCAAAAGATTTTCCAAAATTTTCAATTTTTTCAATAATTGATGGTGGTATTGTTATAATATGACAACCTAATTGTTTAGCTTGAAGATAGTTATAAGGTTCTCTTACACTGGCCCACAATATTTCTACATTTTTAAATTTTTTAGCTAATTTAATACTTTTTACAAATTCTGGAACTGGATCCTTTCCAGTATCACCTGATCTACCTGCGAAAATTGAGATAATTACTTTAGTTTTTTTGTTGATAACCCTTAAGATTTTCTCTGTTTGTTTAGCGGTATAAACTGCAGTGATATTTAATTTAATATTTTTACTATTCAACTCTTCAATAATTTTCCCAGAAAATTTATTCTTAGAATTTACAACTGGGACTTTAACGTAAATATTTTTTCCCCAATTGTTAATCTTTATACCTTGTTCTATCATTGATTTTTCGTCATCAGCAAAAACTTCAAATGAGATAGGTTTTATATTACATATTTTAAGTATTTGTTTTGAATAAGATTGATAATCTGTTGCTCCTGCTTTTCTCATTAGGCTAGGATTAGTTGTAAAACCTTTTACTATTTTTTTTTTATTAAATTTTCTTATTGATGACAAATCTGCAATATCACAAAAAATTTTAATGTTCATTTATTCTATAAATTTTTTGTAATATCCTCTGTCATTTTCTTGGCGTCTGCAAATAACATAAGGGTATTTTCTTTATAAAATAAGTCATTATCAATCCCAGCATATCCAGGTGATAAACTCCTTTTCACAAATAAAACAGACTTACATTTTTCTACATCTAAAACTGGCATGCCATAAATAGGACTTTGTGGATCAGTTTTTGCAACAGGATTCGTAACATCATTTGCTCCGATAACAAATGCAACATCTGCATTAGCAAAATCATTATTTATCTCCTCAAGCTCAAATACCTCATCATATGGAACATTTGCCTCTGCTAAAAGGACGTTCATGTGACCAGGCATTCTTCCTGCAACTGGATGTATTGCATATGAAACTTTAATATCGTTCTTTTTTAAAGTATCAACCATTTCTCTTAATGCATGTTGTGCTTGTGCTACAGCCATACCATATCCTGGAACGATAATTACCGAAGATGCATTTTTCATTAAGAATGCTGCATCATCAGCATTTCCACTTTTCACAGGCTTTTGTTCCTTATTTTGTGTTCCCGCTGACTGTTCTGTTGCTCCAAAACCTCCTAATATTACACTGAAGAATGATCTATTCATTCCTTTGCACATTATATATGAGAGAATTGCTCCAGAAGAACCTACAAGTGCTCCAGTGATAATCAGAGCTGTATTTTCTAATGTAAAACCTATTCCTGCTGCAGCCCAACCTGAATATGAATTTAGCATAGAAATAACAACAGGCATATCAGCTCCACCTATAGGAATAATTATTAAAAAACCTATTAAAAAGGAAACTGCAATTATTATCCAAAATAAATGGGATGATTGAGTGGAGCATAAATAAAATGTTAAAATAAAGATTAATATTAATAACAGAGCATTTAAAATATGCTGTCCTTTGAAAGTAATCGGGGCCCCTGACATAATTCCTTGAAGTTTTAAAAAAGCAATTATTGAACCAGAAAAAGTGATCGCTCCTACTGCTGCACCAATTGCCATTTCTATTAAACTAGCCAATTTAATATTTCCTGGCGTTCCTAAATTAAAAGCTTGTGGATTTATAAAAGCAGATATTGCTACGAAGACAGCAGCCAAACCAACCAAACTGTGGAACCCTGCAACTAATTCCGGCATTGCCGTCATTGGTATACGATATGCTATAAAGGCACCTATACTTCCTCCAATTGCTAGAAATATAAGTACATAAATAAATCCAGCTGTAAAATTGCCTACAGAGAGAAAAGTAACAGTGACCGCTATAATCATACCAAGAATACCAAATAAATTTCCTTGTCGTGAAGTTTCTGGTGAAGATAAACCTCTTAAAGCTAAGATGAATAATACTCCTGAAATTAAATATAAAATGGCTGAAAAGTTTGCGGACATTTATTATTTATCCTTCTTCTTTTTTTTATACATAGCCAACATTCTTTGAGTGACTAAAAATCCACCAAATATATTCACTGCAGCTAATATAATTGCCAAAAAGCCAAAAATACTAGATGATGTAAATACGGCTCCATCATTTCCAGATAACGCTGCTATTATCGCGCCAACAATAATTACTGATGAAATGGCGTTTGTTACCGACATTAAAGGGGTATGCAAAGAAGGTGTTACACTCCAAACAACATAGTAACCTACGAATATAGTTAATATGAATATGCTTAGTCTAAATATAAAAGGGTCTATTTCCATAAATTCATTTTACTAATGTTTTTTCAATTATTTCGTCTTCTAGATTAATATTCAATTTATTATTTTCTTTATCATATAAATTTAAAATAAAATTATACACATTTTTTGCATACAAATTAGAGGCAGATACTGGTAATTTATTTAAAATATTTGCTTCTCCCAAAATTTTAACACCGTTCTTTTCAACTATTTTATTTAATTGAGTAAAAGCTGTATTACCTCCTTGAATCGCAGCTAAATCATATATTACTGAGCCTGGTTGTAGATTTTTAAACATTTCCTCTTTTATTATTTTTGGTGCCTCTCTTCCTGGTATCAAAGCAGTGCAGATTATGATATCAATTTTTTTTAAAGTTTCTGACAATAGCTCTTCTTGTTTTTTTTTAAAATCATCTGATGCTTCTTTTGCATAACCTCCCTCGGTTTCCAAATTTTCTGTTCCTTCAACTGTTAAAAATTTTCCACCCAGACTTTCCACTTGTTCCTTAGATGCCATTCTTACATCGGTAGCAAATACCACTGCTCCCATTCTTTTTGCCGTCGCAATTGCTTGTAAGCCTGCAACTCCAGCACCAACGACTAATACTTTTGCAGCAGGTATAGTTCCAGCTGCAGTCATCATCATAGGAATTGCTCTCTCGTAAATTTGAAATGCCTCAACAACTGCTTTGTAACCTGCCAAATTTGCTTGAGAAGATAATATATCCATTGATTGTGCTCTTGTAATTCTTGGAAGTAATTCTAAAGAAAAACAATTAATTTTTTTTATTTTTAAGCTATCTAATTTTTCCTTATTTAAAGAAACATTTAAAGACCCGATAAGAGTTTGATTTTCTTTCAGGTAAGATTGTTTTTGCTCATCTAATAATCCTAATTGAACAATAATATCTGAGTTGTTAATTATTTCTTTTTCATCATTAAGCAAATTAGCACCAACATTTTCATAATCTTCATCATTAAAACCCAAATGAGTCCCATAATTATTTGGTAAAAATAACTTTAAACCTAAATCGATATATTTTTTTGCAATTTCTGGAGTAATGGGAACTCTTTTTTCAAATGTTCTATTTTCTGAAATTGAAGCCAAATTCATTATAATAAAAACTGTTATTTCTGTCTTGCTTTAAATTTTGGATTTGTCTTATTAATTATATAAACTCTTCCTCTTCTTCGAACTAACTTAGAGTTAAGATCTCTTTTTTTGATTGATTTTAACGAGCTTTTAATTTTCATAATTAATTCGTTCTAATAAAGGAACTTATGTAATCTTTCAATTGTATTTTTCCATATTCCTGAATTACTTGGTTATTATACGATATTTTGGTTAAAGCTGAGGCATATCGCTCTCCAACTCTAGGTTTTAAAAATACTATCTCCCTTTTAAATAATTTAGCTACATCTAATATAGAATATGAATTTTTATTGCTAATACTATAATATTTACATTTATTGGCTTTGAAAGCATTGTAGCAAACTCGAACTGTATCATGAATGTGAGTAAATCTTCTAGTTTGGCTGCCTGGCTTAACTACAGTTAACGGTTTTTTATTTAAATATTGATTTTCAAAAATTCCTATCACAGTTGCCATTTCTCCATTTTTAATCTGCCTAGGACCATAAACATTATAAAAAAAAATCACTTCAAATTTAAATTTAAACCATTTTTTTAAATTTTCTAATAACTCTAAATTTTTTGACTTTGTAAAAGCGTAAGGAGATAAGTTTTTATCATTACCTTTATTACCCAAACTTGCAGAAGTTGCAGAATAAATAAGTTTGATTTTATTATCTAGACTAAATTTAAAAACTGCTTTTGAACCAATTGTATTTGACTTATAACACTCGTCAAATTTTTTAAAGCTTTGGAAAATTCTTGCAAATTCACCAAAATGAAAAATTGAAATAATTTTACTTTTATATTTTTCTAAAATTTTTTGTATATTTAAAGTATCTCCTTTAATGTAAATAACTCTTTTATTCTTGAAATGGTTTTTTTTTGATCCTGAGGAATAATTATCTACACTAATAATTTTATATTTAGTTTTTTTTAATAAAAATTCTATAAGATTTGAACCAACAAAACCTGCTCCGCCTGTAACTACAATGAAATTTTTCATCTTGGAATTGCCTGGCAATGTCCTACTCTTCCATGTCTTAAGACAAAGTACCATCGGCGCTGAAAGGCTTGACTTCCGAGTTCGGTATGGGATCGGGTATTACACTTTCGCAATAATCACCAGGCAAATCTTTATAGTACAATTTTGAATGAACTCAAGCTATTAATTAAAACTTTATTTGAAAAAATGTAATTTCCAGATGTAAAAATACCAATTTTTTAGTAATATTTGAGAATTACTAATAAAATTAAAATATAATTACCTCATTAAATATTATTTAAAGAATTAATTAAAGTTAGTAATCTTATGATCGTCTTTTGCTCCAAAGTAAGAAAGGTAAATTTAAAATTAGGGCTATATTTAACCAATTGTTAAATATATTTCCCGTAGGAATGATTGGCCATAGATAAATTGCTATGCCTGATAGGATACAAATTTCAAAATCAGAAAAATAATATTTACCTTTTATTTTTAAGAATAAATGTTTGACAATATAAAAACAAAAATAAATTAGAACTGTTAATAAAAATAAAAATCCCAATATACCTGTCTCAGTTAATATTTGTATGTAAGTATTATGTGGATGTGGAGCGCAAGATGAACTACTAATCTCATATTTCTCATCACTACACAATTTTCTAAAATTTTTGACCCCAACACCTAAAATTTTGTTGTCTAAAAACATTCTGTAAGCAGTTATATAATGGTGGGTGTGTTCTTTTGAAAATATATATAATTCATCAACTTTTGGCTTTTCCCTATCTTTAATTATATTCATTTGTTTTATAGTTTGATCAAATACCCTTTCTTTAGCGGTAGGATTAATAAAACTTATTATTATTAATAATAAGATGCTAGATGATAGGGTAATTAATCTTAATTTTAATAGTTTATGTGAAAATAAGATCACAAAAATTGCTGAGAGATTTATATTAAAAAAGGCAGTCCGATCTCCACTTAGAAAAATTAATGCTTCAGATAAAATAAAGATTAATAAAAGAAATATAAATATTTTATTTTGTTGTTTTATTATAAAAATAGATAGTCCAAAGAAGATAGGCCACAATCTGCTTAAATAACTTCCTAAAATTTTTTCATCTCCAAAAAAACTTGATATTCTCGAAGACTCAGCGTTTTTCCATCCTAAAATATTTTCTCCAACAAAATATTCGTAGAAACCATCTAAAATTAAAGATGTAAAGCAAATAAAGATACAATAAAAAAAATATTTAATAAACTTATCATCTACGCTAAGTAAGGTAGCTATTGCAATTACAAAAACACCATATCTAAAATAAAATATGGAAATCTTTAGACTATCTAAATTAAAATTATTAATTAATGTATTAAAAATTAGATAAAGCCAAAATATTAAAAAAAAATAAAAATATTTATTTTTAAAGAAAAAAAAATTTTTGTGTTTCACGCAGTAAAACAAAAACAATAAACTTATCAATGATATTGAGAGGTCACTAAGTAAAGGGCCTGTGATTAAAAAAAATGGTAATAATGAAAATAGAGAGATGGGTAAAGTGAAAAAAATAAATTTTTCTTTGTTAGAATTAAAAATCATTGAAAAAATTTATAATAAAATATAAATTAGTCTTATTTTATATAGTATTAAAATAAGATTAGTATTAAAATCTAAAGTTTTTAATGTATTAAATAATTAAAACTTCGTTGAAATCTGTTTATATTTGAATACGTTTATTAAAAAGAGGTTATAATTATTTATGAACAATACAATTTTAATCTATTTTTTATTAAGTTTTGTTATTTTATTTTTGTGTGGGAAAGTTTCATATATGCTTAATTTGGTTGACATACCAAATAAAAGAAAAATTCATTCTGAAGCCACTGCCTATACAGGTGGAATTGCGATAAGTATAATTTTATTATTTGCGATAATACTGTTTGATGATTTTAATAAAAGTTTAAGTTCAATATTATCAATTGCATTCTTGATATCTATTGTTGGATTAGTTGATGATAAATATCATTTAAGTATTGGCAGCAAGTTAAGTTTACAAATAATTCCTATATTTTATATTGTTATCTTTGAAAATTTAGCTTTAAGTCAATTAGGTGACTATAATTATTTTAATTTAGACCTTGGGGCTTTTGCAATACCTTTTACTTTTTTGGCAGTATTGTTTTTAATTAATGCATTTAATTATTTTGACGGAATTGATGGATTGTTAGGATCTTCATCGATTTCAGTTTTTGGAATACTTCTTTTTTTAGTGAGTATGAATAATTCACATCATTTAGTGATAGAACAAAACATTCAATTTTTTTTAATTTCCTTAATAATTCCAATATTTATTTTTTTATTTTTTAATTTCTCCTTTTTTAAAATGCCAAAAATTTTTTTAGGAGACGGTGGTAGTTTACTATTAGGATTTATAGTTGCATTTACTCTTATTTACTTCGCAAATCAAAATTTAATCCACCCTATATTGCTGGCATGGTCTATAGCTGTTTTTGTTTATGAATTTTTATCAATTAATATTATTAGATTAAAAAATAAACAAATGCTTTTTAAAGCTGGACAAGATCATTTACATCATATTTTAATTCAAAAGAATAAGTCAGTTTTTTTATCTATATTTTTAATTTGTTCACTTAATATTTTTTTATTTATAATTGGCTATTGTAGTTATTTATTCTTAAACCCATTAGCTTCAT
>CACJNE010000019.1 GCA_902594675.1 uncultured Pelagibacteraceae bacterium
AGGTTTAATTACTTCCATTGCAGTTTTCATCCCTTTTTCTGAAATCAATGCAGCATTTTTCATATATTTTATTTCTGCATCGGATTTTGCAAATCTCACCCAGTTGACTAAACGTTCTGAGTCTTTAATTTTTGCATTTGGTAAACCTTGTTTTATCTTTTCATAGCAAAAAGCTGTGAAGTAATGTGTATCCATTTCAACACCAATTGAAAGTTTATCCCATTTTCTATCTTTAATTATTTTTACTAAATAATCGTAGGGATGTTTTGGCCATGTGTGAATATAATTTTCGTCATAAACAATTATGTTTTCATCTTTAAGGTAAGTTTTTATATAAGCGCCTCCAGCATCTTGTGCTCTTACGAAGCAAAGAGGTTCATCTGCATTTATATGAACAATTGCACATTGAGCATAATAAAAAGACCATGCATCATAACCAGTCAAATAGTTCATATTATTAGTGTCGTGAGAAATTAAAAGTTCAATGCCTTTTTTTTCCATCATTGAATGGACTTTTTTTAATCTTTGTTTGTATTCCTCTTTGGTAAATGACATAAATTTCTATTTGAATAATTTTCCAAAACCTTCAACTAGATTATTTTTATTTATTTGGACTAGAGTATCCCAGATTAAAGCCTGGTTACTTGATAAAACAATTGTATTTAATTTTTTTTCAAGTTTATCAATTATTGGTAGTACTGGTAAAGCTGTACAAGATACAAATAATGCATCTGCACCGTTTAAATCTATTTTAGATAATACATCATACAAATAATTTTGATCTACTTTACCGATATCATAGTCTGCCTCTATATCAAAATAAGAATTAGAAGTTATTTCAAATCCTTCAGATTTAAAATATTCTATAACATCATCATTAAGTTTTTTACTGTATGGAGTAAATAAACAAAGCTTACTTATATTTAATTTCTTTAAAGCTTTTATAGCAGCAGTACTTGGTGTTGTAACCTCTGCCATTGGTTTTGCTGCTTTTACCTTTTGTTCTATAGAATTGTAACCTGCAGCTATTGTTCCTGAAGTGCACCCATAGACAACACAGTCTATATCCTGGTCTGGAAGAATATCTTTTGCAACATCAGTTACTTTATCTGACATTTTAATCAGATTTTCTTTTGTTAAAGGATTATAGCACTCTATTCTATTAACAAAAAAATCAATCTCTCTATCCTTTATTACATTTATAAAGTCTCTTTCAATCATAAAATCACTTGCAAGAGCAATAAGGCCAACTCGTGGATTTGATTTATTTATGTATTTTGGTTCTATTTTTGTTGAATTCATAATTTAAAAAAGAGAATATATCATAAGTTCTTGAATAATCATTAATATTAAATGAATTGAATGAATTTTAAAGACACTCTAGTTGCATCACTTGTTCCTATCTTTTTAGGTTTTGGTTTTGTAATTGCCAAACCTGCTTTTGAATCTTTTCCTCCAATACTTTTAATGGGATTAAGATTTATTTTTGCTGCTTCTATTTTGATTTGGTGGTTTCCAATTCCAAAAGGTTTTTTAAAAAAAATCTTTTTTGCTTCGTTTATAGCAAATACATTGCAGTACAGTATTACCTATACTGGTTTAAATTTTATAGATGCATCAGCGGCGGTATTATTAGTACAAACAGAAGTTCCTTTTGGAGTAATTTTTGCTTTTTTCATGTTGAAAGAAAAACCAACTTTAAGAGCTTTGGTTGGAATTGGATTTGCCTTTATAGGAGTTTATATTTTAACTGGCTCACCTAATTTAGATGGAAAACTATTTGGTATCGCTCTTACTATTTTAGGTTCAGCAATATGGGCACTCGGTCAAGTGATTGTTAAACCTTTGAGTAAAGAAATTAATCCTTTAGCTTTAGTTGCTTGGCTTGCATTATTTTCTGGACCCACTTTTATATTAATTTCTGCAGTAATTGAAGGTGATACAATATCGTATTTATCAACTGCTAAATTTAATCATTGGTTAATAGCTTTTTACATTGGATTTATTATGCAACCTATAACTTATGGATGCTTTTATTATGTTTTAAAAAATAATCCGTTATATAAAGTGTTACCTATAGTAACTATGGGTATACCGCCGACTGGATTGCTTGCAGCAATATTTTTATTAGGCGAGAAACCAACAACTGAATTATTTATCGGAGGAGTTATAATAATATTTGGTGTCGTAATGATATTATATAAAAAGAAAGAGGAGGTAAATTAATGAATATAGGATTTATTGGTTTAGGAAATGTTGGAGGAAAACTAGCTGGGAGTTTATTGAGGAATAAATTTAATTTAACAGTTAGAGATTTAGATAAAAATTTAACAAAACAATTTGAAGCTTTGGGTGCTAAAATTGCAAACTCTGCTAAAGAGCTGGCTGAGGAAGTTGATTTAATAATAACCTGCCTTCCTTCTCCTGAAATTTGTGCAGAGGTGATGGAAGGTCAAAACGGAATATTAGAGGGTCTTTCTGAAAATAAAATATGGTTGGAAATGAGTACTACAGATGAATCAGAGGTAAAAAGAATTGGTAAAAAAGTAATCGAAAAAAAAGCAATACCTTTAGATGGTCCAGTAAGTGGAGGGTGCCATAGGGCGGCTTCAGGAAATATAGCAATATTTGTTGGTGGAGACAGGGATGCATTTGAAAAGATTTTACCTGCTTTAACAGTAATGGGGCGTAAAATATTACATACAGGGGAATTGGGCACAGCGTCTGTTCTTAAAGTAATTACAAATTATTTAGCTTCCACACATTTAATTGCTCTTGGGGAGGCATGGACAGTAGCTAAAAAATCAAACCTAGATCTTACGAAAGCTTATAAGGGAATTGCTGTGTCATCAGGAAATTCATTTGTTCATGAAACTGAGAGCCAAGTTATTTTAAATGGCTCTTATAATATAAATTTTACGATGGACCTTGTTTTAAAAGATACGGGTCTATTTGATGAACTCGCAAAAAAATTAAATGCACCTTTGGAAATTTCTCCTAAAATAGTTGAAATATTTAAAGATGGCCAAAAAAAATATGGCTCAAGAGCTTGGTCATCAATGATAGTAAAAAGAATGGAAGATCTGAATGAAATTGATTTTAGAGCTGAAGGATTTCCTGAGGAGTTAACAGATAATGAACCTGAAGAAAAAGGTTATGAAATTTAAATTCTGTGTTAAAGTGCATTTATGATTGAAAAGAAAAATTTTTATATAAATGGAAAATGGGTTGCACCAGTTAAACCAAATGATTTTGATGTAATTGATCCATCAACCGAGGAGGCTTTTGCTGTAATATCTTTAGGATCAATTGAGGATACAGATAAAGCAGTAAGTGCTGCTAAGGTGGCATTTGAAACCTGGAGAGAAACTTCGAAAGAAGAGAGAGTAAAATTATTAGAAAAATTTTGTGAAATTTATAATAGAAGATGGGATGAAATGGTTGAAGCACAATCAATGGAAATGGGTGCGCCACTAGATTTTGCATCAGAGATACATACTAAAATGGGGGCAGATATATCTAAAAATGTAATAGATATTTTAAAAGATTTTAATTTTGAACATCAGTTTGATCCAAAATCAAACAACCAAATCAGATATGAGCCAATTGGAGTTTGTGGATTAATAACGCCATGGAATTATCCAATGAACCAAATAGTGCTAAAAGTTATACCAGCACTTGCAGCTGGTTGCACAATGATTTTAAAACCGTCAGAAGTGGCTCCAGTATCAGGTGTTTTGTTTGCGGAAATAATTGACGAAGCTGGATTTCCTCCAGGTGTATTCAATTTAGTTAATGGTAACGGAGAAGTAGTTGGGAATCATATATCTGGTCATCCAGATATTGATATGGTCTCGTTTACAGGATCTACAAGAGCAGGAAAATTGATACAGAAAAATGCAGCTGACACAATTAAGAAGGTCACACTTGAACTTGGCGGTAAAGGTGGAAATATAGTTTTTGAGGACTCTTATCCAGATGCTGTAAGGGACGGAGTTAGGACTATAATGAGTAACACTGGACAATCTTGTGATGCTCCAACACGAATGCTAGTTCAAAGATCAATTTATGATAGAGCAGTAAAAGAAGCTGTAGATGAAGCAAATAAAATTAAAGTAGACGTGGCATCTAAAAAAGGCGATCACATTGGACCTTTAGTGTCCAAAGTTCAATATGATAAAGTTATTAATCTTATTAATGAGGGAATTAAAGAAGGCGCAACTCTTGCTGCCGGTGGGCCCGATCTACCAAATGGTCTTAATAAGGGGTATTTTGTTAAACCTACGATTTTTACAGATGTCAACAACGATATGAAAATTGCTAGAGAAGAAATATTTGGTCCAGTACTTTCAATTATTCCATTTGATACAGAAGAAGAGGCAATTAAAATTACAAATGATACATCTTACGGATTAGGTAACTATTTACAAACTGAAGATAAAGAAAAAGCAAAAAGAGTAGCAAGAAAAGTAAGAGCAGGAACAGTCTATATCAACGGTCAAGGAGCCGAAACTGGAGCACCTTTTGGAGGATTTAAGCAATCAGGAAATGGTCGAGAGGGTGGACTATGGGGTTTTACTGAATACCTAGAGGTTAAGGCAATTACTGG
The DNA here is from genome assembly GCA_902594675.1 of uncultured Pelagibacteraceae bacterium. Classification (GTDB taxonomy): domain Bacteria; phylum Pseudomonadota; class Alphaproteobacteria; order Pelagibacterales; family Pelagibacteraceae; genus Pelagibacter. The sequence goes on from CACJNE010000019.1 coordinate 4,610, forward strand.
TTGGAATTAAAAAATTATACTCAAAATAATTGAGGTTAAGATGATTGGTTATGTAATGGTGGGAACAAATAATTTAGATGCTGCCATTAAGTTTTATGATGAAGTTTTGGAAGTTATTGGGCTAACAAGAAACGAAACTGTAGAAAATGATTATGCCGCATATGGAAAGAAAGATACAAACGAAATAGAGTTTTACATCACAAAACCGTTTAATAAAAAAGAAGCAACTTTTGGAAATGGAACACAAATATCATTTCTAACATCTTCAAGAGTTATTGTTGATAAATTTCACGAAACAGGACTAAAAGCTGGAGGTACTAGCGAAGGATCAGGAGGTGAACGACCAGAGGGATCAGGAGTTTATTACTCTTACGTTCGTGATCTTGATGGAAATAAAATTTGCACCTTTACAAATAGCAAGGAATAATACTGTGTCTTATTCATCAATTCATGAAAAGTTAGAAAATAAAAAAACTATTATTTTAGATGGTGGAATGGGCGCTGAATTAGAAAAGAATGGCGCTAAAATGGATGAAAAAATGTGGTGTGGAAAATGCTCAGTAGATCATCCAGAATTAGTAAGAAAAATTCATGAAGATTACATAAATGCGGGTGCTGATGTAATAACTACCAATACATATAGTACTACACCTATATCGATGAGACAGTATGGTTATGAAGACTCGATTGAGGATTTTAATAGAAAAAGTGTTCAAGTTGCAAAAGAAGCAATTAAAAATTTAAATAAGGATGTTGCTCTTGCTGGAAGCGTTTCAACTTTTGGTAATTTTTATAAACTTGGAGTAAAAGCAATGATACCTGGTTTTGATGAGCAACTAAAAATTTTATCAGGTGAAGGAGTAGATTTAATTATTTTAGAGGCTATGTCTTCTCAGGCAGATATTGTGGAAACAATGTTAAACTGTTCTACAAAAATAAATATACCAGTTTGGTTATCAGTATCATGTGTAACGAATGATCAAAATCAAATAATGCTTGGATATAATGATACAATTGACTCTGATACTCATGTTTATGAAAATTTTGAAATATCTATAAATAATTTTAAAAAAATTCATCACGGTCCAATTTTAGTAGCTCATTCTGATATTAAAACCACAGGTAAGGCAATAAAAACTGCAAGAGAAAATTTTGATGGAGTTATAGGAGCATATCCAAATAAAGGATATTATGAAAAACCACATTGGAGATTTATAGATGATATGACTCCTGATGATTATTTGAACGAAGTAAAAAATTGGGTAAAAGATGGAGCTCAAATTATAGGTGGCTGTTGTGGTATAGGGGTTGATGAAATTAAAGCAATTTCAATTTTAAAAAACTAAAGTATAAATTAAAAAATAATGAAAACATTTATTGGTGGAATTGGATGCTTTTGGGATGAAACTAAATACGAGGGTATTGAAGGTATAATCTCAACTGAATGTGGTTACTGTGGAGGTGATGATCCCAATGTAACCTATAAAGCTGTGTGCGGTGGAGACACTGGACATATTGAAGTTGTAAAAGTTCAATATGATGAGAAAAAAAAATCATATGAAGATATGGTTAATCTATTTTTTGAACTGCACGACTCTACACAAGTAAATAGGCAAGGTACTTATGTAGGAATTCAATATAGATCAGAAATATTTTATAATACTGATGAAGAAAAAAAGATTGCTGAAAAGGTGTTAAACGAGGTGAATAAAAAATTGGATGGTAAGGTATCAACAAAAATATCTAAGGAAAAAAATTATTGTAAAGCAGAAGGTTATCACCAAAAATACGAACAAAAAAAATCATTAAAATATTGAAAATTAAAAAATTAGCTTCTGTTAAAAATCCTGAGTTAGAAACAATTAAAGATAATAAGGCTTTATGGAATCTTCCAAAAACTAGAAGATTTGGTTATAGAAATTTACATAAAATAAATCGGTACAGTCTTTATTTAAGATCTGATCTAGTATTAAAACTAAAGTCAAAACCTTATAATAAAATTAGTAAAATACCATTGGTTAAAAAAATGATCAAAAATAAATCTTTTTGCTCGTTAATCGTTGGCAAAGGTCAAAATATATTATTTGAAAAATATGCTAAAGATTTCAAAAAAAATCAACCGCAGACAATAATGTCAATAACTAAAATGTTTATTAACTTATTTGTTGGTGAACTTGTTAAAAATAAATCAATAGATTTGAATAAAAAAGTTTCACATTATTTGCCTAAAATTGGAAGTGGTTACGCTGAAGCAAGAATACAAGATGTTTTAAATATGAATATTATAAATTCCTATACCGAAGATTATACACAAGCATATTCTTCTTCATTTTTACATGAGCCAGTTGGAGGTTGGAGACTACCAAAAAGTTTAAAAAATCATTTAAGCCAAGAGGAATATTTAAATTCAATTAAAAAAATTAAAAACAAAAGTTTAATAAATAGTTCTGAATATACATTTTATAAATCAGCGAATACTGATGTAGTGGGATTAATTGTGGAAAAGGTAAGTGGAAGAACTTTAAGAGATTGGGTATTGTCGGCAGTTGAAGCTGCTGGCTTTGAAGAAGGCTTATATATTGCTTCTGATAGATATGGGATGCCATGGATGTCTGGTGGTGGTTGTTTAATTGCTAGGGATTTTTTAAGAATGGGTTTGCTTTTTGCTAGAAAAGGTATGGGGGTTGGAAATAGAAAAGTTGGATCACCTTCTTATTTTGACAAAACAATTAAAAATTTAGGACCTAAATACATGGAATTAGCAAAAAATAAATATTTGTATTACTCAAATTCAACAATGGTGTCTGGTAACATGATTGGACACTCTGGATATGGAGGTCAGTTTCTGGCAACAAATTTTAAAACTGGCAAAGTTGCTGCATTTTTTTCAGTATTGGAAACAAAATCTGCAACAAAAGAGAGTTATAAAGTTGATATGATTAATATGTTGATAAATATAGTTAATAATTAATATTTAAATTAAGAATACCTTGAAATTAATTTTCTAAGATGACTATCTGTAACACCACAACACCCTCCGATAATTTGAATTTGGTCATCAATTAGTTTTCCACATTCATCAGTGAATTCACCCTCTGAGTATGTCACAGTTGCCTTATGTGTTTTTGTATCAAACTTATGTATCTCTGGATAAAACATAATTGGACCCTGCCAATTATTTTTAATTACCCTCAATCCATCAAAGGCATCAACAAGCCAAGTATGCATAATACCATAAACATCTCCGCCGATATTTGTTAGAGATTTCATAATATCATCTAAAAGAACAATCTTATCATCAGGAATAAATTTTGGTTGCTCTTTGTATACACTTTCATCATAAATAAGTGATTTTTCTTTTTCAGCTCTAAAATTTCTTCCAATAACGTTATTATCAAACTTACTTATACAGCAACTAAGTCCAACCCAAACAGGCAAACCAGTTTCTAATGCAGAGTTAAGTAAGATTTTTGAGTGATCTATATCTAATATCATTTCTAGAATTAAAAGATCGACTCCCTCTTCTTTTAAGATTTTAGCAGCCTCTTTATAATTTCTCTCTTCTTCTCTAAATGAAGGTATGTACTTTGGATCTGGAACAAATTCATTTTCCTTCAGTGAGAAAAAATTCGACATACTCCCTGCTATTCCAACTATATTTTCTTTCCCCTTATTCTTAATTGCCTTTTTGGCTATATCGACAGATCTAACAATAAACTCTTTTGTTTCATTACCTTTGTTAATACTATTCATATTGTGTCTTGTAGTGCTAAAAGTATTTGCTGTAATAAGATCACAGCCTGCATCCATAAAATTTTCATGAACTTGTCTTACAATTTCTGGTGCTGTAATTGTTGCTAATGCGGAAAAAGCTGGTGTCATCTCACCTCCTAAGTTTGCAATCTCAGAACCATTTCCACCATCTAAGAATATTTTTGAATTTGATTTAAACTTTTCTTTAAACAGCATCTATTTTTCTTCTTTTGGTGCTAGAACAACAGCTAATACTCCTCCTACAACAATCATTGTACTTCCAACAACTTCTCTCCAACCAAATGTTTCATCTGTTAAAATACCAGCTGATATAACTCCAACTACTATTTCGCTTAAATATAATATTGCACAAAGGCCTGCACCCAAAACAGATGGAGACCACATTATAACTACTCCGGTAGGAATAAAATAAAATACTGAAATAAGAACTAAAAAAATAAACATTGATGCAAAAGCTTCAATCGGTGGCATAGGTCCTAAGTAATCTTTTAAAATAAAGCCAGCAAAAATATTAAATATTGTCCCATAAACGAAGAAAGAAAAGATTACCGGAAAGACCCCGTCTGTTTTGGAAATTTCTAAACGCACTAACCCAGCCCCAAATAGCACACCTCCTATTAATGCCAACCAATCTCCTGCATTTTGTGGTAATGGTAATATATTAGATTGACTGAAAACTACCCACAAACCCCCTAGTGCTAAGCTT
>CACJNE010000020.1 GCA_902594675.1 uncultured Pelagibacteraceae bacterium
ATTATAAGTAATTCAGAATTATCAAGTTTATATTTCTCAACATTAGAAAAATACTTGTTTATTGGAATAAATAATTTTGGTCTTAAGCTTTCAGTTTTGCATTGGATAAATGATGCATTAATGGCAATTTTTTTCTTTTTTGTGACACTAGAAATTAAAAGAGAATTTTTGCAGGGTGAATTATCAAATATTAAACAAGCTCTCCTTCCTATAATTGCTGCAGTGGGAGGAATGGTTATTCCAGCATTAATATATGTAATTATAAATTTAGGAGATGGAGAAACTTTAAAGGGATGGGCAATACCGTCTGCTACAGATATAGCTTTCTCTTTAGGTGTATTATCATTATTGGGAAGTAGAGTACCTCTTTCTTTAAAAGTATTTTTAACAGCTTTGGCAATTATAGATGATTTAGGAGCTATAGTTATAATAGCTCTATTTTACTCTGGTGATTTAAGTATTAAATATTTATCTTTGATGTTGTTAGCATTTATAATTTTGTTAGTTATAAATAAATTTAATGTAAAAAAATTTCTACCCTATTTGATAGTTGGAATTTTCTTATGGGATTTTACACACAATTCAGGAATTCACGCAACAATTGCTGGCGTACTACTTGCAATGACAATACCTCACAGAAAAAAAGATAAAGATTTCTCACTCCTAATAAAAGTGGAACACGCAATAAGTCCATATGTTGCTTTTGGAATAATGCCAATTTTTGCATTTGCAAATGCAGGAGTATCTTTAGAAGGTTTATCCTTTTCATCGTTATTAGATAAAGTACCTTTGGGTATAGTTTTAGGATTATTTGTTGGAAAACAATTGGGTGTTTTTGTATTTTCGTATGTATCTATTAAATTAAAAGTTGCCCAAATGCCTAGTAATACAAGTTGGTATAATTTTTATGGAGTTGGAGTTTTAACAGGAATTGGTTTTACAATGAGTTTATTTGTTGGAAATTTAGCATTTGCAGATAATTTGCAGTATATGGATGGTGTAAAGATTGGAGTTTTAACTGGGTCATTATTATCCACTTTATTTGGATACTTTTTAATACTACTTACACCAAATAGATAATTTAAATAATGAAAAACCTACTGATATTTGGACTTACTATAATTATGATTTTTTTTAAAAATTCATCACATGCTGAGTATGAAAAGATCTTTTATGATTTTAAAATCAATAGTATTTCAGGCGATCAAATAAATCTAAAAGATTTTAAAGGAAAACCTATTTTGATTGTAAATACAGCAAGCTATTGTGGATTTACAAAACAATACAACGATATGCAAGAACTATGGGAAAAATATAGAAACAGAGGCTTAATTGTTCTTGGAGTTCCATCAAATTCGTTTAATCAGGAGAAATCTGAAAATAGTGATGTTAAAGAATTTTGTGAAGTTAATTTTAACATTAACTTTCCACTCACAGAAATAACCAATGTTAGAGGTGATAATGCACATGAGATTTATAAATGGGCCAAAGCTAATTATGGAAAATCAGCAGTGCCAAAATGGAATTTTTATAAAATATTAATTAACAAAGAAGGTAAAATTGAAGAGACTTATGCATCTTTAACAAGCCCGACTTCAAAGAAGATAACAAAAAAAATTGAAAGTTTATTAAATTAGCACTGACAATCCATCATGAGCGGGAGTTACATTTTTAGGTAACAATTTTTTTATTTCATTATAGTCAATTTCGTTACTTAAATTTGTTAATATTGTATTCTTTGGTTTAATTTTATTTATTAATTTCATAACATCCTCTAAATTAAAATGGGTTGGATGAAAATTATATCTTAAACAATCGACAATAAGATATTTTAAATTTTTAAGATATTTTAAATCCTTTTTATCAATCTTATTAACATCAGGTGCATAAGCACATTTGTCATTAATTATATAACAAATACTTTTTATTGATCCATGATGAACCTTTAAGGATTTAATAATAATTTGTGTTTTTGAATCTTTAAGTAAATGTTTTTTTTTTAATATTTTGGCATCAAGTATAGATGGATAATTTTTATAATCTTTAAAACAATAACCAAAAGTATTTTTAAGATTATTCTTTGTAATTTTATCTGCATAAATTGGTATTTTCTTTCTATTTTTTAAAGAAAAAACTCTCAACTCATTAATTCCATGTGTTTGATCAGCATGAGAATGCGTATAAAAAACTGTATCGATATTTTTAACTCTATTTTTTAACAACTGAGATTTTAAATCTGGAGATGTGTCAATTAGAATGTTTAGGTTTTTAGAACTTATAAGAGCTGAACATCTTGTTCGTATATTTTTTTTATTCTTTGGATCACAACTTCCATAGTATCCATCAATTCGGGGTATACCTAAAGAGCTTCCACACCCCAATATGGTAAATTTTATGCTCATTTATTAAAAAATAATCTATTAAAATTTTCAGTAGTAATTTTATCCAGATCTTTCATATCAACATTTTTCAATTCTGATAACTTTTTTAATGTATAGCGCACAAAAGATGGTTCATTTTTCTTACCTCTCATTGGTTCAGGAGCTAAAAAAGGACTGTCTGTCTCAATTAACAATCTTTCTAATGGTAATTCTTTAAAAGTATTTTGAAGATCTGTGCTATTTTTGAATGTAATAATACCACTGGCTGAAAAGTAGGAGTTTAGTTCCATTAATTTCAATGCAAAAGATAAGGATCCTGTAAAACAATGCATAAGTATTTTTAAATTCTTGTTAGAATTTTTTAATATTTCATATGTTTCTGCTTCAGCATTTCTAGAATGAACAATTAGAGGTATATCTAATTCTAATGCTGCATCTATATGATTTTTAAAACTTACTATTTGATTATCTTTGTCACTATTATTATAATAAAAATCTAAACCTGACTCGCCTACTCCAATTATTTTATTATTAGTATTAATTTTTTTAATTATTTCATCTTTTGATATTTGATCTTTGTTAGTTTCATGCGGATGGATACCAAAAGTTCCATATATCATTTCATCTTTGTCTATAATCTCTAAAATTTTAGGAAACCCATTTAATGTTGTTGATATTGTTAATACCTTTTGAATACCCTCCTTTTTACATTTTGCCAAAATATCCTCAATATTTTGAACTAAAGGTTCGTGATCTAAGTGACAATGTGAATCAATCATTTTTTTCTATCTTTGTGAATAATATATCTAATTTACTTAATTTAAGACCCTTGCTTAAATAATTATTATTCTTAATTGTCTCAAAATCAATTTTATCTTCCTTTATACCAAATACTTTTAAAACTTTGAGAGAAGAGCTTGGAATTATTGGATAAAGCAATATAGTGACTTTTCTTATGAGCTCCAATGCAACATAAATAATAGTATTCATCCTTAATTTATCATTCTTTTTTTTCCAAGGTTCCTGATCATTAAAATATTTATTTGCTGCAAATAACTGGTCAACAATAAAATTTATATATAAATTTACATCTTGATTATCAGAATATTTTATTAAACTTTCATAATGTTTAGAGTATTGATCTAAGATCAATTTATCATCTTCATTAAAGGTACTATTTTCAGGAACTTCAAAATTAGAATTTTTATTACAAAAAGCCAAAACCCTTTGGCACAGATTTCCATAATTGTTAGCTAAATCACTATTTATACAAGACTCTAATTTTTCTTGTGAAATATTTCCATCGTTACCAAAAGAAACTTCTTTAATTAAATAATATCTTAAAGGATCTAAACCATAAGTATCTATTATTTCAAGTGGGTCTAAAATATTACCTTTTGATTTTGACATTTTTTCATCACCAGAGAGTATCCATCCATGACCAAATACTCTTTTTGGTGGATTTATATCAGCGGCTAACAAAAAAGCTGGCCAGTAAATTGCATGGAATCTTAATATATCTTTCCCTATTAAATGGAGATCTGCAGGCCAAAAAGATTTATACAAATTATCACTTTCATTTGGATAATTTAATGCACTTAGATAATTTGTCAAAGCATCCAACCAAACATAAATGACATGATCTTTATTAGAAGGAACTTTTATTCCCCAATTGAAAGATTTTCTACTAACAGATAAATCTTTTAGTCCTGATTTAACAAAACTAATAACTTCATTTTTTCTTGTTTCAGGTAGTATAAAATCTGGATTTTTATCATAAAATTCAATCAATTTATCTTGCCAGTTAGATAATCTAAAAAAAAAAGACTCTTCCTCTACCCACTCTACTTTAGATCCAGAAGTGATTGCTTTTTTTGTACCATCCAAATCCTCAATTTCGCTTTCTGTGTAAAACGCTTCATCGGAGACAGAATACCAACCTGAATACTTTGATAAGTAAATTTCACCTTTTTTTTCCAGAATATTCCAAAGATTTTCGACAGATTTGGCATGTCTAGGCTCTGTAGTCCTTATAAAATCGTTATTTGACAAGTTTAATGTGTCAGAAAGATCTCTAAAAGTTTTACTAATTTCATCGCAAAACAATAATGGATCCATTTTTTTTTCTTCAGCAGCACGTTGTATTTTCTGCCCATGCTCATCCGTGCCAGTTAAAAAATAAACATTAAAACCTTGTATTCTTTTTAATCTTGCAAAAAAATCAGCAATAATACTTGAATATGCATGCCCCATATGAGGCCTAGCAGATGGATAATATATTGGTGTTGTAATGTAGTAATTTTTATTCACTTAATAATTTATCATTAAATTCCAGAAAAAATGATTCAAAATCTAAATTATATTTTTTAACAAAAGAAAGTTTTAGATAAAAATACTTTTTAATTTTGAATGAAATATTTTTCGAATTATTTATATTTTTGTAGAAAAAAAGTTCAATAAATAAATTCAAATATTCTTTAATAAATTCATCAGATATATATAGTTTATTTTTAATTATATAGGTCAATAAATCTTCAATATTGCACTCTTTTATAGACAAATCATTAGTTTCTAGAAAATTTACCAATGATATTAAAAATGATGGTGAATTATAATTGTTTATAAAGTCTAAATTTATATCATTATACTTATCACTATTAAAATAATAATTCACAATTTCAATTACTTCTGAATTCATTAAACTTAATTTAAATTCTAAACATCTTGATTTTATTGTTTCTAAAATTTTAAATTCTGAATTATTGATTAAAATATAATATGTTTTTTGATTTGGTTCTTCGATAGATTTTAATAGAGCGTTTGCTGAATTAATACCTAATAAGTTTATGTTCTCAATTATTATAATTTTCTTTTCATTATTAAAAGAAGTTTGATTGGTAAACTGGATCATCTCTCTAATTTGATCAATATCAATTATTTTTTTATCCTT
>CACJNE010000021.1 GCA_902594675.1 uncultured Pelagibacteraceae bacterium
TTTGCCTGTCTAAAATGGAATTTAGTTTTGTCTAATAGAGTACCGTCTAAATCTGTAAATATGATGATTTTCGATTTCATGAATAAATTAGGTTGATTTAAATTATTACGTTTCTACAATTAATGTATCTTTCGAGCCACCACCTTGAGAACTGTTCACTATTGTACTTCCTTTTCTTAAAGCAACTCTAGTTAAACCTCCAGTAGTCACATAGGATGTTTTTCCACTTAGAACAAATGGTCGTAAATCTACGTGTCTAGGTTCAATTTCATTATCTGTTATAGTTGGACCTGTAGAGAGTATTTCTAAAGGTTGAGCAATAAATTCTCTAGGATTTTTTTTAATTTTACTGATTACCTCATCGCGTTCTTTTTTTGGAGCTTTAGGTCCAATCATTATTCCATACCCACCAGAAGCATTTGCAGGTTTAACAACTAGATTTGATATATTTTCAATTACGTAATCTCTTTGTACCTTGTCATGGCAAAGATATGTTTCAACCTGATTTAGAATTGGTTGTTCACCAAGATAATACACAATCATTTTATTTACATATGAATATACAACTTTGTCATCAGCAACTCCTGTACCTATAGCATTCACAATACCCACATTACCTTTACGCCAACTTTTGAATAAACCAGGCACTCCAATTAATGAGCCCTTAAAAAAAACTTTTGGGTCAAGAAAATTATCATCTAAACGTCTGTAGATACAATCTACCTTTAAAGGACCTTTTACAGTTTTCATGTAAACAATATCATTTTCAACAAATAAATCTTTGCCCTCTACTAAAGCTATTCCCATTTGTTCAGCTAAGAAAGAGTGTTCAAAGTAAGCGGAATTATATATTCCTGGTGTAAGCACAACCATATGAGGGTTAGATGTTTTTTTCGGAATACACTCAACCATACAGTTATAAAGTTTGTTTGTGTATTGATGAATTGATGAAACTTTATATCTAGTAAACAATTCTGGAAACACATCTCTCATAACCATTCTATTTTCGAGCATATATGAAACACCAGATGGAACTCTCAAATTATCTTCTAAGACCAAATATTCACCATTAACGTTTCTTATTAAGTCAATTCCTGAAATATTTGACCATGCTTTATATTTGGGGGAAAATCCCTCACATTCTTTTACATAATAAGGAGATTTAAATATTATATCCTTTGGAACGACTTTATCTTTAAATATTTTCTTTTGATTATAAACATCATCGATAAACAGATTAAGAGCTAATGCCCTTTGCTTAAGTCCTTTTGATATTTTATTCCAAACTTTTTTTGGAATAATTCTTGGAATTATATCTAGAGGCCATTTTTTTTCTTCAGCCCTATTATTCGCAGCATAAACTCTAAAATTTATACCTCTTGCACTTATTGTACTTTGGCAATTTTTTTCAATTTCTTGTAGTTTTTTTTTTCCGTATTTCTCTAATATTCCTGAAATTATCGTTGCATGCTTTCTTAGCTTATTTTCTTTTGTAAAGTACCCGTCGTAAGCAAGCTTTGCGTTATAGTTTTTCCAAAGTTTAGAGACCATAATCTAATAATCTCGAATAATTGAATTAAATAAGCAAATGCATAATAGATATATCTGTTATGCTTTTAATAGATTATTAATTAATGTAATAATTAAATAACAATTTAATGCAATGACTTATTGTATAGGTATCAAAGCTTCAGATGGTTTAGTTTTTGCATCAGATTCAAGGACAAATGCAGGACTTGATAATGTTAATATTTATTCAAAAATGTTTACTTATGATGTGGGCGATAGAACTATAATTATTGTCACTTCTGGTAATCTAGGAACATCACAAGCAGTTTTTAAATCAATACAAAATGATTTAGACAATAATTCAGGAAAACAAAATTTAAATACTTGTGAAAATTTCGACCAAATTGCTTCATATATAGGTTCGCTTAATATTGAACATTCTGCACCAAAAGGAATTAATACTGATACTGTACTTTTAGGATCAACATTTATTATTGGAGGCCAAATAAAAGGTCAGCCAATGGAACTTTTTTTGGTTTACCCTCAAGGAAACTATATAAGACCTGCAGATAGCAAACCTTATTTAGTAATAGGTGAAGTCAAATACGGTAAACCAATTTTAGATAGAGTTATTAAACCAGAGGTTTCAGTTGGTGATGCTTCTAGATGTGCATTAATTTCTATGGATTCAACTTTAAAAAGTGATTTAACAGTTGGTCCTCCAATTGATTTTACAGTAATAAAAAAAGATGAATTAAAAATTGCTTCCCAAAAATGTCTTAATTTAACTGATGATGAATATTCTAGAGTTTGCAATCAATGGTCAAAAGACATTTTTAAAATATTTGACTCTTTTCCACGATTTGAGTGGGAAAATAAATAATAATTCATTTGAATTATATTTTAAATAATATCTAATGAGGTAGTGAGCAATATTTCATTATCATTAGACGAAATCTACGAACTTGCTAAAAAAACATTTTCAAATAATGGGTGTGATGATGAAACTTCAAAAATAATGGCTGATTTAGTTATGAAGGCAGAGAGAGATGGGTCTTTATCTCATGGCTTGTTTAGAGTACCTGCATATATCTCAGGTCTTAAAAGTGGTAAAATAAATGGAAAAGGAAAACCTAATGTAAAAACTATCACACCATCGGTAATAAAAGTTGATGGTAATAATTGTTTAGCTCCTGTAGTTTTAAAAAAAAGTATTCCAGAGTTAGTTAAACTTGCAAAGGAAAATGGAATTGCTGTTTTGGCAATAACAAATTCTCATCATATGGCTGCTATGTGGCCAGAAACTGAAGCAGTAGCAGAACATGGTCTTGCAGCATTTGCTTGCACATCATATAAACCAGCAGTAGCACCTGCTGGTGCTATTAAACCTTTGTTTGGAACTAATCCTATATCTTTTGCTTGGCCCAGAAAAAATAAACCTCCAGTAGTTTTTGATATGGCAACTGCATCTATGGCAATGGGTGAAGTTCAAGTAGCTAAGAGAGAAGGTCACAAAGTTCCATTAGGTACTGGATTAACAAAAGATGGAAAGGAAACAACTGATCCAGCTGAAATAGCTGATGGTGGTGTTTTATTGCCTTTTGGCGGGTATAAAGGCTCAGGGATTGCGATGATGGTCGAATTGCTTGCTGGAGCCCTTGTTGGAGATAATTTTAGTTATGAGACGGCTGAGAAGGATAATAATGATGGCGGTCCACCAAGTGGTGGGGAGTTCATTTTAGCAATATCTCCAGAAAAATTATCAAATTCTGATTGGGACACACACTCTTCAAAGTTTTTTGAAAAAATGAAATCAATGGGGGATGTTAGACTTCCTGGTGAAAGAAGACATAAAAATAGATTAGATAAAGGACCAAGACATATAAATGAAGACTTGGTTAATAAAATTAAATCTTTAAGTTAATTCTAATTCAATAGGGGTGTGATCTGAAGGTTTCTCTCTGCCTCTTGGATATTTGTTAATTTTAACATCCTTAATATTTTTTAATAATGAATTGGTTACTAAGAAGTGATCAATCCTCATACCATTATTTTTTTGCCAAGCTCCACTTGTATAATCCCAAAAAGTATACTCTTCTTTATCAGGATAGATATATCGAAATGCATCATGAAATCCTAAATTATACATTTCTCTTAATTTCTTTCTAATTTCTATTCTATACAATGCATCGTTTTCATATCCTTTAGGATCATGAACATCTTCAGCAGAGGGAATAATATTAAAATCACCCGCAAGAATTATATTTTCATTTGTTTTTAAAAGAGATTTTAATTTTTTTATTAAACTATCTAACCAATATAATTTATAATCATATTTTTCAGTATCTACCGGATTACCATTTGGAGTATAGATATTTATAAGTTTAATTACTTTTGATTTATATTTTATATCAGCCGTAATTATTCTCGATTGTTTATTTTTATCTTTAAAAATATCTTTTTGTATGTTGTCTAATTTTTTTTTTGAGAGAATTGCAACACCGTTGTAACTTTTTTGACCAAATACGTAACTTTCATACTTAATTTTTTTTACATCATCATAAGGATAAGTTTCATCTTGAGTTTTAATTTCTTGCACTAATACTAAGTCAGGATTAAATTTTTTTAAATATTCTTGAACGTTCAATATTCTTGCCCTAATAGAATTTACATTCCATGAGCTAATAATCATTAAAGAGAGAATGAAACACCACAACCACAAGACGATTTGCTTTGTGGGTTACTAATTTTAAATTGGTCTCCAATTAATTCTTTTACAAAGTCTATTTCTGATCCTTTTAAAAGATCAGCTGAAGTTTTATCTATTAAAATCTTTTCGTGTCTTAAGTCGTCATCTTGAGGGCTTTTATCAAATGAAAAATCATACTGAAATCCAGAGCAACCACCGCCTTTTATAGCGATTCTAAAAAAAGAACCTTCCTCCTTAGATGCGAGAAGGTTATTTATTTGTTTTAACGCATTATCTGTAAATTTAATTTCTTTAATCATTATTTATCACTGTTATTACTAATATAATTAATATTTGCCAATTTTAAAGAATGAATAATTACTCAAAATTAGGTTCTTTTAGATCACGTGGTCGTTTAATAAAAGAGCCAAATAATAGGTTTAGAACTCCATTTCAAAGAGATAGAGATAGAATTATTCACTCTGCTTCATTTAGAAGGTTAAAACATAAGACTCAGGTATTTGTAAACACAGATGGTGATCATTACAGAACAAGAATAACTCACTCAATGGAAGTTGCTCAAATTGCTCGATCAATATCAAGATATCTCAATTTAAATGATGATTTGGTTGAAACACTTAGTTTAGCCCATGATATGGGACACACACCTTTTGGACATGCAGGTGAGGATGCTTTAAACGAGTCAATGATTAATCATGGTGGTTTTGATCATAACCTTCAAACTTTAAGAATTGTAATGTTTATTGAAAATAAATATTTAAAATTCAAAGGTCTTAATTTAACAATAGAAACTCTGGATGGTCTTTTAAAACATAATGGACCTATTAATAATACTGATCATTTAGATACGATTATTGGATTTAAAAATTTTAAAAATAAAATAGATTTTAAAAAAAAT
>CACJNE010000022.1 GCA_902594675.1 uncultured Pelagibacteraceae bacterium
TTTTTTTGGTAATGATATAGTTATATTTTTAAAATTTAAAAATTTAATTAATTTGTTTCTATTAAACTCTACCTCCATTATACTCTTATATTTTTGATTTATAAACTTTTCGTCAAGAATAGAAAAATTTTCTACTAGTTTTTTTATATCATCTATTGATGTGTTTGAAATTTTATTAAGGTCTTTTTCTTCAAGTATCATTTTAGAAAGATCATTAAATGCTCTTTTGAAACCTCTATCAATAACTTTCAGTTTATTGAAATTAAGATTATACTTTTCTTCAACTTCAATTTTTGAAACCTTGAAAGTTTTAGCTAGCACTATATTTGTGGAAAACTCTATAAAATTGAAGGTCAAAAATACAAAAAAAATATATAAACAACTAGAAATTTTGTTTTTAAGAAAAAACATGATTTTTTTATATGCCATTAATTAAATTAACATACAGAAAGAGTGGGGTTAACATTTCAAAAGCAGATAGTTTTGTTAAATTCATACGTTCCAGCACAAGAAAATCAAGTAAAAGTGGTGATTTTAAGAATATTGGAGGTTTTGGTGCAATCTCGCCAATTCCAAAACAATTAAAAAACCCCCACATAGTTACTAGCACTGATGGGGTTGGAACAAAAATTGAAGTTGCAAACGATTTAAATAAATTTGATACAGTTGGGATAGATCTCGTTGCTATGTGTGTTAATGACCTAATAGTTCAAGGTGCTAGACCATATTTATTTTTAGACTATATATCACTTAGCAAAATAGAATTACATAAATTAAAAAATTTAGTTAAAGGAATAATTAAAGGATGCAGTATTGCAAATTGTAAATTAGTTGGTGGTGAAACAGCAGAAATGCCAGGAACGTACAACAATGGGAAATTTGATATTGCAGGTTTTTCTGTCGGCATTGTAGACAGGGATAAAATACTTCCCAAAAAAATAAAAAAAAATGATCTAATTTTAGCTATACCATCTAACGGGCTTCACTCTAACGGTTTTTCATTAGTTAGATATCTAATAAAAAAAAAAAAAATAAATTTTAAATCGAATAAATTTCTTAGAAAAGAATTAATTAGACCAACTAAGATATACGTCAAAGAATTATTATTATTAAATGAAAAAAACTTAATTAATGGTTGTGCAAACATTACTGGCGGAGGTATTGTAGACAATCTAAAAAGAATAATTCCAAAAAATTTGTGTGCGGAAATAAATTTAAATAATATAAAAACATTAAAAATATTTAAATGGTTATACAAAATGGGTATAAGCGAAAAAGAAATGCTTAAAACATTTAACTGTGGTGTTGGTTTTTGCATAATAATAAATCCTAAAAAATTAAAATTAGTCAATAAATTTTTTGGAAAAAATTTTAAACCTTACATAATCGGAAAGATAAGTAGTAATAACAAAAAAGTAAAAATAAGTGGTAAAGTATCTTGGTAAAAAAAAAATAGCCATCTTTATAAGTGGTAGAGGTAGCAATTTAAAATCTTTAATAAAATATTTTAAGAAAAAAAATTCTTCAATTGAAATTACTTTAGTTATTTCAAATAATCCAAAAGCTAAAGGGCTTAAATTTGCTAAAAAAAGTGAGATTAAAAACTTTGGACTTAAATATATAAGTAAATCTAGTTTTGAAAATAAATCACTTAAATTATTAAAAAAGAACGATGTTGATTTGCTTTGTCTTGCTGGATTTATGAAAATATTATCTAGAAATTTTATTAAAAGTTTTTCTAAACCAATATTAAATATTCACCCCTCTATTTTACCAAAATACAAAGGAGTTAATACTCACGAAAGAGCTATTAAAAATAATGATAAAATTACTGGAGCAACCGTTCATAGAGTAAATGAAAAATTGGACTCTGGAAAAATTGTCTTACAAAAAAAAGTTAAAATTTTAAAAAAAGATAATATTAAAAGTTTAGAAAAAAAAGTTCTTAAAATTGAACATGAAATTTATCCAAAAGCTATCGTAAAATTTCTTTCTAAGATTTAAAAAAGAAATCTAATTCTATCTTAGCATTTTCTACACTATCAGATCCATGTACTGAATTTTTATCAA
Source organism: uncultured Pelagibacteraceae bacterium (assembly GCA_902594675.1). Taxonomy (GTDB): domain Bacteria; phylum Pseudomonadota; class Alphaproteobacteria; order Pelagibacterales; family Pelagibacteraceae; genus Pelagibacter. The sequence goes on from CACJNE010000022.1 coordinate 2,071, forward strand.
TTGAAATACCATATTTTTTTCTAATAGTGCCTTCTTCAGCTTCTTTTGGGTTTGTAGATCCCATCAATTTTCTATTTTCCAAGACCGCGTTATCTTTTTCAAGATTCATAACAATAATTGGTCCAGAAGACAAATATGTACATAAATCATTATAAAATGGTTTAGACTCATGTACTTTATAAAATTTCTCTGCTTCTTCCTTGGTAATATGTATTTTTTTTTCTTTCAATATTTTAAATCCATTGTTTTTAAAATCGTTTTTAATTTGATCTTGTAAATTTCTTTCAACAGCATCTGGTTTAATAATTGATAAAGTTTGTTCAATATTACTCATAATTCTCCTCAATAAATTTATTTAATAGTCTTACTCCATATCCGGTCGCACCCCCAGAATTTAATGCTCCTGCATATTTTGAAAATGCCATTCCTGCAATATCTAGATGAGCCCAAGGAGTTTTATTTATAATGAATCTTTGTAAAAATTGTGCAGCAGTAGTTGATCCAGCTCCACCAACGTAATTAATATTTTGCATATCAGCAGTTTTAGAATTCATTAATTTATTATAATTTTCGTGCAAAGGCATTCTCCATAATTTTTCATCAACTTTTTCTCCAGCATCAAATAATTGTTTTGCTAATTTTTCATTATTTGACCAGAGTCCAGCATATTCAGAGCCAAGGGCCACAATTATTGCGCCAGTTAATGTTGCTAAGTCAACAATTAAACTTGGTTTAAACTTTTCTTCAGTATAAGTGAGTGCATCTGCTAAGACTAATCTTCCTTCTGCGTCGGTATTTAAAACCTCAATTGTTTTTCCACTGTAAGATTTAACAATATCTCCAGGCCTTTGTGCGTTTCCCCCAGGCATATTTTCAACTAATCCTACAACTCCTACTGCATTAATTTTTGATTTTCTCATTGCAAGAGTTTTCATAAGTCCAACTACTGTTGCTGAGCCAGCCATATCATATGTCATATCTTCCATAAATTTTGCAGGCTTTAGAGAAATTCCCCCTGTATCAAAACAAACACCTTTCCCTACAAATGCTAAAGGTTTAGATTTATTTTTAGCTCCATTCCATTCCATAATCACTAAATATGAACCTCTAATACTTCCTTGCCCTACTCCAAGTAATGCATTAAAGCCTAATTTTTTTAGTCTTCTTTGATCATAAACAGTAACTTTTAAACCAAATTTTCTTAATTTTATAATCCTCTTTGTGTATTCATCTGGATGTAAAATATTACCAGGTTCGGAAACTAAATCTCTAGTTAGAAAAACACCTTCTAAAATTGCATTTAATTTATTTCTTAACAAATTATTACTCTGGATTCCATTTCCTAATACACTTAAGTTAATATTAAAATTTGTTTTTTTATTATCGGTTTTATAAATAGTAAAATCGTAGGATTTTAACTGTACACCATGCAAGATCTTTTCTAATTGCACACTTGTAAGAGAATTACTTCCTATGTTAATAAATGAACTTTCAATCTTATTTGCTGTCAAAAATTCATATAATTTTGATCCCTGCTTTTCATAATCTAGTGAAACTTTAGATTTTGTACAATTTACAAAAATATAAGTTTTATTTTTATAATCTTTTATAATAAAATCTTTTTCATTAAATAACTTGCTTGAAAATACAGATTTGTTAAGTGGTTGAAGATATTTACTTTTAATTCTTTTCTGTTTTATAAATAATATTTCATTATCTTTAGTATCTTTAGATATTTTAGACGCAAATTTTAGTTTTAGCTTCATTTTTTTGAATTTTTTATTAGATAATGTTGTATATTTATAAAAACAAATATTTCAATGAATAAATTAATATTTCGTAAATTTTCTCTAGATATAGTTAATTTTTTTTTGATTTCCTCATTCAGCATAACATTTATTGTATGGATAATTCAGGCTGTAAATTTTTTAGACCTTGTCTCTGATGATGGACATAGTCTAAACATCTACTTCTATTACATCGCTCTTAATTTACCAAAAATATTTAGCAAAACCATCATATTTGTTTTTTTTATTTCTATTTTTTATGTAATTAATAAATACGCAAATTCAAATGAACTTATTGTTTTTTGGAACAATGGAATAAAAAAAATCCACTTTATTAATTATATACTTTTTTTTTCTCTATTTTTTTTAATTTTGCAATTATTTCTGAACTTATTTATAGTTCCGAAATCTCAAAATCTTGGACGAGAGTATATTAAAGA
>CACJNE010000023.1 GCA_902594675.1 uncultured Pelagibacteraceae bacterium
GCTAAAGTAGATAGTCATAAAAATTTGCCAAGAATAACTAGAAATGAGCAATATCTCATCAAAAACGACTTTTATCCCTTTAAAAATAAAGGCTCTTTATTAGCAATGACGGGTCATTTGTTATTCGAGAAAATAGACCCAGCAAATAATGTAACGCATTCTAAAAAAATAAATAAGCTCATAAGAAATAAAATAAAATTTAAAGGTTTGATAATGACTGATGATATTTCAATGAAAGCAATTAAGGATAAACTTGCAAAAAGTGTAAAAAAATCATTTCTATCAGGTTGCAACTTAGTGTTACATTGTAATGGAAATTTGAGTGAAATGAAAATTGTTGCTCAAAATTCACCTAAAATAAACCAATTTATAATTAAAAAAACATCACAATTAACAAGGATTATAGGTTAAAGTATTTTATGCAATCAGATGATTCTTTAGACTTTAGTGTAAATTTAAATAATTTTAATGGATCATTAGAAATATTACTTGATCTTGCAAAATCTCAGAAAGTCGATTTAGAACAAATATCAATTACAAAATTAGCTGATCAATTTCACCAATATCTCACTGAAAAGGATAACCTAAATCTCGAAATTGCATCCGAATATTTATTGATGGCTACTTGGCTCACTTATTTAAAGTCTAAATTATTACTTCCTGAAACAGATGAAGATGAATTTAAAGCACTTGAGGTAGCTGAAAAACTTAAATTGCAACTAAAAAAATTAGAGTTGATAAGATTATTGTCTTCACAAATGTTAAACAGAAAAAGATTGGGAAGAGATATTTTTATGCGTGGCTCTAAAAGCGGCGTTAAGTCTATTTATGACAAAAAAGTTTCTTTAACTTTGTTTGAGTTATTGAAGGCATATTCAGGAATTGTGATGACAAAAGATTTTCATACTATGAATATTCCCAAACTACCTGTTTTAACAACTGAAGATGCTATTAAAAGAATTAAAGAGTTTTTTGGAAATCTTAATGAATGGAAAAATATTTCAGAGTTAGTTCCATCAGGTTTCAAAAATTCTCCCAATTTAAAAAAAACAGGTAAAGCTGGTATATTTGCAGGATCATTAGAATTAGTTAAAGAGGGCAATGTATCATTGAAACAAAAAGAATTATTTGATGATATTTTTATTAAGGAAAATTTATGAATAAAATAAAAAAAAATAATATTGTAAAATTTCCAACTAAACTTACTGAAGTAGAAAGAGAAATTGAGGCTATTATATTTGCTGCTGCAGAACCTCTATCAGTAGAAACGATTGAGTCTAAATTATCAAAACCAACTGACATTCAACAATCATTAGAAAACCTAAAAGATTTTTACTCCAAAAGAGGCATTAATCTAATTTGTATTTCAAATAAATGGTCTTTTAGGACTGCAGTAAATTTATCATCTTTAATGTCAGAACAAAAGACAGTTGAAAAAAAATTATCTAGAGCTGCGATAGAAACACTTGCAATAATCGTTTATCATCAACCTGTCACAAGATCAGAAATTGAGGAAATTAGAGGTGTTGCATTTGGAACAAATACTTTAGAAATTTTAATGGAACTAAATTGGGTTAAACACGAGGGTAGAAAAAATATTCCAGGTAAGCCAATACAATATGGGACAACAGACGAATTTCTGAGTCATTTTAATCTTCAAAAATTATCAGATCTACCAACTGTCAATGAATTAGGTTCAGCAGGTTTAATTGATACTTCAAGTGTTGATGCATCAATTTTTGGAACCGGCAAATTTTTCAAAGAAAAACAAGTAGATAAAAAGGAAAATATATATTCTGATATTGATGAAATGTTAAGCAGTACACTTAAAAAAGAAGAAACCTAAAAATTCACTTTTAAATAATCAATAATAGGGTTATAAGCAATTTATGAGTATAGGTTTTTGGCAAATTGCAATTGTAGTGATCTTAGTTGTTCTACTATTTGGTAGAGGTAAAATATCCAGCTTGATGGGTGATGTAGCAAAGGGTATCAAAAGTTTTAAAAAGGGAATGGCTACAGATGTTAATGATGATAGCCAAAATAAAAATATTTCAGACAATCAAGACTCAAATAACAAAGAGTAAAAAATGCCATCAATTGGCTGGTTAGAAATCTTAATAATTGTTTCGATTGCAATAATTGTTGTAGGCCCAAAAGATTTCCCTTTTATGTTAAAAAAAATTGGTTCATGGATAGGTTCAGCAAAAAGATATGTTAGAGATGTTCAAGGACAAGTAAGTGATTTAACAAATGAAACTTTAAGTGCTGATATAGAAGAAAAACCTAAATCTGAAAATCAAAAAAAGAATAAAGATGAGTAAAGATAAAGAAGGAAGTTTTATAAGTCATTTAACAGAGTTAAGAAAAAGATTAATTAATTCTTTGATATTTTTAGCAGTACTCTTTGTAATTTGTTATTATTTTTCTGAACACATCTACGGTTTTCTTGTTGAACCATATGCAAATGCAGTAAAAGATGACGATGCAAACAGAAGATTAATATTTACTGCTCTTCAAGAAACATTTTTAACATATTTAAAAGTTTCTTTTTTTACAGCATTTTTTGTTACAAGCCCATTTATACTAATTCAAATTTGGAAATTTATTGCTCCTGGTCTTTATAACCATGAAAAGAAAGCCATAATGCCATATCTTGTAGTAACTCCTATTTTATTTTTACTTGGTGGCATGCTTGTTTATTATTTGATAATGCCACTTGCTATAAAGTTTTTTTTATCTTTTGAAAGTTTAGGTGCAGCTACAAATTTACCAATACAACTGGAGGCTAAAGTTAACGAATATTTATCATTAGTTATGAAGCTTATTTTTGCATTTGGATTAAGTTTTCAATTACCAGTAGTATTAAGTTTATTGGCCAGAATTGGCGTTGTTAATTCAACTTTTCTAAAAGAGAGAAGAAAATATGTGGTTGTTATTATATTTGCAGCAGCTGCAGTACTAACACCACCTGATCCAATTACCCAAATAGGTTTGGGAATTCCTTTATTAATTTTATATGAATTATCAATAATATCAGTAGGAATAATTGAAAAAAAATTAGAGGAAAAAAATGCACAATATTAAAGACATTAGAAAAGACTTTAATAATTTTAAGGAAAAACTTAAAAATCGTAACATCGATACAGATCTTGATAATATTATAAATCTTGATGAACAGAATAGAAAGCTTATCCAAGAAAAAGAAACACTTGAAATGGAAAAAAAAACTATTTCAAAATCTAAAGACCAAAAATTATTTGAAAAATCAAAAGAACTTTCTGTTAAAATTGAGGAAATTAACAATATTCAATCAAATTTGCAGAGCCAAATTGATAGCATATTGTCATCAATACCAAACTTACCTTTAAGCGATGTTCCAATTGGTCAGGATGAAAATGCTAATTTAGAAATTGAAAAAAAAGGTGAAATAAAAGAGTTTGATTTTAAACCCAAAACCCACTTCGAATTAGGTGAAAATCTGAATATGCTTGATTTTGATTTAGCCACAAAAACCACAGGCTCTAGGTTCGTGTTTGTAAAAAAACAATTAGCTCAATTAGAAAGAGCTCTATCAAATTTTATGATTGATACTCATACACAAAAAAATGGTTACATAGAAATATCACCTCCATTGATAGCTACCGCTGAGACTATGTATGGAACTGGACAATTACCAAAATTTGAAAATGATCAATTTGAAATTAAATTAGATACAGATGAAGGAAGAAAGTTTTTGATTCCAACTGCAGAAGTTATTTTAACTAATATAGTAAAAAACCAAATTATAAATAAGGACGATCTACCAATTAGAGTTGTTGC
>CACJNE010000024.1 GCA_902594675.1 uncultured Pelagibacteraceae bacterium
AACAAAATACTCAAATTAACAAGAAATAAATTAAAATCAAAAATTCATACCATTGCAGTTGGTGATAATTCGAATGATTTAAGTATGCTAAATGTATCTGAGTATCCTTGTGTAATTGGAAATAAAAATCTTAAAATTAAAAATAAAAATAAATCATTTTCAAGCGACTATGCTCCACTTGGTTGGAAGATTGCTGTAAAAAAAGCAATTAATAAAATTGAAAAAAGAGGATTGATATAATTTATGGGCGAGTTTTCACAAAATGGTGTAGTTGCAAATCTTCATGATTTTTCAACAAGAACAACATATCAAATAGAAAAAGATTTAGAAAAATTTTCTAAAACAAGACCTATGGAATTAATACTTCCATGCTTATATTCAGAACTTGAGGGTGACGCTCTACCAAAAATTGTAAATGAAATAAGTAAAACAAAGTACCTAAACCATATTATAATAGGACTAGATAAGGCAAACAAATTACAAGCTAAAAAAGCTTGGAAGTTTTTCAAAAAACTTAAAGTACCTTTTTCAATTTTATGGAACGACGGACCAAAATTGAAAAAACTTGATAAAGAATTAAAAAAAATTGACCTAGCCCCTAAACAAATGGGTAAAGGAAGAAATGTTTGGTACTGCATTGGAATGGCAATAGCTAGAGATGAGGCAAGATCAGTTGCACTTCATGATTGCGATATCAAAACTTATGATAGAAGATTGCTAGCAAAACTATTTTATCCGGTAGAAAACCCATTGTTCAATTATGAGTTTTGTAAAGGTTACTATCCAAGAATAGCAGATAAAAAAATGCATGGTAGAGTTGCTAGACTACTTGTAAATCCCCTTTTAACAGCGATGGAAAAAACTATCGGTAAAAGTGATTACATAGATTTTATGAAGTCATTTAAATACCCATTAGCGGGAGAATTTTCATTTAGAAGAAATATTTTACCTGAATTAAGAATTTCATCAGATTGGGGAATTGAAATTGCTATTTTGTCTGAAATGCAAAGAAACTATTCTTCAAATAATATTTGCCAAGTTGAATTAGCAGATAATTATGATCATAAACACCAAATACTGTCTATTAAAGACAGCTCAAAAGGCTTGTCTAAAATGTCTATTGATATAATAAAAACTTTAGTCAGAAAACTTGCTACACAAGGATATTCATTTAGTAAAGAAACCTTCAGATCAATCAAAGCCACCTACTACAGATCAGCTTTGGATTTAATTGATATTTATAGAAGTGATGCTCAAATGAACGGTCTAAAGTTTGACTCACATAATGAGGAAAAAACAGTTGAGCTATTTGCTTTGAATATAATGAAAGCTGGTGAGTCATTTTTTGAAAATCCAATGGATACACCTTTTATACCAACTTGGCACAGAGTAAAAAGTGCTATCCCAGATTTCTTAGATAGATTTAAAGAAAGTGTTCATAAAGATAATAAAGATTTCAAATAAATTAAAAATACTTTTAATGTTTGTGATTGTGCTCTTGTTCTAAATTTTCAAAATCAACTTCTATAATATCATTAATAGATTTTGCAATTCTCCAATTTTTGAGTTTTCCATCAACTGTTCTTTCAGTAATAATTGTCTCAATAGGTGGACAATTAGGTTCATGACAAGCTAATTCTGCAATACTTAATAATGATGTATCTGGAATTTGTTTTTTTTCTGAAAAAATTTTTTTTAAACTTCTAATAATTTCAATATTTGGTTTTTTTTTATTAAACATGATTTATTTATTTTCCTCGTCCCATATAGAGGTCCATAAAATATTTCCGGCCATATCTCCAATTAATATACTTGAACCATCTTCAGTAACTGAAATTGTAGTAACCTCAAATTCTGTAAAACTACGAATCATTATTGTATTACTTGATTTTTCAATTTCTGATAAGAAAACCGAACCATCACTTAATCCTGTAAAAATTGCATTTTCATTTGGGAATGGTTCGACAAAAGTTACTAATTTATTTCCAACAAAAGGAAGGCAAATTGGTTGACGACCTTCTGGTCCATTTCCATCAAACGGCCAACAAACCGCATCATTCGAACCAGATGTTACTAAAAATTTTGTATCATGAACAAAGGCAAAACTCTTAACTTTTGCACCATAGCCAGACATTGCAGAATCAATTTTATCTTTTAATCGCCAAAAATGAAGTTGATTCTCTTGCATTGAAGTTACTAAATATCTGCCGTCAGGACTAAAAATGACCTTATTATGAGAGCCTTTCCATAATAAATTAGATGATTTCCACTTATTACTATAATCTTTTTTCCAAAGAGTGACACCACCATATCGAGAAACTGCTAATCTTCTTCCTTTTGAGTCAAATGCTACGCCACCTATAGTGCTTTCATGCTCCAATAATTTTGGTTCTTTTCTGCCTGGCATCCAGAGATAAACAATATTTCCAGACGTGCAAACCAAACTTCCATTATTTGCTGTAACATGATCAACCCAACGAGAACCAAAGTTTGCAATTTCGCTTATTTCTCCATTTAGAGAAATTTTTAAAAACCTTCCGTCATCTCCACCGGTTATAATATCATCACCATCTTTTGAAATACAAAGAACAATACCATTATGTGCTTTTATGGGCTCAGAGCTTTGTCCTGATTTAAATATTCTTATAGTGCCATCCCCAAATCCACAAGCAATAGAATTACCAATCACCACTGAATTAATAACAGGAATTCCAAGTCTTAATTCTTTTCCTCTATTTTCAAATTTAGTTTTATTTAACTCAGGGAACTTATTCAGACCAGCTTTCATGCCGATTTGCAATTTTCAAATCCTTCTTTCAAATTCATACTCTCAAGATTTCGACCAATAAAAACTAGTCTAGAGCTTCGTTCTTTTCCTTCTGGCCATTTACCCATAGGCGAGGCGTCCATAAGCATGTGCACGCCTTGAAATACATATCGATCACTTTCACCTGTAAAATTGAGAATTCCCTTGGTTCTTAGTATATCTTGACCCTTTGTCTGCAAAAGTTTGCTGAACCAATCTTGAAACTTTTCCATATCTAAAGGGGTATCAGAGACAAACGATAAGCTAGTTACATCATCATCATGCTCATGATCATGGTCTGACTCTAGAAAATCAGGTTCAACTTCTAAAACTCGTTTTAAACTAAATGCATCAAGATTAAGGATTTCATTTAATGATACCCCACATTTAGTAGTATTAATGATTTTTGCAAAAGGATTAATTTTTCTTATTCTTTCTTTGACTGCTTCTAAACCACTTTTGTCAACAAGATCTATTTTATTTAACAACACAACATCAGCAAAAGCGATTTGTTCCTCAGCCTCATGGTGATCAGTTAGTTGAGAACTTAAATGAACAGCATCTGCAACAGTAACAATCGCATCTAACTTTGTTCGATCAGCAACATCTTGGTCGACAAAAAAAGTTTGTGCAACTGGCGCTGGGTCAGCTAATCCAGTGGTTTCTACAATAATTGCATCTAATTTATCTGCCCTTTTCATAAGGCCACTTAAAATTCGGATTAGATCACCTCTGACAGTGCAGCATATGCAGCCATTATTCATCTCAAACACTTCTTCATCAGCATCTACAACTAAATCATTATCTATACCTTGTTCGCCAAATTCATTAACGATTACGGCATACTTTTTACCGTGCTGTTCTGTTAGGATTC
>CACJNE010000025.1 GCA_902594675.1 uncultured Pelagibacteraceae bacterium
ATTTAAATATTCGTTTTTCATATGAAAAAAATAATTATTTTATCTCTTTTTTTTTTAATTACACTTAATTGTTCAAAAAATAAAGTTACTAATACACATGGAATTAGATCAATTGAGACTAAATATGATATAATCCAGATAAATAAATCTAATAAAAATGATGTTAGAAATATCATGGGTCCACCTTCTTCAACAAGTGATTTTGATGATAAATGGATTTATATTGAAAGAAAAGTTAACAGTCAGTCAATTTACAAATTAGGCAAAAAAAAAATTAGTGCGAATAATGTTCTTATTGCCGAATTTAATGACAGAGGAGTTTTAATTTCAAAAGATCTTCTTAATATAGATGATATGAATGAAATATTAAGTGACAACAAAAAAACTGAAAAAAAGTTTGATCAAAACAATATGGTGTATGATATATTTTCAACTTTAAGAGAAAAAATAAACGCTGGTACTAGGAAAAAATAATTTTGGCGGTCCCTAGGGGAATCGAACCCCTCTTTCATGGATGAAAACCATGTGTCCTAACCGATAGACGAAGGGACCAGTGGTGGATCTTTTATTGTAATTTTTTCAATTAATCAAGTAATCGAAATCTCTTTTTTTACCAATTTTAGAGTAGACTTATTATAAGCGACAATAGTTTCTGTGATAAATCTATCATCTTTCTTTAAAACTCCGTTCATTAATTCGCTTGAAGTTATTCCTGTCGCACAGAAAATACTCTCACCTTTAACAATCTCATTTATTTCATATTTTTTATTTAGATCATTAATTCCCATTTTTTTTGCTCTAGTTATATTTTCATTTGTGTTAAATAGGAATCTGCCTTGAAATTTACAATTTAAATTATCAAGTGCTGCTGCAGCAATTACTCCTTCTGGACCTCCTCCAGTACCCATAAATATATCAACACCAAATTTTTTATCTGAAACGAGCAAAGCTCCAGATATATCGCCATCTGATATATATTTAATATTCACATTTAACCTATTCAATTCACTAATTATTTTTTTATGCCTTGGTCGATCTAGTATGCATACAGTTATTTCATTTGGTTTTTTATCTGTAGCTCTTGAGTAGTTTTTAATATTTTTTTCAACTGAAAAATCTAGATCGATTGTATCTTTAGGAATATGATTGCCAGCAGCAATTTTTTCCATGTAGGTCTCTGGAGCATTAAAGAGATTTCCTTTTTTAGATACTGCTAATACAGTCATTGCACCAGGAAGATTTTTAGCTACAAAATTTGTGCCTTCGACAGGATCAACTGCAATATCGATATCTGGACCTGCTTCATTACCTAGTTTTTCTCCAATATAAAGCATTGGTGCTTCATCTAATTCACCTTCTCCTATAACTATTTCACCATTTATGTTTAACTTATTAAGTTTATCTCTCATCACATCAGTTGCAGCTTTATCAGCTAATATTTTCTCATTTTTTCCTATATAAGGAAAGCAAGCAATTGCAGAGTTTGAAGTTACGTCTATAAGATTATTTATTAACTCCCTTGATAATTTCATTTATGTTTAAACTTTTGACTTTTCTTCAATCTCTTGATTTTCTAATTTAATTTCAAATTCTCTTAATCTTTTATAAACACTAGCAAGTTCAATTATAGTTGGCCAAGCTTTCAAAATGTATTGCATTGATCCCTCTACCCTACCAAAAGCTCTAATAATTTGTTGCATTACTCCCAATGTAACTGCACCAGCTACAATGGCTGGTGCCAAAAATACATAAGCTGATAAAACATTGGCTTGTAAATAAGCAATTCTTCCAATGTTAAAATAAAGATATCTGATATAGCTTAAAAAATGAATGCTTCTTACACCATCAAAAAGTTCCTCGATTGTTTTTGGTCTTACAGTGCCGTCATCCTCTGCAATTACTAAAATTTTTCTATATGCAGCCTCTTTTTTTTGAAGATCATACTCAACACCAACTAATCTTAATATTAAACCTAAAACAATTAAAAATATTGTACCACCAACTGACCAAATAAGAGCACCAACAATTAAACCATAATCCCAATCGCCAAAAAAGAAGATTGGAATACCAATGCTTAATCCAAATAAAATTGGCATAAACTCAACAAGTATCATAATGGCTTCAATTAAACTTGTACCCAATGACTCCATTATTCTTGAAAATTTTATTGTATCTTCCTGAACTCTCTGTGAAGCTCCTTCAATTTTTCGAGCCTTTTCATATACGCTATGATAATACTCAACCATAGCAGTTCTCCATCTAAATAAGTAATGAGATGTAAAGTAACTGACAATAACTGCTACTCCAACATACATTGCAGCAAGAGTAATAAAAGAAAATAAACTTGCCCAATATTCGTCAATAGTTATAGCATTTGGTGTACCTAGTGCTTTTTGAATCATGTCATAAAATTCACCAAACCATTCATTAATTTTTACATCAATTTTAACTTGAATCCATAATGATGATAAAATAATCAATGATCCAATCCATGACCACAAATACCATTTTTTTATTGTAAAGAATCTAAACATTATTTAGTAAAATTATCAGCATATGATTTCTTTATAATTTTTCTCTCTTTTGGCTCAATTACTTCAAAGTCAATATTATTTTTCTTAGCATATTCTACCGCTAAATCTTTTGATTTAAATTCTAAATTTAATTCAGAATATGTATCAGAAGAACTCTCCCACCCCATTAAAGGATTTTTTCCAGGATCATCTGTTACAAATTCAATCATCCATTTATCAAACTTCTTCATGCCTGATTGCATTGCAGTTTTTGAGGGTTTATAGATTTTAGCTTTTTTCATAAACAATGGTCGGGGCGGCAGGATTTGAACCTGCGACCCTCTGGTCCCAAACCAGATGCGCTACCAGGCTGCGCTACGCCCCGATTGCAGTACTAATACAGCAGATAAAACAAAATTCAAAGGTTATATTAGTTACAAATTTCTAATATATTTGATATTTAATGCTATAAGAGATCATATGATCATAGAATGTCCTAGTTGTTATAAAAAATTCAATCTAGATGAAAAATTAATACCTCAAAATGGGAGAACTCTTAAATGTAGCTCTTGTAGCCATATATGGCATCATAAAGTTAGTCTAAATATTGACAATAATAACAACAAAATACTTGAAGATATAAAAAATAAATCTGATACTAAACTTTCTCAGACTGATGAAAGAGATAATGGAGTAAATAAAAAGAATAAAGTCAAAGATGCTTTAGATGTAAGCAAAGAAAGTATATCAGAAAAGAAAATTGACAATTCTAAAGTTGAAATAAAAAATAAAAAAGTAAATAATGAGAAACCAAACCAAATAAAGATGGTATTAATTTATTTAATTGTTTT
>CACJNE010000026.1 GCA_902594675.1 uncultured Pelagibacteraceae bacterium
CTATTGTATAACTATTAGCTAAATTACTTGAAGCAAAAATTAAAATAAAGATTAATAAAAGTTTAATCTTAATCATCTGTTGTTGATCAATGTATTTGCAGAACCTCTCAATTCTGTGAATGGAATAAATCTAACTAAAAAAAACAAACTCTGATCTGGAACTAAATTTCCATCTCTAAAAAATTTTTTCTGATATTGAAAAGTTGCCAATAAACAATCAGTTTCATATTCGTAAGATAATTTATAAAATTGTGTGAAATCTGTTAATAAATCTTTTGTGGTATTAAATTTTAAAGAATGTTCATCTGTAAAATTTATATCTGTTTCATTTGAAATAGTTTCAGAATTGCCTAATTCATGATTTTCTGTAAAGTAACTAAAGTTTGTCACAAACTTATTAGCTCCAATTTTTGCCGAAATTGCATCATAATTTGAGTATTTTAAGTCTCTATCTAATGAAAAGTCATAACCAAACTGTAATAAATCATTAGGTTTATAAAAAAATTTACCAACAACATCAGATCTTGTTTGATCTAATTTCGCTTTTTTTGGCATTGAAATATTTTTTTTATCTTTTATTACGTTTCCTAGATCAAAACCTAATATTTTTTCTTTAAAGAAGTTTTGCTTTTCATACTCTATTCCAATTGTTAATGATCTACCTACTTCTGCAGTATCTCCTGTTCCTATCCTACTTGATGAAAATATATTTCCATAACTTAGCCTTGAGGAGTTTGAAGATATATCTGAGCCATTTGTAGGAGTAAACTTGAATTGAACTTTTGGTTTAAGGAAATTAGTTGTTTCATTAGATAGTTTTTTTTTAAGTGGTAACTCTGAATTGATTAAAAATGAGCCAAGTAGATCATGTTCACTATTTTCATCAAGTGTCGATGGGTTTTCTGAATATTTATTAGTATTTTTTAATAATAATCTATAATTCGTTAGTATTCCTCCATCTGTAAAATAGTTGTAAGATGAGTAATTAAAGTCATTGTTTAATTGCGCTTCATAAATATTAGTGTCATAATTTTTTTGATATCCACCTGATCCAAATGAAAATTGTCCATTATAACTTTCGTCAATATCAATATTTTTGCTAAATGAAAAATTAGGAAGTACATATTGGTACTTATCACTACCTTTTGAAACAGTTAACTTTTCATACATTCTGACAGAAGTTTTTAATCGAGTATCTTCATCTAATGATTTATCTATTTCAATGAATGATCTTAAGGAGCTTGGATTAAATTTGCTTACCAATGCATTAGTATCCGCAATCCCAGCAAAATCATGAATTTTTAAATAATTATCATTGGTTACATTCTGAATCTCTAATTCATATGCTGTACTGCTGTTAAGTTTTCCAACTGAATTTAAAAAAAAATGGGTATTAGTATTTCCCTCATCTTGGTTAAAGCTAAAATCAGTAATAAGTTCTGAATTTTTAAAACTTTCTCTATATTCAGACTGTAGAATAAAATCTCCATCAGAATATAATCTTGGATTAAGTGTCATATCTTTTGCATTAGATAGGGCAAGAAAGTATGGTATATTAATTGCTCTGCCCAAATTATCCGAGCTAGAGTATACCGGCGTTAAAAAACCAGATTTTCTTTTTACTGATGGGTCTGGATGACTAAAATAGGGAAAAAAGAATACTCTCTGACCAAACACCTTAAGCCAAGAATTTTTATATTGAAATAATCTTTCTATTTTGTTGTGAATAAACTCTTCACTCTGCAATTCCCAACCTCTGCATTTTTTATTTTCTATATTGCAAGTACTAAATACAGCTTTGTAGATAGTTGTGTTATTATCATTTGAAGTTGTTGACTTTCCTACTAATAGGGGATCATTATTTTTATTTCCAAAAAAATCATCAATGAAATCTACCCTTACTTCTTTTCCTACTAATTCCCGAGTTTTAAGATTAACTTTAGCCTTTTCAAACAAATAGCTATTGTTTTGACTATCAATAATATTTGTTCTTTTTGATGATATTACCTCTTTAATAGTGTCTAATAGGAAACCATCTTTAAAATTATAGATATTATTAATGTCATCATATACTTTGGTATCAGATTCACTTAAAACTTCCATTAAATTTCGATCGTATAAGACATCTTTGGAAAAGACTTCATACTTGTTTTCAACTTTTATAAATGTTTTTCCTTGGGTTAGAATTGTATTATCAATCTCATTATATATTGCTTTTTCACTCTCAATATATACATCATTTAAATTATCAAAAAATTTTACGTTACCAACAACCACCAACTGAGAAATTAATTTATTATATTTTGATCTATCACCCTCAACTATAATTTTTTGATCTGGAATTTTTGCAATACCTTTTAAAGAATAAATCATATTACCTTGATTTTCAATTTGTATATTTTTTGAGTCAAAAAAAATCGTATCTGCCTTTATTTCTAAGTTAAAGCAAAAAACAAATACGAATATAAGAAATTCAGTTATTTTAATTTTCATTTAATTTAGTTAATCCTAACCCACATATAAGAAATATAAGAACTTGAGGCAACCAAATAGATACCAAAACAGGAAATGTTTCATTTTTACCAAATAAAATTGAAAAGTAATTCATATAATAAAATATTACCGATACTACTACACCAATTACAATTAAAAAAAATTTAGATTTAATAAAATTAAGTTTGAACATCAGAAGTGCACCTATAATAGTTGTTAAAGTAAGATAAAATGGTACGCTGTATATTTTATTTAAGTGTAGTTTAACTTCAGTTGCTGAGTAACCAATTGACTCATAATTTTCTTTTAGCTTAATAAGTTGAAAAATATTTAGAGAGTTTAGATTTGAATATAAGTTTGAAATTATTTTTCCGTTAAAAGATGATGAATAGGTATAGTTTATCATATCTTTTGTTTCTCTAACATCAGAATAAATTTTAACATTAAAAAGTTTCCATTCATTAAATTTTATGTCAGCTTTTTTTGCTATTACTGTATTTAAAAGTTTATAATTTTTATCTAATTCTGTAATTTTGATGTTTTCCAATGTATCTTTTCTATAGTTTGTAGCATTAATTATATATAATTTCGATTCATCCTTGCTATTCTCTTTAATCCATAAACCATCTTCATTTACTACAGCTAAATGATCACCCGAATTAGAATACTGGTACTTAATATTGAGATATAAACTCTTTAAATTTGCAGAAAAAGAATAATAAATAATAATAATTAATACTCCCAAAATCAAAGAAACTAATGAAATTATTGTAGTTATTTTAAAGTTATTAATTCCATGACTTCTAAGAAGTT
>CACJNE010000027.1 GCA_902594675.1 uncultured Pelagibacteraceae bacterium
TAATTCCTCCATCAACTTCGATGTTAAATTTATAATTATTTTGATCCTTGATTTTTTTCAATTTTTTTATTTTGTCTAATACCTCTGGCATAAATTTTTGACCACCAAATCCAGGATTAACACTCATGACTAATATTAAGTCGATATTTTCAATTTCCTTAATTAAAGTTTCTATTTCTGTTTTTGGATTTAAAGATACGCCAACCCTTTTGCCAAATTTTTTAATAAGATTTATCGATTCTTTCAAGTTTTCAGTAGCTTCTGGATGGATAGTTATAATATCAGCTCCAGCCTCAGCATAATTTTCTATGTATTCATGAACTGGGGAGATCATCAAATGCACATCAAATGGAAGATTTGTATATTTTCTTAAGTTTTTTATTACTGGAGGCCCTATTGTTAAATTAGGAACAAAATGTCCGTCCATTACATCAACATGAATTAAATCAGCTCCACCCTCCTCAAGTCTTTTAATTTCATTTCCAAGCTGACTGAAATCCGCAGATAATATAGATGGAGAAATTTGAATTTTTTTCATTTGATACTAAAAATATTAGTATCAATTTTTAATTTTATTTGAATTATTTTTTACCAAATATCATGTATATTTCTTGAGCTATTTGGCTTTCTAGTGGAAATGATAGCATCCCCATCACAGAATAACCAAGTAAATAAGGCATTAAATAGAAACGGCCCATATAAAAGAACCAGGCTACGTATAATGGCACTAAGGGCATTATGATAAAACTTGGGGTAATTGGCTTAAAGATTTTTATTAGTGGATTTGTCAGTTTTACAAATGCTTTCATGAAGAAAAATTCTGAATCTTCTCTTTGGAAAATATTCATTGCAACCCTTCCAATTAATGTCCACATAATAACACCAAGTACATAATCAATTATATAAACTAAAGGATGAAAGTTTGCTGACATAATTTAAAAATAGGGGCGAAAATTTCGCCCCTAAATTAATATTTTAATTTATTGTTTTCCAAGTATTGTTTTACCACTTGGTACACGCACATCATCTACCATTTTTTGAGTAGCAGAGTCAGGTGCTTCAGTAATTAAGCTTACAACAATCATTGCAACTAAACTTACTGATGCTCCAACAAGTCCAAAGGTATTAGTAGTAATACCCAAGAAACCTGCTCCAGCATACCATTTGACCCAAACTAAATAAGCAGTTCCAGATGCAAGTCCTAGCAGCATTCCTGCAACAGCACCTGCTGCATTAGCTCTCTTCCACCATACACCAAGTACAAGTGGGAAGAATAGTCCAGACATTGCAAAGTCAAAAGCCCAAATAACTGATCCAAGAATATCATTGATTTCTAAAGCAGCAATTGTTGCTCCCGCAAAACCAATTAATACTAGCAATATCCTTGCAACAATTAATCTTTTTGCTGTTTCAGCTTTTGGATTAATGATTTTGTAGTAAATGTCATGAGATAATGCATTTGAAATTGCTAAAACTAACCCATCTGCAGTTGACATGGCAGCAGCCATACCTCCAGCAGCAACTAGTCCAGATATTACATAAGGTAATCCAGCAATTTCTGGTGTTGCTAACACTACAGCATCACCTTTCATGAAGAACTCATTTAATTCTAGAGTTCCGTTGCCATTAAAGTCACTTACGAACATTAACTTCGCTTGGTTCCAGTTTTGGTACCAATCAAGTGCTTGAACTTCAGCAATAGACTTTCCAATAATACCAGTAGCTAAATTTGGATCCATCAATGAAATTTTTGATAGAGTAGCTAACATTGGAGCTGAAGAGTAAAGTAGGAATATAAAGAATAATGACCAACCTACTGATCTTCTTGCTGTTCTTACACTTGGAGTAGTAAAGTATCTCATCATTACGTGTGGTAAAGATGCTGTTCCAGCCATCATACATATCGCTAATGAGATAAATGCCCAAGGTGTTGCATTTACTTCAGAGTGAGCTTTAGTAATTTGAGCTAACCCTTTTGGAACTGTTGCCATGTCTGCAGCTGAATTTTTAACAAAACCAAACTGACCTTCAAGTTCTGCAATTCTAGCTACTTCATCTGCTAACATAAAGTGTGGGAAAAACCCTGCCCCGATATTGCTACTTATCCAGAATACTGGAAGTAAGTAAGCTATAATTAACACAATGTATTGAGCAACTTGAGTCCAAGTAACAGCTCTCATTCCACCAAGCATTGAGCACATTAAAATACTAGCTAGACCAACATAAACTGCAATATTGAATGGAATATCTAAAGCAACAGATGCAATTCTTCCAGTAGCATTAATTTGAGCAGTTACGTATGTGAATGATGCAAGTGTTAGAACTAGTACAGCACAGAATCTCGCTAAGTTACCACCATAACGAGTTCCTATAAAATCTGGTACAGTATAACATCCAAATTTTCTAAGATATGGTGCTAATAAAGCAGCAACTAGTACATATCCACCAGTCCAACCAACTAGTAATGCCATATAACCGTAACCTTTAAAGTAAATACCACCTGCCATAGCAACAAACGAGGCACCAGACATCCAGTCTGCTGCAGTTGCCATTCCATTGAATACAGTAGGTACTTGCCTTCCAGCTACATAATACGCATCTGATTGAAGTGTTCTAGATAACCAACCAATTAAAGCATAAATCAAGACTGTGAATGATACAAAAAATATTCCTATCAGTTCTTTTGACATACCAGCTTGTTCAGCTATAGACATAAGGATGATAAATACTAGAAATCCTCCAGTATATATTCCATAGATCTTAGGTAGATTATCTATAAATTTACCCTTTATCATTGATCACCCTCTCTTTCAGTAAATCCGAACTCATCATCTATTTTCTCTTGTCGACCTGCAAACCAGAAAATTAGAATAACGAAGATTGCAAGCGATCCTTGGCATGTAAACCAATACGTTAAAGGATATCCAAATGGTTTAATGCTTGACTGCTGCATTTCGGCTCCGAAAAGAAAGATGCCAATTGAGAAAACAAACCAGATTGCTAATGTAATAAAAAGCAAACCCCT
>CACJNE010000028.1 GCA_902594675.1 uncultured Pelagibacteraceae bacterium
TTATTTAATGGAACATTTAAGTCTAATCTTAATAATATTTTTTTATTGTTAAGATTTTTTTCGTTTATAATACTTCTCATTAAGAGATTTTGTGTATATTTTCAGCTATATCACACATTCTATTAGCAAATCCCCATTCATTATCATACCAAGCTGATATCTTTCCCATTTTTTTTCCAACAACATTGGTTAACGAGGCATCAACAATTGCAGAGGCTGGATTATGATTGAAATCAATGGAAACTAATTTTTCATGTGTTATGTCTAAAATTTTTTTTAATTTATTTTTGGACTCCAATTCAAATGCTTTATTAATTTTTTTTACATCAATAACTTTTCTTGTGCAAAAAACCAATTCAATAATAGATACATTAGGCGTCGGTACTCTCATTGCTACTCCTTCTAATTTTCCCTTAAGACTTGGAATTATTTCACCTATTGCTTTTGAGGCTCCCGTTGATGTTGGGACTATTGATTGACTTGCAGATCTTGCTCTTCTCGAGTCTTTGTGAGAATTGTCTAAAATTCTTTGATCACTAGTAAAAGCATGAATTGTAGTCATAAAGCCTTTTTCAATTTCAAAGTTTTTATTTAGAACGTTTACTACAGGAGCCAAACAATTAGTAGTACATGATGCAGCCGATATTATTTTATCGTCTTTGGTAATAATTTTCTCGTTTACACCAAATACAATTGTTTTATCGGCATTTTTGCATGGTGCAGAAACAATCACTTTTTTTGCCCCTGTTTTTAAATGTGAAAGAAGTTTTTCCTTTGAGTTAAATTTTCCCGTACATTCAAAAACATAATCCACACCGTATTTTTTCCAATTAATATTTTCAATTTTAGACTCCTGAGAAAATGTAATTTTATTTTTATTTAATATCAAATGATTTTGATCAAAATTTAATTCTGTATTTAATTTTCCATGTATAGAATCATATTTAATTAATTTACAAGTAATTTCTGAATTTGATCTATTATTAATATGTTTAATTTTTATGTTTTTATTTTTATTTTCTATAATAGATCTAACTACCATACGACCAATTCTACCCATTCCATTTATTCCAATTTTTATTGTCATTTTTGATTTTTAATCGATTTTTTTATTATTTTAGTTAAGTTTGATTTGTCTAGTCCAAAATATTTAAAAATCTCATGATATGGTGCGCTCTTACCAAATTCGTCAATTCCAAAAGTTATTCCATTTGTACCAACATATTTTTTCCAGCAATCACTTGATCCAGCTTCTATCGAAATTTTGAACTTTGTTTCATTTAGAATTTTATTTTTATATGTATTTGATTGTAAATTGAAAAGTTCCATACACGGCACTGATATTACTTTAGAGTAAATCTTAAATTTGGCTAATTCATGACTTGTGTCTTTAGCTAAATTTACTTCAGAACCACTTGCAAATATAGTTAATTTAATTTTTTTACCAGTTCTTAAAAGTTCATAGGCTCCATAAGAACACTTGTTGGTATTTGTATATTTGTTTCTTATTACTTTAAGATTTTGTCTTGTTAAAGATAACACACTTGGTGTTTTTTTACTTTTTAATGCTTCCTCCCAACATTCAATAGTCTCAAATCTATCTGCAGGCCTAAAAACATTAAGATTGGGAATTGCCCTTAAGCTAGACAACTGTTCTATTGGTTGGTGTGTTGGCCCATCTTCTCCAAGTCCAATTGAGTCATGTGTCATTATGTAAATAACTTGTTGTTTCATCATTGCCGCCAACCTCATTGATGGTTTACAATAATCAGAAAATATTAAAAAAGTCCCTCCATACGGTATTAATTTACTATGTAATGCTATTCCGTTCATTATTCCACACATTGCATGTTCTCTGACTCCATAATGAATATAATTTCCATTAAAATTTCCTGGTTTTAATATTTTGTGGTCTTTTGTCTTTGTATTGTTTGATCCAGCTAGATCTGCTGAGCCACCGATTAGTGTATTACTTCTTTTTAGAAGTGTGCTTATCACTGCTTCGGAAGATTTTCTCGATGCTATGCTTTTATTTTCTAAAATGGCTCTTTTCTTTTCAATCAATAATGACTTTGAAAAATCGTTTATGGTTAATTTATTGATTTTAGTCTTTTTCTTTATATAGGCTTTGTTCCATTTTTTTTCAATTTTTTCTCCTTTTTTCCCAATATCTCTCCAAATTTTTAATATATTTTTTGGAATTTCAAATGGCATATAATCCCAATCTAATTCTTTACGGACTAATTTAATTTCATCTGCACCTAACGGACTACCATGAGAAGAAGCATTTCCAGATTTATTTGGGGATCCATACCCAATTTTAGTTTTACAAGAAATTACTGTTGGTTTTTTTGCTCCCTGAACTTTTTTAAGAGCTTTATATATTTCTTCCTCTTTATGACCATTAATGTTAATGTAATCCCAACCATAACTTTTAAACCTTTGCTTAAAATTATCTGAAACTGCAAGGCTGGTTGGTCCATCAATAGAGATAGAGTTATTATCAAATAACATTATTAAATTTTTAAGTTTTAAGTGTCCTGCCAAACTCATGGCTTCATGACTAATACCTTCCATTAGGCAACCATCACCCGCAATAACGTAAGTTTTGTGATTAATAACATCTTTACCAAGTTTTTTTTTTAATATTTCTTCTGCTAATGCAAATCCAACAGCATTTGATATACCTTGTCCTAGTGGACCAGTTGTTGTCTCTATTCCAGAATTTGCTACGTATTCAGGGTGGCCTGCACAAATTGAGTGAAGTTGTCTAAAATTTTTTATATCATTTAATTTTATACTTCTATAGCCAGTTAAATAAAGAAGCGAGTATAGCAGCATAGAGCCGTGACCTGCAGATAAGACGAATCTATCTCTATTGATCCAATTAGGGTTTTTTGGATTGAACTTTAAAAAA
>CACJNE010000029.1 GCA_902594675.1 uncultured Pelagibacteraceae bacterium
GATGGTAACAATAGACAAGAAATTCACCCTTTCTGGCTTAGAGAAAGAGCTGAAAATAAAGAGTTCTTAGACGAAATCACACAACAAAGATTATTTGATCCCAGCATTTTACAGACCAATATTTTTATAGAGAAGGTAAAATTAGAAAATGATGAATTAGAAATAAATTTCAATGATGGCATCAAATCATATTTAAAAGTAAGCAATATTATTAACGAGTATTCTAATCAAAAAATGGTTATGAGCTCTATAGAAAAAGTTAAATGGGACTCTAACTTAAAGAATTTAAAAAATTTCATCTACAATTCTGATATTAGTGAAACTAAGGAAATGTATGACCTGCTTGTTTCTTTTTATCAATACGGATTTGTGATTATTAAAAACGTTCCAACTCAAGATAATTTCATAATAAATTTTGCTAATTCAATTGGAAGCGTAAGAAGGACGAATTTTGGAGAGTTTTTTAATGTAAGATCAATACCTAACCCTAATGATTTAGCATACACATCTTATAATTTGGCTCCTCATACAGATAATCCTTACAGAATACCAGTACCATGTATTCAGCTTCTTCACTGTATTGAAAATGAGGTATCTGGCGGACTGTCAACTCTTGTAGATGGTTATACTGTTACCGAAGATTTAAAAAATGAATTTAAAGATTATTATGAAATTCTTACTAAGATAAAAGTAAAATTTAAATTTATTGATAAAGAAGTAATATTAGAAGATTGGTCTGAACTTATTAAGTTAGATGAAAAAGGTGAGTTTAAGCAAGTAAGATTTAGTCCAAGATTAGATTATGTGCCAATATTGAATAAAGAAGATTTAGATTTATACTATAAAGCAAGGAACAAACTTTCAGAATTTTATAATTCAGATAAATATAGGATAGAATTTAAATTGAATCCTGGCGACTTATTAATGATGGATAATTATAGATTACTTCATGGTAGAACTAGTTTCGATTCAAATGAAGGAAATAGATTCCTTCAAGGGTGCTACATTGATTATGATAGCACAGAGGGAAAAATTAGACATCTTAAAAGAAAATTTAATATCTAACTTATCCAAGATTTTGCATGAATGGAATATATTCTAGAAGGTAATATCCAAGAGCTTGAAGTTGATTTGTAATCATTAATACTCCGGTAATCAAAAGTAGAGAACCACCTGTTTTATTTATAATATTCATTTTTGTTTTTAGATTTTTAGAAAAAATCATAAATTTCTGAATTAAATATCCTGATAAAATAAATGGTAACGCAAGACCTAATGAATAAAATGATAAAAGTAAAATTCCTTTATTTATACTTTCCTCTGTAGATGCGATTGCAAGTATTGATCCAAGAATAGGTCCAATGCAAGGTGTCCAACCAAAACCAAATGCCATACCAACTAAAATTGAGCTAAATACACCTGATTTTTTATCTGCTTGGAACCTTTTCTCATAATTTAAAAACTTTAAATTAATCAAGCCTATTATTTGAAGTGAAAAAATTATTATAATTGTACCAGCTACAATTCTGAGAGTATTTGAGTTATCTAAGACTAATGATCCTAAAAATGTTGCTGTTGCTCCAAAACAAATAAAAACAATTGAAAATCCAACCGTAAAAAGAACTATTGGAAATAAATTTATACTCTTTTTTTCTAGAAGTTCGTTAAGAGTTGAGCCAGATATATATGAAATATATCCTGGAATAAGTGGTAATACGCAAGGGGATAAAAAACTTATCAAACCTGCGCTAAATGCAAGAAATATTTCGATCATTATCCTGTATTTTTAATCGCTGCAGAAATTCCTGCAATAGATGTCATCATCGCATCATCAAGTAACTTTTTGCTTTTTTTATCTAATTTCTTTTGTTTTTGCTTTTTCATCACAGTTACTTGTAAAACATTGAGTATTTCTGAGTAGATATTTCTAATAATTGCAGGTCCCCGGAAAGCTTTTCTTTGTTTAAGTATTTCTCTAGGAGTAATATCATGATTTAATTTTTTTACTGCATTAAACTGATATCTCAGTTTATTACCTACTCTAACTAATTTTTGGTCTGCTAAATTTTTTTCATAAATTTTTGAAATTTCAGGATCAACTTTTGATATGACCATGTCTAATAAGTCCATTGTTGAATTAAAATATGGCCAATTTTTTTCCATATCTGTTAAAGTTTTTTTAAATTTTTTAATTGATGAGTACCTTAAAGCTTCAGCAGTTCCTAACCAGGCAGGCAACATCAGTCTTATTTGTGTCCAAGCGAAAACCCATGGTATGGCTCTTAAACTATTAATGTTATCTACATTCTTTCTTTTGGATGGTCTTGATCCTATCGATAACTTACCAAGAGCCATATGTGGCGTAACGGTTTTAAAATATCTGATGAAGTCAGAGGTTTGATTAATATTTTTTCTATAAGAACTAGTTGAGACATTTGACATGTTTTGAATAAGATTTCTCCATTCTTTTTTTGGATTTGGAGGTGGATTTAGAGTTGCTTCCATGACAGAGCCAATATAACTACACAGGTTATACTTTGCTAATGGCTCATATCCGTATTTTTGTTGTATTACTTCACCTTGGTCTGTAATTCTTATTTTTCCATTAACAGAATAAGGTGGCTGCGATCTTAAAGTTGCTTGAATAGGTCCTCCGCCTCTACCAGCAGAACCACCTCTACCATGAAAAAATGTAACGTTAATTTTATATTTTTTTGCTAATTTAATAATTTCTTCTTGTAATTTATATTGATGCCAACTAGCTGATAATTTACCTGCATCTTTACTAGAGTCTGAATACCCAATCATAATTTCTTGCTTATTTAGTATGTATTTTCGGTACCATTTTAATGAGAATAATTTTTCCATT
>CACJNE010000030.1 GCA_902594675.1 uncultured Pelagibacteraceae bacterium
AATCTTAAGTTTTATTTTATTTGTAGTAATTTCTAAAACATTAGATTTTTTCTTAGCTATTTCAGTACTTTCTGTATTTGTTTCTTATAATTGGGGTGAAAAGAGAGTTTTTTATTTACTGCTGGTTGGAATTATATTTCCACTAGTAGTTTTTATATTTTTTGAAATGATACTGGGTCTTAGATTTCCTCCAGGAATAATTACAAACCTTTATTACTACTAGCATGGATAATCTTTTATTAATGATGGCGCCTTTGTTTAGTTCCAAGTTGTTAATCGTTTTGCTTTTTGGAACTTTATTTGGACTAATTTTAGGTGTTCTGCCAGGATTAGGTCCTACAACAGGAGGAGCATTAATTTTACCATTTACTATGACTTTAGACCCTCTCTCAGCAATAGTACTATTAACATCAATTTATTGTGCTGGAACATACGGTGGTGCAATTACTGCAGTTTTAATTAATACACCAGGAACTCCAGCCGCAGCCGCCACTTGTCTAGATGGTTATCCATTAGCTCAAAAGGGAGAAGCAGGAAGAGCTTTAGGTATGGCAACCGTTTCAAGTACAGTGGGTGGAATTTTTAGTGTTATAGTTTTAGTATTTTTTGCACCTGTCTTAGCTAAACTTGCATATGAATTTGGCCAACCAGAATATTTTGCATTAGCTATTTTTGGTTTAACAATGCTCGCATCAATTGGCGAGGGAAGTCCAATTAAAAATTTAATCGCTGGCGCATTTGGAATTTTAATTTCTACTATCGGAAAAGATTTTATGACTTCAATTGATAGATTTACTTATGGAATTAATGAACTTTCGGTTGGAATTGGATTTATACCTGTAGTAGTAGGCTTATTTGCTATAAGTGAAATGTTAACCCAGTCTACACTTCTTGATCAAGTTTTTAAAAGAGTTGCACTAAAAGCAGTTAAACTTCCATCTCTAGATGATTATAAAAAAACATGGAAAACAATTCTAAGATCAAGTGGCATAGGATCTTTTATTGGTGTTTTACCAGCTGAGGGAGGAACAGTTGCATCTTTGATTGGTTATTCAGAAGCAAAAAGATTTTCTAAAGAACCAGATGAATTTGGCAAAGGATCAATAGAAGGAATTGCTGGAGCGGAGGCTGCTAATAATGCTGCTACTGGGGGTGCAATGGTTCCAACTTTAGCCCTTGGAATTCCTGGAAGTGCTACAACAGCAGTAATATTAACTGGTTTAATTATTCATGGTGTTAGGCCTGGTCCAGATTTATTTAGAGAACAGCCAGACTTTTTATATGGAATTTTTGGGGCTATGTTAATAGCAAATGTTTTATTTTTTATATTTGGATTTTTTGGTGCAAAATTATTTGCGAGGATAACTCTTGTTCCTAACAAAATTTTATGGCCTATGATATTTGCTGTATCTGTTTGTGGAACTTATTCTTTAAGTCAGTCAATTATTGATGTTTGGATTATGTTATTTTTTGGTGTGCTTGGATTTTTTATGAGAAGATTTGGTTTTTCGGTTGTACCTGTTATTATAGGATTAATTTTAGGAGAATTAGTGGAGGGAACTTTAAGACAATCTTTAGTTATATTTGATGGAAATTGGCTTATGTTCTTAACAAGACCAATTGCTTTAACATTTTTTATTTTATCTTTAATTGCATTAGCTTTTCCTTTAATAAGATCAAAAAAAATAAAAAATGATTAAATTTGATCTTAAAGATAGAGTTGCTATTGTTACTGGAGGAGCTCAAGGATTTGGATTAGCTATCACAGAGCGTTTCATAGACTCTGGAGCAAGTGTTGTAATTTGGGACATAGATGTAAAGGAGATTAAGAAAGCAATAAATAAAATTAAATCAAATAAAGTTTCATATCAAATTGTAGATGTATCCGATCACAAGAGTATAAAAAAAAACTTAAAAGAAACTGAAAATAAATTCAAAAAAATTGATATATTTATCAATAATGTAGGAATTACAGGACCTAATGTGACTTTAGAGAAATATCCAATTGATGATTGGAGAAAAGTTATAGAATTAAATTTAAATTCTGTTTTTTACTGTTGTAAAGAAGTTGTGCCATTTATGCTAAAAAATAATTATGGTAGAATTGTAAATATTGCTTCAATTGCTGGAAAAGAAGGCAATCCAAATGCTAGCGCATATAGCACCTCAAAAGCTGGTGTAATTGGTTTAACTAAATCTTTAGGAAAGGAACTTGCTGAAAATAATATTGCCGTGAATTGTGTTACTCCTGCAGCTGCAAAAACGCGAATTTTTGATCAAATGACTGAAGAGCATATCAATTACATGTTATCCAAAATTCCAAGAAAAAAATTTGCTAAAGTAGATGAACTTGCATCTTTAGTTACTTGGTTATCAAGTGAGGAAAACTCTTTTTCAACAGCTGCAGTATTTGATTTAAGTGGTGGCAGAGCAACTTATTGATTTATGCAGATAGGTATAGACGTTGGAGCAACAAAAATTGAGAGTGTGGTTCTTGATGAAAATGGTAACGAAAGTAATCGTGAAAGAACTGATTGTCCCAAAGATTACACAAAGATAATTAAAACAATAAAAGAGATAAGTGATAAATTAGAAAAAGAATTAAAAAGAGAATTACCTATAGGGGTTTGTCATCCAGGAA
>CACJNE010000031.1 GCA_902594675.1 uncultured Pelagibacteraceae bacterium
TCTATAGAGGAAGATGATTGATTTGATTCGTTTTCTTGTTCATCTGCACTTTTCTTTAATAAATTTTCTATATTAGATTGATCATTTTCAATATCTTTTGTGGATTTTGCAATTTTATCTCCAGGCACTGGCAGCTTATCAAAATCTGGGGGCATAGCCAAAGGATTTTTTTTATCAATCAAAAATTCATCACCTTGATCAGATCTTTTCTTACCTTGTAATGCATCTCCTACCGACCCACATGAATATAAGAAAAATAATAGAAACAAAAATTTATAAATTTTAAAAAATTTATTCATCTACTTTTTTATAACTTATAAATTCGGCCAGAATAAGTAAAATAATTCCTATAGTAATAAATATATCTGCTACATTAAAAATAAACCAATGATATCCATTATAATTTAAGTCTATAAAGTCTGGCACAGCTCTAAAATACATTCTATCAAATAAATTTCCAAGTGATCCTCCTAGAATGACCAACAAAAAATAATACTTCATACCTTTTTCATTAAATAACATATAAATTATAACAAAATTAATCAAAGCAATTAAAGCTGTCACAAAATTATAAAAATAATTTTGGTCTGAAGAAAGCAGGCCGAATCCAATTCCTTTATTCCAAATAAGATAAAAATTTAAGAATGAGCTTATGTAAATATCTACTTTGCCTGTGTCCTCTAATATATTAAGAATTAAAATTTTAGATATTCTATCTAATAAAAAAATTAATACTAAAATTGAAATACTGAGTGCAATTTTTTTTATATTTTCATTTTTCATTGAACAGTTAAATGTCCATGTTTCTCACATATTTCTTTGCTAATTTTCCAACAAACAGGACACTTATTTCCAATAGCTTTTGAACTAATAACTTCAATTTCTTTTTCTAAATTGTTGTCATTTGAGATTGAGGCTGAGGAAGTTATACAAATTTCTGAGAAATCTTGGTTCTGTGCTATATTAAACATATCTTGATTTTTGATTTTGATTTCAATATCAGCCTCCAAACTTGAGCCAATAATTTTTTCGGCTCTTTTGCTTTCTATACTAATATTTGCTTCATCTCTTATTAGTTTAATCTTTTGCCATTTATAATTTAATTCCTCATTTTTCCATTGATTGGGAATTTTAACAAATTTTTGCAAATGGATGCTACCCTCTCTGTCATCTTTAGAAATTAGATGATAAATTTCTTCAGTAGTGAAAGACAATATAGGTGCAAACCATTTTAGTAGACACTCTAAAATTACCTTTAATATTAAAATACAATCTGATCTTTTTTTTGAATCTTTTGGATCACAATAAAGAAGATCTTTTCTTATATCAAAATAGAACGCTGACAACTCTACAGTACAGAAATTAAGTAATTCTTTGTACAGATTGTGAAAATTGTAGGATTTAAAATATTCATTAAAACTTTTATTAATCATAAATAATCTGTGAAGCATGTATTTTTCTAGTTCAGGCAAATCATTTAATTCAATTTTTTCAAAATCTATTTTTGAATAATCATCTTGCATATTTCCTAAAAGATATCTGAAAGTATTTCTTATTTTTCTGTAAGACTCTGAATGTTGATCTAAAATTGAATAATCTATTCTTAAATCCTCAGCATAATTTGATGATGCGACCCAGATTCTAAGTATATCAGCACCATATTTTTTCAAAATATCTTCAGGGGCGATTACATTGCCTGTTGATTTAGACATTTTAAGACCTTTTCCATCAACGACAAAACCATGTGATAGAATACTTTCAAAGGGTGCTCTCCCTCTAGTTCCACATGATTCAAGTAAAGAAGAGTGAAACCATCCTCTATGTTGGTCCGAGCCCTCTAAGTACATTGATGCAGGCCATTTTAAATCTTCTCTTTTTTCTAATACAAAAGAGTGTGTTGAACCACTATCAAACCAAACTTCTACTATGTCTGATGATTTGGTAAAATCCTCTGCCTTATATTTATCTCCAAGAAGTCTCTGAAAATTTTCTTCAAACCAACAATCGGAGCCCTCTTTTTCATAAATTTTTGCGATATTTTCAAAAACTTCATCATCTATCAAAATCTCTCCATTTTTTTTTGAAATAAATATTGGTAAAGGAACACCCCA